>JBJKSB010000114.1:0-10329 GCA_046704385.1 Bacteroidales bacterium | reverse complement strand
TTTGTATTTAAAAATACCCAGACCCCCATTCTGGAAATAAGTCGAAAACTTAATGTTAGTTTTATTATTGACGGCAGTATCCGTAAAAGAGGTGAAATGTACCGTATTTCCTACCAGCTTATCGATTCACTGAGTGGTTACAACCTGATATCGAATACCATTGATGCCGAGTTTGATTCTCTTTACCTTTCCGAGCAAAAAATAGGCAGTGAAATACTTGATTACTTTGAAATTAACGACACTCATAAAGCGGAAGGTGAAGTAAATGAATACTATATTGATCCATCAGCTTATTCCTATTATTTAAAAGGTAAGCACTGTTCGCTAGACTTCAGACCCGAATCGTCGAACGATGCCATAGTCTTTTTCCATAAGGCACTTGAAATAGTTCCGGGTTATTCCCTGGCCTATGCCGGATTAAGCATATCCTTTACCAATAAAGCCTTTAATGGCTCCATGAATCCGGCTGAAGCTCTTGAAAAAGCTGTAAATTATGCCGAAATGGCTATCCAGGCTGATCCCAATCTTCATGAAGGATATTTATCGAATGCTCTGGCATCATACTGGCTCGACAATATGGAAATTTCACAATTTGAATACAACATAAACAAAGCCCTTAAAATTAATCCGGTTCATTCCGAAATTAGAATGTTTAACGGAATGCTCTATATTTTTAAAGGTGAACTGTCGAAATCACTTATTGAACTGAAACTTGCTCATGAACTTGACCCTTATTCTACGCCAATTATTCTGCGTCTTGCCATAAGTTATTATTTAAATGATCAGTATATTGATTCATACAATACCTATTCATTATTATCCGCTAAGGACGACCCTAATGATATTGAAATCAGGTTAGCCTGGTGTAGCATACAACTTAAGCAATTCAACAGGGCATTAAAACATTTAGCCATCGCAAAAAAGGCCAGTGTTTATTATAATATGATTTTAAGCGCTTACCTGGTCACATATTATCATTTAAAAGACGAGAATAATCTCCTTAAATACAAGGCACAGATTGAAGATTTGGCTGAATCGGATTTAAGCTTTAATTATAACCAGGCGGTACTTAACAAACTTTTAAACAAACCTGATAAGGCAATTGAGTATTTAGAAAAAATGCTTCAAAACAAAATGATGAAGTTTGCATTTGTTCAATACGATGCATTTTGGGAAGATTTAAAACAATTTTCGGCTTTTAATGAATTAATTGATCGTACCTACAATCGTGGTAAAAAACAAATGGTTAAAATTGAATCTGAAACCAGCGAGTTTATTGAGCTTGATGCCAATGATTTAATATACGCTGAGGCCCAGGATAATTATAGCCTGATAGCCTGGGTAGACAAAAATAAACTTAATAAGAAAGTATTAAGAGCCACGCTTTCAATGGTTGAAAACCAATTACCGGCAAATTTAATTATCAGGTGTCACCGATCATACCTGGTTAATTCAAAAGCTGAATTTACCTACTCCAAATCCGATAACAAAGCGACATTGAAACACCCGGTTCTTGACGTAAAAATCCCGGTTTCACGTTCGAATGAAAAAGAATTAAAAGAATTGTTTTTGAAGCGTTAAACACACCAATTACTTCAAAAAATAACCATTCACCCCAAATTAGCTTCAATTGGCTACAGTATATCCCTGCACACTACAATAAATAAGATTGGCCCCCTATTACTCTGTATTTTCGATTGGTGAATTTTTAAAACCAGAACGAATAAATGGAAATGGAAAAAATGAATCAATTATCAACTATAGTATTTCAGAATACAAACAAATCTGCTTCTGTTTCAAGTACCTGCAGGTGGATATTGTTGAATAAAGTAAGATTGCCATATATGGCAATTTTGCTTACCAAATACGATAACAATCAAAATTTTAAAAACGCATATAATCTTAATATTCAACCTCTTAAAAGCATTGGCATAATTATTAATTAGAAAAATTCAAATCAAATATCATGAAAAAACAAAACCTGAATTTTATTAAAGGAGGACAAACCATGAGAAATTTAATTTTAACACACACATTTTTGGTGATGGCAGTAGCATTTTGTGCTAGCACCGTAAACGGTCAGCAAACAGCTCAGGATATTATGGTAAAAGTTGACCAGCAACCCGATGGCGATTCGCGAAAATCAGTAATACAGATGGAATTGATTAACAAACGCGGTAGCAAAAGGGTGCGAACTATGCTCTCTTATTCAAAAGACTATGGAAAAGATAAAAAAACCATTATGTACTTTCAGGAACCTGCCGATGTTAACGGTACTGGATTTTTAACCTGGGATTACAGTGACGATACAAAGACTGACGATCGCTGGCTGTATCTGCCCGCATTGAAAAAAACCCGGAGAATCAGTGGTAGCTCTGCTAAAAAAGAAAACTTTATGGGATCAGATTTTACTTACGATGATATGGGAAACCGCAACATTGAAGCTGATTATCATAAAGTTATAAAGGAAGTAACCTTGAACGGTAAAGACTGTTGGGTAATTGAAAGTATTCCTAAAAATGCCAATGAAGTCTATTCAAAAAAAGTAGCCTGGATTTGCAAAGTAAATTACATGGTAATAAAAGTCGATTTTTATGATAAACAAAAAGCACTGCTGAAAACACTGGAGGTAAATGACATTAAAAAAGTTGATGGCTTTTGGACCGCCGGGAGTATGACCATGACCAATCACCAGGTAGATCATAAAACTATTATGCACTTTAATTCCGTAGCGTTTAACATTACCCTTGATGATAACCTGTTTACGGTTAATACTCTTGAAAAAGGATATATCAAATAGTACTTGCAAGCAACCAAGTTTTCTGACAAAAAATAAGTTATCAATAAAAAGTCAAGTTATGAAACGCCTAATTTTAATATCTCTATATGTATGCTTAAGCAGCTTAATTTTCTGCCAGGAAGATGACGGAGTCCAGGTAAAAGGATTTGTGGACACATATCACGCTGTGAGAACTGCATCACCCCATGATTTTTTGGCCTCACGTTCGAGGCTCAGGGGTGAAATGTTCAAGCTACAAGGCAACTCTTACTTTTTTGCATCGGTAAACGCCGTTTACAACAGCGTTTTGCCGGAACTAAGCAAAGTTCAGTTTCGGGAAGCCTATATGGAATATACCGGAGAGACATGGGGTTTTAAAGCCGGGCGCCAAATCATTATATGGGGTAAAGCCGATGGTTTAAAAATTACCGATGTAATTTCCCCGATGGACCTGACTGAATTCCTTGCCCGGGATTATGATGATATCAGAATGCCTGTAAATGGTATAGTTATTAATAAATTCAGCAATAACTGGGATCTGGATCTAATTTGTGTACCGTTGTTTGAAGGTTATATTCTTCCGGGAGTTGATAATCCATGGGGAGTAAATATGTCTGAAAATGGAATCATACTTGATGAAGATTTAACACCAGCCTTCACATTAAAAAATATGGAATTTGGCGGTAAGTTATCGGCTTATTTTTCAGGAATCGATATTGATTTCTCTGTCCTCAGAACATGGAACAAAATGCCGGTTTACAATTATTATTTTAACGATAGCACCTCCGAATTTCATGCAACACCTGAGTATCATCGTTATGGTTTTGCAGGGCTTGGGATTTCTAAATCGTTAAATGCCTTTATTGTTCGTGGAGAATGTGCATTTAATATCAATAAAAATTTTACTCCACGATCAGACCTATATACTGCAGGAATACAAGAAAATAACAGCCTAAATTATTTGGTGGGAATTGATTGGTATCCTGGCAACGAGTGGACGGTGACCGGACAATTTTCGGATGAAAAAATTTTTAACTATCAAAAAGAAATACTTCAAAGTGAACATACTTTAATTTCAACGTTGGGTATCAGCAAAAAATTACTACGCAGTACCCTTGCTCTTTCTTGCTTTGGCTATTTCGGTTTAAACGAAGGCGACATGTTTAACCGAACCAGTGCAGATTATGCCTTGTCTGACAACATACATATTATGGCCGGTTACGACTGGCTTTATGGTAATTCCGGAACATTTGGAAGATATAATAATAACACCCAGGTTTGGGTAAAAGCAAAATTCAATTTTTAATTCTTAAAACTTTCAATCATGTTAATTAATATCGAAAAAATCAACACAGCTTTTGAAAAAATAGCCAGTCATATTTTAAAATTCCGATGGCTGTATCTAAGCTTATTTGTAGCCAGTATTGTAGCCTGTCTGTATGGCTCAGCCCTGGTACAAATTGACACCTCAAACGAGAATTCATTTCTCGAAAGTGACTCTATTAACATCCAAACCAAACATTTTGAAGAAATATTTGGTAACGATCAGTATGTTGTGGTTCTTCTTGAAAACGATAGTTTATTCTCGCAAGAATCACTAAACCTATTGCGGGAACTACATGATGAACTTGCTGACAGTGTGGTTTTTGTAGAAAAAGTAATTTCCTTAAACGACATTGAATTCACCATGGGTGATGAATATGGAATGGTGATTGAACAAATTGTTCCTGATGTTATTCCAACCGATTCAGCATCACTTAATGCGATAATAGAACGTGCTTTTAGTAAAGAAAGTCTCAGAAAGCGACTAATTTCAAGTGATAGCACTCAGACATTAATGACCATAAAATTCACTCCATTTCCTAAGGACTGGCAAAAAGAATATAAAACAAGTCCTGATGTTTTAGCTGGAGAATCGGTGCTTAAAATTATAAATAAGGAAAAATACCGCAATCTTAATCCAAAAGCCGTGGGAATGCCTGTAATTAATTATGAAAAACGTGAGTATTTTGCTGTTGAAAGTTCTCGTGTAATGGGTCTGGCTATTTTATTTGCCATCGTTATTTTGGCAGTTGCCCTCCGTTCATTCCGCGGTGTAATTATTCCTATAATTTCTGCCGTAAGTTCCATCTTAATGGTTTATGGTGTTATTGGTTTTATAGGAACAGAAGTTGATAATATGGTACTCAGTTTTCCGTTTTTAATTGGTTTTGCTGTTTCCATTGCCTACTCCATTCACTTGTTTAGCTTTTTTAAACGGTATTTTCAAAAATATGGTAATCGAAAACAGGCTATCATTTACACCTTTGGCGAAGTGGGTTGGTCCGTATTATTTACCGCATTAACCACCATTACAGCACTGTTAAGTGCGTTATTTATACCTGTTAAAACGGTTCGTTTTATGGGCTTGTCAACAGCCGGTATTGTTGCTGCTACTTTTATAGTTGTAATGGTTCTGACACCTGTTTTATTAAGCTTTGGCAAGAATAAAAAGCAACATCCTGAATTTCAGAAAAATAAAACATCGCGCTTTGAAGATAATTTGTATCGTTTGGGTGAATGGATTCTGAATCATCCCAAAAAAATTGTAATAACCTTTCTATTTTTGATGGGTATCTGTATTTGGGGAACAACAAAAGTTGTAGTCGATACCAATCCTAAAAAATCGATAGGAACCAAAGTGCCCTACGTAAAAGACTTGTTTGAACTCGCTGAAACTGAATTAGGATCACTTTACTCCTACGAAGTTATGATAGATCTCCCGAAAGAAGGCATGGCAAAAGATCCGGAAGTATTGCATAAACTTGAAATACTTGAAAACAAGGCTAAAGAATCAAACCTGACAAAAAGTACCAACTCCATACTTGACGTAGTGAAAGATATGAACCAGGTACTGCACAACAACGACCCCGCATATTATAAAATACCCGAAAACCGTGAATTAATTGCCCAGTTGTTGTTATTGTATGAAAATGCCGGTGGTACCGAAAGTGAATATTGGGTAGACTACGATTATAAATTCCTTCGTTTATCCGTTCATTTAAACGACATGCGCGTTAAAGACATGACTAAAGATTTTAACGAAGTAGCATATACTGCCGCTGAACTTTTTCCGGAAGCGAGAATTGACGTGGTTGGCTCAATTCCACAGTTCATTAAAATGATCGGTTACATCACCAAAGGGCAGATTGTATCCTTTGGAATTGCCATGCTGGTAATAGCTATTTTAATGATGCTGGTTTTTGGTAAAGTTAAAACAGGATTAATAGCACTTATTCCAAATATTACTCCCGCACTGGTAATTGGTGGTATTATGGGATTTTTCGATATTCCGCTGGATTCATCAACAGTTCTGATTATGCCTATGATACTGGGTTTGGCTGTTGATGATACCATTCACTTCATCAACCATAGTAAACTGGAATTTATACGCACCCGTAATTACAAAGAAAGCATACTTAAGTCAGTACGGTCGGTCGGAGTTGCACTGGTTTTTACTACCCTGGTTTTAAGTGCCAACTTTTTGACCTATATGACCTCCGAAGTTAAATTTTACTTCTTTCTTGGAATATTGGCTGTTTCAGGAATGCTATCCGCCCTATTGGCCGATTTTTTCATCACTCCGTTACTATTTAAAAGATTTAAGATATTTGGTGAGGAAGGATAATTATAAATAAATCAGGTGGGATCAATAACCCACCTGATTGTTCTAACTAATTTATATTAATACAAATCGCTCTTTTTGTATTTAATCCCCAGTTTTTTCATTCGGTTACGGAGGGTGCTGGCATTAACACCAAGTAAATCGGCAGCACCACCCTCACCATGAATTTTACCGTCGGTTAAGGCAAGCATTTTTTGAATATGATGAGCAACTACCTCATCCAGTTTTTTTGATTGAAAAGTATCATGATCTACAGTATTCTTAGCATTTGCAGGCTTGTTTATCAAAAAATTCTCGAAGGCTAAAGGTCCGTTAGGATTAAGGATCAACTCACGTTCCACCACATTTTGCAACTCTCTGACATTTCCCGGCCAGTGATATTCCAAAAGGGGTTCAATTGCCCCGGCAACAATTTCAGGAATTTTTAACAATTTTAACTCCCCGGCTTTTTTCTCTATTAAATATTGTAACAAGGCCGAAATATCGATTTTCCGTTCTCTTAATGGCAGAATATGAATAGGGAATACATTTAGTCGGAACCATAAATCTTCCCTGAATTCACATTTTTCTACCATTTCCTGTAGATCGCGATTTGTGGCAGCAATAATCCTGATATCAAGTTTAATGCTTTTTGAACCCCCTACCCGTTCAATAACCTTATCCTGAAGAACCCTCAGAAAACGGACCTGCGCATCTAATGGCAATTCGCCTATTTCATCAAGAAAAAGAGTACCGTTCATAGCCCGTTCAAAGCATCCTCTTTTTTGACTGATTGCACCAGTAAAAGCACCTTTTTCATGACCAAATAATTCACTGTCAATTAACGATTCAGGAATAGCTCCACAGTTGACTTTCACAAAAGGTCCATCTTTGCGCTCAGAGGCAAAATGAATGGCGTTGGCAATTACATCTTTGCCAACCCCGGTTTCACCCAAAAGCAGAACTGGGCTGTCAACCTTTGATGCAATCTGGGCTTTATTCATCACTTCCTTTAATCCAAAACTTGATCCAATGATTATATCACCTGTAAGTCTGTGCAACTCTTGCTGTAAGTAACGGTTGTCATCCTCCTTAATTTTTGCTTCTTTTAATTTCTTCTCCACATCCTTTCTAAAAGTAATATCCTGAGTAATTCCAATAGCGCTAAGCATATTCCCTTTGTCATCATATATCAGTTTCGATTTTTCCCGGAACCATCTTAATTCACCATTAATCACCGCCCGGTGCTCAATATCATAAGGCTTACCTTTAAGAGCCCCTGCCCAGGCATCATTAACCAAATGCTGATCTTCATGGTTCATTAAATCATCAAGTACTTTTTCAAGTTTTATTCCCTTTTCCATAGGAACTCCCAGCATCCTGTACATTTGAGGAGTCCAGTGCAAATGATTGGTTTTTAAATCAACTTCCCAGGTACCTATGCCCCCAATCTCCTGTGCCTGATCAAGATAATAACGGTCTTTTTCTAACTGCTTTTTTGCCTCAATAAAATTCTCAAGTGCTGATTCCAATCTGCTAAGCTCTTTTTCTAATTCCTCGTAGGCTGGTTTTTCGGCCATTATATAAAAGGTTTGAAATTTTAAATAGTTCTAAATCACCATATAAGATAAAATTAGGGCTAATTGCCATATATGACAAATTTATTTGCCACATACGGCAATTTATAAAACCCGGTGTTTATGTTATATCTTGTTTATCAATACGTTACAAGTTTTGGTACAACTTTGGTAATCTAATATACTAAATAATAAAAAGATGAATTGGATAGAAATAATAGAAATAAGAGCTAATGAACATTTAAAAGCGCAACTGGAGGTTGAGCTAAAGAATTTAATAGCTGAGTTAGAGCATGAAACTGATTTTAAAATCAGTCTTTTCAGCCAGGTATATTTCAAATCAGATTATATGCTGATTATTGTTCATTACAAATCCTTATCTGATCACAGAGGAAGTGTAATAGGCCAAAGACTAAAAGAGGCCTTAAAGGATTTTGGTATGATCAACCACAGTTTATGGAATGAATTCAACCCATTGCTGACAAATAAAATAACCCTTAATACAAAGTTATCATGACCGTTTACCACAAACAAGCACCATTCACCACAGCGGCTATTCATCCTGCTACAAATATGGTCGGGCAGTACCATAAAAAGTGCACTGTAAGTTGTATGATACTAATTTAGATTAACAATTTAAAGAACTAAAAATGATGAAAAATCTGACATCTATAATCATCAGAAATCTTTTGACGGGGATTTGGTTCGGACTTAAATTAGTGCTTCGCCAAACCTTTGGAGTCATTGTGTTTTCCGTTTGGATCATCTTGCTGATCTTGGTAAGTAACGAACCTGTAAATCTTATAAAATGGTAAGCTATAAACAATACATGCATCATAATTTACAAGTATGCATCATAATTATAATTATTAATCCAAATATTATACAAACAGACGCATAGCTTATTAGCCCTGCATCACAAATCAAGTGAACTTTACACTGACAAATTTTAATAAAAACAATAGTTAAAAAATGGAAATAATGCAGACACATCAAAATTATCATCTTTCGCCAGTATTAAGAATTATTATTATTTGTATAATTCTTATTGCCTCATTTTTGAGCGTTTTGGTCGGTTTCCCTGTTGCCAGGCTGTTAGGATTAAGTCCAGCCGATTTTGGAGGTACATCATTTCAACCTACTGTTAAAACTATATCAGTGGTTGTAATATTTGCTGCATTTCAGTTTTTCCTTATTTGGAGTGCCATGCATTTTATACATAAAGGTTCATTTAAAACTTTGGGATTTAAAGGAAAGGTTTTTAAACCTCTGTTAATTGGGACAGTAATCGGCATTATGTGGCAAGCTCTTGAATATTTATTAATTCATATTTCAGGAGGTGATATCAGTATTAAAGTATGCATACCAGAAAATGTCAGCATATTTACCATGGCTGCTTATATGCTATTTAACTTTCTCTTTTTGTTAACATTAAATTCATTAAAAGAAGAGCTTGTTTTTAGAACCTACCCAATTGAGCAATTTAACGATTACCCCAATTTAATGATTCCTATTATTGTATTGGTATCATTGGTTTTTGCAGCTGTTCATCATATCCTGGTTCCTTTTAAAATTGATGCATTTATGTCGAGGTTTACCATTGCCCTTGTACTTTCGTTTGTTTATTTCAAATGGAGATCAATCTGGTTTATTGCCGGAATTCATAATGGGCTTAATTTATTAGTGTACTTATTTTCAGGTAATTACAAAATGGGAGGCTTACTAAACCTTACCATTGCTAATGCAACTCCCAAAGGTACTTCTGTACTTATTGATATTATAACAGCAACTACATGTATATTGATTTTCAATTACATATGGAAAATTGAAAGGCGTAGATCAAAAAGTTTTTTTCCGGTCCAAAATCAACTATTTAGACAATAGGACAACGCTACAATTATTTTAATAAAAACCTAAAAACTAAAATCATGAAAAACAACACACAACTAAGGATGAAACGGTGGCAGAAATTTTGGATTCTCGTGGTCATTGTATTGATAGATATAACGGTTACTGCCCAAACCAATGACACTTTATTCAGTCGTCATTCCATACAACTCAACGTAGCCGGACTGGCATTCGAGAGATACGGCATAGTATATGAATTGCGTTTGACTCCACGACACGCCCTGTTTTTACAGGGAGGCGGTTCATTTCCTTCTATATGTGAGGAGAAAGAGTATGGATTCGGATTGCATTATAAATATTATATGTCTATCGGGAATCAGTAATAACATTCTTATAATTTATAGAAACTGAAGCTATTAGCAATCTTTCAAATATTTTCTCACCATAGTATCGTCGATTTACTTTGTAGCAAAATTCATCTA
>JBJKSB010000113.1:0-7143 GCA_046704385.1 Bacteroidales bacterium | reverse complement strand
ATGAATTTTGCTACAAAGTAAATCGACGATACTATGGTGAGAAAATATTTGAAAGATTGCTAATAGCTTCAGTTTCTATAAATTATAAGAATGTTATTACTGATTCCCGATAGACATATAATTTTATTCTGGAAGACCAATTTGAGAATAACCTGATCATCAAAATCCTGGTTAATTTCTTCGATAGTCTGCATTAAAGGAGGTATATTATAATTATTTATGATTTCGGCTTCAGTCAAATAACAGCATTTTTGCATGTATAAAATTTCCTCAACATCCTCCCTGTTTGCCTTTGAAATAACTGGTTCTTTAGGGATGGTCAGTTCAATCCTGTTTCCCTCCGGATCTGAAACCACACTTTCGTAATAGCCATCACCGGTGGTTCTTGGTTTGCCAATTACCTGGTAACCATCCTGTTCCAATTGTTCAGTTAGTTGGTCTACCAGTTCAGATGAACCTATATCAATAGCAATGTGTGCATAACCTAATAAAACATTTATTTGTGAGTCACCAACATCCGGTTTATGCATTAGTTCAAGACTGCCCTCACCTGAAAAATGAATAAAATAAGTGGATAATCCTGTATCAGGATTTTCATATTTGGCGTTGCAGCTGCAACTAAAATACTTCAGGTAGAACTGACGCATTAACTCCAGGTTGTTGACCCATATGGCTGTGTGGTGAATATTCATAGATAGAGATTAAGAAATATGAAAATTTAATTCATGATTTTAATGCTACTAAAGTAATTAAAACCTTGGTATAACCTGTTCTAAAGTATAATTAGCTTGCCACATTGTTTATAATTTTAAACCTTTGAAAAAGCAACCCGGAATACTCTCGACTTAAATGCTGTGGCTTATATCCGGCAGGTTTCGCATCTTCCTATAATTGTTGACCCATCACATGGAACAGGTAAGTTCCCTGGTTATTCCCATGGTAAAAGCTGCCCTGGCATGTGGTGCAAACGGCTTAATTGTGGAGGTTCATCCAAATCCGAAACACGCCCTTTTCGACGGAGAACAATCACTTGATTTAGAGCAATTTAATAAATTACTACAAGAAATAAGCTAATATTGCGAAGATAGGTGACTTTAACAAGACAAACTGGTAATCGGCAGGTAATGTGATAATGTGACAATGAGTTAATTGACTAATGGATTAATGAGCACATCAACCAATGAGCACATCAACTAATTAATCTCAAATCCCAGTACCATAACATCGTCAATTTGTTGATGATTTTGCTTCCATTGATCAAAACTTCTTTCAAGAATGATTTTTTGTTGCTCCATGGCCAGCGTGCAATTTGTTAAAAGAATTTCCTTAAAAGGCTTCGATCGTAATCGTTTACCTTCAGAACCTCCAAACTGGTCGGCATATCCGTCGGAAAACATGTATATCCTATCCCCTTCCATGATATCAATTTCAAAGCTCTGAAAACGTTCCATTTTTTCATAAAGTGCAATGGGCATGGCATCACCTTTAATTTCGTACAAAACCCAGTTATCCATAATCAAAGAATTAGCTTCATTAATAACCGGCTTGTTTAGCGACCTGATTATATAAAGCGGATTATGTGCCCCTGAAAATTGCAGCTTCATTTCTTTGTAATCAATAGAACAGATACTTATATCCATTCCATCGCGTTGCTCGCCCAGTTCCCCCTTTTGCTGTAATGCTTTTATTACCTCTTTCCTTAACCGCCGTAATATTACACCAGTATGGGTAATATATTCCTTATTAACAATATCGTTCAGATACGACAGGCCCAACATACTCATAAATGCTCCGGGTACACCATGCCCGGTGCAATCAACAGCAGCTACCACTGTGTGATCTTCCACTTCGGTAAGCCAGTAGAAATCGCCACTAACTATATCTTTTGGCAGGTACAATACAAAACAATTTTTAAGCAGGCGGTCAATATCCTCCTTCTTGGGCAATATAGCCCTCTGAATATATTGAGCATATTTTATACTATCGGTAATTTCCTTATTTTTCTTCTCGATCTGAACTTTCTGTTTGTTTACTGTTTCAACCGTCACCTTCAGCTCTTCATTGGTTTGGTTAAGCTCTTCCATCGATTCCTCAATCTGATCCCTCTGACGCGTTATTAATATCTTATCCTTTTGGGTTCTTAAATAACTTATAACGATCACGATAATTATCGTAAACGATGCAAGCAATATTCCAATTAATGTGTTTTGTTCAAGCTTTTGCCGGCTAAGCAAAATCTCCTGTTTTTCGAGCTGAGATTTTTGAAGTTCAATTTCATTTTGTTTTCGTTCCAGTTCAAACCGATGCTCTACAAGGTTTATCTGTTTAGTACTTTCCAGGGTATAGATGCTGTCGTGGACTTCCTTAAACTCAATCATATATTGATAAGCCTTTGTATAATTATGAAGTCGGGCATAAATTTTCGATAATAACTCGGCAGAATTCTGTACCAGCTCTTTCGATCCAATTTCTTTCCCAATACTATTAGCCTTTTTGCTGTTCAGTATAGCGGAATCCATTTTGTTTGTAAGTAAATCTGCCCTGGCAATCTCCACATAATCATCTCCTACCTTGGCCTGTTCTCCAAGTTCCAGATGCAAATTCAAAGCTTCATTAAAATGGCCCGATGCATTTTTAAAATCACCCTGCCTTAAATAGACTGACCCGATTAAAAATACAGACTGTGCTTCCACACTCTGTTCACCAATCTGTTTGGCATAATCGAGTGATTTTTCTAAACTAATCAAGGCATCAGAAAATTTTTTTTGGTTCAATTTTAATTCACCTATATAATTAAGAACATTTGCCAAAATCCGTTTCTCATCGGCTTTTTCCGCTATTGAAAGCGACTTTTCATAATAGTCAAGTGCTTTATTAAAATCGCTTTTCAGAAAATGTACATGCCCGATATTCATCAGGCAAATAGCCATGCCAGGATTATCTTCCAACTCCTGGTCAATTTTCAGCGATTTTTCGTAATATTCAATGGCTTTAGCATAATCGCCCCTGTCAAGATGAACTTCTCCCATATTATTATAGCAAATCGAAATCCCGGGTTTATCCTCCAACTCAGTTTTTAGTGCAAGAGCCTTCTCATAACAATCCAGCGCTTTATCGTACATACCTTGGTCATCATACGAAGCCCCTAAATTTACCAGGCTGACTGATATCGCTTTTTTATCACCGATTTGCTCCGATACAGCCAGTGCTTTTTCCTGGTATTCAAGCGATTTAATATGGTTGCCTTTATAATTATATATAATTCCAATATTCGTCAAACAGGTCGAAACCCCAACTTTATCATCTAATTCATCTTCAAGAGCCATTGTTTTTTCAAAAAACTCAATGGATGTATCATAATTGCTTTGATAGGCTTCAACAACCCCTAAATTTCGATAACACTTGGCAATAACATCCTTAGCATTTATTTTCGCCGCAATCGCGATACTTTGATTAAAAAGATCAATAGCCTTTTCAAAATTACCCTGCTTTACAACTAATCCTCCTGTCAGTAAATAGCAATTAGCTAAACCCAGGCTGTCATTTAATTGCTGATATGCTTTTTGAGCATGGGTTAAATTCTTTTCTGCATTAGCAAAATCACGGTTTAACATCAAGGCATTTCCCAATTTGTAACTGGCGTTTGCAATGCCTTTTTTATATTTAATATTTTCAGCAAGCTCCAAACCTTTATTAGCATAATTAACAGCCAGTTCTAAATTAATTTGCTGATATTCAAAACTTATTTCCAACAATAAGTCAACTTTGTCTGAACCATCTTTCGCTTGATCCAACGCTATTAATAAACTATCCACTACCTGATTTCCTCCGGCTATTGCCGGATTCCAAACAGAAAGCACTAAAATTGGGATGAATACCAGATACCTGAGTAATTCTTTTAAATTTACGTTATCCATACGTAAAGCTAAAATACTGTAACTTTAAAATGTTTCCTATTTTTCTTTATAATAACTTTTTACAGATTAAGTTGGAAACCTGTTTAAAAGTGAAAAACACGGACTTTTTCGTAGATGATTTATAGTACATAAACCAATTTAATCTTTAGAATACCTCAACTGTTTGTCTCAAATACTCAACTATAAAAATCATCATTATTTTTCTTCCGCATCCATGCAGAAAAACTCCTCCATGAAATTTATTTACTCTGCCCTATATTTAACAACAGACTTTCTACATTTTTCACCTTATCAAAATCGGTTACATGAACTTCCTGGTTTTCATCCTTATAATACCAGTTAACCCTTGAATTTCCATCCGAAACCTTGCTATACATATTACCATAGTCCGCATCCGGATTATAAATCATTTTAACCTGATCTAAATAAAATCCCTGGTATATAATTTCATTTAGAATATTCATGAAGGCAATTGGATTAGTTGAGGCTACCTGGAACCGTATTTTATCTTTTTGGGAACCGGTAATCTCAAAATACGAGATTTGTTTAAAAACCTGAAGCATAAGATCGGTTCTACTTTCATTATACATAACATCATACGAACTTATATGCGATAAATAATCAAAATGACCGGGGTAAGCTATATTTATGGCTGTGCAGGAAGCTATCCCCTGGGTAAATAAGGTTTGCGACGAATCGGCTCTCTGGAATTCGTCCATTTCCACATTTATCACACTATCTGTTATTTGTGGTGATTTTTCTGGCTGACTTATCTGGTTTTTAAAGTAAGTTTCAAGATATGGGTAAAGCATATCCTCATTTTCCATAAAATAGCTGTTAACCAGTTCCCGTCTATCAATTTTGGTGATAATTAGCCATTGGCTGTTTAAAAAATTAAAAACATCAAATACACAATATACCTCTTTGCCTCTGTAATCAACTTCGAAGCTATGTCCGTGTTTTTCTTTAAATTTTTTGCTAATGCTTTCTTCGGGCAGATGCTGCTTTAATATGGTAGATTCAAGCTTAAAGCGGGAATTGGTAAGCATATAATCGTCTTTGTTTACCAGAATAACTTCACCGGTTTGACCCATATTATAAGTAGAATTAAACATTTTATCAATCTTGTTGATTGAAAACAGCATTACAATCCACCCCATATTTTCTTTTTGCTCATATACAGGTTCAATGAAAAAAGCTGTAGGTTCACCTGAAATTTCATAAAAATGAAAATCGATAAATGATCCGTCGGCATTTTCTTTCAATTTTTTTGAAAGCAGGGTTTTACTTAAAACATTGTCAAAAATATTCCTATGATAATCGGCATCTTTCCTGATGGTGTAAAAAATATCACCTTTTGCATTAATAAACAACAAATCGTTGAAACTCATGTAATTCAACAAATAATGTTTATGGATAGTTCTTTTAAGTTTTTCTATCTTTTGAACTATTTCCTGAGGCATAGCGCCTCCTTTACTCAACTGGTAATATTCGTTTTTTAATTTAAAAAAATTTACCATCATTTCGTCTTTGGTAATGCTTTTAGCAAGTTTATTCACCTCATTCAAATATTCAAGTAAGTTCGCTTCCCGTTTAGTTAAAACCTTATCTAAATAGGTATATGTTTCATTAACTTTGGTTTCAAACGAAGGTAGTTTTTCATTGTTCCTGCACGAGGCAGAAAGCAGTGCAATGCTTATTATTACTGAATGTAATACAAACCAGCTTTTTGATAATCCTGAACGCATTTAAACTTTAGAATTGTGTAAATCGACTATAGAAAAATATTATTTTCCGGGTGCTAATCTCGTAATTTTCTTCAACAAATCAGCGCTTTTAATGGGTTTTGCGATATATTCGTTGCAACCGGCACTAAGAGCTGCATTTTTATCAGTAGACATGGCATTGGCAGTTTGAGCAATTATAGGTATATTTTTATTGAATTTACGAATTTGTTTAACTGCTGACAGACCGCTCATATCAGGCAACCGAATATCCATCAATACAAGTTCGAAGCTTCCCGACCGAACTTTTTCTATTGCTTCACCACCTGTAATACAGATGGTTATATCTGAGGTGTAATCAGATAATAACTCCTCAAGATAATAAGCATTGCTTTCATCATCTTCAACAATTAAAATTTTTAAATCTTTCTTCATGGTAAGTACTGACTTCTCTTCACCAACAACTCCAACTTTGTGATGTTTTTGAATAGGCAGGTTAATATAAAAAGTAGTACCTGAATTAACCTCTGACTCAACGGCAATATTTCCACCCAATAAAATAAGTAATTCTTTTACTATGGACAGTCCCAACCCGGTTCCGCTGTAAACTCGTTGTGAACTGATATCCAATTGAGTAAACCGGTCAAAAATAATATCAAGGTCCTTTTTGTTAATACCAATTCCGGTATCTTTAACAAACAGAATCACCTCATTTTGCTCCTTTTCTAAAATCCCGAATTCAACACTACCCTCGTCAGTAAATTTAAAAGCATTATCGAGCAGGTTTGATAAAATCTGACGTAACCTGTTTTCATCGGAATAAACATTTATATCTCCAACTTTATTCAACAGATTAAACTCTACCTGTTTATTCATAGCAGAAGCTTTTCTGACAAAAATTTTATACAATCCCTCCAGAAAATTTCTAAGATTAAATTCTGCTCTTGAAATAATTAATGACCCACTTTCCAGTTTTGAAATATCCAAAATATCATTTACAATTTGCAACAAACTATCAGAGCTTTTCTTAATAATTTCGGCAAAAGCTTTCCTTTGTTCTTCCGATTTATTTTTTGAGGTAACCAGAATATCTGCAAACCCTAAGATACCATTTAACGGAGTCCTTATCTCGTGGCTCATGTTGGCCAAAAAGGCCGATTTCAATTTATTAGCCCGCTCTGCATTAATTTTTGCCTCGTTTAATTCAAAGTTAATTCGTTCTTGTTCTTCATTTTTGCGGGCAAGCAATAAATTATTGTATGCCATTGTACTTATTTCGCGTGAAATCAGATGGAGTAACCCAATTGTTTTTTTAAACTGTTCAATGGGCATATTATCCAATTTCTCAAATTCTTCTAAGATATATTCAACATTGGCACCAATCCGTTCAGCGTAATTTTTAACTCTTTCCCTGGTGGCTTCCCCCCTGCTGCTCTGTCCAATTTTCCATATTGCAATGGTTTTGTTAGCAACAGTCAAGGGAGTTGCAGCATAAATAAAAC
>JBJKSB010000112.1:0-185678 GCA_046704385.1 Bacteroidales bacterium | reverse complement strand
CCTTCAACTAATTCAACCAAACCTTCGCCGATTTGGATTATTTGATCAACGTGATTTGCATATTTTTTACTGGTTTCCTTAAAAAGTTTTCCCTCAAAAGTGCCTTTAGTAGCCAGTATCCCAATTTTACCTGTGTTTGTACTTAAGGCAGCTGGTTTAACAGCGGGTTCCATACCTATAAACGGAATGGTGTAATTCTTTCTCAGGGTTTCAATGGCCGAGGCAGTGGCAGTATTACAAGCTACAATTATCAGTTTGCAATGGTGATCAAGCAAAAATTCAGTGTTCCTTTTTGATAAAGAAATTATCTCTTTTGATGTTTTCGATCCATAAGGACAGTTTTTGCTGTCGGCAAAATAGATTATATTTTCATTGGGAAGAAGTTTGATTACTTCTTTCCACACTGACAATCCGCCAACACCTGAATCGAATACTCCTATCGGGTTTTTATTCATTACCCTAAAAAATAAAGACCATCAAAAAACTTGATGGTCTCAATTTATATATAAGTGTTTTTTATTGTATCCCCAGTTTTACTTTAACCAGTGGTAAAATGTCCTCACTATCAGCACTGTAATGAAGAACAACACCAGTGCCTATATCAAAAATATACAGATAACCGCCTTCTTCAGCAACTTCATCAATAGCTTTACGGGCTTTGGCAATTATAGGCTGCATTAATTCATTTTCTTTTTGACTAAGGTCTTGTTGTGCAGTTTGTTGGAAAGTTTGAATGCGTTGTTGCATTTCCTGCAGTTCAGCTTCTTTAGTTTGACGGATCAAATCAGATAATGAATCGGCCTGTGTCAGATAATCCTGATATTTTTTATTGAACTCATTCTGCATATCAGTTAAGGTTGACTCAAGCTGTTTAGCGTATTTGTCAAGGTCGGCCTTTGCTTTATCACGCTCAGGCATAATTGAGAGTAACTTATTTGAATCAATATGTCCGAATTTATATTGTTTTTGGGCAAATGATTGTCCTCCAAATAAAGTTGCAAAAACAACTATAGCAATAGTTATGAATTTTTTCATTTTAATTATTTTAAATATTTACGATTTACAATAACTTTTTAGGTTTGTTAGTCAGCAAATATATGAATTAATTCTTAAATCCAAGCTTTTCAAGAACCTCATCGCTCTTATCATATTTTGGGTCACTGTACAAAAAATTAGCACCGCCGGCAGCATCAAATATAACGCTATAATTGCCATCAGTAGCTATTTCTTTAACCGCGTTAAAGATATCATTTTGGATAGGATCGATAAGTTCTTTTTGTTTTCGGAATAATTCACCCTCAGGGCCGAAATATTTTTTTTGTAAGTCCTTAACCTGACGTTCCATCTGCACGATTTCCTCCTCACGCTGGTTTTTCATATCTTCAGTAAGTAAAACTTTTTCGGCCTGAAATTCTTTATAAAGCTTATCGATATCTGCATATTTTGCTTCAATTTCAGCCTGCCAGTCATCCGACATTATTTTTATTTGCTCCTGTGCTGATTCGTAGGTTGGAATGCTTTTTAAAATATAATCGGTATCAACATAGGCAAATTTTTGTGCTGATGCCAGATACGAAGTTGCTACAACTATAATTAGAACTGCAAATTTTTTCATGATTTTATAGTTTTAAAATTTCCATTTGGGCAGAACAAAATTCGTGCAAAATCAAATTTTTTAATCTTTCAATTAAAATTGTTGTCCGATAGTAAAGGCAAACTGGCTTTTGTTTGAACCACTTTGTCCATAAACAGGATCGAATCCATAGCCCCAGTCAACACCCAATAAACCAAACATAGGCAACCAGAATCGTATTCCAACACCTGCTGACCGATAAACGGAAAATGGATTAAACTGATCGATTTTATTCCAGGAATTACCTGCTTCAGCAAAAATCATGGCATAAATAGTAGCTGATGGATTTAATGTTAAAGGATACCTGAGCTCCATAGTATATTTATCATAAACATTGGCTTGTGGATAAGCAGTTAACGACCCCTTGCCATTATTAAGATTTGTTCCATTATCGTAACCACGCAAAGGGATTACATCCGTTCCTAAATAATAGTTAAATCCTGACATTCCATCGCCTCCCAACTGGAAAGATTCAAATGGTGAGGCCCCCAGGTTGTTACTGTAATTTCCTAAATATCCAAATTCCACATTGGTCCTTAATACAAGTTTATCAACAATTTGCATATACCAGTCCGATTTGAATTTCCATTTATGATATTCAATCCAATTATATTTATTGGCCAATTCTTTTGTATTAATTACTGACTGATAATCTGTTGGATTTTCTGCTATAATTGTATTTTTTTCACTGTCGTTTAGCTTCCAAAAATCTTTGGGTTTAAATGCACTGTAAGGCGGGGTTATTGCAAGGCTTAATGAAACATTTGAGCCTCTTCTGGGATATAGGGGCTGATCAACTGAATTCCTGCCTAACACAGTGGTAAAACTAATATTGTTTGAAATACCGTTTGAGAATACAAAATAGGTACTATAATCATTCAGGTTGTACCTCTGGTAACTCATTTCATTGTACAGTGTAAAATAGTCATCGGGCCATGCTAAACGGCGGCCTAATCCCAAAGACACACCTGAAATTTTCATATATTGACCTGATGGTATAAATTTTCCTGTTTGATAGTAAGTTTGGTCAGGACTTGACCTAATGGTATGATAGGCTGAAAAGGTAAGTGAGTTGGGTTTTTTCCCGCCTAACCAGGGTTCGGTAAATGATAAGCTATATGATTGGTAATATTTACCATTGGTTTGTCCCCTAATGGATAATTTTTGCCCGTCACCTGTTGGTAAGGGTCTGTAGGTGTCGAGGTGCGTGATGTTTTTTAACGAGAAGTTACTAAAAGTCAGTCCCAGGGTTCCAATAACCATTCCACCTCCCCAGCCTCCTGAGAGTTCAATCTGGTCTGAAGCTCTTTCAGAAACTATATAATTTATATCCACAGTTCCGTCAGCCGGATTTGGAGTAGGTTTCACATCCAGTTTTTCAGGATCGAAATATCCCAGGTTGGCTAATTCCCTGTTTGTTCGTATAATGTCGGCACGGCTGAAAAGTTCGCCGGGTTTAGTATAGATTTCACGCCTGATCACATGATCGTTGGTTCGGGTATTTCCTGTAATTGTAACCCGGTTAATCCTGGCCTGCTTACCTTCAAAAATTCTTATTTCAAGGTCAATTGAGTCATTTTCTACCTGGACTTCAACCGGGGTTGCTGAAAAGAACAAATAGCCGCGGTCAAGATACAGAGAGGAAAGTGCATCTTCATCGCCAAATAAGCGTTTGTCAAGAACCGACTGGTCAAAAACGTCACCTTTTGAAATACCCAACCCACGGGCAAGAATTTCTGAAGGATATTTAGTGTTTCCAACCCATTCAATATTTCTGAAAAAGTATTGATCACCCTCATGAATTTTCATATACAGGTTAATGGTCTTGTCATCGTTAACCCAAATTGAATCTACGAGTATGGAAGCATCTCTGTACCCTTTTTCGTTATATTTTTTTATGATTTTGTCTTTATCTTCATCAAAGGAATTCTCAACGTATTTTGATGCTTTAAATATGTTATACCAGGTTTTTCTTTTGGTATTTTTCATAGTATGCCGAAGTTTTGCATCTGAAAAAACCTGATTGCCATCAAAATAAATCTCATTTATCTTAATTTTATGTTGTTTGTTAACATCAATGGTCAAAATAACCGTATTGGGCATTAACGTGTCTTCAGCTTGCGAAATATTAACCGTAGTATTAAAGAATCCCTTCTTAATATAATACTGTTTAATTTTGTTTTTCGTAAGGCTTAAAATATCATCGGTTACCTGGCTTCCCCGTATCAGTTTAATTTCATCGCGCAAGTCGTCGGCTTCAGCTTTTGACACCCCGGTGAAATTGAATTTTGAAAGTCGCGGCCTTTCTTTAAGATAAATATCAAGAAATATTTTATTACCCACTATTTTGGTTGCACTGATTTCAACGTCGCCAAATAAACCATGTTTCCATAATTTATTAATTGCTTTTGTAATTTCATCACCTGGAACAGTAATGGTTTGGCCAACTTGTAACCCCGATAAATGTATTAATACATTCTGGTCAAGGTACTTTATGCCTGAAATGGTAATTCCGCCAATTTCATACTGTTTGGGTTTGGAGTAATCGATTTTTGAAAGTCGTGTTTCAGTTTGATCCTGGGAATAAGAAAATAAATAGGCTACGGTTATTATTAAGGCAATAATTATTCTTCTCATTTATTAAATGTTTGTTCTCAATATTAATATTTTTTGTGGTTTACTCAGAAAGTTGCTCACTGGTTAATCCATATCTTCTCTCTCGTGACTGGTAATCGAAAATCGCTTTATATAATTCTTCGCGGTTGAAATCGGGCCATAAAACCTCAGTGAAATAAAGTTCAGTATAGGCCATTTGCCAAAGTAAAAAATTACTTATTCGTTGTTCACCACTTGTTCTGATCAGTAAATCAGGGTTAGGAATCCCTTTAGTACTGAGATAGGTTTCAAAAACAGATTCATCAATTGCATCTGGGTTTAGTTTATTTTCCATACAATGATGTGCAATCATTTTAACAGCATTTAAAATTTCAACTTTTGAACTATAACTAAGCGCCAGCGTTAATGTTAACCCGGTATTATTTTTAGTTAAATCAATGGCTTCGGCAAGTTTGTTATAGGCTTTTTCCGGAAGATCGTTTAATTGACCTATGGCATTTAAACGGATATTATTTTTTAATAGTGTGCTAATTTCGGAATTAATTGTTGAAATAAGAAGCTCCATTAAAGCGGTTACTTCCAATTTAGGGCGGTTCCAGTTTTCTGTTGAAAAAGCATAAAGTGTCAGATAACCAATACCTAATTCAGCACAGGCTTCAGAGGCCTCCCGAACTCCATTAACACCACTTTTGTGTCCAAAAATCCGAAGGTTTCCTTTTTTTTTGGCCCACCTGCCATTACCGTCCATTATAATGGCAATGTGTTTTGGAAGTTTCTCTTTAATTAGTTTGTCTTTAAAACTCATGCCGAAAATTTTGCCACAAATTTAGTCAAATGCTGGACATTTTATACGATATTTTATTTTATATGACAAAGAAACCCCAAAAACCGAATACCAGTCTTTGTTTCCGGCATATCCATTTTGTCTGAAAACGTGATTTGTAGTAGGAGGTACGTATTCAAAATCGATTCTGTCACTAAAAGTTTTGCGCATTCCGGCAAATGCCCCTAATATAAATCTGGAGTTCAAATTATATTTAACTCCCATTCCAAATGGTATGCTTACAATATATTTTGTATTTCCATAGGGTAAAAAAGTAAGGGCTGATCCGGCGAATACATACGGTGTATATATATTTTTTTTATCACCCGGTAAAAATGGTGTAAAATTAAATTCACCCTGGGCACCAATTTCATAAAAAGTCTGGGTAAAGGAGAAATTTCTATTATTTTGAAAATCGTATTTTGATTTTGAATCATCAGCCGAAAGATTACCATATACAAAACCTCCCGATGCTGAAAACCTTGTGTCGAAAGTGTGCCTGTAAAAGGCTCCGCCAGCAACATGGGTAAATTTTAGGGGTATGTGGTTAATGTCGCCCAAATAAAAAGTACCACCTAATGAAACTCCTATTTCTCCTGAAGTTTTACTTACAGCATAAGCAGATGCAAGGTAAAACTGCAGTATTATGAATATTAAATATTTAATTGATTTGAATTTATAAAATTGCATGTAGATTGTGGTTATCTTCTTCGCCAAAGTATAGGTTTGCCACTGTGGCTCTCGCGTATTTTGTAAACCATATTGAAGGTAATGGTTTGATATTGGTCTATCCATTTTCCATATGCTGAATTTTTCTTACCATTGGCATCATCAATGCCATCGCTCATAGTAGCATGCCAGGCGGCTTCAATGTTAAAATAAGTAAGGGAGTTAATTCTGTATTTTATACCCAGACCAAATGGTATTTCAGGTGCAGCATTAAAGTACATTTCACTTAAAAGATATCTTCCGTCGGACGAATTTTTTGAAAATTTGCCAACATTGAAAGCTCCTCCAACACCGATAAATAGATAAGTTGGCAATGAAAAGTTTTTCAGCGACGATTCACCCAGCTTTTTGAAAACGGTTGTTCTTTGTTTTTCTTTCCAGATCATAAATTCATACCGGGCATTGAGTGTAGTTAATGCAGAATTTATTTTTATTCCTCTATCCCAATAATTCGGGTCCCCTGCAGGGTCTTGCGCATATATTTGTCCGAGAAAAACCTGTGCGCTTAAATATTGACGGTCATTAAAATGGTATCGCAATCCTACATTACCTGTACCCCCAATTGTATTCCAGAATTTTACCCATATGGGTTTGTCAACACTGGGAGCTGATACATCGCCCATAAAATTGGTTGCGCCCAGACCATAAAAAAGCTCGTATTTATATCGGCTCCAAGCCTGAGCAAAAGTTTGGGTGGTTATTAAAATCAGAAGAAATATGGCTGTAAATATTTTTTTCATCTTTTATGTAATCAAACAATTAAATAAAATTACTAAAATTTTGGTAAACCATTTCTACCCGTTCTTAATTTATAAGATAATGTTACTAACGAGAAAAAGTAAAAATCATTGTACATTGCTTCACCTCTTTGATCTCCTGCACCATAATTAAGTCCGGCCTTTGCAGGAAGAGGATTCGGTGACCAGGGACTTTTATCGGCCATTCGGGCTGCCTGTTCATTCACACTTGCCAGCCAGGTATTATCGATATAAGTTGTACTTACATCATCAATATAATCAGTAAAAGTATACCTGGCACCAAATTCAACCCCAATACTTAACTCGCGGGTGAGTCCATATTTAATACCCAATCCAAATGGAAGTGCGATCTGTAACCTTGAATATTTTGTTCTGCCTTCCATTAAACCCTGCCCTTCGGTACCCAATGGCTGAAGTGCTACCCATTTATTTGAACCGCCGGGGCCATCATCCAAACCTTTGGGATTAAACCAGAAGCCTGCCACACCGGCAAAAAGGTATGTATTTACCTGAAGCGACTTTAATGAAAATTTTCTTCCCCGCCTTAAACTGTATCGATGACTTACAGGTTCTTTTATTACAGAATATTCCAGGGTGCTGGATAATTCAATAATTTGTGATCGAAAAGATAGATTTCTGTCTAATCTGTAAACATTAGTCGATTTTGCATCACTTGCACTAAGTATACCATATGAAAGACCAGCTCTAACAGCAAGCGGTTCAAGCAGTTTGTATCTTATGCCACCGTTAATTAAGGGTCTCTCTGACGTAAAATTTAAGTCGCTTATGAAATGTGAAGCATTATCGCCTCCCCCTAAATCGCCCATAAATGCTGTTGAACCAGCACCACCGACCAGTTCGTAACGAGTTCGTTTCCAACGACTTGATTGACTAAATAAAAAATTTGGTAAAAGTATCAAACCTGTTACAAGAACCAAGGCATTTATTTTCATACATTTCGTTTTTTCCAAGGAAATCAGATTGTTATATACATTAAGTATGTGGTCAAAAATAAGAATTATTTTCAAAATGCATGGGGTAGCCCGGTAAAAATTAGTACCAAACAGGAAATACTTATGATTAACTGACTAATTTCTTCTATCAACGCCCCACATCAGTTTATTTCTGAGCGTTGAATAATAACTATGATTATTGAGTTTAATTAATGAAATTTTATTTTGGGCAGTTTTTACATGAACCTCAAGCGATTCTTCAATAACAAAGGCTCTTGAATCTAATGAAAGCAGGAATTTACTGTCTCTGCTTTCTATTTTAAGCGTTATTTTATGATCGTCGGGTAAAACCAGAGGTCTTACAGTGAGATTATGAGGAGCAATGGGTGTGAGAATAAGGCTTTTTGAATCAGGAGTTACAATCGGTCCCCCGGAGCTTAAGGAATAAGCTGTTGAGCCGGTTGGTGTAGCTATTATTAAACCATCAGCCCAATAATTGGTAAGAAACATATCATCAATATAAGCATGAATTACTATCATGCTGGATGAATCACGTTTATGAACTGTGAGATCATTAATAGCATACGGAAATTTTATATCATCCTGACTGGGTTCCAGGTTTGCTTCTAATATTGATCTGGATTCAATGGTATATTTTTTTTCATTAATACATTTTATGGTATTCTCAATTTCGGTAGGGGAAATATCAGCCAAAAAGCCCAACCGACCAGTGTTTATTCCAAGGAGAGGAATATTCTTTAATTTAATTGATGTCATTGCTTCAAGGAAAGTCCCGTCACCACCTATGGTAATCATAAAATCAAGGTCAATCGGCATTTCTTCCTGAAGAATCTGGTTAAGACCCGAAAGATTAAAAAGAATGCAAAATTGCCTGAAAGGATTGTGGAATATGGGATGGATCCAGATTTGTGCGTTGATGTTAATTAATGAATCACAAAGAACTTTTAGATTAGGTAAAAATTCCTCATTTATATTTTTGGCAAAAATTCCAACTTTCACGATGGTGGTTTTAAAATTGATACGAAGATAATAAAATATTTGCGGCTAGAATGCCTTGCCAATGTGAAGAAAAATGCCGTGATAGCCAAACCTGTTAATGGAATATTCCAACCGTAATATTTGGTCGTAATAAGCAACAAGGTCGATTCCGATACCTGCACTTGCTAAAAATTTGTTGGAAAGGGTATTGGTGGTATAAGGATTTACATCGTATACATACCCCGAATCGATAAAAGCATCGGCAAAAATGCTGTAATGAATTTTATTAAATTTTGACCATCCCCAATTTTCAATATATTTTATTTGTAAAGGTACAATAGCGTATTTTATAAAAGCACGGCCGGTAGCAAAACTCTGACCATCGATAACATTATATTCAAATGCACGCAAATAATCGCCATATCCTAAAGCCTGTTCAATAAAATAGGGTTGTTTTTTATTGGTTGAAACTTTTCCATTGGCTCCAAATCCGGTATACCATCTGTTCTGCAAGTCGATGTAGTAGTATGCCTGCGATCTGATTTCCCAGGTTGGTGAAAGTTCATCAGGCAACAAATTCAGCCCATTTTGAGTGAGTGTGAGTTCAAAATTATATCCGCTAAGGGGATATAATTTATAGTTTCTTTTGTCATAACTCAGGTTATAGCTCAGGCTACAGAATTGGGCATAGTTGTCCTGGTGTCCAAAATAATTAGGATTAAGCTTAATAATAGTATCCTGAACACGGGAATAGTTGTAGGAGAGGGTAAAATTATGACGGAGAAAATGTCTGTGTCTGTATTGGTAAGTTAATCTGGCATTATACAATTCAGTTGCAAATTTATTTTCATCTTTAAAATATACCGGGGCATCGTTTTTTGTAATATAGGAAATTTCATGCTGCCTGAACATTGAAAAGTCTGCCGATAATCCATGCTGTCTGTATTTACCGAGATATGGTACTTCATAGGCAATCTGAAACTGTTCTTTATAGCCAAGCCTGAATTTAAATTTTACAGTTTCACCGCGTCCACGGAAATTATTTTTTACTAACATAAGTCCGTAATTAATACGGCTCCAGTCTTTATTATGAATAAAAGCACTCAGGTTGCGGTCGGCATTCTCAAAAATAACATAAGGCCATAAATACCATCTTTCTTCTACAATTACATAAATTGAAATTTGGTTTGGGTTATCTTCAATGGTATTTATTGTAACATAATTAAATAATGATGTATTTAATAAATTATCCTTCGATTTAGTAATGTAATTATCAAGGTATTGCTTATAAACCGTATCGCCCTGCTGAAACAATAATTCCCGGTTTATAATTTTGGTCTTTGTTTTTTTATTTCCACCCACAAAAATGTCATGGATAATCACCTGGGTTGAATCCGTCAAAGCACCGCCTTTATCCTTTTTTTTACCGAAGGCAATAAATGGAATTAGGAAAATTAAAATGTAAAGGAAAAGAAATTTTGTATTCACTTATATACTCAAATATTTCCAGAATGAATCCAACCTGTCTTTTAGTGTTGAATCGAGTTCACTGTTTTCAGAATGGATTTCATTAATCTTGTAACTATACCGTTCAAATGTCTGAATAACTGCCGAAATATCAGTTTTATTTACTTTAATGGTAATTTCAACTTTATCGGCTGGTTTTTTGGTACGAACGTAAAGACTTAAAATTTTAGTGTCGTTACCTTCAATAATCTGGGCAATTTCACTTAATGAATAATCGTTAAGCTTCACTTCCAAAACGATTATTCCACCCGGGCTTTCAGTACTCATCTGGTGAGCGAATTCCAAAGCCAGATCGTTTACGGTTATTAAACCCAAATAAGTTTCGTTACCATCAAGAACAGGTATTACAGTAAGTTTGAACTTTGCGGCCAGCTCAGCCACCTCAAAAATATGTTGGTGATCTTTAATAAAAGGCCGCTGAAGTGATAATTTATGGTTGAGAACAGGAATTTCAGGATTATTCATATCAAAAATATCAGCATCAGATATAAGCCCAAGGTATTCACCATTATCAACAATGGGCAGATGCGAAATTTTAAAAACATCCATCCAGTTGAGGGCTTCATTTCCGGTGTCTTCTTTGTGAACCGCCGGAACTATTTCCGATAATAAATCGACTGCAATCATTTAGCTAATTTCTGATACGTAGTAAAAATATATAAAATTGAACATTTTTGCATATTTGTTTGATAAATATGACATTTGATTCGATCAATTTGTTTTAAACATAATGGCTAAGTTAAATTTTAAGAAATTGGGTGTAGGCGAACCCCTTATTATTTTACACGGTTTATATGGTTGCTCAGATAATTGGATTACCATTGCGCGCGAGTTGATGCGTGACTGCTCCGTATATTTGATCGATCTTAGGAACCATGGTTTATCGCCTCATTTACCGGAACACAATTATCAGGTTATAACCGATGATTTAGCAGAATTTATGAATGATCAGGATATTTACTCGGCACATCTGTTGGGGCATTCAATGGGAGGTAAAGCCGCGATGTTTTTTACAGCCTTATATCCTGAGCGGGTACGTAAATTAATTGTGGTTGATATCAGCCCGCGTACCTATAAGCTTGAATCGGGCGATAATCAGGTTAATGATCATATGCATATAATTAAATCGCTTGAATCCATTAATGTTTCAGAGTTGAGTTCAAGGAATGATGCCGAACGAATACTGGCCACAAAAATACATTCAGCCCGAATCAGACAATTTTTGTTGAAAAACCTCAGGAGAGAAAAGGATAATAGTTTTGTCTGGAAAATTAATCTTGCGGCTCTTGAAAATAATTTACCCCGGATACTGTCAGGATTAGAAGAAGAGCAGGAGAACCTGATTTTGTTTAAAAATAAAACCTTGTTTATTAAAGGAGAAGACTCTGACTATATTAAAGATGCAGATAAGGAATTGATAATGTTGTTTTTTAAAAATGTTCAGATTGAAACTATTGAAAAAGCAAGTCATTGGGTACATGCGGAACAGCCTGAACTTTTCATAAAAATAGTATCGAAATTTCTTGCTTCCTAATTTGTTAAGGAGGGTTTGGCAACTTCAATGTGTAGTTCATCAACTGCGTGTTCTCCCTTAAATTTTAAAAGAAGCTTGCATAGCGTAATGACATCCCTTTGACAGTAATCGGCAATTTTTGGCAGATCATCTTCGTTCCAGTAAATTTTGTTTACCTGGCTGCCATCAATCTGCGTTTTGGGCGAAGGTATATTGAAAATAGCCGCCAGTAAATCGAGAGAAGTATAGTGTTTATGATCGCCAAACTTCCATAATTCCATGGTATCAAGATGTTTAACTTCCCAGGGTTTTTGTCCTGCTATATTTAAGGCTCTGGGCAAGGGTATTTCATTTACCACCATTCGTCGGGCGATATACGGAAAATCGAATTCTTTACCATTATGAGCGCATAAAAAATGTTTATCCTTGTTGAAGTGTGTGGTTAAAAGGAAAGCGAAATTTTCCAGCAAAAGTTTTTCGTCATGCCCGTAAAATGATTTCAGACGCAGGGTTCGTTTCCCATTATTCATAATAATATAACCTGCCGAAATGCAAATTACTTTGCCAAATTCGGACCAAATTGCAGCTTTTTCAAAAAGTTCTTCAGCCGATTTTTGTTCATTTTCAATCCGCCACTGCATTTTTTTTGCCCACAATTCCTTAAAACGTTCACTTAAGCTGTTGTAATCCTGCACCTGGGCAGCGGTTTCAATATCTATAAACAAAATATTTTCCGTCTTAATTTTATCAAGCATTATATCAGTTATTTTCCTTTGTCAAGATTCATTTTGATAATTGACGAAAGGACGTTAATGGCTACTTTATTGTGTCCGCCCTGCGGAACGATCAGGTCGGCATATCGTTTAGTGGGTTCAATAAACTGCAGGTGCATCGGTTTTACTGATTTATGATATCTTTCAAGAACCATATCGGCGGTACGCCCACGTTCAACCATATCGCGCCTGATAACCCTTATTAGTCTGTCATCAGCATCGGCCGATACAAACACTTTAATGTCAAACAAATCGCGCAAAGGTTGATGGCCTAATATTAAAATTCCTTCAACGATAATTACTTTACGCGGGAAGATGGTATTTGTCTCTTCGGAACGGGTACAGGTTAAATAACTGTAGATCGGTTCCTGAACTTCTTCGCCTTTTTTAAGTTTAGCAATGTGTTCCGTTAATAAATCAAATTCAATAGAATCAGGATGATCAAAATTTATTTTTTGTCTTTCTTCAAGTGGAAGATGTCCACTGTCTTTATAATATGAATCCTGGGTTACTAATGCTACCTCATTCTTTGGAAAACTCGAAATTATTTTATTCACTACGGTGGTCTTTCCTGAACCTGTTCCACCTGCTATTCCTATAACCAACATCTATTAAGTAAATTCTAAGTGATTGAAAGGCGAAAGATACGACAATTACTTTTAAAAACTATACTTAAACCAGCTTGCCCGATTTGTTTGTTACCTTTAAAAAGAATTACTTTGCACGCTATCAAACCAAAAAATAATAGATTCTATGAATTCACTTTATCCTATTAAGTTTAAGCCCATTATTAAAGATAAAATATGGGGAGGTACCCGTTTAAAATCTGTATTAAATAAAAACGTAGCTGGTTCAAATACTGCAGGTGAAAGCTGGGAAATTTCTGCAGTTCAGGATAACCTTTCAACGGTTGAAAACGGATTTTTAAAAGATAATGATATTCAGGAAATTATTGAGGTTTATATGGGCGACCTGGTAGGTGATGCTGTGTATGAAAAATTTGGGATAGAATTCCCTTTGTTAATTAAGTTTATTGATGCCAACGACTTTCTTTCCATACAGGTACATCCGGATGATGCTATGGCGTTGGAGCGTCACAATTCGTTTGGCAAAACGGAAATGTGGTATGTGGTTGATGCTGAATCTGACTCGGAACTGATAGTAGGTTTTAACCAGGAGATGAATAAAAACAGATACCTTCAACATTTTGCATCGGGTACCTTGCGTGAAATTCTAAATTTTGAAAAGGTTAAGAAGGATGATGTCTTTTTTATGCCGGCTGGAAGAATTCATGCTACCGGACCCGGAATTTTATTTGCTGAAATTCAACAGACTTCCGATATCACCTACCGTATTTACGATTGGGACCGGGTTGGCGACGATGGTAAACCCCGCGAAATGCATACCGATTTGGCTATTGATGCTATTGATTACGCTTTTCGTAAAAACCTAAAAACCAATTATGAAGCTGTAAAAAACCGGAGTTCAAATATCATTAATTGTCAATATTTTACAACCAATATTCTCAACCTGACACAAGAAGTTGAGCGCGATTATAACTGGCTTGATTCATTTATAATATATATGGTACTTGACGGAGATATGCAAATAAAGTATTCCCATGATGAGGAACCGGTTATTATAAAAAAAGGAGAAACAGTATTAATCCCGGCCGTTTTAAAAGAGATTTTTTTGAAACCGGTTACAGCGGATTGTAAGCTTTTGGAAGTTTATATTGATTTATAATCCGGGTATATTTTTAATGTCAGTTATCCTAAACTGATTTGTTTATTTTTTTATTTGGAATGTTGGAAAATTGGAGTAGTTATACAATAAACAATTTCAATTTTCCATATTCCCATTATTCCATCATTCCAGTTTTAAATTTCACTTAAAATAGCATTACTAATCAACAATTTAATTCGAATAGTAATTTTTTAATTTATTTTCGAACACTTTTTTGTTGGCCTCGTTGATTTCCTTGATTACAGCTTCAATTTTTTTGATTCTCCGATCAATTTCATCATTGTTGTATTTACCCTGATTATTGATTACTATTTTTTCAATTTTATATCCGTTTTCATCGAGGGTCATAGCCACAGCGGCGCTCAGATCATCAAAAATTACTACCGAAGGCAGGTTATTAATGTCGTAGTGCATTACCGATTTAATCACAGCATTTTTTATATAGTAAATCTGATCTTTTCCTAAATATTTTGAGCCCAGTAAAAGTCTTACCATATCAATAATAGCTACCTTATTTTTTTCGTTTTGCTCCTTAAGTTTTGCATATTCCTTGTCGTTGGTGTTGTTAAATAATTCAATAAAACTGTCTGGCAATAATTTTAAGTCACCAAGCTCATTATTTTTTAGTTGGAAATTATATTCTTTGTGGGCCAATTTTTGATTGTCGGGGACATAATATTTCCATTTTTGCGTGCGGCGATAAGAGTCTGTCATGGGTTTGGGTTTCCAATTTGAAACCGGTCGCATCATTAAAGGAGTTTGAATTGTGAGGTTACCCGATTCAAAAGTGTAAATTAAACAATTGATAAAATGAATATAACCACCACCTAAAGCCGGATGTAATGAGCTCCAAAGAGTTTTTGACTCAGTACTATTATGAGCCGAATCTGTTTGGGAATTTAGTTCTGAAACGTCAAATTTTTTGCTCTTTAATGTTTCTACAAAGGTACGGTCAAGTGATACCGGGTAGTAAGTTACTTCATTATCGGTGCCAGGTAACCCGGAAGAATGGTACAACGCTTTAACATCCTGTATGGTAGTTGAATCATTTGAAAATGTAATATGGATATTAAAATCGGTTCCCCATTTCATATCAGAAATTTCAACAGCATTTTGAGCAGATAATTTTGAAACAGTAAAGATGAAAATTGCTACCAGTGATAATAATTTCATAATTGTATTCAGACTAAAGGTTCATATAAGCAAAATTAGGAAAATGATTGTATTCATATCAGAAAATCATAATAATCATTGAATGAATTTCTATTCAAAGGCAAAATATTTTTACAGGAACTTAATTAAAAGCTATTTTTGCATAATGATTTATGGAATGATATTTAAAATTTAAGATGAAAAATATAAGAATAATTGGACTCGGAATAATACTTTTGAATCTTTTTGTTCAAGCAGTATTTGGGCAGGTTGCAGAAAATTTACCCTCATTTGATAAAGTTGAAATTTTTGGAAAACTTAACGTAAGGCTTGAGAAAAGCGGTAGCGATTCCATTTTAATAAAATCGGATAATTATGATGTTGATAAAGTTAAATTTGAGGTTGAGGAGAATACACTTAAGATTAGATTGTTGGACGAATTTCCTGGGGCAATTAAGGTGGATATAACTGTTAAATTTAAGCAAATTATTTCATTAATTGTCGGAGGTGGTTCCAAAGTATATAATTATGGAACCATTGAGGGGCCTGATTTTAACGTTGAAGGGAAATCAGGCTGCGAATTGGATTTGCTGGTAAAAGCAGACTCTGTTAAGGTTTTAGTTAATAAAGGTGCCTTTGTTCGGTTGACCGGCGAAAACAATTATTTAAATCTTAAAACCAATACCGGTGGCGACTTTCGATCGACAAAAATGACCAATAAAGAAACGGTAGCCATCATGAACGGAGGGACTGCTGAAATATCATGTACAGAATATTTACAAGCAACAGTTAGACTGGGAGCCAGTTTAAAATATATTGAACAACCCCGGAAAATAGAGAAAAAAGTAAAACTTAAGGGAACCATTGGCAAACTGGAAGATTTTTAGCCTTAAATTATGGAGATAAAAAAAGCCTCTTTTGTTATCAGTAATACCGATTATAAAAAATGCCCGGTGCCTGATTTACCTGAATATGCGTTTATAGGAAGATCGAACGTAGGAAAGTCGTCGCTGATAAATATGCTGACCAATAACAGTAAGCTGGCAAAAACTTCAGCCAGACCTGGGAAAACACAATTAATCAATCATTTTATTATTAATGATTACTGGTATCTGGTTGATTTGCCCGGTTATGGATACGCACAGGTTTCAAAGAAAAGTCGGAATAAATGGCAGCATTTTATTCAGGAGTATTTGCTTCATCGCGAAAACCTGTATTGTTTGTTTATTTTGATTGATTCACGACTGGAACCCCAGCAAATTGATATCGATTTTGTTAATTGGATTGGTAAGCACCAGATACCTTTTTCACTGGTTTTTACCAAAGCAGATAAGTTATCGAAAAATCAATTGGAAAGTAACCTTTCCCATTATAAGAAAACTTTGGAAGCATATTGGGATGAACTACCTACGATATTTGTGACCTCATCGGCCCAAAAGCTTGGCAGAGAAGAATTGCTTGATTTTATTGATACAATTAACACCTCAAACTAATAAATAAATCGGTAATATTTTTCTGAGTATTTAAAGTGTTTTTAAATAGCATAAACAATTATATAATCTTAATAATTTTTTAATTTTGCGCCAATATTCGTTTAAACTTAAAATTCAGAAAATTATTTCCTAATGTCTTTAACGGCTCCTATCAAACTTTTTTCGGGTGAACAAACAAAATATTTAGCGGACGAAATTGCTGAAAATTATGGTGTTAATCTTGGTCGTACCAGTAAGCAGCGTTTCAGCGATGGCGAATTTCAACCCCGATATGAAGAAACAGTTCGCGGATCACATGTTTTTATAATTCAAAGTACTTTTCAACCTTCTGAAAATCTTTTCGAATTATTGTTAATGATTGATGCTGCTAAAAGAGCATCAGCCTATAAAATTGTTGCAGTAATTCCTTATTTTGGATATGCGCGTCAGGATAGAAAAGACCGGCCACGCACCCCAATCGGAGCAAAACTGGTTGCCGATTTGTTGGAAACTGCTGGTGTTTCGCGTGTAATGACAATGGATTTGCATGCCGATCAGATTCAGGGTTTTTTTAATATTCCTGTCGATCACCTTTATGCATCGTCAATTTTTGTTCCTTACATACGGAGCCTGAATCTTGATAACTTAACCATTGCAGCTCCTGATATGGGAGGCTCAAAAAGAGCAAATGCCTATTCAACTTACCTGGAAACGCCGGTGGTTATTAGTCACAAAAGCCGGTCGAAGGCTAATGAGATTGGCGATATGAAAGTGATTGGTGATGTTAAAGATAAGAATGTAATTATAGTTGATGATATGATTGATACTGCCGGTACCATCACAAAAGCTTCAGAAATTATGATGGACAATGGGGCAAAAAGTATCAGAGTAATGGCGACTCACGCATTGCTAACCGGCCCGGCTTACGAAAGAATTGAAAATTCACCGATTAAAGAATTAATTGTTACCAACACAATTCCGCTTAAGAAAAGTTTGGATAAAATTACTGTTCTATCTGTTGCAGACATTTTTGCCGATACAATTAAAAGTGTTTATAATCAACGCTCTATTAGTCCAAATTTTATTTTTTAATAACTGTTGATAATTCATTGAAATTTATATCTTTGCAGCCGCAAAAATATTGTATAACGTGTGATGGGGAACTTGGTTCCAGGTAGCACATAAATTATTATTACGATGAAAACCTTTGATATTAAAGGAACAGAAAGGAAATCTGTAGGGAAAAAATCAACAAAAGAATTAAGAAGCAATGAATTAGTTCCTTGTGTGTTGTATGGTGGTGCTGAAAACATCCACTTTGCAGTTGAAGAAAAAGCATTTCAGTATTTAATTTATACACCGAATGTGTATATTGTTAATATTGATATCGATGGAAAAGTACATCAGTCATTAATACAAGACATTCAATTCCATCCTGTAACTGATAGTATTGAACATATTGACTTTTTGGAAATTTCAGAAGATAAGAAAGTAAACATTTCAATACCTGTTAAATTAGAAGGATTAGCAGAAGGTGTGAAACAAGGGGGTAAATTGATGTTAAAATTACGCAAATTACGTGTTCGCGGATTGTCTAAAGATTTTCCTGATACGCTTAATATCAATGTTACCAGTATGGCTTTAGGTAAATCTATTAAAGTGAGCGAACTTAAATTTGACAATCTCGAACTACTTGATCCTAAGAATGCTGTTGTTACTACTGTAAGACTTACCCGTAGTGCTATGTCAGCAAAAAGTACTGATACAGAAGCAGCTGGATAAATATTAGGGATTTAATGAAATACCTTATAACGGGCCTGGGCAACATCGGACCTGAGTATGCCAAAACCCGACATAACATTGGATTTCAAGTATTGGACGCTCTGGCTGAAGCGTCCAATCTTGTTTTTACCGATGCCCGTAGAGCCTTTAAAACCGAACTTAAACATAAGGGCCGCACGCTTATTTTGATAAAACCCACCACTTTTATGAACCTGAGCGGGAAAGCGGTTCATTATTGGCTGCAAAAAGAAAAAATACCAATTGAAAATTTATTAATTATTGCTGATGATTTGGCATTACCATTTGGTAAAATACGAATCAGGGCAAAGGGAAGCGATGCGGGCCATAATGGCTTAAAAAATATCAATGAAATGTTGGGTACTTCTGATTATGCCCGTTTACGTTTTGGTATCGGCAACGATTTTCTAAAAGGTCAACAGATTGACTATGTTTTAGGTGAGTGGGAACAGGAAGAACTTGAAAACCTGCCTGAAAGAATTAAGCAATGTACCGAGGCAATTCTTTCATTTCCACTTATCGGGATTCAACGTACCATGAATCTCTTTAATAATAAATAAGGCACAACAAAACAATTTGGGTATTATTGCTCATCTACCATTTTATCCTTCGTGCTGCAATATTTACAATATTCTTCTTTTACCACTTGGTTTTCAAATACTTTATAAGAGAAATATTGTCCGTTAAATAATTCACAAAATCGTTTTGAATCCAGTTCACGTGCCCGTTTCATGGCATAGTCAAATATTTGCGTATGCATTCGCATTTCGAATCTGCTGCAAAGCGACACATAGGCAAATAATAATTCTTCTGAAGTATTTGGATGATAAATCCAGGGTTCGAGTGTCTTAATTGCAAAATCATAATCTTTATTTTCAATAAATAATTCAGCAAGTTTTAATGAATTTTGGAGAGTTTCCTCACTAATGTCAACAATATTCTTAATTCGTCCAATACATTCCTCTTTAAGCTTTTCATTTTCTTGAGTTGAGTCTGCATAATTAATAAGCTTAAATTGCAGCTTAATATTTAATCCATCAACCGTTTCCTTATGGAGTGGTGTGTAATATAATCTATCAATTCGGGCCTGAAGCAATTGAGCTTCGTCGGGAGTTTCAAAATTTTCATTTTTTATTTTAAGAAAAAGATCATTGAATGCAATATATTCATTGTCAGGACTTAATTCATAGAGTTCTGTAACCTTATCTGAAAATTCTTTCTCGTTTAATTCGTGTGTAAAATATTGCAGCCAGATTTTATTCATAATCAATCCGGCAAAGTTTTCGGTTTGTGGAATATCCATTTCAGTAAGCACATCGGCTTTGTATTTATAATTCAATACTTGTTTCATGATATACTTTTCAATTGACAGCGCCATTATCTTGTCTCCGTCTGATATGGCATTCTGAAATTTCTTCAAAACAAAAGGGCGTTCATTATGGCCGGATATATCGTATGTAACTTTCATATCGATTTGTGCATATCGGTCATTTTTTAAAATGGGTTCCAGTTCTTTATTTAAATTATAATCTCTGATATAGGTCTGGGCTTCTTCCATTTTCATCGAAGCCAGAATGTTATGCTGTGTTTTTTGAATATCTGTTTGAAAATCTTTCCAGTTATAGGCAGTAACTATTCTGGTATTGATTATTTTTTTTTGACGACTCTCCAACGCTTTAATAATACTTTCAGCCCTTTTTTGCTGCAGCATCTTATTTTCATTATCTGTTCCTTCAATTGAACTGTATGCGGTTATTTGTATGTCGTAAATAACAAAAGCAGGTTCATTTAGCAGTTTTAAAAATGGTTCAATATCTTCGGTTTGATAGGTGTATTTCCCGTTTTCAAACGGAATTTTAAACGATAGCTGCATTGAATCGGCAACCGGTTCATACTGGTACCTGCTGTTTATAGTCACCGTGTCGGCTAAAAGTTTAATTTTTCTTGTATAGGTACCCGAGGGTTCAACCAAAAAGTTGTGAGCGAGATCAGCGCAAACACTTTTGTTTTTAATTACTACAAGATTAAGTTCGTAGTTGTTTGAAATACCTTCAGGCAAAACCCCCAGGGGAGTCTTAAGATGGTTCGATTTGTGATCGTCAGTATATAAATTATTATTGTATAGTTTTTTGCTGAAGACGCGTTTGGTTAAAATACCCTGATTCACCAGGTTATGATCAACAACATTAGGGCCAGTACAACTAAATTGTTCCTTTTGTAAAATATCAACCGCCAATCCGTCTTTTTTCTTGTCCAGCAATCTTTTTAAGGACTTAAAATCATCCGTTTCAAAATAAATAGTGTTGCCTTCAACTGATAATCCTTTTTGAAGATCCTGTAAATCGCCGAACCGGTCTACCTTTTTGCAAAAAATCGGATCTTTGGGTGTCAAGCCATAAGTTTTTTCAGAGTATGGTACCTCTAAATTTCCAACAAATTTTGCACCTTCATTAAACGATTTATAATTTCCCAAAACCAGCGAAACATATATTTTTCGTTTTTTTTCATCAAGCTTTGCTGAAATTCCGACTTGGTTATATTCATAACTTTCTAGTAAAGCGGAATTTTTGGAGTTTGTAAACCATTTAAAAACAATATCGTCTGCAATTTTTGCATAGGTATAAGGTATTTTACCGGTTTTTATGTTGGTTTTGCTGGTTAATTCAGTTCCGTTTCTCGCTCCGCCATAAGATTCAATCCGGTCGGCTGTGGTCCGTTTTTCTTTTTCCTTTCTTTCAATATTATCATTCTCATTAAGTGCCATGTAAATAGCCTGGTCTTTCGCGGCAAGGTTTAGTAAATCATTCTTTTGTTTATGTTCAAAACCCTTTTTTTCAAGATGGGAATTAACTTCATCGAATATAATTTCCTCAATTACCTGTTCGTAAAATTGATCCGGATTAGCTTCATCCTGAGAATTGATAACCTGCTTTCCTACAAAATATGTTTTTTCGATCTCCTGGGCTTTGGCATTGTTTTCAAAGCAAATAAAAAGCACGAGAAACATGTAGGTTATTGTAAGTCTGACTTTATTTGATCTTTTGGCCAGGATTATTCTCATATTATATTTTAACTTATAAAAGGTTATGAATAATAACTTTGCAAAGCTAAAAATATTATCTGATAGCCTATTTAAATGATTGGGCAAATGATGGTAATATTTAAGTTACATGCTGCGATAATCTGTTATATATTTGAAAATATACTGCATTCTTGTACTTTTATATCGTTTATTTTTTGACAATATATTTGTAATTAATGAGTGATTCTGATTTAAGGATTGACAAGTGGTTGTGGGCAGTGCGGGTTTTTAAAACCCGTAGCATGGCTGCAGATGCTTGTAAAAAAGGAAAGGTTTATTTGAATGGAGAAGTGGTAAAACCTGCTCACAGTATAAAAATTGGAGATATTGTTGAAGTAAAAAAAGCGCCGGTGATCTATCGTTATAAGATAAAAGATTTTTTAAAAAACAGGATAGGGGCGAAGTTGGTTGAGAACTTTTTAGAAGATATAACTCCTGAACAGGAAATTATTAAGCTTGATATGATGAGGATGAACCTTGGCGGTTATCGTCAAAGAGGTGCGGGACGTCCTACAAAGAAAGAGAGGAGGCTGATTGATGATTGGCAACAGAATGACGCATAGAATTTTATTGACCTTTTTTGGATTGTTTTTATTGTTTATGTCGGCCTGCAATCTTGAAAAGGTTGATTACCCGCCTGAGCCAGATATTAAGTACCTTCGAACCGAAGTGACCATTGCTGATAACTCGTTGGGTGAACCTCAGATTAATGTTCATCTGGTTTTTTATTTAATCGATGGTGACGGTGATGTGGGCTTAACTCAAAGTGATATTGATCCACCTTACAATGCCAATTTTTTTCCAACATTTTATGGCATTAAGAATGGGATCAGGAAAGTTGATACCACTTTTATTGCTGATGAATATCGTATACCCTGGGTGGGTGATTTGGGTCAGGATGCTGCTTTAAAGGCGGAGGTAAGTATTGACTTTGAATATCCTTATAATGATCAATTCCCATTTCCTTACGATTCTATTATGTATTCATTCTACATGGTTGACCGTGCTTTAAATAAAAGCAATATAGCATGGACCGATACAATAATAATTGAAAAATAGAGTTTTAACCATGTTAATTAACAATAATTGGTATTGTTTTTGCATATTTGTGGCCTTGATTTAGCAACATTGAATCCAAACTTTAAAAATATTGAATAGTGAGAAAAAGAGTTTTAATTGCCGTTGGAATTATTGTGGGTATACTGGCTTTACTTATGCTTTTTGGAGGATCAAAAGATGAAAAGCCGGTTGATATTGAGGTTAAGGTAAAATCGGGACCTTTTAAGGTTGAGGTAAGTACTACGGGTGAGCTTGAGGCTGAAAACTCTACTAAAATTTTAGGGCCTTCAGGCTTGAGGATGATCAGGGTTTGGAATGTTAAGATTTCAAAACTTATTGAAGAAGGTACGGTAGTAGATTCTGGTGATTGGGTAGCCTCCCTTGATAAAACGGAAGCTACTGATAAGCTAAAAGATAGTGAAACTCAACTTGATGTAATTGAGACACAATTGACTAACACTATTCTTGACACTACCCTTGAATTAAGGAGTTTGCGTGATAATTTAGTGAATCTTCAATATGCCCTTGAAGAAGCCAAAATTACTTTGGAACAATCAAAATATGAGCCACCTGCAACCATCAGACAGGAAGAAATTAATGTATCAAAAGCCCAGCGTAGTTATGAACAGGCACTTGATAATTATAAAGTAAAAATCAGGCAGGCTAAGTCAAAGATGCATGAAGTCAATATAAGGTTAAATAAAGAAAAAAGAGACTACGAAAATGTATCAAAGGTTTTAAGTCAGTTTGAAGTGATGGCTCCTAAACAGGGAATGGTTATTTATAAGCGCCACTGGAACGGTACAAAGCTGAAGGAAGGCGATCAGATTGATGCCTGGGATCCGGTTGTAGCTGAGTTGCCTGATCTGTCACAAATGGTATCAAAAACTTATGTTAATGAAATAGACATTAGTAAGGTTAAATTGGGACAATTCGTTACCATTGGTATTGATGCCTTTCCTGAATTGCAGTTTACCGGTGAGGTTACTTCTGTTGCAAATATTGGTGAACAGCTTCCGGGAGGTGATGCTAAGGTTTTTGAAGTATCTATCAAACTAAATGAAACAGATTCTATTTTGAAACCTGCTATGACTACCAATAATTCAATTCTTATTGCACAGTACGATACGGTACTTTCTCTTCCAATTGAAGCTGTCTTTACTAACGATAGTATAAACTGGGTTTATAGAATGAATGGTTTATCAAAATATAAACAACAGGTAATTGTTGGTGCCTCAAATGAAAATTCTGTCATTATAAAAAAAGGGGTTTCGGAAGGCGATATGGTTTTAATGTCGGTACCTGAAGATGCTGAAAAGTTAGAATTAAGATCAATTTCGCCTGAATAAGATGGAGAGATATCTACACGATATTGCCATAGCTTTGGAGTCAATACTGGCAAATAAAATTAAATCAGTTCTAACGGCCCTGGGAATAATTTTTGGCGTTGCTGCAGTTATTTCGATGTTGGCTATTGGTAATGGTGCGCAACAGGAAATTCTTGAGCAGATGAAAATGGTTGGGGTCAACAACATTATCATTATGCCTGTTGTTGAAACACAGGAAACACAAGTGAGTGAACCCGTAAAACAAACGAAAAAATATTCGCCGGGTTTAACCATGGAGGATCTCGAAGCTATAAAAAATAATATTCCCGTAATTAACACTATTAGTCCTCAAATTACGAAGGATACATATGTGGTGCAGTCTGGTATCAGGCGCTCTGCAAAACTACATGGTGTTGAACCGGCTTTTTTTGATTTATTTAATATCGGTTTATTGTCGGGTGGAATGTTTACCGATTATCAATTAGGCCATGGGCTTCCGGTTTGTATAATTAGTGAAGATTTGGCCATGAGGTTTTTCTCATCTATCGATGTGGTGGGTAACAGAATAAAATGTGGTGATGTTTGGTTAGATATTGTGGCAGTAGCTGAAAAAAGATCTGTTGGCGAAAGTACAGGTAAATTAGGGCTAAGTTCTGGTCAGGACGTAATTTATGTTCCCGTACAAACCATGCTATTGCGTTTTGAAAACAGGGCGCTTATTACCGCCATGGATTTGAATCCAAATAATAATAACGGGCAAAACAAAAATTATAATCAGTTAGATAAAATTATTGTACAGGTTAAAGAAACTTCTCAACTTAAACCTACAACTGGTATTATAAGCCGCTTATTGCAACGCAGGCATCAGGGAGTAAAAGACTTTGAAGTAATCATCCCAGAGTTGCTGTTAAAACAACAACAGCGGACAAAGGATATTTTTAATATTGTATTAGGGGCTATTGCCGGAATTTCACTTTTGGTTGGAGGTATAGGTATAATGAATATCATGCTGGCTTCAGTACTTGAAAGAATTAAAGAAATAGGTACCCGCATGGCTCTGGGAGCTACACGAAAAGATATTGTTGTGCAATTTATTGCTGAATCGACCATTATAAGTATTTCTGGTGGTTTGATCGGAATTGTGCTTGGTTTTATTTTATCCTATTTGGTTACCCGATTTGCTGATATTTTAACCATTGTTTCATCCGGATCGGTAATGGTAGCATTTGGAATTTCAGTAAGTGTCGGTATTATTTTTGGATATATGCCGGCCCAACGTGCGGCTCAACAGGATCCGGTTATTAGTTTACGATCAGAATAAATTATTTTAAACAATGCGTTTATTTATCATAGGCACACTGGTTTTGTTCAGTTTTCTGTCAAATGCACAGGAATCGAGTAATAAGGTATTAAACCTTGAACAAGTTATAGAATTGGCTAAAACACAATCACCTGATGCAGTATTGGCTAAACATAGCTTCCGAAGCAGCTACTGGCAGTTTCGTAGCTACAAGTCAAGTTTATTGCCATCGTTAACCATGGGAAGTCAAATTTTGAACCTGAGTAATGCAATTCAATCTATAACTCAACCTGATGGAAGTGAATCGTTTCACCGTATTCAGAATAATAGTTCAAACCTGAATGTTACTATCGACCAAAATGTTGGAATAACCGGCGGTAACTTTTTTATTTATTCAGGAGTGGAACGTCGTGATGATTTCAGGGACTCAGTTAACCCTACTTCGTATATGACTACTCCTTTGACTATTGGTTACCAACAACCCACATTCCAGTTTAATCCCTATAAATGGGAGAAAATTATTGAGCCCATGAAATATCAGGAGGCTAAAAGGCAATACATTTACCAGGTTGAAGTAATTTCAGCGAAAGCAGTGGGTTACTTTTTTGATTTGGCAACAGCCCAATTGAATGTTGAAATTGCTGAAACCAATTTTCATAATAATGATACTTTATATAAAATTGCGCAAGGGCGGTATAATATTGGTACCATTGCCGAAAATGAATTATTGCAACTTGAACTGGCATATTTAAATGCTAAATCGAACCTGGCTCAATCGAAAATAAATCTTGAAGTTTCCAAATTTCGTTTACGCTCATTTCTTGGTTTTAACGATAAGGTAAACATTGTTTTAAATCTTGATTTTAAAATCCCGGCTATTGAAGTACCTCTTGATGAAGCCTTAAAGCAGGCAATTAATAATAGTGGAGAACTTATTAGTTTGGAAAGGCAGTTGTATGAAGCAGAACGTGATGTCGCGCGGGCAAAGGCTGAAAATCGGTTTAGTGCGAATCTTTACGCTTCCTATGGTTTGAATCAGTCTGCGTTAGTTATTTCTGATGCGTATCAAAACCCTGACAACCAGCAACAATTGCGTATTGGAGTAACTGTACCTATTGTTGACTGGGGTGAAGGAAAAGGTAAGTACCGTATGGCACAAAGTAACCAGGAAGTGGTAAAAACAAGGGTAGAACAGCAGAAAATTGATTTTGAGCAGCAGGTTATGCTTAAGGTTTTGCAATTTAATCAACAGGACGACCAGCTTTTGATTGCCGCAAAATCGGATACTGTAGCCCGAAAACGTTATGAGGTAGCTAAGCAACGATTTTTAATCGGTAAAATTGATGTGCTTGACCTGAATGTGGCAACTACTGAAAAAGACCAGGCACAACGCGATTATATCCAGGCACAAGATACATATTGGAACTATTATTACAGTATAAGACAGTTTACCTTATATGATTTTTTAAATAATGTTCCTTTGGAAGCTGCTTTCGATGAACTTGAAAATTAGGAGGTTTGCAATATCCTTTGCAGCAAAATAATAAATTAAAAAAGCTTCCGGGGAGGAAGCTTTTTATTTTATCAGACCGTATATGAAAAGAATTTTACCATTGGAAAGGTAGAAACAACAAACAACATTTAACAACTATTTAACCACGTGTCTGATAATTATAAGGTTTCAAAAAGAATGCCAAAAGTTTTATTCACGGTACTTTGACAAACTAATTTTTTTTACTTTTTCCTTGTAATAAACGCTTAAAACAGACTAATTGTTACATAATTTAGTGTTAAATATTTCTTAAATTTTATTTACCTGATAAGTAAGGAACAATTTTAATTTTTAGCAATTCAGCTCACCCTTTGTAATTCCTGATATTTACATAAAACAGTTAGGATCAATTTTATTTATGATTTCATCATTAACAATTAAAAGGAAATTCTTTAAAATTCTTTAGGAATTAAAATATTATAATCCACAACTTTAACATTTTTATAGTAAAAGTTAATAATGTCTAAAAATGAATAATTTAACCTTGCCATTTGCATGGCACCTTCCTGCGATAGCCCAACGCCATGTCCATAGCCTTTCCCCGAAATTATTAGGTAATTACCCTCTGGTTTAATTGAAAACCAGGATGATCGAAATTTAAAATCGTTACGGATTTGGCGTAGCAGAATGGAATCATCTTTATAAGTATAAAACTTTTTGCGGGAGGTTTGGTCGAAATATAAATTATCAAGTTTTGCACTATCTGTTGATAAGTTGAATCCATTTTTGCTTAAATAGGCAAGCCAGTCGCTAACCAATATGGTATCCTGCCAGGTAGAATTCTTTTGGTCGAGACTAAAGGGGTCGTCAATGGATTTTAAATACGATTTTTCAGAAAGCCATACGTCTTCGGAGTTAGCAGTTTGACCGCCTGAATTGGAGTGAAATGTTTCAGTAATTAATTGATTGGCAGTGTCGACAATCACCAGCCCTGTGGTATGCAGAACTGCCTGTTTGATCATAGGATTTTGTACACTCATGCCTTTGTAAACCTGGTGATTTACGTCATCACCAATTTTGTAGTTATCAATACCTTCTCTAAGCATAAGCTCAAGTAAATAGGTGCGACTGATTATGGCCTGCGATTTATAATACTCATATGGTGCATTGGGTCCCGATTCGGCTTCCACCACACCGGTTAGGTAACTGTCAATAGAAACCTGGTTTTCAAAATAAAAATTCTCATTTTTAACGGAGATGAGGATGTCACCTTCATAAAATCTTGCAGTAAGTGCAGGATAAGCAGGTTCAATTTTAAAAGCATTGGTTTTTGCTAAACCTTTAAATTGTATCCATTTAAACATTCCCAGGTGCTGATCGAGATCCCATACGCTGATAGAGTCGCGGATAAGTGTAAAATATATTATGTTGTTTTTTTTAAATTTGTAAACGGTACCCTTATCGGTTGAAAATTCGTATTTCCCGTCAACAGGGCTGATCATTACTGTTTTAATTCTGAAATCGTTAAATATCTCTACCCGGATATTTCCTGTAGCCCTGCAAAAGGTTTGAATGAAAAATACGACGATTATTGAAAGCAGGAGTTTCCTCATGAATTAGTGCCGTTGTTTAAGGATTTATAAATTCCTTCAGCTGCTTTAACTGATGCGCCAGGAGTGCCAATTAGCTCGTGTAATTTTTTATATAAATCCAGCATTTGATTCCTGTAGGCTGGGTCATTTAAAATAGCACCTAATTCTTTAACCAGGTATTGAGTTTTAAAAGTACTTTGGATTAATTCCTTCACGGCCTCCTGGTTTAGAATCAGGTTTACCAGCGAAATCCATTTTACCTTGATAAGTTTTCGGCCAATGCTATACAGTAAATTTCCAATATTTGTACTGTAACATACAATTTGTGGTACATTAAAAAGCGCCGTCTCCAGGGTAGCGGTGCCCGAAGTAACCAAAGCTGCCCGGCTGTGTTCTAAAAGATCATAGGTTTGATCATAAATTATTGGTATATCCGTCGACCCAATAATTGATTGGTACAATTCGGCATCAATACTTGGCGCACCTCCAATTATAAACTGAAAATCAGTAAAAAACCGACTAACCTCAATCATTACAGGCAGCATAAGTTTTATTTCCTGTTTTCTGCTTCCGGCAAGCAGAGCAACAATAGGTTTATTATTTAAATGATTCTTGGTTATGAAATCATCAAATGTTATTGTATGTTTTGTGTGTTCATTTATGGCATCATTCACCGGGTTACCCACATAGGTAACGTCGTAGTTAAATTTTTTATAGAATTCTGTCTCAAAAGGTAAAATGGTAAACATTTTATTCACATACTTTTTGATTTTTTTAACCCGGTTGGTCTTCCATGCCCAAATTTTTGGTGAAATATAATAGTGTACCGGAATTTTTCTCTGGTTGGCAAATTCAGCGATCTTCAGGTTAAAACCAGCATAATCGATAAGAATTATAACGTCGGGATTATAGGCTGCTATATCATTTTTACAGAGATCAATATTTTTAAGTATGGTGCGGAGATTTAGTGCTACTTTAACAAAACCCATAAAAGCAAGTTCCCGAATATGTTTTACAGGTGTTCCGCCATACTTCGACATTAAATCACCACCCCAAAATCTGAATTCAGCATTTTTGTCTATCGCAATCAATGCCTTCATTAGGTTCGATCCATGTAAATCACCGCTGGCTTCTCCTGCAATTAGGTAATATTTCATCTAATCAGTTAAAATATAAAAGGATTACAAAAACACCATAAAACATGGTCATCAACAATACACCTCTTGCCTGGTTTATTTTTTTTTCGCCACGACTCCATAGCAAAAATAAGCCGGCTCCCGGCATAAGACTTAATGATAAAATCTTGTATAGAAGGCCAAAGCGCTGAAAATGATCGAATGTAGCTTTTACCGATTCAAACCGGGTACTTGATATCAATATTATGGCACTCATACATACCAAAGGCAGTATTAAGCCAATTAATGCTCCAAGAGTAGTTGAATCCTTATTTTTTTGAATAATCATAGTTCTTTGTTTAAAACTGATAGTTTATTGATGGAATCATAATCAGTAAAATCGGGTTTTACCGGAACAATTGATGCATAATTATGCGCGAGAGCCCATTCATCCGTATCGGTTGAACCATTTTCGTGATTATTAAAATTGCCGGTAAGCCAGTAATAAACTCCTCCATGAGGGTCTGTTCTTTTTTCGTATTCTTCCTTCCAAACACCTTTGGCCTGCCTGCATACTTTTACACCTTTAAATTCATTTTCAGCAACAACCGGAAAGTTGATGTTAAGGCAGGTATTATTAGGCAACCCGTTTTTTAAGGCTTCACTAAAAACGGGCTCACCATATTTTTTTACCAGGCTAAAATCAGCGTCCATGCTGTGTGAGCAAAGTGAAAAACCAATGGAAGGTATTCCGTTAAGACATCCCTCAAGGGTACCACCCATAGTTCCTGAGTAAATGATACTTATGGATGAATTCGAACCGTGATTAATACCGCTGACCAAAATATCAGGTCTTCTCGGAGCCAGCTGATTTATGGCAATTTTAACACAGTCAACGGGTGTACCGTTCACTTTATAAAGGGTAACATTATCTTCGCATTTGAGCTTTGTTACCCTCAAAGGAACTTTCATGGTGATGGCATGTGACATTCCTGAAACACCCAGTTCAGGAGCTACTGCTAAAACATCACCGTAAGGTTTAATCATATCAATCAGGACCTGGAATCCCGGAGCAAAATATCCATCATCGTTCGTTACCAGAATTAAGGGGCGCATGTTACTCAAATCATTAATTTTTATTAAAATGCAAATATAGCGGGATTAATTTAAATCACTAAATTCATTCGATTACCTTTAGCATTATCTTATTGATTAGTAAAAACCCATGTGTTAGATAATTAACAATTTGCACAGCAATGCTTAAGGAGTTTTTAAAAAAAACTTTACTTTTGTGGGTCAAAAATTATAATTAATAGAGGGTTTATGAATATTTCCTACAATTGGCTAAAGCAATACATAAATATTGATCTCGAACCGCAAAAACTGGCTGAAATACTAACGAATTTGGGACTTGAGGTAGGCGGCTTCGAAAAAATTGAATCTATAAAAGGCGGACTTAAAGGACTGGTAATTGGAGAGGTAAAAACATGTAAAGCGCATCCCGATTCTGATCATTTAAGTGTTACCACCGTTGATTTAGGAGATGGAAATGAACCTTATCAGATTGTTTGCGGGGCATCGAATGTTGCAGCAGGACAAAAGGTGGTGGTTGCTACAGTGGGGACAACCCTTTATAACGGAGAAGAAAGTTTTGTTATTAAAAAGTCAAAAATAAGAGGCGAATTTTCATTTGGGATGATCTGTGCTGAGGATGAGATTGGTGTGGGAAGTTCACACGATGGAATTATGGTGCTCCCTCAAGACGTAACAGTTGGAACTCCGGCAAACGAATATTTTAAGATCGAAAACGATGTGGTTTTTGAGGTGGACTTGACTCCTAACCGTATTGATGCAGGTTCGCATGTGGGCGTAGCTCGTGATATTGCTGCATATCTTAAACAAACTCAGGACATTGATTATCATAAAGCCAGTGTAGAGAGTTTCAGTGCTGATAATAACAACCTGACAATACCTGTTGTGATTGAAAATATTGAAGCGTGTCCAAGGTATGCTGGTGTTACTATAACAGGGATTACTGTGAAAGAATCGCCGGAGTGGCTACAAACCAGGCTAAAAGCAATAGGTTTAAATCCAATTAATAATGTAGTTGATATTACCAATTTTGTATTGCATGAAGTGGGACAACCCTTACATGCTTTTGATGCTTCTAAAATTAAAGGGAACAAAATTGTAGTGAAAACCCTCACTAAGGGAACATCATTTATTACACTTGATGAGCAAAATCGCGAATTAGATAATAATGACCTGATGATTTGCAATACCAGCGAAGGCATGTGTATCGCCGGAGTTTTTGGGGGCATTGAATCCGGAGTTTCGGAGAAAACCTCAGAGGTCTTTATTGAAAGTGCTTATTTTAATCCGGTTTATGTAAGAAAAACAGCCCGCCGTCATGGATTGAATACAGATGCTTCGTTTCGTTTCGAACGTGGTGTTGACCCCAATATTACAATTTATGCCTTAAAGCGAGCCGCTCTTCTAATTAAAGAAATTGCCGGGGGAACTATTAGTTCTGAAATTGTGGATGAATATCCAAATCCGATTGCTGATTTTAAAGTGAATTTAAGGTTGAGTCAGTTGGAGCGACTGGTAGGCGAGAATTTGCCTAAAGAAAAGGTAGTTAAAATACTTGAAGCACTCGAAATCAAAATTGCTGATGATAAAGATTCGGAGTTTGAATTGCTTGTACCTCCTTACAGAGTTGATGTGCAGCGTGAGGCTGATGTTATTGAGGAAATATTAAGGGTTTACGGCTATAATACAGTTCCTATTTCGGAAAATGTTAATAGTACTTTAGCCTATGTTTCAAAACCTGACCCAAACGAAATTAAAGAATTAATTGCAAATCAACTGAGCAGCCAGGGTTTTAATGAAATGATGGCAAATTCTCTTACAAAAACAAGCTATTACGAGGATTTAGCTGACTTAAATAAAGAAAATACTGTTGAAATATTTAATCCGCTCAGCCAGGAATTGAATGGTATGAGACAAACCTTGCTGTTTGGGGCGCTTGAAGCTACTGCATTTAATAGCAACAGGCAAAATGCTGATTTAAAACTGTTTGAATTTGGTAATTGTTATTATTTCAATGCAAATAATAATTCCGGAAATCCATTAAATAAATTTTCGCAAAGCGAGAAACTATCTGTTTTAATGACAGGTGATCGTCATTCAGAGTCATGGTATTCTTCAGTGGCAAAGGTTAGTTTTTATTCATTGAAATCAGCTGTTGATAAGGTATTGGAACGCTTAGGTGTTGATGTTGATAAAATTGTGGTGCAAGGTCTTAATAGTGAGTTATATAGTGATGGTCTGATTTATCAGTACAATAATGTTGAACTGGTGAAACTGGGAGTAGTTTCGAAAAAACTCCGAAAAATATTTGAGCTGAAAAATGAAGTTTATTTTGCAGAATTTGAATGGGATAAGGTATTAAAAGCAATTCGTAAGCACAAAACTGAATTTAATGAATTGCCTAAATATCCTGAGGTACGACGTGATTTGTCGTTATTATTAGATGCCGGGGTTACGTTTGATGAATTAAAAAATGAAGCTTTGAAAGCAGAGCGAAAACTATTGAAAAATGTTTCGCTTTTTGATGTTTACGAGGGTGAAAACCTTGGTGAAAACAAAAAATCGTATGCATTAAGCTTTATTCTTCGCGATGACACAAAAACACTGAATGATAAACAGATAGATAAGATAATTAATAACTTTATTCGCTTGTTTGAGCAAAAATTTGGTGCAGTTATTCGGTAACAATATTTGAAGATGGGTAACAAGAATAGAATTGAACTCATAAAAGGAGACATTACGAAACTGAAAGTTGACGCAATAGTTAATGCTGCCAACAACAGTTTGCTTGGAGGAGGCGGGGTTGATGGTGCCATTCATGCAGCAGCCGGAAAAGAATTATTAGCAGCCTGTAAAAAACTGAACGGATGTGCTACAGGTGACGCTAAAATTACCAAAGGATTTAATCTTCCGGCAAAGTTTATTATCCATACAGTTGGCCCTGTTTGGAAGGGGGGCGATAACAATGAGGATGTTTTATTAGCAAATTGTTACAGGAATACTTTAGAACTGGCAGTTAAAAATAACATCAAAACAATTGCGTTCCCAAATATCAGTACAGGTGTTTATGGCTATCCTAAAGAGGAGGCAGCAAAAATCGTTAGAATAGAGGTTGGAAAAATTCTGGATATTTATTCATCACTAAAGAAGGTAATTTTTGTTATATTTGATGATGAAAATTTTGCTATTTATTCAGAATTATTTGATTTATAGTATTAAAAAATTAGGGTTTTGGGGTATTTAAAATTTGAGGCAACTGAGGATTCTCCTGAGGTTTTACTTGATGCAGATTTGTCTATTTTTCAAATAGCAGGTAATTCGACACCTGAGGATGTGAATGCCGTATATAAGCCTATTGAGGATTGGTTGGATGCTGACGGGGCAAATTTGGATCATTGCCAGTGCAGGTTGTTTTTTCGTTATCTGAGCACATCATCGCATCACATGGTTTTTAATGTGTTACGTAAACTGAACGATTTGTTTAATGAGGGTAAAAAGCTGTCAGTTGAATGGTCATACGAGAACATTGATGATGATATGCTACGCCTTGGGCTCGACTTTGCTTCGATTCTTGAAATACCATTTGAGTTTAGTCCTCAAAAATAAACCGCTATGACCATAATAATAATTGTAATTACAGCATTGGCTTCAATAGCTGCTTTCAACCGATCTGAAATATTGTATAAATATATTTTCAGCCCCTACCAGATAATTCACAGAAAGCAATGGTATCGTATATTTACAGGTGCTTTTTTACATGCTAACTGGGAGCACTTGATTTTCAATATGATATCTTTATACTTTTTTGGCCCTTATGTAGATTCACAATTAGGGACACCGATTTATTTATTAATTTATGTTGGAGCCATCCTTATATCCGGAATTTCTGATATTGTAAAGTATAAAGATGATTTTAATTATAGTGCATTAGGGGCATCCGGGGCCGTTGCGGCAATTATATTTTCATCCATTTTACTGAATCCGACAAGTAAAATCATGTTTATATTTCTTCCAATTCCTATACCGGCTGTTATTTTTGGCATTATTTACCTCGCTTATTCTGCCTATATGGCAAAACGAAATATTGATAATGTAGGTCATAGTACGCACTTCTGGGGAGCAATTTTTGGATTTGTTTTTCCGATATTATTGAATCCGGAATTACTAATAGATTTTTTTCACCGATTAATTCCATGATCAGATTTATATGCAAAAGGCAGTTTTTATAGATAGGGATGGTGTAATTAATAGTGATGTTGGGCATTATTATATTTATAAACCCGAGGATTTTGTTTTAAATGAAGGTGTTATTGAGGCGTTGCAGCAATGGCAGAAAAAGGGTTTAATGATTATTATTATTTCAAACCAGGGCGGTATTGCCAGGGGTACCTTTACAAAAGCTGATGTTGAGAAAGTTCACCAAAAGCTAATTCGTTTACTTTTAGACAAAGGAATAAATATTACCGAAATTTATTACTGCCCGCATCACGATAAATTCGAAAGATGCCTTTGCCGAAAACCAGGATCGTTAATGATTGAAAAAGCCATGGCTCGTTTCAATATCAATCCTGAAAAGTCCTATATGATTGGTGATCACCAAAAGGACATTGATGCCGGGGCTAAAGTTGGCTTAAAAACAATCAAAATTGATTCAAACCAAAGTTTGATGACCATTGCCCATTTGGTTACATAATGGAATCCAGGTTTAATTATATATCAGTAGATAAAGATTATTTCCATGTAAATGATTTTCGGATTGAGTTATCCAACCGAGCCTTCATGTATGGTGACGGTTTTTTTGAAACTATGCATGCCAATGGTTTGAAAGTTCAATTTCTTCATGATCATTTTTTGCGCATTCAAAAGGCATCTCAAATAGTAAAACTTGAGTTGCCGGAATATTTCACCTTTAATTTTCTTGAACAGCAAATTTCTGGTTTACTGAGCCGAAATAAACTTTTTCAGGGAGCCAGAATCAGGCTGATAATTTACCGTAAAAGTTCCGGGTATTATATTCCTGATGAAAATGGATCGCAGATTTTAATTGAGGCATCTTATTTAAGTAAAGGTACTTATGCGTTAAATGCAGAAGGAATTAACCTGGGAATTTATTCAGCAATTCCAAAACCTTTGAAAGGCTATTGGGGAATTAAATCATTAAATGCTCAGTTATATACTTTAGCCGGAATTTATGCCAGGGAGAATGATTTTGACGATGTCTGTTTGGTTTCGGATAAGGGATATATTGTGGAAGCTACGTCATCAAATATTTTTATGGTTAGAGACAATCAGCTGTTAACCCCTCCGTTGGAAACGGGCTGCGTTGAGGGCATAATGCGAAAGCAAATTATTGATGTTTCGCAAACCATGGGTTATAAAATCGATTGTGAGGCATATATTTGCCCAAATGATCTCTTTACCATGGATGAAGTATTTCTGACCAATGCAGTCAGTGGAGTTAAATATGTTGGGGGCTATGAGAACCGGCGTTATTTTAAACGGGTTGCCGGTAAGTTGTTGAATGAATTGAACAATATAGCGTTTACTGATTAATTCATTCCAGGATTAATGGGTGCATTAGCCCAAAGAGAATAGGAATCACCCATTTCAGTTAGAATCTCTTTCCAGGTATTTTCGTGAGCATTCATTATTTTGTTCGGTGAAATATTTGAAACAATCCAAAACTTATCTTCAATTTCCTGGTAAAGTTGTTGAGGTGCCCAGCCACTATATCCCAAATAAAACCGAATTTCAGATTCTTTGATATTTCCTTCTTCAATATGATGTTTGAGTAAATCAAAATCGCCGCCCCAGTAAATATCCTTTGTAACCATCTGGCTTTTTGGGAGTAAATCAATCCGGTTGTGAATATAATGTACAGTTTCCGGGTTAACCGGACCACCAACAAAACATTGGGCGTTAAAAGTGGGCAGGTCAGGGAAAAGTTCGTTAATTTTTATATCAACAGGTTTGTTCAAAATATATCCCAGAGTACCTTCGTCTTCATTATGTTCGGTGATTAATACAATTGATCGGCCAAAATAAGAATCGGGGGAAAAAGGTTCTGAAATCAGACATTTTCCTTTTTCAACCTTTGCCAGGTAATGATTAATGTTGAAGAGGTTGATATCAATTCCCATAATTTTAACTATTGCACCCATGTAAATTTAAAAATATTTTCTACTAAATGACAGTAGTTCGGGGTTTTTTATCGTTTAAAATACACAAATGTTACCTATGTTTGGCTGTATTGCCAAATTTTGTTAACCAAAACAGCCAAAGAAAAAGTATGGTGGGGTACATCAGAGCAGGTGAAATAAACTCATGGGTTTTATCAGTGTTTTCAGGGCTGTTATATTGGACAATTGCAATTATAACAATTCTAATTACATTCATTAATATAAGTAAAATTACACCTGAAGGAATATACCAAAGTTTATTTTTGCATGATCCGGTCTGCAATAGAATAAAAATCACAAAAAAAGCTAATTCCCTGAATCCCAGGCATCCATAGGCAACAGTAAGACCATTTGCACCTACAATTTTAATGAAATTGCCTTGCGAAAAGGTTGGGAACCCAAATATATTTAGAATACTCTCTATAAGAAATATTGTAAGATTATTTAAATCCTTATCAAGGCCAATTGATTTAATTATAAGGTTTTTAAAATACGGAAAATCACTTATAAGTGCTGAAACCAGCCATGCAAAAAAAAAGGAAATTGTATAGCGTAAAATTTCCTTTTTTAACTTATTCGATATTTTAATCCTTCTTACTGTCGGAAGATTTTTCAACATAATATTGCTTGTCGTCGCGCACTCTTTTAATTAAAAACAACACACTACCAACCAGTAAAAATGCTAATCCATTTGAAATAGGTACGGGGTTGTTTGAATATACTGCAGCGCTTGGGTCAGGTGGCCCAACAGATTTACCGTTATTACTCCATGCATTTTTATTGGAGAAAGTGCTTTTGCTGAAATTGCCACTTTTCGAACTCGAAGGGGGTGGTTGATTGCCATCAGCAAACACACTCGCAGAGCAAAAAATCAGAAAGGAAATAAAAATTACTATTTTTGAAATTTTCTTTAACATTCGGGTTTAATCCACTTAAGTTTGCAAAAATGAGAAAAATAATGTTATTGAACAACAATTTTTTGAGTAACTACAGAATCTTTAACAATAACCTTAATAATATATGTCCCGGGTTCTTCCATGCTTATTTTCTGTAAAGTACTGTTTATACTCGCTACTGAACTTATCAGCTTCCCTGTAATATCAAACACATTAATACTTCCATGGTTGTTCAAAAATGATTCGGATTTTATGAACAACGTTTTTTCTTTGGCGTAAATTAGTATTTTAGGGGTGGAATAAACTAACTGCTTTATGTCTAACACGCTGGCAGATAATACCAAACTAAAACGGTTATCTGATTGTGTAGTATAATCAAACTCGTAAGTACTATTTTTAAGGTTTGTATATGTGTTTTCCTGACTGTCATACAAATAAATACGTATCGATTCTGGAATATTAATTAACTCGCTGGCTGAAATTGTAATAATTCCGTCATTTATTTGTGATATTCCTATAGGTATTTTATAGTTTTCGTTAGAAATATCATTCAAAATATCAGAATTTAATGCATTGATTACCAACTGCGATTTATCAGATAATATCGAGTAAATATCAGGAGCGTCGTCATTGCCTGATGGTAAAAATCTGTAGGCATCAAATTTAGTATCGAATCCTTCGGTAGCCTCATCTGTAAATAGAATAACAATATCATTTGTAATTTCTGAATGTTCTGCCATCAATCTGATAAGTGGATTGGCAGAAGTTGCTTTTTTAAAGAAACTGGGTTGATTGGATACACGTACAGCATTAGTCATGCCAAATGAACCGCTACCTTGAGCATGAATAAAGAATCCCTGACCGGGAGCGATGTATTGCGTGCCTCCATTTGTACCGGCAGAGCCATTGTATGTTGTCCACGTACCATTGCTCCCTTTATAACAATAAACGGTATTATCAATATTAGTTTTTGTCCATCCTGCTGCATTCCAATCAATTGCTGAAGGATATGGGTTACCTACCAGATTCCAACCATAATAGGAATCGCCTGGAAAAGCATTGGTTACAGATACATTGCCTGCATTACTATTGAAATTTCCTGTAAAACTAAGAACTCTATTGGTTCTCAGTAATTTGGCGGAATATCCATGACCCACAGAAAGACTTGCTGTTGGAGATAAAATAGTATAGGTGGCATTGGCTTCGTCATAGTGATTTACTGCAAAATTACCATAAAATACCGTCATTGCAGGTGATGTAATTGGAAATGAAACCAGATTATAAGTATTTGGACAATATAGTTCCATGGTAGAACTACCTGCTGAAAATGATCCGGTACCAGGAATAACCAGCATACCACTTGGGCTATTGCTTCCTGATGATTCCAATAACATTGAATTGGTAATTGTCAGACTTCCTCCATTACTTACGTTAACATAGGCGCCCGATGCAACATTCATGTTGTCAACAGTAACGGTCCCAGTTATATCAGGAAAGGGACTTTTTCCAGACGGAATTATTACACTTTGAGATGATGAAGGTACTCCAGTATTCCAGTTTCCAGCATCGGTCCATACACCCGATGAACCACTTCCTGTCCATGAAGCAGTGCCTAAAGTGGTTGTTGCAGCCGAATTTCCGGCACCCACCGTAGTATTGTAAACCGCATTGGCACCTGAATTATTGTACTCATAAACTACTGCTGTATAAGATGTACCCGTAGTTAATCCGGTTACAGTTGTTGAGGTTCCTGTACCATTATATATTACATAATTTCCGGCTCCTGTAAAATCACCAGTGCCAAATACAGTATTAGCTGTATAATTGGTAAAATCGCTTGGGGCAACGTTACTGGTTGCCGTTTCTCTGACCACAACCAACCGGTTATCACCATTTCCTGTACTATATGAAATAGAGAATCCATTTGATGTTTCATTTGTCAGCGAAATACCTGAAACCTGTGTAGCAGGAGCCGTTTTAAGTGTAGAAAAACTTAGTGGGTTGGTTCCTGAGGTAGTAGTTAAATACGATGCCTGAGCCAGAGGATTATTATATTCATAAATTTGAACCCAATAGCTTGTATTTGCAACTAAATTAGTAAGAGAAACAGAGGATCCTGAGCCAACAGATACTACATAATAGCCTGAACTGCCAAGTTGATCTCCTTTTGTATTCCAATCCGTACTTGCGGTGTAAACTGTTGGATTTGAAGGATCCACAATGGTACCCTGAGTCCCTTCTTTTACCGCAACCAATCTGCTTTCGCCATCACCATTAGTCCAATTAATTGTAATAGAGCTGGTGCCATAATTGGTGAAATTAATATTTGATGCCTGTAAAGTAGGAGTGGATAAATTTCCGGTTGTGCCTGTGGTAGTGGGTGCACTTATTGTAAGATAATTGATGGGTCCACCACTTGAATTATATTCAAACATTGTAAAGTAATAATTAGTGGATGTTTTTAATCCGGTAATATCCAATGAGTTAGTGCCCGTACCAGCGTATACTGCATAGGTTCCGGTTGCAATCTGATCACCGGCTGCAAATACCGCATTAGCGGCATAGTTAGTGGCATCAAGAGGAACATCAGTTATGGGTGTACCTTCGCGGGCTACTATTAATCTACCATTTCCATTACCATTCGTCCATTGAATATTTAAGGTATTGCCTGACGAAGATATACCTGTAAAAGTACCTTGTGTGGTTGGTTCCGCAGAAATTGTGTATCTCGAACGTGGGTTATAGCTTGCATCGGCAGTTTGATAATATTCATAGCCTGTAACCGTATTGTATGAAAATGCTTTAAAAGTATAATTAGTGCCTGCAGCAAGACTTGATACATTTACAGTTGTGCCAATTCCCTTATACACAACATAACAGCCAATACTTATAGTATTGCCAGCTGCAAAAACATTATTGGCCTGATATGTTACTCCATCTGTTGGAGTCTCTGTCATGGAACTCCCCACCTTACCAACCACAATAACAGAGTCACCACTTCCATTAGTCCAGTTTACAGTCATGCTATTATCAGTAACTGCAGAAAAGCTTAACGATGAGGCCTGGGTAACAGGTTTACCTATTGCTGTTGTAGTGTGGCTTGGGTTGTTAATACTACCATCAGTTGTCAGATAATTTGCATCGGTACCTGTACCTGAATATTCGTATACCTTGAAATAATAGTCTGTTTGGGCTAATAAATTAGTTACAGTGGCACTTGTTCCATTTGAATTATAAATTACATAATTTCCGGTTCCTATTTGATCACCGTTTCCAAAAGCTCCATTGGCTGTGTAAGCAAAACCATCCACAGGGTTTGCATCAACAGCAGCACCCTGGTGAGCAAGTATCAATCTATTACCACCACCGGTTCCGGCCGTAAATGTAAAGGTTACCTGGGCTGATTGTACATCAGTAAAACTAATTCCATAGGACTGAACCGTAGGTTCGGATCCAACCGTATATTGAGATGCTACATTTGTCCCAGAGGTTGAGAGATAAGTGGTAAAAGGTTCACCATTTGAAAATTCAAAAGCCTTAAAGGCATATTGGGTGCTTGGTGTTAATCCGGTAACAGATGCGGAAGTACCTACACCGGTATAAACAACATATGCACTACCAATTGGATCGCCTGAACTATAAACGGGATTTGGATTGTAAGCAGTACCATCAACGGGAACTTCGCTTAAAGTGCTGCCAGCTATGGCTAGTACTAAAACACTATCACCATTACCACGGGTCCAGCTTAAATCAATACCAGAAGATGTAATATTTGAAAACCCCAGATTTGAAGCTTGCGTTGTTGGAGCAGTTTTAGTGGTAATAGTATCATCCGGATTGGTACCGCTAAATCCATCTGTTTTATACAATGTGTTTGTACCTGTATTATTATATTCAAATACTTTAAAATAATATCGGGTATTTGAAAGTAAATTTGAAACAGTTACCCCGGAACCGCCCCCTGCAGCTATTACGTAGTTTCCGCTTCCTATAGATTGTCCTGTTCCAAAAGTAGAGGTGCCGGTATATTCTATGCCATTAACAGGAAGAGCATTTACAGGAGAACCTTGTTTTGCCAGAATAATCCTGTTATCACCATTTCCCCCCGATACTGATACGGTAATCTGATCGGATTGGATAGTGCTGAACACTATAGAGTTACATTGTGTGGTAGGGGTTGTATTTAAAGTCCGCTGGCTCAAAGGATTATTGCTCCCAGGACTGGTATTATAATCTATATTTGAACCTGAATTATTGAATTCGCAAACCATAAAGTCATACATGACACCCGGCAAAAGATTAGTAACATTGACTGAAGTATTTGTCCCGGAATACAGAACATAGGTACTATTTCCTATATTTTCACCGGAAGTAAAAACCGAATTCCCGGTATAAGGAGTTCCATCGGCCGGAAAATTTATTATACTATAATCCGCCCTGGCAATTAAAACAGCACCATCACCACCTCCTGTTGTCCAGCTTACTGTCATTGAATTGTTCGAAATATTACTGAACTGAATATTGCTTGCCTGGCTGGGTTGGGCTTTGAATGTGGTGGTACTGGCAGGATTGCCTGTTTCAGTATTTTTGTTATACCTTTCATTTCCAGGCGTATTGTTATATTCAAATACCTGAACCCAATAGACTGTATTGGGGTTCAAATTACTAACTGATACCGAGTTTGAACTGCCATTATATGCGATATAGTAGCCTGAATTACCCAGCTGATCACCTTTGATAGACCAATCGCTGTTGGCTGCATAAGTTTGATTATCGGTTGGATTTGTAATAGTACCCTGGCTGCCTTCACGAACAGCAACAATACGGGCAATTCCGTTTCCATTAGTCCAATTAATGGTGAAGCCTGTACTACCCACAGATGTGAAATTAACTGAGCTTGCTTGTGTGGTTGGAGCTGAAGCTAATGATGTGCTGGTCGAATTAGGATTTGCACCACTCCCGTTACTGGTTTGATAATAAGTATTTGTACCAGTTCCAACAAATTCATAAACTTTAAATTCATAAGTAGTAGAGGGGCTTAATCCGGTAATAGTGGTTGAACTTCCGCTACCTTCATAAACTACATAATTTCCGGATGAAGCAACAGTTTCATCACCTGACCCAAATGCACCGTTTGGAGTATAATCAACACCGTCAACCGGGTCGGCAAACGTTCCAGTTCCCTGATGAACCACAACAAGACTATGGTCACCATCACCTCCTGCCCATGATATAGCAACAGAAGTACTGGTGATTGTTCCGATTGTAATTGAAGAAGCCTGGGTTATAGAATTAGTGGTGAAAGATTTTGCAGTTCCATACCCGTAGGTGGAACCTCCATCATTAGTGGCATAGGTATTAAAATAATATGTACTTGCTGGTTTAAGGTTCACAATCTGATCAGAAAATGAACCCGTTCCTGGAGCACTCCCGCTTGGATCGGTGGTTACTCCAATGCCTCCAACCTGCGGATTTGTATTATCAGATGCTAAACTTATACAAATTCCTCTATCAGTTATAGCTGCACCTCCATCTGCTGTAACATTTCCTCCCAGATAAGCTGAGGTTTGAGTTATGGTAGCTGCATTTGCTGTGGTTAAAGTTGGTACTACTGCTGCTGAAGTTTGAAATGACAGCTGAGATCCATAGGAAGTACCCGATGAATTGGTAGCGTAGGCTCGAATGTAATAGGTTGTGCCTGCAGTTAATCCTGAAACTGCATGATCAAATGCGGCCACAGTAGTACCACCTGTAGTATGACTGCCATTAATATCCGGATTTGCAGATGTGCCGTAACATAACCCTCTTGCAGTTAGTGTTGCACCACCATTTGAGGTTACCTCACCACTTAAAGTTGCCGTGTTTTGAGTAACATTTGAATATCCACTGGTTATAACAGTAGGGGCTGAAACCGTAGAAGTGGTAAATAATAATGCAGGGTCACCATAGGCAGTACCCGCGCTATTTGTGGCATAAGCTTTAAATGCATATTGAGTACCTGAGGTTAAACCTGTAACCGCCTTACTAAACGAACCTGTTGATGAGGTATTATCAATTACCTCCTTTGTAACATTGGCTCCACCAATTTCAGGATTACCATTCTGTGAATTAATACTATAACAAACACCCCGTTCTGTTATTGCTGATCCGCCAATGGAACTTACATTACCACCCAGAGTCGCTTCTGTATAACTTACCCCGGTTGCAGTGTTGGTTACCAGTGTGGGTTGTGATAAGGTGGTCGCAGAATTCGGATTTCCTGTTCCAGTAGCATCTGAATATTTTGTATCGACTCCGGTATTATTGTATTCAACAACTTTGAAATAATAAATTTGGCCAGGCGTAAGCCCGCTTGCAGTGAAGCCTGTGGTTCCATCATCAGTTCCGTCATAAAGTATTTTTGCAATATTGGTTGGAGCAGCAGTATAATCAGAATTTGCCGTAGTTGAGTAATCATTTGTATTTAGGTTAGCCGAGGTTGGAAAAGAATTTGATGTATTTGCCAGGCAAATTCTTCTGGAACCATTACCTTTAGTCCATAGTACATCAATTGTCGCGCTTTGAATATTATTGCTGAGGTCTATACTTGAAGCTTGTATAGTAGGAGCTGCAGCCAATGTTATGAACGAAAGTGTATCTCCTGAATAAGTGGTATATGTGGAGGGAGGAAAATTATCGGCTTTAAAGCTATAATAATAAGTTGTATTTGATGTTAGACTAGTTAAACTTCCAGTAACCGGAGTGGTTGTTGAAGCATATTGTGAACTAGCACTTTGTGTTAGATTCAAATTATTTCTGACTGTTCCATAGAAAAATTGACCTGCTATAAATGTACCACTTGTAATATAGGTTCCGTGTAAAGTTGCTGAGCTATTTGTTATATTATCAACTGAATCTGTCGTTACAGATTGTGCAACGACAATTTGATAAGTAAAAATATAGGTAAAGCATAAAAATATAAACTTCTTCATATGTACATGTGTTACTTTAAGAACGATTAACAACCAACTTCAAAAATAGTTGAAAAATTTATATATATTATATGGAGGGTAAGTTCTTTTTGATAAAACAGGTATCAATATTGATAAAAAAGGTATTAGATTTTAAATTATTATGTAAGTTAGCCGAAATTTCATGTTTAAGCCGAATTTAATACTTTAAAATGATTAGAAAAATCTATTTTTTTTTGATTGCTGTAGGTTTTCTAAGTGGAGGTTGTGTTCGATTCAAAAATATAGCTTACATTCAGGACCGATACGAGGTACAAGACAGTTCAACCTATACCATAGATGTTGCTAAAGGCGGTGACCTTATATTAAGACCAGGAGACAATGTGTTTATCAATATTTACGGTATCAATTTTGACCAGCTGGAATTATTTAATAAGGAATCGAGCAGGTATCCGAGCAATTATACTGACCTTTCGTTATTAATGCAGGGATACAATATTGATGATGATGGTTTTGTGGAAATGCCAATAATGAATAAAATAAAAATTGGAGGTTTGACGCTTGCCCAGGCTCAGGATACGCTTCAGGAAAAAATTGATGAATATCTGGTTGGAGCTATTGTTGATTTGAGGTTGTTAAGCTACGAAATTACTGTATTGGGCGAAGTAAAACGACCGGGTAAGTTCTTCTTTTATAAACGGGAAATCAATATATTCGATGCCCTCTCGGAGGCTGGTGATTTAACCAGTTTTGGTGATGCCAGGAAAGTTATCCTGATAAGGAATTTTGATGGTCATTCGGAAACCTATAATTTTGACCTGACTTCATCCTCTTTTTTTTCAAATCCAAATTTTTGGCTCAAACCAAACGATGTTATATATGTTAAACCTTTACGCACTAAGGTAATAAGTATGAACTCACCAACTTTAACCCTGGTTTTTTCGAGCTTAACTACATTACTGGTTATACTTACCTACTTTAAATTCTAGTTATGGCTGAATTTGACGAGATTTACAAGGAAGAGACGATTGATATTAAAAAGTATATCTTCAAAATTATTTCGAATTGGTATTGGTTTGGTCTGGCTTTGTTTTTATCAGTTTCAGCGGCTTATTTTATTAACCGATATACAGCAAGGGTTTACCGGGTAAGTTCTTCAGTTTTAATTATAGAATCGGATTCAAAACCGTATTATAGTGATGAAATGATTCAGGGCCTGGATTTGTTTAAACAAGCTACCAATATAAAAAACCAAATAGGTATTCTTCGTTCATAGGATTTAAACCGAAAAGTAATCGACGCTCTCGATTTTGATGTGTCGTATTATGGAGTAGGGCGAATTAGAGACCCTGAGTTATATGAACCGGCTCAAATCCAGGTTAATCTGGATACTTCGCATTACCAGACCTATGGTATGCCTGTTTATATCACTATTAAATCGGCAGAGGAATATGAACTGAGGATTGATGGTGATACAACTATCAACCAAACTTTAAAATTCGGTGAACAGTTCGTCAATGATTACTTTAGTTTCAATTTAACGATACGGAATCCGGAATATTTTTATGATGACAATCAATATGGCAAGTATTATTTTGTTGTCAATGACCCAGTGGCTCTTACCAACAGTTATTTAGGAAATTTAGGAATTAATCTTTTGGACGAAGATGGTACTATTTTAACTTTATCGATTCAGGGATATGTTGCACGAAAGGAGGTGGTTTACCTGAACAAGCTTGCCGATATGTTTATTCAATCGGAACTTGAAAGCAAAAACCAGATAGCTATGAATACTATTCGGTTTATCGATGAACAAATGAAAGCAGTGGTTGACTCTTTGACTATTGCGGAAGGAAAACTCGAAGATTTTAGATCTGAAAACCGGATTATTGATCTTTCGCAGGAAGGAAAAAGTCTTTATGATCAGTTTAACAGCCTGCAGGATGATAAAGCAACACTATCTGTTGAGACAAAATATTATGAGTATTTGATTAATTATTTAAGATCGAAAAAAGGCGATCAGGATATTATCGTACCTACTTCCGTTGGTGTTAAAGACCAGTTGCTGGTAAATTTGATCATGCAACTGAATTCATTAAATAGTGATCGTATTGCACTTTCGATGCAGTCAGTGAAAACGAATCCACAGCTTGAAATTATGGATTCAAAAATTGTTGAACTTAAAAAAATGTTGGAAGAGAATGTTAATAATTTAATCCGTACCAGTGAAATAACATCCAACGATTTGAATACACGGATTGCTGAATTGAACAAAGAAATTGAAAAATTGCCCTATAATGAAAGGCAACTAATTAATATTCAGCGCAAATTTGATTTGAATGATCAGATTTATACTTACTTACTTGAGAAAAGAGCAGAAGCCGGTATTAATAAGGCATCAAATATTCCGACCGCTCGCGTACTGGACAGGGCTCGCGTGGAACAGGCTAATCTGATTGCGCCAAAATCCAGGTTAAATTATATGATTTCCCTTGTTATTGGATTGCTGATTCCTTTTATGATTATTATTCTACGCGATTATTTCAACAATAAAATACAATCGAAAAAAGATATTGAAGCAAAAACCCAGGCACCCATTTTGGGTATTGTAGGGCACAATATTAAAGAAAGTGAACTTGTTGTAAAGGATAATCCAAAATCGGCTATTTCTGAGTCATTTAGAACTATAAAAACCAATCTGCAATATCTTTTACTCGATTCAAAAGCAAAGGTGATTATGGTTACATCGACCATGAGTGGTGAGGGTAAAACATTTTGCAGCCTAAACCTGGCATCAATTATTGCCATGACCGATAAAAAGACACTTTTAGTGGGAATGGATTTAAGAAAACCAAGGATACACCGACATTTTCAACAGGATAATAATATTGGATTAAGTTCGTATTTAATCGGGAAAGAGAAAATTGAGGATATTATAATACCTACAGATGTCGAGGGACTTTCGATAGTTGTTTCGGGCCCGGTTCCTCCTAATCCGGCAAAATTGTTGGAAATTCAGGCATTAGAAGATTTTTTTATTTATGCCAGGAAGCATTTTGATTTTATTATTATTGATACTCCTCCTATCGCTTTGGTATCTGATGCATTATTACTTTCACGACACTCTGATATTAATTTATTTGTAATCAGGCAGAATTATTCTCATAAAGATGTACTCGATCTGATTAATGATCTTAATAAAAAACCCAATATACAGGAGTTTAATATTTTAATTAACGATGTTAAAGTACCAGGATATTACGGAAAGCGCTATGGGTATGGGCATGGCTATGGTTATAGCTATGGTTATGGCTACGACTATGGTTATGGTTATGGCTATGGTGACGGTTATTATGATGCCGAGGAGGAAGAAGTGTTATCGCCCTTTGAACGACTGATGAAAAGGATTAAAAGAAGATAATTATTGTTGGGTATATAATTTTACCTTTATATGCCTTGTTTATTTTCAATGCCTATTCTTTTTATATCTTTGCAAAAAAAATATGCAAATGGAGATTGTACTTTTAGCCACAGTATTAGTTGGAATAGCATTTTTAGGTTTGGGCTTCAATATAGTATTCCTTAAAAAGAAATTCCCTGAGACCCATGTTGGACACAACCGTGAAATGAGAAAAAAAGGCATTGTATGTGCCAAAACGATGGACAAAATGGAGCAGAAAAAAGCCAAAGAGCAATTACGGTTTAAAAGAATCCAAATAGTTCAGGAATAATTTTAATGAACAATTTTATCCCAAATTCCTTTATTAAGTAAAAATTAATATTACTTATGCTTCAAATAATTGTAACCATAGTTATTTTGTTTTTTGTATTGGGTGGTTTATTTGCCTTATCCATGAGCAGGGGAGAAAGGAAAGAATTCAATAAATCGTGTAATTGTTCTTTACCGGATGCTATGAGTAATGATACCGGTTGTGTAAACCATTGCGGTTAATGTTCTGATAATTTATTATTAATAGTGATAGTTACCATAACTTCCATAATGATAACCATAGCCTTTTTTATTGGTTTCCAGTGAATTACCAAGTAAGTTTATGTTACCGATCGATTTTGATTTTACATTTTCCATAAGCTTAATAAAAAGCTTCAAAGGAGTTAGGTTGTAACGGAATACAAAAATATTAATATCTGAATATTTTGTCAATACTAAGCCGTCTGAAATTATTCCTATTGGAGGAGTATCAATAATTACATAATCGTACCTCTCCCTAAGTTTTTTGAAAAGAGAGGCTGTTCTCTCTGATGATATTAACTCGGAAGGATTTGGGGGGAGAATTCCGCTTGGTATCAGGTCAAGATATTCGTTATGTGTTTTTTCAATAATTTCATTCGCATCACATTTGCCGATTAAGAAATTAGTTAAACCAATGTTATTTTCAGATTCTTCTAAGTAAATCTGGGGTTTTCGCAAATCAAATACTAATAAAATAGTCTTTTTATTGTTCAAAGCCAGACTATAGGCCAGATTATCTGATATGAAACTTTTCCCTTCTCCCTGAATGGATGATGAGATTAATATTACCTGTGAACCATCATGTTTTCTTGCAAAATCAAGATTTGTACGTAAGGTTCTGAATGATTCTGAAATAATAGATTTTGGGTCGGTAAAAACGCTTTTCGGATCGCTTTCCTTATTACGGATAATATGTCCCAAAATAGGTAAGTCAATTTCTTTCTCAATATCGGTGTCTTCAAGAATTTTACTGTTGAAATAATACTTAACATAAACAAATATGGCCGGGATTAGCATTCCCAATACAAGGGCGATTAAGTAATTGAGTTTTGAATTTGATGAAGCCAGCTTATAATTACTTAATTTTGCTTGATCTATTATCTCATTAAGTGGGATATTTGAGGCTTTTGCCAGTAAAGTTTCCGATCTTTTTTGTAGTAAAAAAGTATAAATATTATCGAATACCTTAAAACTTCTTTCGTAATTAAATAATTCACGTTGTGTTTTTGGGAGTACATTAATTTTCTCCATGGTTTTGTCCAGCCTGGTGTTGATATCCGATAAAGCTATATCAGTACTTTTATTTTCAGTTGTAAGTGTTTCAAGCAGTACATTTTTTGAATTCTCAATTCTTGATGAAAGTACTTTAAAGTATGGATTTTCTACATCGGAACTCAATTTAAGATTATTAAGTTCCGATTGTATATCAATTAAATTTGTTATTTGTGCGGTTAAAATAGGATTATTTATGTTCATGACTGACGGAGCAACCACCTCGTTCAGATCGGTTTTTTTCTCTAATGTTTGCGCGAGATAATCGTAATATTTTTTCTTGATAAGTACGTCAGCCTTTTGATTTTGCAAGTCTTCGAGTAATTCAAACATCTTCTCAGTTTGAAAATCCATATTTAGTGCACTTTTTGAGGCCTGGTAATTTTGCAGGTTCTTTTCAGATTTATATAAAGAATCATTTATCTCCGAAAGATGTGAATCAATGAATTTTAACGCTTTATCAGCCACAATATTCTTCCTGTTTAATTCTTTGTCAAGAAATGCTGAGGTTAGTGTGTTTAAAAAATCGACAGCTTTAAGCAGGTTATGATGTACAAGTGATACTTTAATTACCGATGATTTATCAATAATTTCAAACTTTAAATTTGAAAATTCATCAACATTCGTCTTAAAATTCGAAAATTTAAAAAAGTAATTATTCTGGTTAGTTACGTCAGGCTGATAAAATTCTGTAAGGATAATGGCAAAACTATAGTTGCCGCTGGTTAAAAATTCACCCGGTTTCACATATTTTGTTTCTTCTGCAAGTAATACCGGATCAGTACTCTTTGCTTCATTTTTGGCAAAATTATATAAAGGTGCTTCACCTGATGGAATTTCAACCTCTATTGAATCGGCATTAATAAAACGAACCTTTATCTTGAAGTTCAATGGTTGATAAGCATTGGAGTCAAAAACAACCTTAAATGGTGAAACCTTATAAATCTCTGAATTGTAAAAGTGTCCTTCCTCGAAGTATGAAACACCCAAGTGAAGTTTGTCTATGGCTTCCTTAAATAAAGTACTTGATTTTAAAATTTCAATATCATTGTAGATTTTGTCCTTATTTTGAAAAATATCAAACCCGAAAATGGACTCCGGATCTACATCAGGCCTATTTGAATTTATTAAAACAGTTGAATAGCATTCATACTTAGGTTGTTGTTGTTTCGTATAAAAAAAAGCAATACCCAGGGTGATAATTAAGGACCCAAGAAATATTTTCCAGTGTCGCCATGCCTTAAACAGGATTTCCTTTATATCAATCTGTTCTTCCCGAAATAAATCATCCTGATAGGTCATATTAATTATTTAAGTAAAGCAAGCACTGCAACGGCAATTGAAAGGGTTGACAGAAACAGTCCGTATGGGAATTGTTCATAAGTGTACGACTTGCTTTTTAATGATTGAATATAAATAACATCATTGGGCATAAGGTAAAACTGCTCTGAACCCAGAAGGTTTTTGTCCTGTAAATTTAAATAGTGAACTTCAGAACCTGTACTGGTTTGCCGCACCAACATTACTTTTTTAACATCAGCATATTCTTTTAACCCGCCAGCCTGAGCAATTGCTTCAAGAACATTTGTTTGTTCTTCGGGAACCGCGTATTTGCCTGGTGCTCCAACTTCTCCAAGTACTGACACCAGAAATTCAACCAGTTTTACAGATACGGTGACATCTTTAAAATAACTACTCATGGTGGTTTGCAATTGTTGCTGTACCTGTTCAATGGTTAATCCTTTTACAAACATTTTGTCAATAAATGAAAAGGTGAGGTAACCATCCTGATTTACCTGATAACTATTTAAATACAAGTAGGTTGGATTTAAAACCGTTGGAAAATTAGTTTGAAAATAAGCGCTGGTAGCCTTATCATTACTATAAATATTGATATACAGCTTATCTCCAACTTGTACCTTGTAAGCTTCTTTATTTGGGTTGGTAAATTCAGAAGAAGCTGACTGTGAATCTAAATCCTGAAGGATCCACGTTTTTTGTTGTCTGATGCAAGATGAAAAAACCAACACAACTAATGCAACAGATAAAACTTTTAATGGATTGAGTGCTTTCATGTTATAAAGTTTTTATTTCGGGTAACTTAATATTTTTTCTAATTATTATACTATAAATTTAATCTTTTTCGTCCTTTGCCCACAAATCGAATTTAACGCCATTTTTATAAGCAACAACAAAGGCATCTTTTACGCCGCATTTGCGTCTTGCAATATTGGCTGGCCAAAAACGTTTGTAATTTCCAAATGAATACTTATGCCAGCCATCTTCATAAATGTAGTTAAGTGGTTTTCCACCCTGGTACAATTCCTTTAAACGTTCCCTTGAAAGAGGCACTTTGTCAGCTGCCACCTGAACCACTATTACCATTTTATTCTCACTTAAACTTTTTAAATCGATAAATTTATCCGGTGGCACACTTCCTTTTTCAGCTTTCGCATATTTAAGGTAATATTTTATTTTTTTGCCGTTTTTGTATGCCATTATAAAGGCATCGGGAACCTTTGATTCTTTTTTAATAATTATAGCCTCTTTAAGTGTTTTGGTATCAGCAATATAATATTTATACCAACCTTCTTCCTGAAACATCTTAATCTCTCTTGATCCTTTATATATTGATTGGAGCACATCATCAGTAAGCGGTAATTTATCGGCTGCTACCTGAACTCTGTAAATTAGATCTTTTGAATAGTCAATTTCTTCAGTAATTTGAGCTATTGGTGCGGGTTTAGATTTATCAGGAGAAGTATTTGCAAGTTCGTTATTGTAATCTAAAGGTTGTTCCTCAGTGGTTGGATTAATGGGTTCTGTTGTTTCATTATTAGAATTTGAGGTCTGTACATCTGAACTGTCAGAGGCAACTGGATTCTCAGAGTTTTCAGGAGTTTCTACAGAATCGGGGCCATATTGAAAATTGTCCCATTTTTTATTAATTTTATCCATATCGAAATTGGTAATGGTAAACAGGCTTAATGTCGAATCTTCCTTGTAATCCTTCATAACTACCTTAATTGATTCAACTATCTGATCATTAACAATTACATTGGCATATTGAAAATCTTCACTGGTTCCCGTATCAGCCTTATTGACTGATTGCGGTTCATTATATTCAACAGGTACCGGGGTGGTATCATTAGCAGGTTCTTGTTCGTTATATTCAACAGGTGCCGGGGTTGTATCAGCAACAGATTCATGTTCATTATTCTGAACCTGAACGGTTTCTGTATCACCTGCCGACTGATTCAAACCTTTTTGAATGAGGTATGGTTTATTTGCCAGCGAAAAGAAAGTGAAAAACTGTTTTTGAAATATGACTATTGATTCCAGTAGTTTTATTTTTTCAATCTGGTTCTGGGTATTTTGATAAATCCTGTCCGAACTCCCGGTAGGAAGTGCATCCAGATTGGTTTTGTTTTCATCAATAAAATTCAGGCTTAAATCAGCATTGCTTTTATAATCGGGAATTGAGTCGATATATAGTTTTGTTGATTCTATATAGCTGTCATATATTTTTACACTTTGTTCCAGTTGTTCGATTTTTTCATTAGTCAATGGCAGAATTTGTGATGCCAACGTATCTTTATTATTTAAAAATTTAATAATAGTATCATTATTAAAGGATTGTGTCAGGTTAAAAATATTAATATCGATACTGGTGGTTGCGGTATTAATATCCTGAATTTTCGTTTTGTCTGAGGCACTGAATGAATCCAGCCAGCTGTCACCGTCCTGACCAAAGGAAAGAAACAAATGAAAAGTCAAAACAATAATTACGATACTTCTTCTTAAAATTACATTATCTGTTTTTTTCACCCTAAACTATTATTGTTGAGAACTAAGCCAGCGAACCAAAAATAGTACAAATATTGATAAAATGAAACATACCACTGTTAATTTAGGATGAAAGTTAATGTTACGGTAAGTGAATAACTTAAAAATTTATGTTAATACACTTAATTCATGAGTTTCTCCTTAAATCCTCTGGAAGCATATATTTGGTAGTTTTGACTGGTATTTGAATATATAAAATAAACTTCGATATTTTTTAGTTTCTCCGAAAGCTCAATACTCTTATCAACTCCTAAAACCATAAAAGCGGTTGCCCAGGCATCGGCCTGCATGCAATTATCTGCCATCACCGATGTGCTAAGTAAGCTGTTGCGCGCGGGGAAGCCAGTTTTTGGATTTATGGTATGAGAGTATTTAATGCCGTCTTTTTCGTAAAATTGTCTGTAATTGCCTGATGTTGCCAGACTTTTATTCTCCAAACTGACAATTGCCTGAATTTCCCTGTGTGAAGCAGTAACATCATCAATAGGTTTGTCAATGCCAATTCTCCAGAAGGTTCCTTTGGCATTTACTCCTTTTGCCCTAACTTCACCTCCGATCTCAATCATATAATTTTTTATTCCTAAGGATTCTAAATATTCTGCGGCAAGATCAACACCCTGACCCTTGGCTATTGCACTGGCATCAAGCATGGTTCCGGGATTTTCTTTTATTATTTTATTTCCAACCAGTTTTACTTTGTGAAATCCGACGAATTTCATTAGTGAATCAATTTCGGCGCTATCTGCAAAGGTTGATTCGTCAAATCCAAAACCCCAGGCATTTACCACAGGTGCCACTGTCATATCAAAGGCACCATCGGATAATTCTGAAACTTCTTTTGCGCAGTTGAAACATTTTATAAAAAAGGAGTCGGCTCTAACTGTTGTATCGTTTCTGTTTATTCGGCTAATTATTGAAGTAGAGTCATAAGTACTTAATGAAGCGTTAAAATGCAGGAGTTTGTCTTTTATTTTTTCCTCAAGGTTTTTATTACTTTGATAGGTAAAGTGATAAATTGTACCAAAAACGTATCCTTCGTTTTTAATATAACCGGTTTGAGTTTTGCATCCGTAAAGCAATATAAAAAATGCAATAGTGGAAAAAATCTTAAGCTTCATAATAATCTTTATATTGTTATTGAAAATCCGGGACAAAAATAAATAAAAAGCCGCTCAAAAACTGAGCGGCCGTTATTTTTATGAACCAAAATCGTCGTAGGCAATCATTTCGTTTGGAACCCCCAGATTATACAGCATTTTGTTTACTGCATCATTCATCATTGGAGGCCCGCAAAGGTAGTATTCGATATCCTCAGGTTCTTCATGTTTCGATAAGTAGTTGTCGAGTATTACCTGGTGGATAAATCCTGTTGGTCCCTGCCAGTTGTCTTCAGGAAGAGGTTCGGAAAGTGCAAGATGCCATTCAAAATTTGGAAATTCAGAGGCAATTGCATCAAATTCATCCTTATAAAAAACTTCCTTCATGGAACGGGCTCCGTACCAGAAAGTGGTTTTTCTTCCCGTTCTAACTGTTTTGAACATATGGAAAATATGTGAACGCATAGGGGCCATCCCGGCACCACCACCAATAAACATCATCTCGTTTTCAGTTTCTTTAATGAAGAATTCTCCGTAAGGTCCTGAAACTGTTACTTTATCGCCAGGTTTGCGTGAGAAAATGTATGAAGAACAAACCCCTGGATTAACTTTCATAAATCCGTTTTTATTTCTGTCCCATGGGGGAGTGGCAATACGGATATTCAACATTACAATGTTTCCTTCAGCAGGATGGTTAGCCATGGAATAGGCTCTGAACGTTGGCTCAGGGTTTTTCATTTTCAGATCGAACAGACCCATTTTCTCCCAGTCACCTTTAAATTTGTCTTCAATGATCATATCCTTGAAGTCAACATCAACTTTTGGAACATCAATCTGTATATAACCTCCCGATTTGAAATCAAGAGTTTCACCTTCAGGAAGCCTAACCACAAATTCTTTAATAAATGTGGCAACATTTCTGTTTGAAACCACTTCGCATTCCCACTTTTTAATACCCAGAATTTCTTTGTGGACATGCATTTTAATGTCGTCTTTGACTTTTACCTGGCAGGCAAGCCTCCAGTTTTCCTGTTGCTCTTTTCGGGTGAAATAGCCTGTTTCTGTTGGCAAAATACTACCTGCTCCTTCTTCAACCTGGCATCTGCACATACCACAGGTACCACCTCCACCACAGGCTGAAGGTAAAAATATCTTATTATTTCCAAGTGTACTTAGTAATGAACTTCCGGGTTCAACTACAAGTTCCCGTTCACCTTCGTTAATATTTATTGTAACTTCACCTGATGGGGTAAGTTTCTTTTTTGCATACAATAAAACTGAAACTAAAAGTAACAGAACAATTAGGAAAATAGCAACGCTTGATCCTATAATTAATCCGTTTAATGCTAATATGGTCATAATACTTACTTTTTCGATGTTATAATTTTATTCCCATAAAACTCATGAATGCAAGACCCATAAGCCCGGTGATAATGAATGTAATACCTAAACCCCGCAAAGGTGCAGGTATATCAGAATATCTTATTTTTTCGCGGATAGCCGCAATACCAACAATGGCTAAAAACCAGCCAATTCCGGAACCTATTCCAAACACAGTAGCTTCGCTGATGGTATTATAACCACGTTCCTGCATAAATAATGAACCTCCTAATATAGCACAGTTTACAGCAATTAATGGCAGGAATATACCTAGTGAAGAATACAATGAGGGTGCAAACTTTTCAACGATCATTTCAACCAATTGTACCATTGATGCAATAACGGCAATAAACATGATGAAACTAAGGAAGCTTAGATCAACATCAGCAAATTTGGGTCCCAGCCATGCTAATGCACCAGCTTTAAGGATATAATTCTGAAGAAGATAGTCAACAGGAACCGTAATACCTAACACAAAAACCACTGCTATACCTAATCCGGCTGAGGTTTTAACGGTTTTTGATACTGCCAGGAATGAACACATGCCCAGGAAGTAGGCAAATACCATGTTGTCTATAAAAATCGACTTGACAAATATATTTACTAAATTTTCCATAAGGCCTTATTATTTTTTTTCAAGTAATTCATTGTTTCTACTGCGGTGTATCCAAACAATCACACCAACCACAATTAAAGCCATTGGCGACAACACCATTAATCCATTGTTCTCGTAAAATCCGCCATTTTTGATAAACCAGGCAGCAGGTATTATTTTGAACCCAAATATTGAGCCCGACCCGAATATTTCGCGAAAGAAGGCTACCACCATAAGAATGATACCGTATCCTAATCCATTACCAATCCCGTCAAGGAATGAAGGCCAGGGCTTGTTTCCCAGTGCGAAAGCTTCCAAACGGCCCATCAGGATACAGTTGGTTATGATAAGACCAACAAAAACCGAAAGCTGTTTACTTACATCATAAACATAAGCCTTAAGAATTTGGTCAACCAAAATTACCAATAAGGCAATTACCACTAGTTGAACGATAATTCTGATCCGGTTTGGGATAGTATTACGGAGTAACGAAATAATAACATTTCCTAATGCTGTAACCACTGTTACTGAAATGGCCATCACAAGGGCCGGTTTCATTTTAACAGTAACCGCCAAAGCAGAACAAATACCTAATACCTGAACAATAATAGGATTCTCCCTGCTTAAGGGATTAAATATCAGTTTGCGGTTCTTAGGTGAAAATAAAGGTTCTTTTTCACTCATGATTTGTTATTTTTTGATTTTTTAAGAAATTTTCATACAAACTCAGGTTATCCTGCAACATTTTTTGCAGACCTTTACTGGTAAGAGTACCACCAGAAATTGCATCTACTGCGTGTATGTCATTGGGGTCAGCACCGCCTTTAACTACAGCAATTGAAACAAATTTGCCTGAATCGTCAAACAGTTTTTTTCCGTGGAATGGTTTCTGGAACCATTTTTCCTTAATCTCGGCACCTAATCCCGGGGTTTCGCCCTGGTGGTCAAATACTGCTCCAAAAATGGTATTCATATCATTGGTGAGCGAAATATAGCCCCAAATGGGACCCCATAATCCTTTACCGCGAACCGGGAGCACATATTTTATTGATCCGTCATCGTCGGTACATTCAAAAACCGGTAGTTGTTTTTGATCGTCGGGTTTGGCCTGCTCTTCATGCAAATCAACTTCAAAAGCATCACCATCCACCTTTTGTCCTTTGGTATTAACTATATAGCTATTGGTAATGTATTTCTCATATTCAGCCTCAATATATTTAGCTTTATCTTTAGCTGTGTCAACCTCCAAGCCTTTATTTACAGAGGCCAGAATGTTTTTCTTTTTTTCAATTTCAATATTCTTTTGTTGCCGTGGCTTTAATCCGATTGCTGCTGCTGATAATATTGCAGCTACCAATACCACCATAACAGCGGAATAAATGAATGTATATGTATTTCCCTGTGTGTTCATATTATTAAGCTTTTACAGATGCGCGTTTTAATCTTCGTTTTATATTTGACTGAACTACAAAGTGGTCAATTAACGGAGCAAATACATTCAGGAGCAGAATAGCCAACATCATACCTTCCGGATATGCCGGGTTGAGAACCCTGATAAGTACCGCCATCACACCAATTAAGAATCCATATATATATTTTCCTCGACTGGTCTGTGCTGCTGAAACCGGATCGGTTGCCATAAATACTGCACCAAAAGCGAAGCCGCCCATAATCAGGTGATAATAAGCAGGTAAATGCATAAAGGCATTTGATGCAGGTCCCAGTAAATTTAACAGGAAACCCATAAATAAACCTCCAACGGCTGTTGAAACAATTATTTTCCAACTGGCGACACCTGTATAGATTAATATAAATGCTCCAATGAGTATTGCCAGGGTTGAAGTTTCACCAATGGATCCGGGTATAAAACCATAGAACATATCGAGCGCACTTGGTAAATGACCAATATTTCCTGCTGCTGCATTAGCCAGAGGAGTAGCCCCTGAAAACGCGTCGGCTTTATCAGCGATCCAAACGGCATCACCACTCATATGTGACGGATAGGCAAAAAACAAAAATGCCCGGGCTGTCAATGCCGGGTTAAAAACATTCATTCCGGCCCCACCAAAGGCTTCAACACCAATAATTACAGCAAAAGCAGTTGCAACGGCAACCATCCATAAAGGAACGGTTACAGGAACAATTAATGGAATTAACATCCCTGATACAAAAAAGCCTTCTTTTACTTCATGACCGCGCAATTGGGCAAACATCAGTTCTAATCCTAAACCTACTGCATACGAAACAATAATCAGGGGAAGAACTTTTAAAAACCCGTACCAGAAAGTGGGCCAAAATGCTACTACTTCATTTGTTGACATGTAATGCTGGTTCCCAACATTCCACATACCAAACAATAATGCAGGCACCATAGCAAGAACCACAATAATCATCAATCTTTTTGAGTCTTTGCTATCGTGAATATGAACCCCCGTTTTAGATGTTCTTTTAGGAACGAAAAAGAGCGTGTCGATGGCATCGAATAACGACCCAAACGGAGCCAGACTGCCTCCTTTTTCGAAATGGGGTTTTAATTTATCAAATTGTTTTCTAAGTGATTTCATTCGAAATATATTTTCGTAATTGTCTTAATTTCTTAAAATGATATAATTAGCTGGTTTCGCGGATCATCAGGTCAAAGCCTTTACGCAAGGTTTGTTGAACCGTGATTTTTGATGTGCAAACAAACTCACAAAGGGCAAAATCTTCTTCACCTACTTCGTAAATACCCAATGCTTCCATTTGGTCAATATCCTCAATTATAATCGATTTCAGAAGGTATACCGGAAGAATATCCATAGGCAATACTTTTTCGTATTCTTCAGAGAATACAAACGGGCGTATACTTCCATGAAGATTGGCATTCAACCTGTATTCTTTTCCTGGTGTTAACCATGAGAAAAAGGAACGTGATACGCTGTATTTTTTAAAGCCTGGTAATGCCCAGCCAAACATTTCATAATCATCACCCTCAGGTATAACGGTAACCTGATTGTGATAAAAACCAAGAAATCCGTCACTGACAATTTTAGATCCGGTTAATACATTTCCGCTGATGTATCTCAAACGGGTACCGGTTGAAACATTATCCTTAACCAATGGTTCAATTGTCGATCCTAATACGGTTTTGTAATACCTTGGTTTTGATACTTCAGATCCTGTCAATGCAACCGTTTTGGTGGCATCAAATATTCCTTTATTGAAAAGACGTCCAATAATGGCAACATCCTGAGGATTAATATGCCAAACAACTTCGCCTTTGTTAATCGGATCGATATGATGGATTTGAATACCTACATTACCTGCAGGGTGCGGGCCGCTGATAGTATTCAGTTCAACATTTTTAAGTGAGGCAAAAACTTTTCCGGTGGGGAATGCGCCATTAACTGTCAGATGCACTTTACCGGGGGTAAGTTTTTTGAGGACATCGACACCTGCCTGAAGGTCTTTTTCCTGGCCCGATAATACATAATCATAATCAGGAGCCAATGGTGAACTGTCGAATCCTGAAATGAAAATTGCTTTCGGTTGGTCGGTTGGATGGGCTATGATATCATACGGACGTTGCCTTATAAATGGCCATGTTCCTGATGTCAGCAATAATTCAACAATCTTTTCACGCGAAAGATCGTTTAAATTCCCAACCTCAAACTTAGTATACTCCTGATTTCCATCAGGTTCGATAACAAATTCCAGAATTTTTCGCCTGTCACCCCTGATAATGCTTTTAAGAGTACCGCTTACTGGTGAAGTAAACTTAATTTCCGGACGGTATTTGCTGTAAAAAACAATATCGCCTGCTTTAACTTGTGTGCCCTCTTTTATAGCTGCCTTTGGCGTGATGGAAGGGAAGTCATCTGGTTTTAATGCGCATAATCCGCCTTTTTCCTGGCTCTGAATTAAGATTTTTTCGGCCTTACCCATCAATGGGATATTTAGCCCTTTTCGAATTTTTATTTTGTGTGGCATTTGTGATTATATGTTTTATAAAACCGTGACAAAGATAAGTAAATTTGGACAGTATGAAATAGTAAAACAAGGCTCTAAAATATATTTTTGGTACATTGTAGCTCTGATTTATGCTAATTTAAATTTAAATATAAAGAATATTTTCTTAAATAACTGTTAAGTGTTTAACTATTAGACTGTTCATTTTTTAAACAACGTTAAGTTTTTACATCCGAAATATATAAAAATGCTTTTAATATATGACAAAAATCAGTTTTTTATATAATAAATTTGTGCCTGATAATGTTTAATGAATAAATTATTCTTTAATATGAAAATGATTATAAAGAAGTTCTTCTTTTTTTTATTACTGATACTTCCTTTTAGGGCATATTTGCAAGAAGCTTTTAGCACTATAATTTTTCGGCCGGATATAAAAACATTAAGAATTATTGTAAGGGGCAATGAATTGTCGTATCCTGCCATTGAACTAAATTCCGATCAGACAATTTTGGTAAGTTTTGACGATTTGGATGCAGTTCGAAAAAACTATTCGTATCAGATTATACATTGTAATAGTAACTGGGTGCAATCCGATTTGTTTTTGGATGAATATCTGGATGGATTTAGCGATAACCCTGTGCAGGACTATGAGTTTTCAACCAATACTAAGGTTGCATATATAAATTACCAGGTAACTCTGCCAAATGATGAAGCAAAGTTCAAAGTATCGGGTAATTACGTTTTAAAAGTTTTTGAAAACGGAGATGCTGATCATCCTGTTTTAACAGCCTGCTTTTGGGTTTATGAATCATTAATAGGAGTTGAAGCAGATGTGAACAGGCCATTAGGTTATGGCATTCAGGATGAAGATCAGGAAGTAAGGCTAACGTTGCACACCGATCAGTTTGCTATAAATGACCCCAATAATGATATTAAAGTGACCATTTGCCAGAATAACCGGCCCGACCGCATTCTGAAGGATATAAAACCGGTCTTTGTGGAAAGTGATAAGTTAGTGTACAGTAATGCCGGAGATAATATTTTTACGGCCGGGAATGAATTCCGGACTTTCAGCTTTACGAATATTCACAAAGCCGGATTGAATGTTAACGAGATCAGGTACATTGATACCATATACCACGTGCAACTTCGCGTGGATGAAAGCCGTGCTGCAAAAAAATATTTCTGGGATGAAGAAATGAATGGGAAAAGCATTATTAATCTTGAAAGTGGTTATGATCCCAACCGGTCTGCTGATTATGCCTGGATTTATTTTTCGTTACCTATGGATGAACCATTTTTAGATGGTAAAGTGTACGTTTATGGGAGTTTTAATAACTGGGCAATCAATGAAAAAAACCTGATGTATTATAATTATGACAAAAAGATGTATGAATCTGTGATTCTTCTAAAGCAAGGATATTATAATTATATTTATGTGTTAAATAATAATTTCACCAGGTCGCTCGACGATAAAGCAATTGAAGGGTCGCATTACCAAACTGAAAATGATTACATTATTAATGTTTATTACCGTGGATTTTCCGATAAATATGACCGACTGGTTGGTTATAGGGTAGTAAATAGTAAGTATAAGAATTGATATGCCCTTTTAGGTAGAGTTAGTATTTTTAATTTTAACCACACTAATTCTCTGCCAACCTTCCGTCCAATTCCAAATCGCCGGCAATATTAGCCATTCCCTCAATGGTTAAGGTGATAACCTGGCTTAATTCCATGCCCATCATTTCAGCACCCTGTTCAATAATGCTGCGATCAATTTTTGCGGCAAATCGTTTGTCGTTCCATTTCTTTTTTACCGATTTGGCTTTCATATCCAACAAACTTTTTGTTGGCCGTACCAGGGCTGAAGTGGTAACCAGGCCTGTAAGCTCATCAATGGTAAAAATTGTTTTTTCCAACAACGATTCGGGTTTAACATCCGTACAAATACCCCAGCCATGACTTAAAACTGCCCTGATATATTCATCAGGCCAATTATTTTCTTTTAATATTTTTTCGGTCATGGTGCAATGTTGATCGGGATATTGTTCATAATCAAGGTCGTGTATTAACCCAATAATTCCCCATTTTTCTACATCTTCATTAAAATGCGTTGCAAAGTTGCGCATTGTTGCTTCAACCGCAAGGGCATGTTTGATCAGGCCGGGAGTTTGGTTGTATTTTTTTAATAATTCTAAAGTTTCGTCTCTGGTAGGTAAATAACTCATGATTAATTGATGTTTGTGATGAAAGAGGATATCTTAAAAAGCGGGGTTTTCAAATTCTGAGTCACGGTGTGAATTCTAAATAAAATACTCTACTGAATCAATACTCTTGTATTTTATATCGAAAATTCACGCCGTGACTTTTGAAGAGAAATATCATGTTTTTTAATTATTTCAAAGTGCTTCCCAACAAATCATCTAATTCTTCAGCATGTATTCCCCTTTTTACTATTTTTCCTTCCGGATCAATAAGAATCTGATGCGGAATGCTGTTTACCCCATAAAGTTTTCCAACCGGGTTATCCCAACCCTGTAGGGATGATACCTGACTCCATACCAAGTCGTCATCCTGAATAGCCTTAACCCAGTTATCTTTTTTACTGTCCATTGAAACACCAAGAATTTCAAAATTACGGTTATGGTATTTCTTGTACATTTTTACAACGGTGGGATTTGCCTGCCGACATGGATGACACCATGATGCCCAAAAGTCGATCAATAGGTACTTCCCTTTAAAATCAGTGAGATTTACCGGATTTCCTTCGACATCATTTTGTGTAAATTGAGGGGCATCCATTCCGGGTTGAAGTGTTCTCAATAGTTCAATTCTTGTATGTAATTCTTTAGTATATTTATTTTCTTTTAGGTCAGGACTTAAGGCATTGGTCAACTCTTCGAGCTCTTTTAAACCGGCAGTATAAATTAATTCGTGTCGGATGATATAAGGAGCCAGTATACTATTTCCATGGTCGAAAACATATTGTTTTATATATTGTGTTTCTAAATTTTCGATAGAATCATAGGTATGCTCTATTTCCTTTTGGCGCATTTCATCTGTCGACACTTTGAATTCCTGGTACAAAACATTAAGTTGCTTTTCGTACGCTTTTTTTGATTCATTAAAAGCCTGTGATTCATTTTCAATAGCTGAACCAGTTACAGTTGCATTTCGTAAGCTGTCGACATTTGCAGTGATATAAATTTTAGAGTTTTCAAGAAAAAATCCCAACAGGTTATTTTCATTACCAATGCGCAGATAGTAAAAGTCAGGAGAGGGAACTGTCCCTTTGAATTTGAATTCGCCATTTACAAAATTGGCAGAATCGATAACATTCATACCGTTTTCACCATAATACTGTAAGTAAACTTTGGCGGGTACCTGCCCGGTAATTTTTCCGGTCAAGTCATACATATTTGAGTTGGAATGCTGGCACGAAACGAGTAAAAGCATTCCGGCAAAAGCGTAAAATAAATTTTTCATAATATTATTATTTGTGGATAAGTTGTTAATTCATTTAATGGATATCAATACTATGAATCATGTAAAGTATATGATCGAGTGTTTTAAAAATTTCAGTTAAATATTCCTCAACAGCCCTTAAACTGCCGGGTAAAGTAAAAATTATGGTTTGACCCATGGTTCCGGCAATACTCCTCGAAAGCAATGCTTTTGGGTTTTCGGCCCCGTACTTCAACCGGATCATTTCCATAATTCCCGGTATTTCTTTATCGAGACGCGACCTGACGGCTTCAACTGTTATATCACGTTTGCCAATCCCTGTGCCGCCGGTGGTAATAAGAATATCTGTTTTTTCAACTTTTGATTCTTCCAGTATCAACGATAGTTCGTCAATGTTATCAGGAATGATTACTTTTTGAATAACGGCTTTTTTATTAATTTTATCAAAATATTCGCCTAACATTTCCACAGCTTTCGGGCCACTTTTATCCTCGTAAATTCCACGGTGTGCCCTGTCGCTTAATGTTACTACTTTTACCGAAAATGTTTTTGACGAGTGCTCCAGGTTTTGATTAACAAAAAAGGTAAGATAATCGTCTGGAAGGCACAATACAGCATTTATGGGGTCAGAAGTCAGGGTTTTAATAACGCGGAGTAACCCGGTTCCATCCGAAATACGATCGAAGGTGTTAAATGGCTGTTTTTCGAAAGCATCAACCACTATAATTGTTCCAACCGAAGTACCAGCAATAAATTTTTTGACAAGACCCGGTTCAGGAAGCACATTTTCGAAAATAAGCACTTGGTTTGATACTTTATTGGGTGATGTAGATACATCATCAACATCTACAACCTGGTTGTGGCTGGTTATTCTGAATAATGAACTAATTTGCACGGCCTTGCTTTTTTGAGTTTAGTATCAATTAATTTTTTGATATTCTATTTTGTCGCCGGGAATTATATCCCCACCTTGTATAACTTTACAGAAGATTCCCTCTACCGGCATAACGCATTTGCCTACCTTTTGAAAAATCTCGCATCCATCGCCATGGCATTTTTTACCAATTTGAGTCACTTCCAGTTTTGTTTCTCCTATAAAAAGCAAATCGCCTGGTTTTGCCTCAAATAGAATGATTCCCCTGGTAGTAATGTTTTCGGCAAACTCGCCATATTCAATTTTCCTTCCCAGAATTTTCTCAAAACGAAATATACTTTCTTCACCTAACAAGCTAACCTGGCGATGCCAGTCGCCTGCATGGGCATCTTTTACTACTCCCTTATTATCCAAAGTTATTGAATTTCGCGGAGTTTTAATTGTCCCTTTTTTTTCCGATATATTTACGGAAACTACCTCAATCATTTTATCAACCTCAATTAAAATTTTATATAATTAAATGGAAAACGAACCATTTTTGAAAATCCTTCACCGGCTTCCAACATATCCTCATCGTCAGCTTTAAAGTACCAGTTTATAATCAGCATTTTACCATTTTTTGCCAATTCCTTAAATTGTATCATGATATCAAGTAACGATTTTGTGGATGATGTATTGAAATAAATCATTTTAAAATTTACGACAGTTTCGTTATTTGGTTGTGAAATATACTCATCAATCCATTCCGAAACCGGCTGGAAGAATTTTTTAGTGTTTTCAGGTATTGAAGTACCGGCAAATTCAAATAAGCCCTGGTTTTTGTCCAGAATTACTCCAGGTGTGTCCTGTGTTTTGTCGAGAACAAGTGGTAACATAATTTTTTGATACTAAGATAATAAATAAAACTTTTTTTAAATTTCAGATTCATTGCTATTCAATTGTTTTTTTAGAGTTTGAATAGATGAATAACATATTCGCCAGATTATTATAACCTTCAAACAGTTTTTCTTTTTCATGTTTCAGTGTTTCTCCGCGGAATCCGATCAAAGTAAAACCTGCATCTTTTGATTTTTCGTTAATAACTGATTTGTGTGAAACGTCTTCCTGTTTTGCAATAATCTCAATATTATTTTCACTAATAGGGAGCCTGCCTTTTATTACCAGGTCCTTCATTCGGTTTCTGGCCTCCATCATGTCGGAGGGATCAACAATCTCAAATATTTTAATATCTGCTTTTTTCCAACTTGGGTGGCCTAAAATTACGAAGCTTAATAACAGAAGCAGATTGGCATTGTCAGTATCGATGGTTCTTATCCAGATATGTATGCCATTTTTATATATTATAGGTTGGTCACTGCATGCTAAAATTCCAATATCGAAATTTCCGGCCGATACAAGTGAAACATTATCCAAAATTTCCGATAAGGTCTCAGGATTATTCTTGTTAAATTCAAAAATAACCATATTATTTTCCATTCCTGCTATTCCGGGTATTTGAATAGCCTGGGCAATAGCCGACGTATTTGAGGGTGAGATCAGCGTATCAACATATACGTGATTGTTTTTTTTACGAACTTTTTTCAGCAGCTGCTCTAGTTCTACTTCGGCCTGATCGTGAGTGGCTTTACTGTAATAACCATTTATATGATGTAAAAAAGTGCCAAAACCAAATTTATATGAAATCCAGTCGAGTAATTCCAAAGCATGATCGCGTTCAAAAGCATTTTTTGAAATACAGATGGCACTTGGCCGCCACTCCGAAAAAGTTTTTTTGCTCCGGTTTTTTTGTACAAATATTTGCAGATTACGGCTCAGCTGATATATTGCATTGGCATAAATATCTTCAAAACCACGTCTGTTTTTATGATAATAATTTATGAACAAATACATGAGCGCCATAACTGCAAAAGCCAATAACGCATAGGGAGTGTTAATCTTAAACATTACCCAAACAGCCACCAAAAATCCAATAAGTGAAAGATACCATTTGGAACGGAATGATGGCCGGTACGAAGGGCTTGATCCAAAATGGTTCAGGAACGATATCAGGCATAATGATCCGTAAGTAACCATAAAGAACATAGATATAATTTCAGCCACAAAATTTACATCGCCAATGGCCACAAAAATATAAGCAATTATCACTGCTACCAGGGATGCATTTATGGGTTCGTTATCAGTTTTGCGACCTTTACCAATCCATCGGTTTAGGGCTTTTATAGGAAATGCACTGTCAAGCGCCAATGCCTGCAAGGTTCTGGGTGCCACCATAACTGATCCTAGTGCTGAAGATATGGTTGAAGCTGCCAACCCCAGTGGTATAAAAAATGCACCACCCAGAGCAATTTTTGACATTATTAACTGGTTGTTAAGCAAGTCGGGGATGGGAGCGGAGCCAGCCAGTTTAAATACTACAAAAAAGTAAATAATCATACCTATTACGGTAGCAGTAGTGGTTCCAAGCGGAATGGATTTCGAAGGTTTTTTCAGGTCGCCTGATAAACCAACACCCGCTGTCATTCCCGTAAAGGCCGGGAAAATAATGGCGAATACAATGAAAAACTGATCCATATTCCGCATTTCGGCATTCTGTAATCCAAAGTTAGTAGCTTCGGCATGTTCGGTGCTTCCCAAAAAGAATAATACCAATGAAATGGCCAGAATAGTGACTACCACATATAAAGCTTTAACTCCAAGATTAGCCCCTTTTCGTAAAATTAAAACCGATAAAAGAGTCATGGCCGAAAGGCTGATTATTTTTCTTGCCCAATATATCTCTACCGGGCTGCTCAATTTTAGAAACAAAAATTCGAAGGATTCGGTAAATGCAATTATATAAAAAGCCACGCTGATGGCTTGCGAAAGAAATAAGGCTATGCCAATAGTAGCGCCAATATTTAATCCGAACGATCGGGAAATAATGAAATATTCACCGCCACCTTCAACCCGCTTATTGGTTGCAATCTCAGAAATAGCTAAGGCTGTGGGTATAGTAACCAAATGGCCAAGTAATATAATTAAAACTACTCCCCAAAAACCGATAGTACCCACAGCAAATCCAAAACGAAGAAATAAAATGGCACCTAAAATAGTGGAGATGGCGGTAAAGAAAACCGGTGCTGTTCCAAACTTTTTTGTTGACGGGGTTGGCATGATTAAATTTTCTTAACAGGAATCAAAAGTCGGAAATGTAAAGGCAATTTCAAATTTTATTGTTTTGTTTTTTCAATCAGTTTAATATTACTCATCACCATTTCCTTATCAACTGCTTTGCACATATCATAAATAGTTAACAGTGCTACATTCACAGCAGTAAGCGCCTCCATCTCAATACCCGTTTGTCCTGTGCATTTTGCAAAGCTTTCAATAGTTACTCCTGAATCGGTTAAATGAGCTTTAACATCTAATTTAGTGATCATTAAAGGATGACAAAGCGGTATGAGTTCAGAAGTTTTTTTACCGGCTTGAATCCCGGCTATTTCCGCAATGGTTAATACATCGCCTTTTTTAATCAGGTTTTCGCTTATAAGCTTAATGGTTTCGGGTTTTAGAATTATTTCTCCCCGGGCTTTGGCAGTTCTTACCTGTTCTGGTTTGTCGCCAACATCAACCATATTGGCTTTACCTGACTGGTTTGTATGGCTTAATTTTTCCATTTAGTCTTTATTATGTATTACTGTTAGTCATTTTTTAATTTATACTTTTACACTTACCGCGAAAATTATCCCCCGATATTGTAAAAATTTCCGGTTTTATTTTTTTCGCCGGTTAAGGGTTTATTGCCCAAAGCCAGGCGATAAGCCTCTTCAATTGCAAGTTTACGTACATCATAAGCTAAATCATTAAACAGGCATGGTTTTAAAAATCCATTGGGAGTTAAACGTAAACGGTTACATAATGAACAATTGCCACCATCGCCACCTTCCACAATACCGAATTCGCCTTTGCCTAAATCCATTTCAGGGATAAACCGTATTTTATACCCGTTTTTTTCTGCAAATGCTTTTACTACCTGGGCATCGGGTTCAGACGATGATTTTTTTATTACACAGTTAAGTTTAATGGGTTTCAAACCTGCATCTTTGGCAGCCTGGATACCTTCCAAAACATCCGATAAACTTCCAATACGGGTTATTTTTCTGAATTTTTCTGCATCAAGCGTGTCAAGGCTTATATTCACCCGCATCAATCCGGCTTTGGCCAGGTCATGCGCATATTTTTTAAGAAGAACGCCATTGGTTGTCATAGCCAGATCAGTGATTCCTTCAATGGCGGCAATATCGCTTATTAATTTCACAATATCTTGACGTACAAGGGGTTCTCCTCCGGTAATTCTGATCTTATTTATTCCATGCGATACCCCGTACTGTATTACCGCAATAATTTCATCGAATGAAAGTATTTCACTTTTTGGAAGTAATCGTATACCTTTTTCCGGCATGCAATACGCACATCTAAAATTACAACGGTCAGTTACTGAAACCCTTAGGTAATTTATTTTACGGTTAAAACAATCTAACATCTACCAGATCTCCCTTATTAAGTTCTGTAAAACCCTCGTTTATTACTGCAAGTCCGTCGGCATCAGGTAAAGCAAAAATATGAGCAGAACCATGATATTCAGCGGGAATCACTTGTCCTGTGTTGTTGATGTTAACTGGTATGTAGGCTTTTCGTTCCCCTTTTTTCCTTTTATAATTTATACCCAAAGGCAGTGAAATGGTGTTCGACTTAATTTCCGTCCCGGTTATTTTTTGTAACAGTGGTTTTACCAGTATCTCAAACTGGATATATGCCGAAACCGGATTCCCGGGTAACCCAAAAACAAATTTGTTGTCTTTTTTTCCATAAGTGGTTGGCTTTCCGGGTTGCACGGCAACTGCATCAAAAAGGATGGATATACCCAAATTCGTTATAATTTTGGGTACAAAATCAAAATCACCCATACTTACACCACCGGTTAAAAGCAAAATATCACATTCTGATAGTCCTTTTTTAATAGCATTTAAAGTAGCTTGGTAGGAGTCATTTACAATTCCGTAGTATTTTGGAGTGGCATGGCTTTGAATTATTTGCCCAACCAGTTGGTGACCATTGCTGTTCCTGATTTGCGATAATTCAGGTTTTATGCCGGGTTCAACAATTTCATCACCGGTTGAAATAATGCCTACCAAAGGTTTTTTATAAACCAAAGGTTCTGTAATACCTGAAGCCGCAAGTACTGCTATGTGGCGGGCATCAATTACCTGCCCTTTTGAGAGTACTTTATCTCCTGTTATTACGTCCTCAGCTTTCAGGATAATATTATTGGAAGGGTGACCTGTAAAACGCACTTTGTTTGAACCTGTCATTTCTGATAATTCTACCTGGATTACAAAATCGGCACCCTCAGGAACCGGAGCCCCGGTCATTATTTTTGCCGCCGTACCTTCTGTAATTTTTTTTTCGGGGGTTTTGCCGGCGGCTATGGTTTCAATAATGGTTAATTCTTTATCAATATCTGCTTCCTTTATGGCAAATCCATCCATGGCAGATTTATCAAATGGCGGCATATTTATATCTGAAACAATATCGCTTGCTAACACCCTACCCATGGATTCATGCAAGTGTACCGTTTCAGTTTTCATCAGGAAATTTGTGTTAAGTACCTGATATAAAGCCTCTTGAAATGAAATCATTTTTAGTAAAATTATGTTACAAAAGTGGGAAAGTTTTTTTTAAAAAAAAGAAGTTTTGCAATATGTTGCACTGGGAAAATATGATCTGAGAATAATTCGTAAAATGGGACTTGTTTTAACAACCTATATAATTAAAAAATAATGTTTCGTACCCGGCCTTATAAAACAATTGGTATATTTAGTGATTAAAAAACATTGAAAACTATTATGCAAAAATCCTTACTGAAAGACACGAATTTATATCTGATTTTTGGGATAACATTATTTGCCGTAATGGGTGTTGCAAGCATAACACCAGCTTTCCCTGTTATTATTAAGCATTTTAATTTATCGGTAAAACAAATCGGCTATTTAATTTCGTTTTTTACGTTACCCGGTGTTTTGCTGGCTCCTTTTATGGGTATTATGGCCGACCGATACGGACGAAAAGCCATCCTGGTTCCGTCAATGCTTTTATTTGGGATTGCAGGAACTTTTTGTGCATTTCAGACGAGTTTCAATATGTTGTTAATTATGAGGTTTTTGCAGGGGGTAGGAGCTGCTTCTTTAGGTTCTTTAAATGTTACTTTGATTGGCGACTTATTTGCTGACAAAAACCGGATTAAAGCTATGGGTTATAATGCGAGTGTTTTAAGTATTGGAACAGCTTCGTATCCGGCCATTGGTGGTTTTATTGCCAGTATGCACTGGCAGTATGTTTTTTATTTGCCGGCTATTATCGTTCCTTTTGCATTGCTGGTTTTGTTTAAATTAAAAACACCCCCATTGCATGCTAAAGTTTCCCTGAAAAGTTATTTGGGAAATGTTTGGAAAACAATTAACCGAAAACAAGTGTGGGGTTTGTTTATTGTTAACGTTTTGATATTTATTATTTTATATGGTGCCTACCTGTCGTTTTTCCCGATTTTACTGAATAACAGATTTCATGCCGATACTAAAACCATAGGTTTGGTAATGTCACTGGCTTCGCTTACTACAGCCATTAGTTCATCGCAACTTGGGAAAGTAAGGCAGGTTTTATCTGTACAAAGGCTGTTGTTTATTAGTGCTGTGTTTTATACATTATCCCTTGTTGTTTTATCGATGGCAGGTGAATGGCCTTTATTAATTTTAGCTGTTGTTTTATTTGGCATGGGGCATGGTTTATTTATTCCGAACATTCAAACAGCCTTGGTTGGATTGGCACCACTAACTGAAAGGGCAGCTTTTATGTCATTAAATGGGATGGTGCTAAGAATTGGACAAACCATAGGACCTATAATTGTTGCCTTATTTTATATTAATGAAAGCCTGACAACAGTATTTTTATTGGCGGCAATTTTACCGATAGTAATGATTGTTATAATAAAAACCATGGTGGGGAAGTTGGAGTAATATTGATTATATAAAACTTATTTTGTGGATATGATCTGATTCGGTTTGATTTAATGCAATTATTTTTTAAGTGAATCTCAGTAATATTAAAGCGGTTTGTTTTCTTGGAATACTGGAATGGTAATAATTTAACTGTTGCAATTTTCCATTAATCCAACTTCGAGATATGGCCTCACCAGCGAAAGGAGAGTAGAGCACGACAAATTAATACCAAACCAGTTCTTATTAAATCGAGCTCATGTTTAATTTATTTATACTGACACTTATAAGCCATTTCGGTTGAAACACGGACTTTGAAAAATGAATCTTTAATTACAATAAATGTCTCAAAGGGTTTGTAGGAATTCCATTTCGTTTCACCCGGGAATTGTACTTCCATACAACCGGATACAACAGTAATATATTCTATGCTTGAAGTGCTGAATTCGTACTCTCCCGGAGCCATCACACCTAAACTGGCTTTCCCTTTTTCGGTAACATAGGTGATTGATTTTACCCGGCCGTCGAAGTAATCATTGGTTCTAAACATAGGTTAATAAGTTTATTTAGCAAATTTACCAATTTATAGCCACTTTCAATATAAATCCAATGCATGTATTTATCAATATATGTTTGTAAACATAGCACTCCATATTCGACGTAACTTACTGAAAATAAACATATAATGAAATTGTGATATATATCATATGATTGAATTTGATTTTAGGAGAAAATAAATATTTATACTTGTCAGCGAATAATTATATAACGTATTTATTTCGAACGAAATGGCTTTATATAATCAATTGTATCAGCTAATTAAGCCAACATTTCATGAGTTGGTAATTTCAGCATTAAAATATTACTAAATAGTTAAACAATTGTAGGATGAAAAGTAGTTTTTACATTGTTCCTCCAGCACAGAATGAACCTGTGTACAGCTATGCCCCTGGAACAAAGGAGCGAAAAGAGTTGGAGAATGCATTGGCTGATCTTAATAACCAGGTTATTGAGATTCCCATGGTAATTAATGGTAAAGAAGTAAAAACCAGTAAACAGGTTGACATTACTCCTCCTCACGACAGACATCATAAAATAGGAATTTACCACCGTGGTGGTAAAGAACATTTGCAACAAGCTATTGAAGCTTCACTGGCAGCTAAAGAAAAATGGGAAAATATGGACTGGAAAAGCAGGGCTGCCATTTTCCTGAAAGCAGCTGATTTACTGGCAGGACCTTATAGATATAAGGCAAATGCTGCAACCATGATCGGACAATCAAAAAATGTATTTCAATCGGAGATTGATGCAGTCGCTGAATTGGTTGATTTTTTCAGGTTTAATGTGAAATTCATGACCGAAATTATGGAACAACAACCTGAATCGAACCTGTTGCACTGGAACCGGACCGAACAACGCCCATTGGAAGGATTTGTGCTTGCCATTACACCTTTTAATTTTTCGTCAATAGGTGGAAACCTACCAACAGCACCGGCTTTGATGGGGAACACTGTAGTATGGAAACCTGCCGAAAGACAAATCTATTCTGCTCACCTGATCATGCAGATTTTACGTGAGGCTGGTTTGCCAAATGGTGTAATCAATATGGTTTTTGTTTCGGGTCGCGATACTTCAGATGTTTGTTTTTCAAATCCTGATTTTGCAGGAGTTCATTTTACAGGTTCTACAGCGGTATTCCAGGAAATTTGGAAAACCATTGGTGGAAATATTCATAATTACAAATCATATCCACGTATTGTGGGTGAAACCGGTGGTAAAAACTTTGTGGTGATGCACGAATCAGCACCTGTTAACCAGGTAGCTACTGCAATTGTTCGTGGTGGTTTTGAATACCAGGGACAAAAATGTTCGGCTGCATCAAGAGTTTATATTCCTAAGAAACACTGGTCGGCTGTTTTTGAAAAAGTTAAGAGTGACTTAGCTGAGATTAAGATGGGTGCCCCTGATGACTTCAGTAATTTTGTGAATGCAGTTATCGATGAAAAGGCATTCGATAATATTACCGGATACATTGACCGGGCCAAAAAATCCTCAGACTGCGAAGTAATTTTAGGTGGTGGCTATGACAAGAGTGTTGGATTTTTCATCGAACCTACTGTTATTTTGACTACCAATCCACATTACGAAACCATGGAGGAAGAGATTTTCGGACCTGTGGTTACTGTTTATATCTACGAGGATGACAAATTTGAGGAAACTCTTCATTTAGTTAACGATACTTCAATGTATGGATTAACCGGTGCAATTTTTTCACAAGAAAGAGAAGCAGTCGATCTGGCATCGACAATACTTCGGCAGGCAGCTGGAAATTTCTATATTAATGATAAACCAACCGGTGCAGTTGTAGGTCAACAACCCTTTGGCGGTGCACGAGGAAGCGGTACAAATGACAAAGCTGGATCAGCCATCAATTTATTAAGATGGGTATCGCCACGTTCTATTAAGGAAAATTTTGTTCCTGATACCAGCTATAAATATCCTTTTCTTGGTTATTAAAAATTATTATAAATTAATGAAAAGCGTATCCGGCATTTAAAAACTATGCAGCCGGATGCTCTTTTTCAATTATTTCGCGCTATGGTCAAAGAATTATTACAAAAATTCGGTATCGGAGCAACGCATAGCGGTGTTTCAACCGGAACAAGTTGGATACAAACAGGTGGAAAACAGATAAAATCATTTTCACCTATCGATGATTCCTTGTTGGGAACTGTAGAGTCGGCCTCAAAAACCGAGTATGAATTGGTAATGAAACAAGCTGTTCAAGCTTTTGAAATATGGAAAAGATATCCGGCACCTGAACGGGCTGAAATTGTCAGACAAATAGGAATTGAACTTCGCAATTATAAAGAAGATTTAGGAAAACTGGTTACCCTTGAAATGGGTAAAATTTACCAGGAAGGAATGGGTGAAGTTCAGGAAATGATTGATATATGTGATTTTGCTGTGGGACAAGCCCGGTTGTTAAATGGTTATACCATGCATTCCGAACGCAGGGATCATCGTTTGTACGATCAGTATCATCCGCTGGGTGTGGTTGGAGTCATTTCATCTTTCAACTTTCCGGTAGCAGTTTGGTCATGGAATGCTATGATAGCTGCGGTAACTGGCAATGTGGTAGTATGGAAACCCAGCTCAAAAACCCCGCTCACGGCAATTGTTACTCACAAAATTATCAGTAAAGTTTTAAAAGACTATAATGTTCCCGAGGGGGTATTTAACCTAATAGTGGGTTCTTCAGCCGAGTTTGGTGATGATATGCTTGCCGACAGGCGTATTCCGCTTATTTCGTTGACAGGTTCCACAAGAGTTGGTAAGCATGCCAATGAAGTGGTTGGTTCCCGGTTGGGTAAAACCATTATGGAACTTGGTGGCAATAATGCAGTAATTGTATCGCAACATGCCGATTTAAAAATGACGATCCCTTCCATTGTATTTGGTGCCGTAGGAACAGCGGGCCAGCGTTGTACTTCTACACGCAGATTAATTATTCATGAAAGTATCTGCCAACAGGTAAAAGATACTCTTGTTGATGCCTACACACAAATTGAAAAACGCATTGGTAACCCATTGGATGCTGCAACACTTATGGGGCCTTTAATTGATAATCAGGCCGTTGAAAAGTATAATTCTGCCATTAAAAAGGCCAAAGAACAAGGAGCTAAGATTATTTTTGGAGGCGATGTTGTAAGCGGTGATAATTTTGGCAATGGGAAATATGTGCGGCCTACAATAGTTGAGGCTGCAAACAGTTTACCTATTGTGCAGGAAGAGACTTTTGCTCCCATTGTATACCTAATGAGCTATAAAACAATTGATGAAGCCATTGCTTTGAATAATGGAGTTCCTCAGGGATTGTCCTCATCTATTTTCACTTTAAATATGCGTGAAGCGGAGATGTTTCTTTCTGAAGCAGGTTCCGATTGCGGAATAGCTAATGTAAATGCAGGAACTTCAGGAGCTGAAATTGGGGGAGCTTTTGGTGGAGAGAAAGATACTGGTGGCGGAAGGGAATCTGGATCAGATGCCTGGAAAGCTTATATGCGCCGGCAAACCAACACCATAAATTATGGAACAGAATTGCCTTTAGCGCAGGGTATAAAGTTTGATTTTTAATATAACAGGCTATCAATAATTATAAAACATTTAGACCCGGCACGATAACCGGGTCTTTTTTTACGTTTTAGCAAAAAAAATTGTTGAGTGTGATTCTTATATAAAGATATGATTAATAGGCGGTATATTATTGATGCATTCATTAGTTTGGTTATAAGTGCCTGGTCAGGTATCAGATATTGGCCAATTAACTATGACAAAAAATATTGTAAAGAGGCAAATTATTTAGTAAATTTGGTATTACCCAAACCAAAATTAAAAACCTATGGAAATTCAGATAAAAAAATTATCAAATTCCGATATTTCAAAAATGGGTATTAGTAACTGGCCCATTTGGGAAAAAGAAATATCGAAGTTTGAATGGACTTATGATGAAGAAGAGCAGTTCTATTTGATTGAAGGGAAAGTGAGTATTATTGCCGGTGAGAAAGAATATGAAATATTGCCGGGTGATTTCGTTACCTGTCCCAAAGGACTTGATTGTAATTGGGAAATTAAAGAGAATGTAAAAAAACATTATCAGGTTATTGGTGAATAAAAAAATCCGGAGAATCCGGATTTTTTTTTACGCTAAACTCATATTATAAGGGTAGGAATGCCCCTGATATAAAGGAAGGATATAAGGGTAAACCAGGGGACTTAATATTATTTACATTTATTCAAGCTTATTATATGTGATTGAATTACAGTAATATTAAACCGATTGATTTTTTAGAATATTGGAATGATGGGATTTTTTTATTATGTATCTGCTGTAATATTCCATCATTCCAATTTTCCAGTTTTAAACTTTAATACATCAACACGATGTTTTTCGGAGTATAAAGTTAACTATACCAATACTGATCATAATTTACTGTATTTTTAGTTCGACTCAGGTTATTAATTATAGGCGCTTTCACCGTGTTCGTATACATCAAGGCCTTCTTCTTCAATGCGTTGAGAAACGCGCAATCCATTTGTTTTCTTGAGAACGGTAAACAATACCAGACTGGCTGCGATTACCCAGGCTGCTACTGAAATAACGCCTAAGGCCTGTGTGCCAAGTAAAGCAAATCCGTGTCCGTATAAAACACCTTGTGAAGTTGAGAAAAAGCCAACCATTAATGTTCCAAAGGCACCGCATACACCATGTACTGATATAGCACCAACCGGGTCATCAATTTTAGCAACTTTATCGAAGAATTCAACCGACAGAACCACTAATATACCAGCCATCATACCTATTACAAGTGCGCCGCCTGGTGTCACTGCGTCACATCCTGCAGTAATTGCAACAAGACCGGCAAGAGCACCATTGAGGGTCATACTCAAAGGCGGTTTTTTGTATTTTATCCACATGAATATCAGTGTAGATAGTGCTCCACCCGCAGCTGCAATATTTGTGGTTACAAATATCAATGATATGGCTGAAGCATTTGCAGTTCCGGCAGCTGCCAATTGTGAACCAGGATTAAATCCGAACCAGCCGATCCATAGTATAAAAACTCCGAGGGTTGCCATAGGTAAGTTGTGGCCTGGGATAGCCTTTGGGGCACCATCTTTACCATATTTTCCAATTCGTGGGCCAAGAATAATTGCACCAATCATAGCAGCCCAGCCACCTACTGAATGTACCACGGTTGATCCGGCAAAGTCATGAAAAGGAGTTTCAAGTGTTGATAACCAGCCACCACCCCATGCCCAGTGACCTGAGATTGGATAGATAATTAATGTGATTACTGCACTATACATCAAATAGGCATTAAATTTTGTTCTTTCAGCCATCGCTCCTGAAACAATCGTAGCAGCTGTTGCAGCAAATACAGTCTGAAATATTAAGAATGCCAGATCGGGCATGTCGGTACGATAAGAGTGTTTGGTAAAGATATCAATACCACCCCACCATCCGTTTTTAGTTCCAAACATAATACCGAAACCTACTAACCAGAAAACAATTGTTCCGATTACAAAGTCCATTAAATTTTTCATCAAAATGTTCGAAGTGTTTTTTGAACGCGTCAATCCCGCTTCAACCAGGGCAAACCCGGCTTGCATAAAGAACACAAGTGCTGATGCAATGAGTACCCATACAGTGTTTATTGAATATATAATTTCTTCCATGATATTAAATTTTAAGTGATCTGATTAATTTATTCTTCGCCATCGAGATAGACTGATTTGTCACCTTGCTCGCCTGTTCTGATCCTGTATCCATCGCTTATTTCAGAGACGAATATTTTACCATCACCGATCTGACCGGTTTTAGCAGATTTAAGAAGTGCTTGTATAGCAGGGTCAAGATATTTTTCGCGACAAATAAATGTGATCATTACTCTTTCGATGGTACTTGTATCGTACATAATACCGCGATAAACTCTTTTTTGGGTTGTTTTACCAACACCACGAACATCCCAAAAGGTAATAAATTCGATGCCTACGGCATGTAAGGCTTCTTTCACCTCGTCGAATTTTGTTTTCCGAATTATTGCTTCAACTTTTTTCATTCGATTATGATTTAATTAGTTATAGAATATTTTACTGTGTGGGGATTAAAAGGAGATTCCCACTACGATATTGAATTCTTTTCTTTCAGGGTTTAGTACAACCTGGCCGGACACTGGTAATGAGTAACTATCTGTAATCTTTATATCTTTTGAGGTACCTATACCAATATTACATAATCCGAATTCCCCGTCACTGGTATGCCATCCATTGCCGGCACCAACAAATACATCAAGATTTTTAAAACCGTAACCTAACTCAAAATACATATCACCGCCTGAATTTGCGGGTCCTCCTGCATGTGCATCGTTTAAAATGTAATTTGCACCTAGCGAAAATCCTCCGGTTTCATAGCCCAGATTTACCTCAAAGGCATGACTGGCAGTTGTATCAGTGTACTTGAAATAATCATTACCCTGGTAGTAATAATCTGTCAGGCCCAGACTTAATCCAAAGTCAAAACCATATGACAAATAAAGGTCAGCTTCTGCCACCTGATCGGTAAAGCCGAATGATCCCCATGATCCGATTGTCAGGCCACCTACACCATATTCTATGCATGGCTGAAATGCTGGACCGCTATATTTTGTCCCACGCCATACATAACTGGTAACAATGTCGGTTCCAACTGAGAACGGAGATTCTTTAGTACTATCTTCCTGCGCATATAAGCTTGAGGAGATTAATAATGTGGTGGATAACACCACTAACATTGATTTTTTTAAGGTTTTCATAAGCACTGGATTTAATTTTTTAAATGTTGCTGGTGTAAAAGTATAATTAAAATTTTAATACCCCCTAAAAAAATGGGGGTAAAACTTAAAAAAATATATAAAAAATACGCAAACGATTTAAAAAAATAGGGTAAAAGGATGAAAAAAGTAACATATTATTAATTACACCCCCCAAAAAAAGAATAAGGATGCTTAAGTAAAAATGAGTTTTGTGTTTTTTTGTGATTTGTGGTTCTGTTTTTTTTGTTAATTGAAAATAATACATCATTGAAATTTTTTGTCAAGTATTTTTCAGATAGGTTTGTGGAAAACTTTTAGATAAAATTTGGTGACAGACTAGTATAAATTTTAAATTACCTGTTACCTTAGCACAAAAATTAGCATTATGAGTCCCAAAAGGTTTTGGAACATAACTTTCCCGGTTCTTCGAAACAAATATGTATTAACGTTGCTAATTTTTGGTGTCTGGATATTTCTTTTTGATCAGAATAATCTCCTCGACAGGTTTTCGGATATGAAGAAATTAAAACAGCTTGAAAAGGAGAAAGAATATTACCAACATAAAATTAAAGATGACCAACAGCGGATTCAGGAACTTACTTCCGATAAAGATGATCTTGAAAAGTTTGCCCGTGAAACTTATCTCATGAAAAAGGACGACGAAGATGTTTTTGTGGTGGTGCATGAAGATAAGTAGTCTATAGAATTGAAATCTTAATTTGTAGTATATATAAATATAGGTGTTTTTCTCCGGAGGAAATTCCGACAAGGAAATGGGAGTATTGTAACGCCTTTCATTTATAATATAATATTATATTAACTGGCGGTAGAAAAAAAGCAGTTCCAGTTCACTGATACCCAAATCTATTTTATATCCCAGTTCCACAGTTATCTTTTTTGCTGCCTCCATAATTGAGATCCTGTTTTCAGTAGAATGGAAAAAATTCAAATATTTGATAATCCTGAAGGCATCAAACCAGGCAAAGAATCGTTTACAGAATGACTCCACAGATATGCTGTTTTTGTTAATCTCGGTTATTTTTTCAGTAAACACATTACAGGGAATAAAAAGTTGAATTGAGAAATGTAATATATTATAATAGGTGTTTATTTCATCCTCCTGAGCATTAAAAAGGTTTTTAATAGTTGTAAACAGCTGTTTCAGATGCATAAAACTTTCCGGACTATAAGTCAGAAAATCGCCGTCATCTATAATTTTACGAAGTGCCGGACCTGTGCCAAAAGGGACTCGGTTTGATAAGCGGTCAGAAGGATAGACTTTTATGTGAGGCAAATCGATTACATTACCAAGAGGGAAAATTTTGTGTAAAAAGTAAAAATCTTCACCAGCCTGCCTGCGGTTCATGCCTCCCTGTTTAATATATGCCATTGCATTTACCGCAAAACACGACCCGATAGTGGAATAATAGTAGGGGAATCCTGAATATTTTAAGGCCAGTTTAAAATATCGAAGATGCAATTCATATAAAACAATAGCAGATGGATGATTCCCAGAGGTATATGAATTCAGAGGATGTTCAAAACCAAAAATTATGCAATTCAGCTTGTGGTTTTTAGCAATGGTTTTTTCAAGGTCGGCCAGGTAATTTTTAGAAACGGTGGTGTCGGCATCAAGCGAAACAATAAAACCGTTTTCATGATCAGTCCTGTTAAATCTTTGGATGGCCTCATCCATAAGTATTTTTCTGGCCAAACCTGCACCGGCATGTTTCTTTGGCAGGTTGTCCATGAGCAGGGAATGAAAAGTAATCTTAACTGAAGAGGCTTTTTTTTGCCAGTGCTGTATCTGTTGGTATATCTCCCGGTTTTTATTTTTGATATCATCCGGGGCATCCTCAGAGTTATTTACCAGTATAATTGTCTCGACAGACGACCGGGTTGGATAACATTTTTGCAGTGAATTAAGAGTTTCAAAAATGTCGGGCTCATTCAAGGCAGGAATAATTACAGCTATGGATAAATCATTAGCAGGTGGAGTTGCTATTAATTCATTGTGCAAAGCATGTTTGCGTATGTAATTATCGAACTTTTGGCTCATAATAAAACAAAAATGCCGTTCACAAATTATGAACGGCATTAAATTTACTCAGATTTTCTTTATTTTTTGGCCGGGTAACGGCTGTTTAATCCTTTTAAAATTTCATCGGTAATTTCAAGTTTCTTTGAAGCATATAGTAAATTACCGGTAAGCGAATGGCCCAAAATAATATGATATTTTTCAGGTGTATTGTAAATTTTCAGATAATTTGTAACACTATCAAACAACTGGGCATTCATTTTTTGTTGCTCGGCAGCCAATTGATTTGAGTAATCGTACTCTAACTGTTGCAATTCCTGTTGTCGCATGGCTAATTGCTGTTGAGCTTCTTCCGCACGTTGCTGGGTCAGGAAAATACCTCTTTGAACTTTATCCTGAAAAACCTGGGCATCTTTTTGAAAATCGCTTGTTTCTTTATCGAGTTTCGCTTTCATGTTTTGTTGTTTCTTAGTAAGCGATTCGTTAAGCTCAATAGCCAGGTTATATTTCATTAGAACTGTATCTACATTTATATAAGCAATGCTCAATCCCGATTCGCCAACTGTGGAGGCTCCCTGTTGAGCAGTTTCGGCAGGAGAGGTTTTTGCTGAACTGAAATGTAAATAGTATAGAGTGCCCAACCCAATGAATAACACTATGTTAAGTACGATTGAAATATTTTTCATAATTGTTTTGAATTTTGATTTTTATTAAGCTTATCAAAAGTAGAATAAAAGATGAATTCTCAAAAATTTATTCGATATTAAAAAAATAATCAGGGTGAAAGAAGTAATCCGTAAAGATTAAAAGTTATTTTATTAATCTGGAATCAAACTTGAAATTTTTTTTATCCACCAGCCTAACTTTTGAAAATTCTTTGTGCCTGCAATTAAGTATTATATTATGGGCACTATGAATTATGCAACTTGGTACTTTAAGGGCAATTGTTTTGGATTCATTTACCCAATCTTCGCCAATTTCTGACAAGACGGTAGGAGCTGGACAAGAGGCCCAATTTGAGGGCAACATGTCTATAGCAATTGTTGTTAAAGAATCATCGGGTATTTCAAGTATTATTATATCAAGTTTTGGAAAAATCATTAGGGGAGTGTGCACGATGGTTTCCAGTAATGCAATTTCTTTACTTTCGCCGGCATAAATTACTGGAGTTCCCCTTTTATTCCACCTGCCCCCGTACATTGCAACTCCTGAACCTGATAAATCATCGGAATGTTTTTTCCCGGTAATCCTGTAGACTATCATAATTAGCTGTAAACGCCGTGTTCAATTCTGCCAATAACATCTCTGACTTTTGAAACACCATCGGGAATTTCAATCAATTCTATAGGTTTTAAACCTCCTAAAACTGTATTTGGAAGGTTTAACCATTTGAGAAAATTTTCATTACTTTCAAACACCTCAATTCCATATAAGAATATATCTGCAATCTCAAAAAGTTTAATGGTATAATTCTTTTCGAGGTTTTTATTGGCTTTTGTCCAACGGTATAATGTTGGTCCTGAAATGTTTAGCATTTCAGCAATAAGGTCACGTGGCAAATCAAAATATAACCTGACATTTTTAACCACATTTGCATTTATTCCTTTTTTTGCAATGTGAATGAAATCGAAAGGACTTTCAAATTCATCAGTAACATATTTTGTTCCAAGAACTTCTTTTAATTTCTGGTAATGTGCGGTTGTTAACTCTCTTTCTTGTATCATTTGATAATATATTTTATCACATGAACGAAGTTATGATTAAAATGGTTTATAGCCAAATGAATTTTAATTTAGAGTTTTCTAAGAAATACTAATTACAATTCTCGCAATCATTTTTAACCCAGTACAATTTATTGGTTTCGATATAGTCTTGTAATTCTTTTGAGAGGTAAATATTTCTTTTTTCTATGTCATCTTTCATGTCATCGGCAGAGCATGGTATAATGTCGTCAATAAAGATGCATTTCATGTTTTGGGCAATAAGTTGCCTTTCTGCATCGGTCCTTTTCATGCGGCAGCCTACAATAAATGTGACATCAATTGATTTAAAATAGTCGGCACATTCCTGGAACGAATCGCAACCCATTAGAACATAAATTTCCTTTTGCCTTCTTTTCATCAGGTAGAAAATATCATCGATAAAGATTTTGTTTTGGATACCGCTGCAAACTTCGGGTGACAATACAAATATATCTGATGATTTTGAGGTTTCAAGCATTAAATCCATAATGCGCATACGGTGTTTTAATTCAGTTAAACCCTTTTCATTTTCCTCCGATCGGGGACAAACCACAATATGGTCAAGATTTTTAACAGAGGCGGCTTTTTTTATAAAATCGAGATGCCCGAAGTGTGGTGGATTAAAAGATCCGCCAAAAAAACCGATTCTTTTTCCCGGGAGAGTCAGAAGTTCTTCAACCTGATTGATCACTCGCATGGTATATGTTTTAATGCCAAATTACCAAAAAAACGTGAAAATCAAAATCGTAGTGATCTTATTTTTGGCTAAATATTAATCAGCCTTTTATTCAAATGGGTATTTAAGTCCAATTTTGGCTCTGATGCTATCCATGAGAAGCATCATTTTTCGACTCCGGGCTTGCGTCATCACCTCATCTTCGATTCTGCCGTTTAATAAATCGTCGTTAACTGCCACTGTTTCCCAGTTATAACCCATGGTTTCTGTTGGGTCATTATAAGTTTCTGTTTTTTCGTTAGTGGTTAATGTGGCTGACTTACTCATCCAGAAATCTTTTATCTGAATAAATCCTTTGGTACCGCAAATAAAAGCATCATTTTTCAAAAATGTAGAGATGCTGGTAGCCAATTGTGCTTTTATATTGTTTTTATATTCGAGCTGAACCATAAGTGTTTCATCCACACCTGTATCGGTAAAAGTTGAATGACACCTGAAATTATTTATCTTCGAATTCGCAAACATTTCAATTATAGTAAGCGGGTAAATACCGACATCCAGCAAAGCTCCTCCTGCCAAATTGGGATTGAATAATCGTTCTTTAAATTCCGGTTTTGCCGGGAATCCAAAATTTGCCTGAATTACCTTAATTTCACCAATTTTGCCTTCGTTTACCCACTCAACTGCTTTTTTCACAGCTGGTAAAAATGGGGTCCACATAGCCTCCATATAAAAAAGGTTTGCCTTATGGGCTTGTGCAGCAAGCTTGTTAAATTGTGCAGCGCTAACGGTAACCGGCTTTTCACATAAAACATGTTTACCATTATTTAAGCATAATTTAGTGTGTTCAAAGTGAAAATTATGAGTAGTGGCCACATATATAATATCGATATCTTTATCTAAAACCAATTCTTTATACGAACCGTAGGCTTTCGGTATATTGAATTTTGAAGCGAGGGCTTCTGCTTTTTCAAGCGATCGTGATGCAATAGCCACTACTTCGCCATTATCGACAAGTTTAAAATCAGCAACAAATTTGTCGGCTATCCAACCGGCACCTAATATACCCCATTTAATTTTCATGTTTTTTATTTTTAGAAAGTAAATGCAATAACTGGTGTCTCTTCAATCGGAAATATTCGCTTTATAATAAACACAATCGGGGCGCGACTCAAAGTCGCACTCCGATTTAATATCTGAATTTTCGTACTTGTTTTGACACTAGTTTTTGAAACTACAATTTATTGATTGCAAAATACAAAAAAAGCCTTGTCGTTAATCCCGGCAAGGCTTTTTATTTAATAAAAATCTAAATTTTTAAAGCAGGCTAAATGCTACTGTAACTCCTGACATAACCACAGACACCATGGTCATAAGTTTGATCAGGATATTCAACGAAGGTCCTGATGTGTCTTTGAAAGGATCACCTACAGTATCGCCAACAACACCGGCTTTGTGAGCATCACTACCTTTACCTCCAAAGTTTCCTTTTTCGATGTATTTTTTGGCGTTGTCCCAGGCACCTCCTGCATTGTTAAGCATAACAGCAAGGGTGAAACCGGTAACCAAACCACCGATTAATAATCCAACCACGCCTGCAACCCCTAAAATAATACCCACAATAATAGGTATTGCAATTGCTAAAAGCGAAGGAACTAACATTTCGCGTTGTGCTCCTCTTGTAGAGATTTCAACACATTTTGCATACTCGGGAGTACCTGTTCCGCTTAAAATACCAGGTATTTCACGGAACTGGCGACGAACTTCTTCAACCATTGAACCTGCTGCACGACCAACAGCTTTCATTGTCATAGCAACAAAAACAAAGGCCATCATGGCACCGATGAATAACCCGGCAAGCATTAATGGATTAAATACATTTAAGCCATAGAAATTTACAAAATCGTGGATGGAGGCAGCTGAAATTGAACTAACACCGGTTACTTCAATAAATTTACTTCCCAATTCAGGAATTTTTGACAACCATATTTTTATTTCTTCAATATAGGCTACCAAAAGTGCCATAGCGGTCAGTGCAGCTGAGCCAATTGCAAATCCTTTTCCGGTAGCAGCAGTGGTATTTCCAAGCATATCCAGTGCATCTGTACGTTCGCGTACTTCTTTAGGTAACTCAGCCATTTCGGCATTTCCACCTGCATTATCAGCAATAGGGCCGAAAGCATCGGTAGCTAAGGTAATACCAAGTGTAGAAAGCATACCAACGGCAGCAAAACCAATTCCGTAAACTCCACTGGCAAAGTCAACAAAACCACCGGCAAAGCCAAATGCGGCAATAATACCAATTACGATGGTAACTACCGGAATCCAGGTAGAGTACATACCAATGGCAATACCATCAATAATGGTGGTAGCAGGGCCTTGTAATGCTTGCCTGGCAATTCCCTGGGTAGGCTTGTAACCATCCGAAGTATAATATTCAGTACCCTGGCCGATGATTATACCGGCAATTAGACCAGACAATACAGAACCAAAGATTCCCCAGCCGAACCATCCCATATAAGCCATTACGGCAATTGCAATTAAGATTAAAACAGAACTTCCGGCTGTACCCACTAATAATGAATTTAAAAGGCTTTTTGCAGAAGCGTCCTCTTTGGTCCGTACCATGAAAATACCTACAATTGAGAAAATTATACCAATTGCAGCTACCACCATAGGTGCTATTATGAATTTGTTATTAAACTGACCATGTTGCATGGCAATGGCGGCACCAAGTGCAGCAGTTGCCAGAATTGATCCGCAATATGATTCATAAAGGTCGGCGCCCATACCTGCAACATCACCTACATTGTCACCAACATTATCAGCAATAGTAGCAGGGTTTCTTGGGTCGTCTTCAGGAATACCGGCTTCTACTTTTCCTACAAGGTCGGCACCCACGTCAGCAGCTTTGGTATAAATACCACCACCCACGCGGGCAAACAAAGCCTGTGTTGAAGCACCCATACCAAAAGTAAGCATGGTAGTTGTAATTTGAACCATTTTTGAATGCATCCATTCCTGATTTCGGATAAAATCTAATGACCAGGCAGCATCAGCACCGGTTATACCAAGTTCTTTGGCAATTTTTAATCCCAAGCCAAACACATTGTGATCATAAATATAATTTAGTGCGGTGTACCAAAGTGCGATATCAAGCAATCCGAATCCAACTACTACTAATCCCATAACAGCTCCTGAACGGAACGCTACCTGAAGACCTTTATTTAATGATTCGGAAGCACCCTGTGCAGTACGTGCCGATGCATGAGTTGCTGTTTTCATACCCAAAAAACCACTCAAACCTGAGAAAAAACCTCCAGTTAAGAAGGCAACAGGCACAAATGGGTTCTGAACTCCGAGAAATGCCAAAACAGCGAAAATTAAAAAGAGAATGAAAAAAACAATACTTACAACTTTGTATTGGCGCTTAAGATAAGCCATCGCCCCTTCGCGTACATACTGGGCAATTTCTTTCATTCTGTCGGTTCCTTCCGAGTTTTTCATCATGCCCTTAAAAAAGTAATAGGCAAAACCTAAAGCCAATAATGAACTAATCGGTATTATCCAAGGTAAACTACTTGTACTTTCCATATTAATAAATGCTATATTTTAATAAATGCTATATTTTCTTTTATAATTAATAGAATCCAATTGTATTAGCCGAACGCCACCATGCATAATGTTTCTCTTCCAATTCGCTGATATGTGGGAACGGGTAGTATAATAATTCATCTTTATCACCTACAAAGAAGCCATTCTTAATTGTACGGTAGAACAGATCACGATTAAAAAACCTGATAATGGTTTTTTTGGTTTTGTTTTTTTCATTTTTCAGGATCAACAAACAGTCACGCATGTGTTGTACATTTTGATACGGTAAATTATCTGTTTTTGCATTTTCCGGATCAACAGCCAGGTCATCAAGTACCAGCTCCACAAAAACCAGGCGGGGAACGGTAACTTTTTCTTCACCACCGGTAATTAAACCGGCAAAATCTTTAGGAGCCAGTGTGCTTGCAATACGTGGTGTTACCGGGCACAACTCCTGGTAAAGGTGTAGCTCATGGTCTGTTTTTTCCGTATATGACCCTTGATCAAGACCCAGTACCCTTCCATCGTCGGTTACCAGGTAAAGTTTTTGCAGCGATTTTAACGGGATAGTTTCCAATACCCTGTAAATTGAAAGATAAACAGAGCTTTTGGGTCGTCCGCCTTCCTGGGGTACGCACCTTCGCTCAATGTAATCCATAGGTAAAGTGTCTTTAACCATCTCCATGTCTACCTCAAAAAACATTGCCTGACCACGTGTACGTTTTTTAGTACCCGTCGCCAGATAGTTTCCGAAATCTTCGGGGGGTAACATGGAAGATATCAAAGCCTCAGGTGTTAGCGTTAAATATAGATATCTTTTCATAGAATATGATTTTATAAAATTATAAATATTAAAACATGTACCTATTTTTGGCATACCAAGATATGAAAAATATACTCATTTTACACCGGGGGTACTTTTAAATAGTGAGTGGTTGGTTTTAAATTGAAATAATTAGTGTATAATATTATGCTAAGTATAAGTATAACAAGTAATTTGATTATAATTTAGAATGTAAATAAATTACAAGCAATTAAATTTATGGAGTAAAATCATAAAAAATAGTAGTTTTATACCCTGATTTGTTTCATGAAAATGCATGGTAGTAAGCATTATAAAAGCAAATAAATTATTTTTTGTAAATTCGATAATACTAAACCGTATTAAATTAGTGCAATTTTAATTGTGCTTAACCATTAAATTTATATCAATGAATAAAAATACATTATGGTTTGGGTATGCTTTGGGTATATTTTTCATTATGGGCCGTACCAGCCATACTACACGGCAAAATAGTGATAATGGGTTTGCTGATAAAACCAGGATTGAGAAAACTCAGAATGAGTTAAAATATTCTTTTACTCCGCAGTCGCCGAAGAAAGTATTATCGTTATTTGAGGCTTCTGAATTTGTATGTAAACTCAGCATCTTAAATAAATTCTGTGAGCAGTACGCAGATAATACAGAGGTTGCCGAGGTACTGGGTTATTTGGCAAAAGTTCAGGAAGCATGGACATCTGTTAAATATTCTGTAGGTCAACCGGATACGCTGCAAAGCTCTGATGGAAAAAAGAAGACAGAAGGTGAGGAAAATATTATTTTAAGTGAGGAACAGTTTGTTAAACTTAAAGAAGTTATTGAAGAAATCAGAGCTAAAATAGTAGTTTAATTACCTGGTTTTTGTTTGGAATACCTATAAAAATTTCCATAACTTTGCGCCGATATTCACAATGGGGGTGCCTTAAAATTACAGGCTGAGATTATACCCTTTGAACCTGATACGGATAATGCCGGCGCAGGGAATAAGACCGATCTCCCATTGCAATAAATTGTTTAACAGCCGTATGTGGCGTAAAATTATTGTAATGAAAAAAATTTATTTATTTCTGGCATTTGTTGCCTTCACGTTTTTAGCAAATGCGCAATTTAGTTTGTCGGGTAAAATTACCGACGAAAATGGTGATCCCATGGTAGGGGCGAGTGTTCAGATTCTTGAAAAGAATTTGGGTACTGTAACCAATGCCGATGGATTTTATGAGTTGATCAACCTGGCTGAAGGGCAGTATGCGGTGGAATCGTCATTTATCGGATATAAAAAATCTACGCAAACTATAGCTGTAAATAAGAACAGTTCTTTGAATTTTAGTCTGGTGCCGACTACTTTTATGGCTGAAGAAGTAATTGTAAAAAGTACGCGGGCCGATGAAAAAACCCCGGTAACCTATTCAATGGTTGACAGGAAGGATCTTGGCAAAAATAATGTAGGTCAGGATTTTCCATATTTGATAAGCATGGAACCTTCAATGGTCACGTCATCCGATGGTGGTACCGGCATAGGTTATACCGGAATGTGGATCAGGGGAAGTAATATTCAACGCATAAATGTTACTGTAAACGGTATTCCGCTGAACGATCCGGAATCGCACGGAGTATTTTGGGTGAACATGCCCGACTTTACCAGCTCGGTTAATAATGCACAGATACAAAGAGGAGTAGGAACTTCAACCAACGGGGGAGGAGCTTTTGGGGCAACTATCAATATGGAGACCAGTACACTTGAATCGAAACCCTTTACAGAAATTAACAGTTCAGCCGGTTCGTTTAACACCTTTAAAAACAATGTAAGGTTTGGAACCGGGTTAATCAAAGGCAAGTGGGCGTTCGAGGGACGGTTGTCCAAAATTACATCTGACGGTTACGTCGACAGGGCTTCGTCCGATTTGAAATCGTTTTTTGTTCAGGGAGGATACTATACCAATAACACCACGCTTAAAGCCATTGTTTTCAGTGGAAAAGAAAAAACCTACCAGGCCTGGTATGGTGTGGATGACTGGACGGTTGAAAATTATGGCAGAACGTTCAATTGGGCAGGTGTAATTTATAATGAAGACGGATCGATGCGCTATTATGACAACGAAACGGATAATTATCAGCAAGATCACTATCAGTTGCATTTTAGCCAGAAAATTCTGGAAGGTTTGAAATTTAATGCCGCCCTTCATTACACCTATGGCCGGGGTTATTATGAAGAGTATTACCAGGGAGCTACGCTTGCTGATTACCCCATTGGCACATTGTATTTTGGCCACGATAGTACATTGAATGCAAACGGTGCTTATGATTATTTTTATCACGATTCGGTTACAAACGGAGATTTGATTGGTCGACGCTGGCTCGATAACCAGTTTTATGGATCAACCTATTCGTTGGATTATACCCATAAAAACCTCAACCTGAATTTTGGGGGCGCTATAAATAAATATGCACATGCCAAACATTACGGGGAGCTTATTTGGGCTCAGTATGCCGGTAATACCGGATTGGGAGACAGGTTTTATAATAATGAATCGGATAAAACCGATTTCAATAATTATTTAAAAGCTAACTGGCAGCTTGATAAGTTTAACCTTTTTGGTGATTTACAGCTGCGCAAGGTAATTTACACCGGTTCGGGTACCGATGATGGCGGTGTTTTAATTAACATCGATGAAAATTATACTTTTTTTAATCCTAAAATTGGACTTACTTATGAGGTTGGAAATATTGGTGATTTGTATTCATCGTTTGCAATTGCAAACCGCGAACCTATCCGAACCGATTTTACTGATGCTCCTGACGGAACAAAACCCGAACCCGAGCACCTGTCCGATTTTGAAATGGGCATGCGCAATAAAGGATCGCACGGTTTTTATAACGCCAATTTCTATTATATGAAATATACCAATCAATTGGCTTTAACCGGTGAGTTAAATGATGTTGGATCGCCCATCAGGGCAAATGTGGGTAAAAGCTACCGTATGGGTATTGAGCTGGATGGTGGATATGAACCTGTTAAATGGTTTGCATTTCGCAGTAACCTGGCCTTAAGTAATTCAAATACCGATTATAATGAACAGGTAAATGGGGAAATTATTCCTCATAATAATGTTCAATTATCATTCTCGCCACAGGTAGTGGGAGGGATTGAACTGAATTTTACACCTTTTAACAATTTTGAAGCAGGCTTATCAACTAAGTACATTTCAAAACAGTACCTTGATTTAACGCAGAACGAGGACCTTACGCTCGATCCATATTCATATACAAATATTAATTTGTCGTATACCCTAAAACCCAAATTGATGGATGAAATGCAGTTTACATTATTAATATGTAATGTATTTAATCAAATGTATTCGTCGAACGGTTATGTTTGGGATGGTGTAAAATATTATTACCCACAGGCAGGGATTAACTTTTTGGCTGGGATTAAGTTGAGATTTTAATATAAAAAAAGAGGCTAAGCCTCTTTTTTTATTTCTTAATTATCTTCTCTGTTCTGACTTTTTGGTCTGGTCCGATTACAGAAATCAGATAAATTCCTTTAGTCAAATCAGATGTGTTTATGTTAACGCTTTGATCTTCAGTATTCGTTTTAAGGATACCTTTACCTAAAACATCCTGAATTATGATTTGCGATCCAGGTTTTATGTTATTCACTGTAAGTTTATCACTGCAAGGATTTGGATAAATCATAATATCATTGGGATTATTTTCCTGAATTCCGATGATAGTTCCCCAAAGATCGTCATTCCTTACCAGCTCAGTTCCTACCGTAAAGATACGGTTGGGATCACCTTCCCATTCAGCTCCACCAAAGCCTGAGTTGAGGAAGTATTTATATTCAAACTCACCCGAATTTTCTTCAAGCTGAATCCTTGCAGTATAATAATAATTGTCATTTGTATCTTTCAACTGAATTGACCCTTCCGCTCCGGGTTCTAGCCAGTTATTGAACGATCCGCTTACATATACTGTATCATTATCATGATCAAAAGTGGCATCATACATTTCGAGATAAAAGTCTACACTTACGTAGACCGGGGTTACCTGGTTAAAGCTCTTTTGAGTCGACATTTGGGGATGCAATTCAGACATATTGGACTGGCCTAAAGCCAAATTCCCTATTGCAAGGCATATTAAAAGAGTGAATATTGAACGCATTATTTAAAGTTTTAAAATTTTTGCAAAGATATTAATTCCTGAAGATTTTCTAAACTCTGGAAGATGAAGTATCAGGCTATCGCTTGACATTATATCGCATCCTGAACTTAACCGGAGTTATTCCCAATTCTTTTTTGAAGCATTTTATAAAGTAATTACTGTCGCCAAAACCAGCCTCAATAGCAATGTCGGCAACCGGATTTTCGGTGTTGCGCAACAATTTTCGTGCCTTTTGCAACCGTATTTGCATAATATAATTACTGGGTGATGAACCCACGGCTTTTCTGAATATTCGCTGGAAATTACGGGTACTCATATAAGCCATCTCGGCAAGTTCATCCAAATAGATTTTATCAGTATAATGGCTTTCCAGATGATCAATCACTTTTCCGATCCTAACCAGGGCCTTGGCTTCGGTAGCTTCCAAACTGGAATAATGCCTCGACAGCAGAATGATCAATTCTTCGAGTTTGTTTTTCAACAAGGTCTTGTAGCCTTCCATTTTGTTTTCAAGCTCCAGGATCATCGAATTCAGGATAAATTCCATTTTTGCAAGCTCAGCCCTGTCGAGATGCAGTTTGTTTTTAAAATGGTGCATGGCACGGTATTGTGATTCAAGGATGAAAAGCGCATTATACCCCTCGAGTTTTCTGATGGCTTCAGAAATTACCCCGTATTTATTATGATGGGTAAACATCACATTAATAATTTCAATACCGGATGGGTCTTTAAAAAAATGTTTCTGGTTGCCTTGCAGAACGAATACGTCACCGGCTGATACCAGGTACTCATTCTGTTCGATAACCTGTACGCCTTTTCCTTTAATGATAAAAACCAGTTCACTAAAATCGTGAAAATGTTCAACTTCTGTAAGGTCAAACTCATGGGTAATATTCTCCTGACGCTCAATACGGCAAATATTCAGAGGAAATTCTTCATCTTCAAAATAGTGTAAACCAAGCGCTTTCACAGCCATCTGTAACAGGAGTTTAATTTTAAACCCTTCAAACGTAGTAAATTTAAGCTAGAAATCGATTAAATTCTTCCCTTTTGATAGCCTATTATTTTTTTACAATTTTATATGAATAATTAATTCCCTTGCTTTGAATACAAATCAGGTAAATACCCGAAGATAAATCCGAAACATCCATCAGCATAAAAGGAGAACCTTTCCCACTCCGGCTCTTAATTAATTTGCCTTCCAACCCAAAGAGTTGTACATTATCAAGGCAATACCCTAAAAGCGAACTGATAACAAATGACTCCCGAGCCGGATTGGGATATAGGCTGATGCCTGATTTTTGTTCACTGATGCTAATAGTATCAATAGTATCAGGTTTCGGTTCAAGAACTATATTTATAGGCGTGGCTTCAAAATCTTTAACTTCAACCTGAGCAACTGTTTTAGTCAAATATCCGGGTGCCTCGATATCAAGAGTATATGTTCCGGCTTTTAAGTAGCGGTAAAAAACACCTTCGCCCTGGGTGCGCACAATAGAACTGTCGGTATCGTGGTCGCGTACTGTAATTTTAGCTTCAAGCGGGTTCCCTGATGAATCGGTTATTTTTCCATGGATACCGTACGTAGCCTGCTCCATATAGTGCAACAGCGATTTATAGTTTCTATCCCAAAAACCCGGCAACATTAAAGGGCTTACCAGTTTTATTGTACTAAGCTCGGCTGTAATTTCCCGGCCATGTAAAAAATGTGTTACATAGTCCTGGCGGCCACCAGATATCGTATACCAGTCATAACCATTAGTTATTCCATTTTTCAAATCGGTCATATAATTTGGATCAATGGAATGTACTGTATCCACATAAGCCCTGCAAATAAATTGAAACCAGGCATCATCCGGATGACGTTGTACTTTATGATCCCAGGGATAATTCAAGACTTCATTTCCACCATGAAAGTTTACCGACATATTGAAATGATGCTTTTGCATAAACTTAATCATAGCTATTGTTTCAGGCATTAAGGAATCCCCTTGAGCAGGTTTGCCAGTTATAACGTCCGGAAAATTACGATTCAAATCCACACCTGAAGCATTATAACGTGATGCACCGCTTACCGTACTGTTGTCAGATGTAAAGGTTCCATCAGGATTAGCGAGAGGATTGATATAAATCTCAAGGTTATCAACCAGGTTTTTTACCTGGGGGTTGTTATAATTTTTCAGTAGATAATCCGCCAGGCGAAGCATTAAAACATAACCGGTCAGTTCGTCACCATGCATGGAGGAGCTATAGAAAAAGCCTGGTTCCGATTCATTTTTGTCTACATTATCGGAAATTTTTAAGGCCAGTAATGAACGGTTTTGCACCGTAGTTCCAATGGTATCCAACCTGCAAATATCGGGGTAGTCAGTAGCAAATTGTTGCATCATTCCCACATAAGTATCATAATCGGGGTAAGCATCCCAGGCACTCATATCAACAATGGTATGAGCCATTTGCACATTTGCCATCAATGAAGGAACGGGCTCCGGAATAAAGGGAATATTTAAATCCAGTAATTTATTATACTGCTTAGTGTTAAGATAAACGTATGCTTTATTATTTATAACCTTATCCACCGACCATGAACCTACATTGGGAATGTTTTTCAGATAACCGGCATCAAATGACACAATAACTTCGCCCCGTTGCTCCAACTGCATTTGCAAAGGTTGCTGGCCATATATCAGCAATCGGGTGCAAATGAATATTATGAAGAATAAAGCTTTACGCATAGCTTTCTTTTTTCTGAGCAATAAAGATACTAATTTCAGTTCTGGATGATAATTTTCTATAATTTACAGAATTCTATCATCTGTGAATCTGTGGCTACCGCGTTTTACACATTAAACCTGAAATGCATAATATCTCCATCAATTGGTTCGTAATCTTTCCCTTCAACGGCAATTTTTCCGGCATCGCGGCAGGCGGCTTCTGAACCCAGGCCTACATAATCGTTATATTTAATAACCTCGGCACGGATAAAACCTTTCTCAAAATCGGTATGGATAATTCCGGCACACTGCGGGGCTTTCATTCCGGTGCGGAATGTCCAGGCCTTGGTTTCTTTTGGCCCAACGGTAAAATAGGTTTGCAGCTTTAACAGGCGATAGGCTGATTTAATCAATTTGGCAACCCCTGAATCTTCAAGGCCTAAATCTTCAAGGAACATTTTACGCTCGTCGTAGCTTTCAAGTTCGGCAATATCAGCTTCAATGGCTGCACCAATAATCAAAACCTCTGCATTTTCATCCTTAACGGCATCCATTAATGCCTGTGAATGTTTATTTCCGGTTTTTACCGAAGCTTCGTCCACATTACAAACATATAAAATCGGCTTATCGGTTAACAGCATTAAGTCGAACAGGTTTTCCTTTTTAACCAGGGGTTCTATTTCCACAGTTCGTGCCGATTTACCCTGCATTAAGGCATCTTTATATTTTAATAACAGTTCGAGGGTTTTGGCTGCTTTTTTATCACCACCGGTTTTGGCAACCTTTTCAACTTTTGAAATTCTGGCTTCCACGGTTTCAAGGTCTTTAAGCTGTAATTCGATATCAATAATCTCTTTGTCCCTTACCGGATCAACACTGCCATCTACATGGGTAACGTTATCATCATCAAAACAGCGTAATACATGAATTATGGCATCCGTTTCACGGATATTTGCCAGGAATTTATTCCCAAGACCCTCACCTTTGCTGGCCCCTTTTACCAAACCGGCAATATCTACAATTTCGACGGTAGTGGGAATTACCTTTTCCGATTTTGCCATTTCTGCCAAAACCGAAACCCGCTCATCAGGTACCGTAATAACCCCAACATTGGGTTCGATGGTACAAAACGGAAAATTAGCCGATTGCGCTTTTGCATTCGATAAACAATTAAACAAAGTTGATTTTCCTACATTGGGTAATCCCACTATTCCACACTGCAATGCCATTTTTTAAACTTTTAGATATTAGATTTAAGATATAATACTTAATTATCTGTTCTGAAATTTGCCGCAAAAGTAATTAATTAACTGATAAATAAAGTTTATAAATCCTATTAATTTAAAATAGGGAATTTACGGCTAAGTATTATTTCGAGGTGCTGACGATAAAACACACACATGCAATTTTTAACTTGAGCTCCACCCGAGCGATGTCTCACAAGACATCACTCGGGTGGAGCTCAATAATGCTAATCCAATAAGCATAGCCCTATCGGACTATGCTATTGACAACACCCCTCTGGGGCTCAGAATAACAAGAAAATTATATCTGTTGATATTCCCATACCTCAAAATAATATTTAAGCTTTTATTGGTTAGTCTTCATCTGTATTGGTCTGTGATAAACGCATGGGTAACTTTTTTCGAACTTCTTTCTGAAGATCATCAGGTAATTGCGTATATAAAAGCTTATATTTTTCTTTGGTATACTCATTGCGCAATCTATAAATAACATCATAAAACATATCCACAACTCCCAGGTAATCACCATATTTTGTAGTGTTTTCCCAGTCGTATGCGGCAATATAATCAGGATGATTTCGAATAAAATTCTCAATTTCCTTTTCCTTTGCAATCAAATCTCCTCCAGGTTTAATAACAATAATCCGGTCTTTAATTTCATCCCTGTCTAACGATTCAGCATCAACCGGTGGTAACATTTGCATCACTCCTGCATAATGAAATTGCAATTCGGAAATTCCACTTACAGGAAAACAACCATAGGCCATTCTCAAAATATAAAGATTACGCAATACCTGAAACAAATCGTAAACAGGTTTCATTTCTGTGTTTTTATCTACAACAATCCTGGTGGTAATAAATGGTAATTCTACTCTATTAAATTCATAAAATCTTTTATTAATCACATCCTTCAAGTCATCCAGTTTACATTCTACATTATCTACCAGGTATTTATCAGGAAACACACACACATTTATCACAAGGTCGGGCCGGTCAAGAATTTTAGCATATTCTGCCTGCGGTAATTTAAAATTTGCAGCTGCTTTTGGTGTTAACGCCTCAAATGAATTTTTAAAATCAGTTTTGTTATACACTGAATATTCGTTATCATTCCACCATACTTTAAGCTCATTACCCGATAATTGATACTTAAGCCATTCCGAACTATTACCAAATCGGTTTATCTGAAATTTTTCGTCTTTAATGGTAATGGGTAAATCCACAACATTAACTTCATTCGCATTTTCTAATATCGATAAATGATCACCTTTGAAAAGCAGAAGCTTCCCATAAGTATCAGAATTGTTTTCCCAAATTCCATCGAGATTAGAAACTTTTGCCGAATTAAAATTTGTAAAACTTAAAATAGGGCTTTTCACTGTCATATCAGCAAACAAAACAAAGGTAACCAGGGCCATAGGAATAACTATCAGAGCCTTTAATTTTGCGGAAAACCGCGATTTATTTTTTGTCATCATTGCTATTCGTTTTTTAATGGAAATTAAATTAAAATTGTTTACCAACTCTACTGAGCGGATGCTGATCAACTGACTCAATAGTAATGATTGATAATCAAATAATTCAAACCCCTGTTTTACCACCTTGCTGTCGGCAATGTATTCGTGTGTTGTTTTAATGGCCTTCTGCAGTTGCCAAACCAAAGGATTAAACCATTGAAAAACGGTTAATATATGAGCAAATATCAAATCGAACGAATGTAACTGTTCAACGTGAACTTTCTCATGTGCCAGAACCTGCTCAAATTCATTGAGCTTTGTGGCTTCATTAGTTACAAAAATGTAACGAAAAAATGAAAAAGGCGGCACCTCCTTTTCCATGAGAACGAGTTTATAGCTTTTGTGATTCTTCCTGGGATTGCTTTTAACTGTTTTGTTTAGCCAGTTTAGCAGAATGGCCAGGCGCACAAAAAACGCCAATACTCTCATCAGATATATTGCAATAAATATCTTTAAAAAATTAACCTTGTTAAAAATCCGGTTATTGGTTGAAATTATTTTACCACCATTATTTTCAACTCCATTAGTTAATTCATAATTACGCGAAGTTCCATATAAAAAATCATTTTCAAATACGGCTGCCGGATAATCCCGATACTGAACTTTCCCAAATTCATCGACACCCATAGCAATAAATTCAGTATAGGAACTCCTGAATCTTCCAATATCCCGAAAAGTCTTTTCGATATTATCTTTGGATGAAACGGCTATGGTAACATGCACTACAGGAACAATCAACGATAAAATCATAATGGACAACAGATAAATTCTATTGAAATTAAAGTAGGTTTCTTTTATGAAAAACAGAACATACACTAAATAGAGTAGTGTTAAACACATTCCTGACTCAACAAGGTATAAAATAAAACCGGCCATTATATTTTTTTATGATACTGTAATAAAACCAGAACTAACTTATTTCTTCGACCTTAATTTATTTTGAAGATGTTTTCTTCTTTTTAATTTCTTCCAGCATGTTTAGTACTTCATCAACTTCCTCAACTTTCAGATTTTTGCTTTCAGAAAAAAAGTTAACCACCTTTTTAAACGAATCATTAAAATAATCACTTACCAGTCGGTTCATTTGTGACTTACTATATTCTTCCCTGGTAATCATTGGAAAATACTCATAGGTATTTCCATATTTATTAAATGATACTATATCCTTTTTAACCAATACTCTAACAATGGTTGATACTGTATTATATGGAGGTTTTGGTTCAGAAAATTCATCCTGAATATCCTTTATATAACCTTTTTTAATATCCCAGAGAATCTGCATGATTCGTTCTTCTGCTTTTGTTAAAGTAATCATAACTATTGAGTTTAATTGATCAGCAAAACAAATATACAACTTAAAAATAAGTTGTGCAACTTAAAACTAAGTTAATTAACTTAAAAATAAGTTATTGTACACATAATGCGTTGATTAAATGTGTTTTAATAAAATAAAAAAATCAGGAAGCTTTGTTAATAATAGCCTTAAAATTCTTAAGGTTGTTTGAAAAAACCTTGCGAACTACAGGATCCTGTGCCCAGGAGGGGTACTTTGGAGGTTGGGTTGATTTGGTGGTAAAAGTTACTTTTACTTTATTGTCTTTTACCTTTTCAATTACCCATTCTGCATTAAATGTATCTAATCGGTCAATTCCTTTTTGGGGAGGAAGTAATTTATCTTCTTTTGTTATCAGAACCCTAATAATATTATGTACATCATCACGAATAACGTCGTATTTTGATACCATATCCTGTTTGTTGAAAGGCCATGGTGTGTCAAGAATCGTATGTACGAACCATTCTTTATCGTCAACGGTTCTTAATCTTTTTACTTCGTCAACATCGTCCATCCATTGTCCGGTTCGTTGGGTATCTTCAATCAAATTCAAAACATCATCAGCTGAACAATTAAGTGTCATTTTACCCGAACGTTCTTTAACTTTCAGGTTTTTATCGTTGGTAACCCATCGCTCAAGAACCTGGATACCATTCGATTCGCTTATGAGTTCCCAATTAGATGCATTAGAACCTTTAGCAGCGGCAGATTTTGTAAAAGAAATGCCAGCAATTAAAAAAATAAACAGAAACGAAATGTGAAGTCTTAAATTCATTAACCCAATTTTATCGTCACAAAAATATATTTTATTCTTAATCTGTCAATAAAAATTTTTATTTGATTTTATTTAATGGAATAACAGATTCCCCTAAAAATTAATTAACGCAATGATATACAGGCATTAATGTAACTATATTATTTCTTTGTAAAGATTTAATTTCGTGAATTTTAATTCATACAAACATTTTTGATTTAAGGCTGTTCTAAATTTCAGAAAATTATTAAGATGAAAGCTATCTGGAACAAGCAAATTATTGCTGAAAGCGACGAAACCATAATCATTGAGGGAAATCATTATTTTCCACCAGGTTCTATTATCAGAGATTATTTTAACCCTAGCGAAACTTATACCTCCTGTACTCTGAAAGGTAAAGCTTCTTATTATACTTTGGCAGTAAATGGGCAAATTAACCTTGATGCTGCCTGGTACTACCCAAATCCCAAAGAACAGGCAAAAAATATTGCCAATTATGTGGCCTTTTGGAAAGGTGTAGAAATAACCGGGTAGTACCTCACCAAACCTCAAAATATTCTGCCGGGGCAAAACAAATAAATTGGTATTTTTACGCCAATAAAATTTTGGAATAGCATAATGTGGACAAAATGAGTGAATACATTGATGGTATCCAAATAAAAGATATTTTTGCAAAACACAAAAGTATTCCCAAAAACGCGAAATTGATAGAAAACCATATAATTATGAAAATGAACAATCAAACAGCTGTTAAGGCTGCCGACAACATTCGAATTCTTTCAGCAGCAATGGTAGAAAAGGCAAAATCCGGACACCCTGGTGGTGCCATGGGCGGAGCTGATTTTATAAATATTTTATTCGCTGAATATTTAAAATATGATCCCAACGACAGGACATGGCCATTCCGTGACCGTTTTTATCTGGATCCGGGGCATATGTCCCCTATGCTATATTCTCAATTGGCTTTGACCGGTACCTTTAATATGGAAGACCTGGCAAATTTCCGTCAATGGGGAAGCATTACGCCGGGCCACCCGGAACGTGATACCAAAAAAGGAATTGAAAACACCTCCGGTCCATTGGGTCAGGGACACACCATGGCTGTTGGAGCTGCCATAGCCGAACGATTCTTGGTAGCCCGTTTTGGAGAATGGATGGCTCATAAAACTTTTACCTTTATTTCTGACGGTGGAGTTCAGGAAGAAATTTCCCAAGGGGCGGGACGTATTGCCGGCCACTTGGGTTTGTCGAATCTTATCATGTTTTATGATTCGAATGACATTCAGTTATCTACTGAAACCAATGTGGTAACCAGTGAAGATACTGCAAAAAAATATGAAGCCTGGAATTGGAGTGTGATCACCATCGATGGTAATAATCCTGATGAAATTCGGAAAGCCCTGGATAAAGCTATAGCTGAAAAAGAAAAACCAACCATCATTATTGGTAAAACCATTATGGGTAAAGGTTCGGTAACTGAGGGCGGAGAAAATTATGAAAGAGAATGTTCTACTCATGGACAACCTCTTTCAGCAGCAGGTGCTTCATTTGCAAAAACCATTCAAAATCTGGGTGGTAATGCTGAAAGTCCTTTTGTGATTTTTGATGAAGTAGCCCAGGCTTATGCTGAAGCCCATAAAGAAAAATCAGCCTATGTTTCTGAACATCGCATGAAACAGACGGCCTGGGAAAAAGAAAACCCCGAACTTGCTAAAAAACTTCAATCCTACCTTAACGGCGAAACTCCCGATATTGACTATGCTGCTATAGCTCAAAAAGATAATGGTGCTACCAGGGGTGCATCAGCCATTGTTTTAGGTGAACTGGCAAAAAAAGCCGACAATATGATTGTTGCTTCTGCCGACCTTGCTAATTCCGATAAAACGGATGGTTATTTAAAATATACCCAACCTCTTGCAAAAGGTAATTTTTCTGGTAAATTCCTTCATGCCGGGGTTGCCGAATTAACGCTTGCTGCAATTTGTAACGGGATTGCCAGTCACGAAGGTGTGATTGTGGCTTGTGGAACTTTCTTTGTATTTTCTGATTATATGAAGCCGGCGGTAAGGTTATCGTCTCTTATGGAGTTACCGGTAAAATATATATGGACTCACGATGCCTTCCGTGTAGGAGAAGATGGTCCTACGCATCAGCCTGTTGAACAGGAAGCCCAGATAAGATTACTTGAAGAATTGAAAAACCACTCCGGTAATCCAAGTCTTATGGTGTTACGTCCGGCTGACAGTCACGAAACCACTGTGGCCTGGGCAATGGCAATAAAAAACACAAAAACACCAACGGCGCTTATTCTTTCACGTCAAAATATTGAGGACCTTCCTGTAAATGGAAAATCAAAATACGAGAGTGCTTTACAAGCCCAAAAAGGTGCCTATATTGTTCAGCCGTGTGAAAATCCCGATGTTATTCTCGTTGCAAACGGGAGTGAGGTTTCTACCTTGGTTGCAGGAGCCAAATTATTGGAACAGGAAAAAGGATTAAAAATCAGGGTCGTTTCAGCTATATCTGAAGGGTTATTCCGATTGCAAACCAAGGCGTATCAACAAGAAGTATTACCAGCCAATGTTCCGACATTGGGTTTAACTGCCGGGTTGCCTTCAACCTTAAAGGGACTGGTAGGATCAAAAGGAAAGGCCATTGGCCTGGATCATTTCGGATACTCAGCCAGCTACAAAGTACTCGATGAAAAATTTGGGTATACCGCCGAAAACGTAAAGAAACAAGTTGAAATTTATCTTAATGAACTATAAAAAAAGCCGCGAAAGCGGCTTTTTATTTCTTACAAAATTTTTCTACAATTTCCCGTATTTTATTTATTAAATAGGGTTTGGTGACAAGTTCATCGAAGCCTGCCGCATTGAATTCATCGAAAAAATCATTGGGATTATGTGCTGTTAACGCCACAATTGGCATTTGTGAGACAGGATTTTCCATTTGAGTTCGTATATATTTGGTAGCTTCCAATCCATTCATAACCGGCATTTCAATATCCATCAGCACCATATCGAACTTTTTGGTTTCCAGCTCTTTTATAGCCTCCTTGCCATTTGATGCCAAAATACAGTCACAATTAATTTCAGTTGCAATTTCCTTTAATAATATCCGGTTTACAAAGATATCGTCAACAATCAGTAGTAATGGCTTTGGCATCGACAAACTATATTTATTTTTCACGACGAATATACTAAAATCTTTTTTCAGATTTTCAATAAATGAAGGCAAACGATTGAAATTTTATTGTTATATTGAGCATTGAATGAAATGAAAAAGCTAACAAAAATTTCATGTTATGAATTCACCTGATGATAAGATTCTTAATGAATTTTTGAAGAACTTTCCTCGCCAGGAGATAATTGATATTTTGGGCAATATTGATGGCAAGATAAGTTCGTTACACACGATTTCCTCAAAGGATTTTTTGTATTTTAATCAACTCCTGAAACAGTATTACAGTAGTGTAAAAGAAATATCGGAAGCAAATAATATTATTTCATTATTCTTTAATAAAGATTTACCGGCTATTAGAGAAGAAATAAAGGAAAAAAATAATTTACAAATTCAACTCCTGAACGAAACTGATTCTCAAATTAGTGACATCATTCGTTTATTATCCGGTATTTATTCATTATTTGATTTACTTATTGTTCCAATAAATAATTTTAAACAAAACCTGATAACCTTTAAATATATTCTTGCAAACCTCAAATTGCACCTTAACTATCTTGAACTTGGCAATGTTAAAGAGTTGCAAAAAAGCATATCATTAATCGAGAGCAGGATTGAGGAGATAAACGGGCAAACTGAAACATTAAATAATGAAACAGAAAGTGTTTCAAAACAGATAATAAATCTGCGAAACAATCCCTGTTTGGGCGATAGTATTGAAAACTCTGAATTAAAAGAAGAACTTAAAAAAGTTACCACCAGTTTTAAAAAACTTTCATTTGAGGATTATTTACCTGAAAATTTTGCACTTGCCCTGGCTAATCATACCCAAAAATGTTTTGCCTATATGGGTGAGGTAATTACCAATATTCAATACCATGATATTATCAGGCAGAAAATGGAGCATATCCAGATTTCTCAAAATCAGCTAATTGATGAATTAAGGGAAATGGATGGGGCTGAACATAAACAGGACAGCCAGTTAACCCTTATTATTAAAATACCTGATATAACAGATATACAGGTTGCCCAGCTCTTATACACTAATAAGGATTACCAAACCTCAATAGAAAAAATTACCAATCAATTACTTGAGGTAGGAAATGAAATGAAGATGCTTCACGACTTATATAATTCCATAAATGAAAATTCGGATAAGTTTGAAAGTACCTTTGTGAATCAAATAGTTTTGGTCGATAGTATTTTTACTGATTTTTACGAAAAAATTATTAATAACTGGAAAATTGCCAGTGAAAAAATACAAAATATTAATTCGCAATATCAGAATCTTAAAAATGAATACAACGCAATTTTTCAGAATGAAAAAGAATTGAGAAAAGAGGTAAGGAACTTTGAATTATTATTGCAAACCGGTGGAAAAAATTATGGTCAGGAATTAATAGGTCGTTTAAATAGTTTGTTCTCCGACCTTCAGGTGAATTCAAATTCCATAAAAACCCATATGAATAATATGACCCAAAATATAAATTCAATATTAAACGTATCCACTACTTTTAAACCCCATAGTAAGTACAATTATATAAGCAACAATTCAATTAATAACCTTTCGGAAAAATCGGTTGAGATCAGAGAAAAAACAAAAGGTTATTCTGATTTAAGCCTTAATATCTCGGAAGAAATTACACAATCGCTGAAAAAGATAGAATATTATGTGTTTTTTAAGAATACCGTGGAAGAAATTGTGACTTTATTAAACACCATAAATAGAATAGTTAATAATGATGCTTTAAAAAATATTTTAGACGACAACCGGGAATATTTAAGCCACCTAAAGGACTTATATACTATGAAAAGCGAGCATGATGTACATTCAAAAATGGTTGATTCGGGAAAAAGTATTAATGATATCATAAACGAAAATGAAGATTCTACGTACAACATTGACGATAACGATATAGAATTATTTTAGAATACGAATTCAAATAATTTTCAAAATATATAATACTATGAAAGAGTACCTGATTCAATCATCGAAGAATAAAGGAACAGGATTCCTTGACATACAGTTGCAGGGGCATTTAAATATCTCCTATATAAGCTCTATCCAAAAAGAAATTTTTGGAGTATTAAAAAATAATAAAAAGATTAATATTGAAATTTCGAAAGTTGATGAAGCTGATCTTTCACTAATTCAATTGATAGTAGCCTTAAGAGATCATTTTAGTGAATCTAAAATGGATTTCAAAATATCATATGATTTAAATCCGGAAACCGTTGAACTGCTCAATCGGGCGGGATTTGCCAATATAATTAACTAATTTAAATCCATAACAATGGGAAAGAAAATACTAATCGTAGACGACTCTGAAAGCATTCGTGAAGTTGTTAGTTTCACCCTCGAAAACGCAGGTCATGAAGTTCTTAAAGGAGTTGATGGTCAGGATGCTTTAAAATTCCTGGACGGAAACAAATTAGACCTGATAATTACTGATTTACACATGCCTAATATGGATGGAATAGAGTTTATTAAAAATGTTAGGGCAAATGAAAACTATCAGTTTGTCCCCATTTTATTCCTGACTACTGAATCACAAACGGCAAAAAAAATGGAAGCAAAAGATGCCGGAGCCACTGGATGGATTATTAAACCATTTGTGCCAGAAAAACTTTTAGCTGCAATAAATAAAGTTGTAAGGTAATGGAACAATTCAGAGATAAATTTAAAGAAGAAGCCAATGATCTTATCAATGACCTTGAAAAAGCATTGCTGATATTGGAAAGTACACCAGATGACCCTGATATTGTTCAGCAAATTTTCAGGGTTATGCATTCCCTCAAAGGCGGTAGCTCAATGTTTGGATTCAATAAAATGGACAAGTTTACGCACCATCTTGAGAATATCTACGATTTAATCCGAAATAATAAACTGAAAGTAACTGATGAAATTCTTGATGTTACACTTGCCTCCGTTGATCATCTTCGAAACCTGGTAAGTGAAAAAGATGATTCAGATCAATCGCATCATGTACAACATGATTTACTCCTTAGTAAAATTGTTGAGATAATTAATGAAAATGTTGTAGGAGAAGGTTCGGCTAAAACCGTACAACCTGTTGATGCAAGAAACAACCATGATCTGGCCACTTATTACGTTAGTTTTATTCCACATGCTGATATTTTTAAATTTGGGACCAATCCGCTTTACCTGATTGACGAACTTTGCGACTTGGGTGAAATTAAAGTATTTCCCCGTTTCGATAAAATACCTGTATATAAGGATTTTGATCCTACTAAATGTTATGTTTACTGGGATGTTTTTATAGCTACCAGCCAGGGTATTAATGCCATAAGCGAAGTTTTTATTTTTGCTGATGATCAATGTGAATTAAATGTTCAGAAAATTTCAGAAATTAACCTTCTCGAAGAGAAATCATTTATTGGCATTATTGATGAAACAGTCCGAAATCAAAAGGAAATTGAGGTAAGTCAACTAACCTTGCTTACACAGGAACTCGAGAAAGTTTTTACTAAAGAAAAAGAAAAGGAATCGCGAAAAATTGGTACAGGATTTTCCGATACAAGCATTAGCAGCATCAGGGTTTCATCGGAAAAACTCGACAACCTGATTAACTGGGTAAGTGAGTTGGTTACCATTCAGGCACGTTTGAGTTTGTTCGCACAGGAAACTGAAACTGCCGGACTTACACCTATTGCCGAAGAAGTTGAAAAAATATCGCGTCGTTTACGCGATGATGTATTTAGCATACGGTTGATTCCAATTGAAACCATGCTGACACGTTTCCAACGCCTTGTTCGGGAATTATCGCATGATCTGGATAAAGAAGTGGTTTTTAAAACCGAAGGAACAGAAACCGAACTGGATAAAAATATTATTGAAATTTTAGCCGACCCACTGATGCATATTGTAAGAAATAGTATGGATCATGGAATTGAAAGCGCTGAAGAACGTAAAAGACTAGGAAAGCCTAAACGGGCCACCATATTGTTAAAAGCCTTTTATTCCGGTACTAATGTTATTATCCAGATATCTGACGACGGAAAAGGAATCGATCCTGAAAAAATCAAAAAGCAGGCAGTATCAAAAGGTTTAATTCCGGCCGATTCAGAGTTAAACCCAAAAGATACTTATGATTTGTTGTTTTTGCCGGGTTTCTCAACCGCCGAAAAAGTAACCAAAGTTTCAGGCCGTGGGGTTGGAATGGATGTTGTTAAACGTAAAATTGCCGAGATACGTGGTGAAGTGGATATTGATTCAAAAGTTAACGTTGGTACTACATTAACCATCAGGTTACCACTGACCCTCTCAATAATTGATGGTTTACTGGTACAGATAGGTGAGACTAAATTTATAATTCCGCTATCATCAGTTGACAAATGTTATGAATTTAAACATCAGGTGTTAGTAAATTCAATAAATAACCTGATACGAACTGATGAACGCGAAATAGCCTATTTTAACCTTCGCGAAAAATTTGAAATTGATGGCGAAGCTCCCGAAACAGAACAGGTTGTTGTGGTTCAGTATGGTGAAACCAGAATAGGTTTATCGGTTGATAATATCATCGGGCAATATCAGGCTGTATTGAAACCACTTGGAAAGCTTTATAAAGACCAGCAGTCAATTTCAGGTGCAACTATTTTAGGGGATGGTACCGTTGCACTGGTTATGGATACAAATAAATTAATTACAGATTTTGCAAGTAAAGAAACCAAAATTGGAGGATAATCATGGAAGAAGAAAAGTCAAAAACCGTTGATAATGTAAATACATTTTTAACATTCAGGTTAGGTAAAGAACTTTTTGCTGTAAATGTGGCAAAAGTGTTGACAATTTTGGAAATGAAACCTATAACTAAAGTACCTAACTCACCAGAATATTTACGTGGCGTTATCAATTTACGTGGTAATGTTTTACCGGTAATTGATATGAGAATAAAATTTGGGATGACACCTACTGAATTTACGCAAAATACATGTATCAATGTTTTGAACATAACCATTGATGAGGAAAATGTACAGTTAGGTATTTTAGTAGATTCCGTCGATCAGGTTTTAGAGATTAAAGACAGCGAAATTGAAGAATCGCCAAACATCGGAACTAAATATAAAACAGAGTTTATACAGGGTATGTATAAACTTGACGATGGCTTTATTATGTTGTTGAATATTGACCTGATTTTTAATTCAGATGAACTGCTTATTGCAAAACAGGTTGAATCAGAGACGGTACCTGAAGAATAAATCATATAAAGTAATTTAAGTTTTTTTTAATGGACAATAAACCGTTCAACAATATCTATAATATCACTTTAACCGACAAGGATTTTAAACAATTAAGTAGTTATATACAAGGTAATTATGGCATAAAGATGCCGCCGGCAAAAAGGATTGTTTTACAGGGCCGACTGCAAAAAAGGCTTCGCAAGCTTGATATACGTGATTTTAAAACTTATGTCGATTATGTTTTTAGTAAAGAAGGTGAGAATGAAATCATTCACATGATGGATGTGGTGAGCACCAATAAAACTGATTTTTATCGCGAACCGATACATTTTGAAGTGTTGACTGAGGATCTTTTACCAGCGCTAGTAAAAGAACATGGCCGACGAAAAATAAATGTTTGGAGCGCGGGATGCTCCTCCGGCGAAGAACCTTATACCCTGGCCATTGTTCTAAATGAGTTTAAGCTGAATAATCCGGGGTTCGATTTCCAGATTTTAGCTACAGATATTTCAACGCAAATGCTCCAACACGGAGCAAATGCTATTTATAAAGAGGAACGTATTGAAATAGTACCTCTTAATATAAAGAGAAAATATTTTTTACGTTCAAAAGATCGAACAAACTCCCAGGTTAGAGTTGTAAGGGAACTCAGAGATAAAGTAAAGTTTCAGCGGTTAAATTTTATGGATACAAATTATTATGTGAATGAGGAATTTGATATTATATTTTGCCGAAATGCACTGATTTATTTCGAGAGAGATAATCAGGAAATGGTTATTAATAAATTAGTTAGCAAACTAAGGCCGGGTGGCTATTTCTTTTTAGGACACTCAGAATCGATTACCAATATGAGAGTGCCTTTAAAAAGTATACGTCCAACAATTTTTTATAAAACATAAAATTACATTTATATGTTGTCAGATAAAGAAATAATTGATCAACTAAAGTTGCGACTCAAGGAAGCTTCTGGACTAGAAGAACTTGTAAAAAAACAAAGGGAAGAGTTAAATTTGGCGAATAAAAATTTATCTGAGTCTGAAGCTCTTAAAAGTCATTTTATATCAAACATAACGAATGAAATTGTAAATCCATTCGCTTCTATTTTAGGATTATCCAGAAATATTATGGCTGTTCATGATAAAGATATGGACAAAATAAAGAATATGGCTGAGTTAATCCATTCAGAGGCTTTTGATCTTGATTTTCAATTAAAAAATATTTTTACGGCGGCACGTATCGAAGCTGGTGAGGCATCACCTGAACATTTAAAAACAGACATTAATCTTATAATAAGCAGCATAGTTACAGCCTTTAAATATAAAGCCGAGCAAAAACAACTGAAAATTAATTTTTCGTTTGAATTAGACGAGAACCTAAAGGAGGGTTATTATTTTCGGACTGATCCTGAAAAATTGAAGTTAATATTATCGAACCTGCTTAGTAACAGTATTAAATATAGCAATGCTGCAAACAAAATTGAAATCAAGTCCTGGTTGGATAATGATAGCCTTAAAATTTCGGTTAAAGACTATGGAATAGGTATTGATAAAGAAAATCTTGAAATTATATTCAACCGTTTTAAACGACTCGATTCCTCTATTAATTCTGCCAATCCGGGACACGGTTTGGGTTTATCCATCACCAAGGCTTTACTTGATTTACTCGATGGAATCATTGAAATTAAAAGCAAACGAAATATTGGTTCGGTTTTTACTATAACCATACCACAGGCAAAGGTGGATCAGGCAGATGGTTATGCCATTGATGGGAACGAGTTTATTTTTGACGAAAATGAGGATGGAATCTTTTGATAATCAGGTTAAAATTTATTATCTATATCCTGCTGCTCTTTTTGCAGACCGGGAGCCTCATTTGGTTGACACCATACTGGGATCATGTGTGGCAGTATGCCTGTATGATCCGGTACAAAAAATAGGCGGGATCAACCATTTTATGCTCCCTTTTTGGAACGGTACAGGGCTGGCATCACCAAAATATGGGAATATTGCCATTGAAAAACTAATTAACCGGATGAAAGAACTTGGATCGAAACCTGCAAATTTACAAGCCAAAATTTTTGGTGGGGGTGAAGTAGTCGAAACCAAAGTAAACATCTTTAAAATAGGGGAAAGAAATATCGAAATTGCTAATAAAATACTCAAGGAACACCGGATAAAAGTTACAGGACAAAGTGTGGGCGGTAAACTGGGAAGAAAACTCCGCTTTAATACTGAAACAGGTATTGTATTAATGAAACTCATTCAAAAACCTGAGTAATATGAGTGAAAAAATCAGAGTACTTATTGTAGACGACTCAGCTGTGGTGCGACAGACCTTAAGCAGTATATTGCAGGAAGATTCACAGATTGAAGTGATGGGAGTGGCCGCCGATCCTTATTACGCGGCTAACAAAATTGCACATGAGGTTCCTGACGTTATAACACTCGATATTGAAATGCCCCGGATGGATGGATTAACTTTTTTACGCAAAATTATGACCCAGCACCCTATTCCGGTAGTAATAATTTCGAGCTTAACCGAAAGAGGAACCGAAACCGGGATTAAAGCCTTGGAATACGGGGCAGTTGAGATAATCACCAAACCAAAACTCGGAACTAAAGAATTTATTGAAGAATCAAAAATAAGGATTCGTGATGCTGTTAAAGCAGCTGCAATTGCCAAGTTGAAACGTAAGAAACATATTATTCTTCCTCCTGCTTCAATGGAAGTTAAACCTAAACTCAGCGCCGATGCAGTATTGGCCAGAGGTTCAACTGAACATAGCATGATTAAAACAACAGAAAAAGTTGTTGTAGTTGGAGCATCGACGGGTGGGACAGAAGCCCTTCGCGTTTTTCTGGAAGCTTTACCTCCTGACAGCCCGGGAATTGTAATTGTTCAGCATATGCCAGAAGTCTTTACACGGTCGTTCGCCGACAGACTTAATGAGATATGTAAAATTTCAGTTAAAGAAGCCGAAAATAACGATACTGTAATTAGAGGCAGGGCCCTTATTGCCCCGGGTAATCACCATTTGATACTGAAACGAAGCGGGGCAAGGTATTTTGTGGAAGTTAATGATGGTCCCCTTGTAAACCGACACAGGCCATCAGTTGATGTTCTTTTCAGATCAACAGCCAAGTTTGCCGGTAAAAACTCGGTGGCAGTTATTATGACCGGCATGGGAGACGATGGTGCCAGAGGGTTGTTGGAACTTAAAGAGGCAGGAGCCCACACTATTGCCCAGGATGAAAAAACCTGCATTGTATTCGGTATGCCCAAAGAAGCGATTAAGCTTGGTGCCGCAGACGAAATATTGCCTTTGGAAAAAATTACCGAAAGAGTTTTAAAACTGCAATATTGATCGGGTTTTTCTTATAGACATGTAAATGTATGTCCCAATAAAACCAATGAATTAATGTAAATTCCGATGAATTCTAAAATATTTTAGTAATTTTAGACACTCATCAAAAACTGATGGATAAAGAATTTTAAAGTAATAAATCTACAGCTGAATTTGGATGGAAAAGAATAATGTGACCAATTTTAAATTTCAATTTTCAATAATAGGTTTTGTATTAGGATTAGTTGGAACTGCACTCATATATACGGGTGCTTTTTCAGCACATAATCTGATTTTTACATTCAAAAATTTTATTTGGTTACATTCTGACGGGTTTTATTTCTTTTATATTGATTTGATACCCGTAATTATGACCATTGCCGGTTTTATTACCGGAACCTATTCATACCGCACAGCACTTGAACTCGACAACTTAAAAAACGAAAAAAGTACCACATCGGGTAATATGCTGGAATTTGCCGACAATCTTACCAAGGGAAATCTCGATTCTGAATATGATCCTTCAAAAGATAATTCGCTGGGTAAAATTCTTATAAACTTGCGCGATAGTCTAAAAAATAACCGCGATGAAGAGCAACAGCGGAAAAAAGAGGACGAGCAGAGAAACTGGTCCGCTGAAGGCCTGGCAAAGTTTGGCGAAATTTTAAGACACAATAATGACAATATAGAGGTTTTAAGTTACGAGCTTATAAGTAACCTTTGTCGTTATGTGGGAGCGGTTCAAGGTGGCTTTTTTGTTATTAATGATGATTTTGAGGAAGATAAATATTTTGAGTTGCTTGCTCATTTTGCTTACGATCGTAAAAAATATAATAAAAAGCGACTTAATATGTCTGATGGCCTCATTGGTAGGGCTGCCTTTGAACAAAATACCATTTACATTGATGAGATTCCGGAGAACTATCTTGATATAACCAGTGGTTTAGGCGAGTCTAATCCAAACGTTTTGCTGATTGTACCCTTAAAAGTTAATGAAGATGTCCAGGGAGTTGTCGAATTGGCTTCGTTTGATTATTTTGATCAATATATCATTGAATTTGTTGAGAAAGTTGCCGAAAGTATTGCTACTACTTATTCTACAGTTAAAATTAATTTGCGTACAGCAAAGCTTTTAAATGAATCACAGGCGGCTGCCGAGCGGTTAGCGCAACAAGAGGAAGAAATGCGCCAGAACATGGAGGAATTGCAGGCTACACAGGAAGAAGCAAGCAAACAGGCAGAAGAATTTGTAAGTTTTACCAATTCGGTAAACCATACGCTGATTAGAGCTGAATACGATTTGAACGGTATTTTGCTTTACGCAAACACAAAATTCCTTAAAAAGTTAGGTTATACCAGTAATTCAGAAGTTGAAGGACATCATATTTCCATTTTTATCAGTGATAAAGATAAATCATGGTTTAACGAAATTTGGGACGATTTATCCAAAGGAGGAAAACACTTTGAAGGTTATATGAAGCATGTTACCAAAAACGGTAAGGATTTGTGGACTATGGCTACTTACACCTGTGTAAGGAATAACCTTCAGGGAGTTGATAAAATCCTGTTCCTGGCTATAGATACCACTGAACATAAGGAACAAAGTTTAGACTTTGAAGGACAAATTGAAGCTATCAACCAATCAAGTATTAAGGTGGAATATGCACCTAGTGGTCGTATGTTGGATTGTAATCAGAAATTTATCGAAATTTTGGGATATAGTACCGAAGATTTAAAAGATTACAGCGTATTTAATTTTATGGGTGAAGATGAGCAGAGCGATTTTGAGGATATTTGGAATAGAGTTATAAATGGTGAGCCATATCAGGGGCAATCGAAATTAATCACCAATTCGGGTAAATCAAAATGGTTCGATGTTACTTATACTGCAGCCCGCAATATGTATGGTGAGGTATCAAAAATAATTTCGATTGCGCATGATATTTCCGATCAAAAAGAAATGGAGCTTTTAACCAAGCAGCAAAACGAGTTGCTTAAGCAACAGGAAGAAGAGCTTAAGGCTAATGAGGTTGAACTTCAGAGCAGGTTGGATGATGCTAAAAAAGAAGTTAAACTTCAGTTCCAGGAAATCGAAAAAGTTAAAATTCGAAATGAAAAAACCCTTGAGGGTGCACACGATGCCATTATAACGATAAACCAGGAAGGTATTGTTGAATTCTTTAACCGTTCGGCTGAGAATTTGTGGGGTTACCCAAGGAAAGAGGTTCTTGGTAAAAATGTAAAAATGCTATTCCATGAGGTTAATGACGAAAAAGAGGATGAAATGGTTTTCACATTAACACGACCTGAAAAGCGCAAACTAATCGGTATAAGAAAAGAAACCAATATTTTAACCAAAGATGGAGGTGAAACCCCTGTATTAATGATGCTTGCGGGAGCCAAAGTTCAAAATGAATATACCTATACAGCATTCTTGCAAAATATTGAGGTAGAATTATTTTAAGCTAAAATTCATTTAATATATTTGCGGCGATTGCAATACAAATGCAATCGCTTCGTTTTTATTTGAAATTTATTAATATGAGACAAAGCATAATTTGTAAACAGATGAAATTCTTTAAATACATTTTTCCTGCAATAGCTTTACTATATTTAGCCTCGTGCCGCGAGACAGATAATTTTACGGATAGTCCGTCGGCAAAACTTAGTTTTTCAACAGATACTGTGCAGTTTGATACTGTTTTTACTACCATCGGCTCAACAACAAAGCAATTCCGGTTTTATAATCCCAATGATAAGGCTGTTAAAACTTCAATTACTTTAGCCGGTGGATCGCAATCCAGCTTTCGGCTCAATATTGACGGCCAATCGGTTAATACTTTGAATGATTATGAAATAAAGCCAAACGATAGTGCATTTATTTTTGTTGAGGTTCATATTGATCCGCTGAATTCAGACAATCCATTAGTAGTTAATGATTCTATCAACTTTAGTACTAATGGAAACCAGCAATATATTAAGTTGGTAGCATTTGGTCAGGATGTTCATTTATATAACGATTCCGTTATAAATTCTCAAACCTGGACGGCCGATAAACCTTATTTAATTTATAATTCAATATTAATCGATAAGGATCAGACCTTAACCATTGAACCGGGTACCAAAATATATTTCCATAATGAATCGGCTATGTGGGTGCTGGGAACCTTGAAAGTGCAGGGAACCGTTGAAGAAAATGTGGTATTTCAGGGTGACCGGTTGGAAGATTGGTACAAAAATGCCCCGGGACAATGGTATGGCAAAATTCGAAACGATAACGGAGAATTTTTAATTGGAGGTTTATTTTTTTTTGCAGGAAGCTATAATAATATAATTGACCATGCCATTATTAAAAATGGTGGTATTGGAATTCAGCTTTGGGATACGATACCAAACGAAGAATTAAAGTTAACCTTAAGTAACTCTATAGTTAAAAATATGAGTGCATTGGGCTTGTATACTCAATTTTCGAATGTTTTGGTTTACAACACCACCATAGCAAATTGTGGAATTCGGGCTGTTTTGTTATCACTTGGAGGTCATTCTGAATTTTACCATACTACAATTGGAAATTATTATGACTATGCCACCCGAAAAACAGAATCGTTGGTTTTCAATAATTATTATGTGGCCAATAAGGCCGATACCATTGCCTTTGATTTTACTTCGCTTTTTGGAAACTGTATTATATATGGTAGCCTTGAAAATGAATTTGCAACCGATTTTGCTTCTACCGGAAATCCTAAAATTGCTTTCCAATTCGACCATTGTATGATGAAACTGAATAAAGATTTTGATACCAGTAACGATAAATTATATGTCGATATAATACGAAATCCGGACTCATTGCCTAAATTCATCGATACGTATGAAGGTAATTTCAGGCTGGATACCTTATCGGCTGCCAAAGATAAAGGTTCTACTTATTACAGTCAATATTTTCCTCTTGATCAGGATGGTGTTGATCGTAATGCCGATGGCAAACCCGACCTGGGGGCCTACGAACGCCTGGAGAAATGAAAAATCATTTACAAGTAATATCCACCATTTTAATCTTAATAGTTTTCAGTTGCGGAATACTTACAAAGATAGATGCGCAGCATATTGATAAAAGTCTTGTTGAAAAAATAGAAAAGCCCAGGTCAGCCAGGGTAATGTTTTATAATTGTGAGAACCTTTTCGATTATCTTGATGATACATTAAAAAATGATGAAGAATTTTTACCCCATGGTGAAAGATTCTGGACCCGGAATAAGTATTATGAAAAATTAAATCATATTTCAAAAGTAATTACGGCCATTGGTGGATGGACACCTCCGGAAATTGTTGGTTTATGCGAAATAGAAAATCAAAAAGTAGTCAATGATTTAATAAGAAACTCTCCGTTATATCGGTTTGAATATAAAGCCATTCATAAAGAATCACCTGATAAACGGGGAATTGATGTAGCTTTGTTGTATCAACCTCGAAAATTTCAGCCTTTAAAGGTAAAATTCGTACCGGTTATCTTTCCTGATGATTCCACTAAAAAGACCCGTGATATATTATATGCAAAAGGAATACTCAATAGCGCCGATACGCTTCATATATTTGTCAATCATTGGCCTTCGAGATGGGGAGGTGAACTTGAATCGGAAAGCTATCGTCTGTTTGTTGCCTCTGTGTTAAAACATCAAACTGATTCTGTTTTAAAAGACAATCCGAAAGCAAATATTATAATTGGTGGTGATTTTAATGACGAACCTCACTCAAAAAGTATTACCTCGGTATTGTGTGCTCAAAAACCGTCCAACCAGGTGTCAGATACTGTTATCTATAACCTTTCGCATCCGAATCAGAATAGGGGTACACATAAATTCCAGGGAACCTGGGCCATACTTGATCAGATACTGGTTTCAGGAAACCTGCTCAATACCAAAAACCCGATTTTCACCTCTGCTGAAAACTATAACATTTTTATAGCCGATTTTTTATTAACCGAAGATCAAAATTATCTGGGATACAAACCATTCCGGACATATAACGGATATGCCTACCAGGATGGTTTTTCCGATCATTTACCGGTTTTTGTCGATTTGAATAAAAATTAATCTGAATTATTCATCAAATAATAGTAAGCAGGTTAGGGTCTGGTAAGCCCTAATAATTCGCCTTTATTCAGCATAAATTCATATGCTGCCTGGTAATCGTTAGGTATCTCACCATCCAGAATGGCATCTTTTATGGCGTTTTTTATGATGCCCACTTCCTTGCATGGTTTCAGTCTAAAAATTTCCATAATTTCTTCGCCTGAAATAGGGGGTTGCCAGTTGCGTATTTTGTCCTTTTCTTCAACTTCCTTAAGTTTTTTTCTTACTAACTGGTAGTTTTCCAGGTATTGTGAAACTTTGTCAGGGTTTTTTGAGGTAATATCGGCATCACACAAGGTCATTAAATCATCAATATCATCACCGGCTTCAAAAAGCAAACGCCGGATGGCACTGTCTGTTACTTCTTCCTGTGCCAGTACAATAGGGCGCATATGCAGGCCAACCATTTTTTGCACATATTTCATTTTATCGTGTAAGGGCAATTTTAATTTTCTGAAAATATCAGGAATCATTTTACTCCCTTTAAATTCATGACCATGAAATGTCCAACCGGTTGATTCAGTATATTTTTTGGTAACCGGTTTGGCAATATCGTGAAATAAAGCCGACCATCGCAACCATTGATTATCAGTTGTTTTCGAAATATTATCGAGCACTTCAAGCGTATGATAGAAGTTATCTTTATGTTTTCTGCCTTTTCTTACTTCTACACCTTTCATTGCCTCAAGCTCGGGCAAAATTAATTCAAGCAGCCCGGTTTTCTGAAGTAACTTAAACCCTGTTCCAGGTTGGCTGCACATTATTATTTTATTTAATTCATCAGCAATACGCTCTCCCGAAATAATTTCAATCCTTTTTCGGTTTCCTTTGATCGCTTTTAACGACTCAGCCTCAATGGTAAACCCCAATTGATTGGCAAACCTGATAGCCCGTAACATACGCAACGGATCATCAGAATAGGTAATGTCAGGGTCCAGCGGTGTGCGAATAATTTTATTATTTAAATCGCCAATTCCGTCAAACGGATCAATCAGCTGGCCAAAATTGTCAGGATGTAAATTCAGCGCCAGTGCATTGATAGTAAAATCGCGGCGGTTTTGGTCATCATCAAGCGTCCCATCCTCAACTATAGGTTTACGTGAGTTACGCTGGTATGACTCTTTACGCGCCCCGACAAATTCAATTTCGGCCCCTTTGTACTTGAACATAGCGGTACCAAAATTCCTAAAAACTGATACTTTAATGTTTGGACCCAGCTTTTTTGCAACCGCATTTGCCAGGTTAATACCATTACCCACTGTAACAATGTCAATATCGTGCGAAGGGCGCTTTAGAAAAATATCGCGAACATACCCACCAACCACGTAAGCTTCTACACCAGTTTCAGCACACACCTCAGCAACTTTCTTAAAAACAATATGATTCAAATGTTGTATCACCTGTATGACATTATTTCATTAAAGGCTGCAAAAATAATTTTTTTTGTCAGGAAGTTAATATAAATTGAATGAATTATTTAAACTCAATCCCCGCCAAATTAATCTAATTGATTGATATTGTGTGTAATACGGAAATTGTTAAAAATTAATGAAATTAAAGGCACAAAATTTGACAACATATGAACATATGTACATTTGTTGTAAATTATTAAATTATATATTATTATGATTGAATTCTTAACAAAAGACACGTTCAAAGAGAAAGTATTCAACTTTGAACAAAATAAAGAGTGGAAATTTGAAGGTGAACTACCTTGTGTTATCGATTTTTATGCTGACTGGTGTGGACCATGTAAAATGGTAGCTCCGATTCTGGAAGAATTAGCTGATGAATATTCAGGGAAACTGAATATCTATAAAATTGATACTGAAGATCAACGTGAACTTTCAGCTATGTTTGGTATCCAAAGTATTCCGTCATTGTTATTTGTTCCAAAAGAAGGACAACCTCAAATGGCTATGGGTGCGCTGCCAAAAGACACTTTTAAACAGGCATTCAAGGATGTTTTTAGTGTTGAATAATGAGTACCTGGTTTGATTTACGAAAAATAAATTAGCCTTGAGCTCGATTGAAGAAACAGGGTTAAATTATTGATTAATAATGTTCGATTTTCCTTTGATATGTAAAGCGTATTGCAAAGGCGGTTTGAAGTTTATATTTGGAAGATTGGAATGATGGAATATTGTAATAAATGCATTATAAATGAACCCATTTTTCCAATATTCCAATAAGATTATAAGGTTCTGTTTAATAAGTCTAATATCTTTTAGTCGGGATTAATATTTACACTGTCTGTGCCCGATCTTACAAGTTCATTAATTTTTCCGAATAAAAGGCTCATCTGGTAATCATCTTTAAGGTTTATATGTTGTTTTCTGATATAAGTAATTATTGAGTGTTTATATTCAGGAAACATCTTTGCCAATCTTCGTTTTTGTGTGGGAACGTTATACAGGTAATTATGAATTACAGCAAAGTACTTTACTTTTTCATAATAATAACCCTGTATGCCTCTAAGGCTTGAAACATCATTATTTCTGACCTCCTCTTTAATATGCCGGGCCCAAAGCGAAATACTGTCTGTCACTAAGATGAAATAAAACTGTTTGATCGATTTTCCGGCAGAATCTATTTTAGGAACATTTCTGATAAGAATTTCCCGCCCAGAAGGTATATCTTTCAATTTAAATTCTTTAATACTTTCCTTATCAATAACCAATTGTTTTTTAATGGCCGGATTATAATAAACCAGTTCATCTTTAACTAAATCGAGTCTGACTTTTAAATCAGGATAAATTTCGCCGGATGTAACCGTTAAACTGGCATCCTGCCATTGATTCACATAAAAAGGTGAGCCTGCATTTTTCAGATAATACATCTTTAAAGGTGAAGCAGTAATTTGTTGTATCATTTTCTGCGAAGTACCGCAACACTGGGCAAATCCGGGAGACGATCCCAAGCTAAATAATACGATAATTATAAATAGCACCTTTTTCACTTGAAAAAATTTAATATTGATTTGAATATTAGTTTTTTACAATTTATTTCACCTGAAAATATTTACGAATACTGAATAACTTCTTTTTGTTGTTAACACCCTTTAGAACCACCTCAAACTGACCCGATTCATCCGAAGTATAAAAGTTAATTTCTTTGACTTTTCCACTACTGATGGTTATACCGGGTTCCCAATACAAGGTTTGCCGGAAATCGGGCTGATAGTCTGATTTTTGATTGGAATAATCAGGAAAACTGAAGTTGATTGGTTTCTGAAACCCTTTTAAGATAAATCGGTGTGTATAATCATTTTCTGAATTTTCCCAAAAATCCAACTTTCGTGTCCAGATTAAAATTATTCCGTTTTCGAATGAAATATCACCATAATATCGTGGCTCAATCTGCACTTGTACACTTTTAATTTTGTCAGTTCCCCAATTAATAAGGTTATCAATTTTTGTTAGTGGTACCCCGTCAACAAAAACGAATGAGTTATGCCGAACCAGGTTGTTGATGCCATCATTAACTGAAAATATATAACCTGCCTCTTTCTTTCGTAGTCGGATATAAGGCAGAATTTCACGCGAAATTTGAATAAAATCAGGCAAATCGACATAATCATCCATCATAACGGTCTGATTTATTTTACCCGTAAAAAACATTTGCTCAAATGAAATATCATTATGATTCGACTTTGGAATTTCCTTAACTTCAGTAATATTGTATGCTTTTGAAATGGTAGCTTTAAGTACATTAAGTGAATCGTAGCTTATCTCGTAACCCACAGTTTTTTTCTCAGACAGGTTGGGTTTATTTATAAATTTACTGTCCACTGAAATTTCAGCCTGGGTATATAATTCCATACCCGGGTTGGTATAAACTGAAATATAGGCCGTTTGTTCGCCGTAAAAATCGTGGAGCAAAATGCTGAACTTGCCATCTTCATCCGTAATACTATAGCGAAATCGTAATACAGAATCTTCGAAAGCTAACATTACTATATAATTAGCCAGGGGTCTTTGAGTGACATCATGCCGGACTGTACCAGTGACAATAATTCCCTTATTTTCGTTTATATCTTTCCCGGTTTTATTTTGGATAACTGTTAAATCAGGTTTGCTGTTTATTATATCATTTTGGTCCTGCATTTGCAATTCAAGCGACGAAACCGGCTTAACTGATATTGCAGCCCATACCGTATCACTTAAGTCCAAACCTTGATAATCACATTTTAAACTAACCTTTGAGCGCTTTCCATACGATTGTTTATCAAAATTCAATTTTAGATTCTCATTGCTAACTTCCTTTAATATGAGGCTATCCTTATGGGGATAAATTACCTTATCACCGGCATAACGCTCACCATTGTTACCAAACCTGTTGGTGATATACAATTCCAACTGTTGTAAATTATTCTGACCCGTATTTTTTACAGCGTTATAGGTATAGGCCCGCAGCCAATAATATCCGGTTCTGACAGAATCAGGGATTTGGATATATCCCGACACAATTCCGCCATCGAGATACAAGAGTTCGCCTGAAATATAATTACCTGCTTTATCGGCAATATCAACATAAAGAACAGCTTCGTCAGGATTAGTTTGATGCAGTGCATTTAAATGACAGGCATTAACCAGAATGTAATCGCCTGAAACATAGCAAAACCTGTCAGTTTGTATAACAATATCACTGTTATTTGTTATACTGCCTGAAGCTAAAGCAAGTTTAACAATTATTATTAGCCATATGGTAAACCAATTTTTTTTCATATTTAAGCTCTAAAAAACCCAAAAATCAAATGCCCCGTATGATACCATTGTGCTTTTAACATCAGGAAAGTATTTAGCTGATTTTACCACCACACCTTTATGTTTTAAATTAAGCAACATCGCTTTTTTTGTAACTGCCGATGCTCCAAAATAACCAAAAACAAGTTCGGTTGAATCAGTAATACAGGTAATATTCCCTTCAATTTGCGATTGAACCGGATCAAAAATCTGGCCTGTGGCCTGTGTTTGTTTATTAATGGCATTCCAAAAGTTATAGCCTTTTTCACTTAAAGAATATTGTTCCAATTGCACCAAAAAGCCCCATTGTGAATATTGAATTTGAGAAGCTTCGAATAATGGTTCTCCTGTTGAATCTAATTCTATTGAATCAATAACAAAATGTTTTGCCATTGATTCCTCGGCGATGAATTTTACTTCATTTCCTTTAATATTATGGTTGGCATATTCGTTAGCATTGGAAATTGTCAGATAATCACCTTTTTTTGAAACCGCCGGAGAGGCAATATAAATCAAGGTTTCAAAAGGTTGGGTTGGGTAGATCTGAATATTCAAAAAAACCAGATTATACTCGTACCTGTAGTAAGGGGTGTATCCATTAGTGTTTGCATCGTTTAGTATTAGTAACCCAGGGCGCATTCGTTCAACGTAACCTGAATACTGGTTATAATCCAGATATTTTTCTTCGTCGTATCGGCCATATATAGTGTCTACAGGGGCACCGGCATTGAGCTGCTCCCAATCGGATTGGTAAATTTCGCCTTCAGGTGACTGTGCTACCATCCTGTAACGGACTCCATCCACACCTTGTACAGAATCGCTTGTATATATACCCTTTGAGGTTTCATTTAAAGAAATTTTATTATGGAACTCATCTTCAATAGCTACGTTAAAACCTCCCACAGTTTCGAAAAGAGAATCTTCGCGAAAAGTATAAGTCCTCGATATTTTTACGGTTTGCACAGATAATTGGTCGGTAATGTATCCCTCGAACACTAAATTGCTTTTTTGGGTGTCGATATCCGGAACAAAATATTGCTCACAAGCTGTTAAAAATAACGATATAATTATTATCAAATACTTTTTCATACTAAAATCGAACATTTACGGTAATTGATGGAATCGGCACCCCAATTATCGAAAGCTGATATAACCCAAACTTATGGTAATCGTTTAATTCCGATGGAATTGCTGATTTATAATAAACAGAATAAATATTTTTATGGCCGTACACATTATAAACTGAAAAGGTGAAGCTTGGATGCAATTTTTGTGTTTTCTTTAAGTATCCTTCATAGGTAATTGAAACATCTAAACGGTGCATAGGAGGCAGCCGGTATTTGTTTCGTTCTGAGAAATAAACTACCTGCCGTCCGCGATAATTATATTTCATTTCAGGAAAAGTAGCAGGCCTGCCACTGCTATAGACAAAATTGCCGGCAAAATTCCAACGCCGAGTAAACTGATAATTGCATGCTATGCTCAAATCGTGCAACTTATCGTTATAAGTTGGAAAGAATTTTCCATTGTTTATTTTATCTTCCTCAAAATTTCCAACAACTTTAATTAACGATTTCGACAGGGTATAACTAACCCAGCCATTAAGTTTTCCCATATTTTTCCGAACCATCAATTCAAGTCCGTACGATTTAGAATAACCAGAAATGACATCCTGCTCAATATTCGGATTCATTATTAACACGGCTCCATTTCGATAATCCAACGGATTATTAATAGTTTTATAATAAATTTCTGCAGATGTTTCAACGGTGTTATTCATAAAATTCTTGAAATACCCAACTGAAACCTGCTGACTTAGCATAGGTTTAATGTTTTCATCGGCCGATTTCCAATAATCAGCCGGGGTGGGGGACGATGAATTTGATATCAGGTGCTGATATTGCCGGGAGATATGATATCCTGTTTTTACAGAACTGGATTCAGTTATACTCCATTTTAAACCTATGCGTGGCTCAAAACCTGAATAGGGATGTTCAAATTCGCCATTCTTATAATTAAGCGTATCTATTACACTGTTTATTGTCACAGGCTTCTCTGGATCATAAACATAGGCAGTGCCCGGCCCGTATTTGGAATACCATGAATAACGAAGCCCCACCAGCAGACTTATATCGTCGGTAATATTGATATTGTCGTGAACAAAACCTGCCAATTCCAAAGCTTTTTCTTTATCAATGGTTTTAGATATTACTACCGATTCCTCTCCGTAATTTTCAAGAATACCGGGGGTTATTAAGTAATTTGATCCTTCAATTCCGGTAAAAATAGTGTGTTTAGGGAATTGCCATTTTAATTCTGCTTTCGTTGACAACTGGTTAATGCCGGTAGTAACAGATGAGGCCAAACTTGGGTCCTCAATATTAGATAGCGTGTTTTTATAATCGCTATAAGATGCGTTAACCAACAACGAAAGATTTTCACCAATGAGCCAGGTATAATCCAACCCTCCGATTGCTGACCCATAATTATATATGTTTTTATTGCTGAACCTGAAATAATCTGACCCCATATAACCAAACAGGGTCAACTGATTTTTTTTGCCTAAATTGAAATGCAAATTCCCAAGTAGGTCATAAAAACTGGCTTTACTTTGCCTGATATCAATATCCGGAATTCGGTTTAATAACCAACTGGAATAAGTTGTGCGGCCTCCAATGGCAAAAGTACAGATATCTTTTTTTACAGGCCCTTCAACAAATACAGAACTGTTCAAAATTCCAATACCGGCTTTGCCTGTTATTTTATCGTTGTCAGGTTTCTTAAGTTTTATATCCATTACCGAAGATAACCTTCCGCCATAACTGGCAGGTTGGGTTCCTTTATATAATTCAACATTTTGAATGGCATCGGGAATTATTGTACTAAAAAGTCCAAATAAATGCGATGTGTTGAACACCGGAGCCCCGTCAATTAATACCTGGTTTTGATCAACATTTCCTCCCCTAACATTAAAACCGGATGAAAGTTCACCAGTTGACTGAATACCCGGAAGCAAGGTCATGCTTTTCATAATATCGGCTTCACCCATTAGTACCGGTAGTTTGGTGAGATTTTTCATTTCAATGTGTACAATACCCATTTGGGTCCTGTCTACATTACTCTTGCCACTATAGGCTGTAACATTAACTGCATCGAGTTCGATAGGTGTTTCAAAAAGATCGCAATTGAGGGTGCCGGGGCTGTATACAACCACATCAATAATATTCTTCTCTAATCCGATAAATGAAAATTCAAGTTTTGTATGTCCGCCGGGCAGGTTTAATGAATAATGCCCCGTATAATCCGTAATGGTTTGTTTACTATATTGCCTGTTAACAACTACCGCTCCTACTATGGGTTCACCGGTTTTTCCATAGCGAACCGTACCTTCAACTTTATTCAAAGCATATTTGCCCTGATCGATTGGATTTCCAATAGGTTTAACAAGATTCACGGCATTATTATCAAGATTTAAATTGTAGCCTCTCGGAATTAAAATAATATTGCTATCCTGAATTTCAATATAAGATAAATCATATCCGTTAAGTACTTTCTCAATAAACTGACCCAGTTTTAAACCGGAAGGCAACTCTGGTACCTGGGCTTTTTCAATCCAGTTTTTTTTGTAGAAGAATTTAACACCAAAATCGGTTTCTATTTCATGAAAAGCATCAAGAACTGATTTACCTGTGTAGTTAGTGTTAACTGTTTTGTCAAGTATTTGCTGCGAATACCCGACAACAGTTAATAAACTCACAAATAGAAGGAGTGTAATTTTATGGATTGTGTTCAAAAAAAGTCAGTTTTTATAAAGAAAGGCTAAATGTAATAGAAATAAAATTACAATACCTTAAAAAAAAGGATAAAAAAATATCAATCCCATTCTAATTTTGCTAAAATAGTTGCTTTCGTTAAGTACAACTCTTTTGTTTTTAATAATATAGGATTAAATCTTTTTTGTATAAAATTCTTTTTTTGAAGTTGAACATAGGGTTAAGCTTAGTTAAGGGGTCTAAAAATTATAATATTTATTAATTTTGTGTCTTTAAATATCGAAGACATTAAAACTAATTGCCATGAAAACTATTTTTTTAATTCTGGTAAACATTTTGGTTATAAATTCCATTGCCTCAAGTCAGGATTCATGCAAGGTTCTTATGCCAACCATTGCCGGACATTATGAAGGCGGATGCAAAAAAGGCCTTGCCCAAGGCGATGGAAAAGCTACAGGAACTGATGCTTATGAGGGACATTTTAAGAAGGGTTATCCCGATGGAAAAGGTACTTATACCTGGGCTAATGGCGATTACTATTCAGGAACCTGGGATAAAGGATTTAGAGATGGTTCAGGTGAAATGCACACAAAAATTGAAAAGAAAGATACGGTACTCTCGGGTTTGTGGGAAAAAGATAAATATATGGGTCCCAAACCAATTATGCCCAAAGTTACTCGCAATGTGAGTGTATCGAGATATTCTTTTACCAGAACCGGGGATGAAAACCAGATAGTCATCAAAATTTATCAAAATGGAATAATTAATACCACCATTTCGAACTTTATGGCCAATACCAGTTCAGGGCATGAAACCCATGTTGGAAATTTTGTAACCTTTAAAGACTTTGATCTGCCGTTTGATTGCAAAATAAATTATACCACCTACAATAAACTTCATACTGCTCAATACGACGTTATTTTTGAATTTGTGATAACGCAACCAGGGACATGGGAAGTTGATTTGCACAATTAGGATTATTATTACATTTGGCATAAAATTTAAAATTTTGATGCCGTGTTCCATAATGCCAAATTTAAGGGTTATTTATTTGCATTCACAACAACTCTTACCCTTTCAAACGTTTATATTTTTAGCAAAGCGGCGTTGTCGGAGATCAACCTTTATCAGTTTGGATTTTACTGGTTTGGTTTTGCCATAATATGGAATTTAATTTATTCATTGATTGTCGGACATTTTAAAACCACTAAAAAACCTACGCAGTTCCAGTGGTGGAATTTCCTGGGAATAGGAATAGCTGAGGTTATTGCCACCAGTTCAATTTTTATTGCTATTAATATAATTCCAAACCCTACCATTCCGGCCATGGTAAGGAACCTTGAGCCTGTTTTGATTGTTTTTCTGGCCATGATAATTCTGAAGGAAAAATACAATTCATGGGAAATTGCCGGTGTGGTACTTACTATTTTGGGAACTGTTGTAATTTCCTATAACACAAATGCCTCCATTCAATCTTTTTTTATTCCAGGTGTTGAATTTATGGTAATTGCCTGTGTATTTTATGCCATTCGAACGGTATGGAGTAAAAAAGTTATCCATCACTTTAGCGCATTGTCTTTAAATTTAAATAAGGTGGTATTTCTTTTTGTAGTTGCTGCCATTTCAGTCAGGGTTACAAAATCGAACCTGGTAATTCCTCATAAAGCTTTTTTAAATGTTTTAATCGGATCGTTTATTGGCCCCTTTATAACTTCATTTTTCCAATTTCTGGCTTTTAAATATATTGATGCTTCACGTGCTACGCTTGTTCAAAGTTCAACCGGCTTCATTACCCTGGTTTTCGCTTATTTTTATTTTGGAAAATTGCCTTTTGGGTATCAGATTATAGGAGGTTTGATCACTATCCTGGGTTTGGCACTGGTGACTTATAAACGAAAAAAACTATTACAGATTAAATCATCCAATAAAGATTGACCGTTTAATAAACAGAAACTGCCGTTTAGTATTTTACGGATTAATAATTCGTAATTAATCCTCATATTTGACATAATAATCAGTCAAATAAATTACCCAAAATGAAAAGACAGATATTAATTTTACTATTTGTAATAACACAACTTTCATTTTTAAACCTTTCAACATTTGGTACCGAAAAAAAACTCCAACTTCAGTTAAAACTAGAAGTGGGTGATCAATTCAGATATGAGGTTAATAGCACAAAGAAGATTAGTCAAGTATATTGTGAAAAATGTCCTGCAGAGATGAATTACTTTGACATAACTGAATTGGAAATTGAATTTACAGTGGATGAGAAATTTAGCAATGGTAATTATATTTTTAGCGTACACTTTATAAACAAAGGTTTTAACCAGGGCTTAAAATACAATTCATATCACCAGCATAGTACCACATATACTTCGCTGGAAAATATAAGCCTTAAAAATTCAGATCTTAGATTTGAGAATTTGTGCGATAGCCTGGCTAAAATGGAATTTAAGGTTTTATTTTCTCCTGAAAATAAAACCATTGACATAATAAATTTTGATTCAGTTTATAATAAAAATAATCGAAACGAATTAACATGGAACACCGGCTCCTTTTTACTTGATAAAAGCGAGTTATTAAATAAACTTCAATTTTTGAATATTTATCCTCAAAATGCCATTAAACTTAATGAAATATGGGAAACCAGGAAGCAGTACCTGGCAAAAGGCTTGTACCATAACAAAATTTCCGATGCGGATAAATACTACTTTTATTTAGATCAATACTTTGATAAGTATGCAAAAGAAATCCGGTTGCACGACAGTTTAATTTCCATTAGGAGATGGCCACCAATCTTTGTTGAAAATAATCCTGACTTAATTGATGTCCACGATGTTGATAGTGCAAAAAACCATTGTTGGTTTATCATAAATAAGCAAAATGGGATGATTCAGGAACTAAACCAACAAGAATCATATATCGAAAGGAAAAAAGAGGACAGGTTAATAGAAACAAAAACCCGGTACAAACTTTTAGGATTTAAAAATGGTTCACATAAAACACTTATTATTGGGAAAATTGATAATCCTAAATGTAATAAAGTCAAGCTCTCGTATCTAAAGTATGATATAGGTACAATTAATAAAACCCAATTTTATACACTATCCAATGACGGCAGGTTTTCAATTGAATTGGATTTACCTCATACAAAAGGTCTGACGTTGGATATTGACCCTTATAATCTGAATTCAGATAGTAAAATATATTGCTACATCGATCCGGGAGATACCTTATCAATTAATGTAAATGCTGACAGTTTGCTTAATACGGTATCATTTTCCGGGAAAAGCTCCATAAATTCTGCATATTATACACGGTTCTCCCATAACTATCTTAACAATTATAAACTTATCCAAACATTTTGGGATTTTGCACCTGAGGACTTGATAGCCATTGAAAACAGAGGATTATCATTATTGGAATATCAGGATTCGTTATACAGGGACGAGGTACGGAAGATGGAAATAAATATGGCTACCACTTATTCGACTCCAATTAAGAAATTAAAAGTTATTGAAACAGAAAAAATAAGTCCTTCATTGCGTAATTACTTATGTTGTGAAGTAATTTATAAGCATGCTCGTAACATTATTCAGATACAAAAGAAAAAGAATAACTATACTAAGCCAACCCTGATTGACACTTTAAATATTAATCTATATACCGATATAAACTCTTTACAATACAGACTATTTCTTGATGTCTATATTAATTATAAGCTGGATAAGGCAAAAAATAATGTTATAAATATCAGTACAAACTCAGGAATTGACTTGTACTTTTTCACAAAATTATTCTATTCAGGCTATCCTCTTTATTCTGAAATCGCTTATTTACAAGAAGATATGATGTTATGTATGTTTAATGTTGCCTGGACAAAAGAAGTGAACTTTTTAAGTAATGATTTTATAGATCAGTCTGAAAACGTACCCATAAAAAATATTATTAAATCACACATAAATAATTATAACCGATGGAATAAAGGTGAGCTTCCTCCTGAGTTTTCTTGTATTGATGTTAATGGAAATACAAAAACTCTTGCCGATTTTAAAGGAAAACTTGTGGTAATTAAATTTGACAGGGGAGATTATACTTATGATAAAATTAAAAAATACAGTCAAACCCCGCGAATGTATGAAGATTTAGCCAATGAATTTACCGATATAACTTTTTTACTTATCACCTCTGAGTTCAATTTTGAGAAATTAAAGGAGGATATGAAAAACAAAAATTCAAAAGTGAACCTGTTATTATACAAAAAAGATTCCCTGGAATTTGATGAAGTATTTTTTACCGGACTTTCGCCCAGAATTAGCATCTTAAACAAAAAAGGGAGAGTTATCGAAAGAGTCAGCTTTGTAACCGAAAATTCTATAAAGAGAGTATTAAACTACAAGGAACCTCCGGCAGACTATAGCAAGGAATTAAAAATTATTGGTCTACTTTTAGCTGGTTTTCTACTGGGAGGAATTTTGATATGGCTGATTTTAAGAAATTATAATAACAAAAAAATTGAACGTGAAAAACTAAAACGACAGGTTGGGGAATTAGAACTAAAAGCCATCAGAGCCCAAATGAATCCCCATTTTATGTATAATTGCCTGAATTCAATACAAAACCTGATACAGCAAAACAAAAATGATGATGCCTATAAATATATTTCAAGATTTGCAGACCTGTTAAGACAGATATTAAAAAATTCAGAAAAAAACGAAATACCGATTAATGAAGAAATAACAGCAATTGCTACCTACCTTGAATTAGAATCGCTCCGTTTCAACTTTACTTACAATATTGAGATTGACGAAAAACTTGATGTTTTTAACACGTACATACCCGGAATGCTTATTCAACCCCATGTTGAAAATGCTATCATACACGGGCTGCTTAATAAAAACGGTGAAAAAAATTTAAATCTGAAATTATACACGGAAAACAAGTTTATTTATTGTGAAATTACTGATAATGGAATTGGAAGGGAAAATAACTCACAACTAAATAATGACCAGACAGGCTTAGGTATAAAGCTGACCCGGGAAAGAATCGATATTTTAAACAAAAAATATGACGAACAATTCTCGTTTAATATTTCCGATATAAAAGATGAAAAAGGTGAAATTATTGGCACGAAAGTGTTAATTTCAATTCCTGATGAAATTTAAATACAAGCTTATTCGATTTATTTACAATAAGTTAGTAAAATGAAAATAAAATCGATAATTATTGACGATGAAAAGAACAGCCGGGAAAATTTATATGGCGTTCTTAATAAATATTTTACAAATATTGAAATACTGGCTTGTGAGGATTCCGTTAATTCGGGGATTATTGCTATAACAAAATACAAACCCGACCTGGTTTTCCTTGACATTGAAATGCCACATAAAAATGGATTTGATTTACTCGAGTATTACCAGGAAATGAGTTTCGAAGTAATATTTGTTACCGCATATGATCACTACGCCTTACGTGCCATTAAATTCTCTGCTCTTGATTATATTTTGAAACCCATCAATATAAATGAGTTGACAAAGGCGATAAAGAAGATGGAGAAGAAATTAATACAAAAAGAAAAGAATTTAAATATTGATACATTTATAAATAATCTTAAAGTTCCTTTACAGGAGAAAAAAATCGCGCTACCCAATGCAACCGGTATAGAATTTATTTCTGTTAATAAAATTACCAGGTGTGAAGGTGAAGGTAACTATTCAAAAATATTTCTGAATGAAGCAAAAAGCATTTTGGTATCAAAAACACTATTTGAATTTGAAGAGCTACTTGAAGAATATAACTTTTTAAGAGTGCATAAGACACATTTAATCAACTTGAGTTATTTAAAAGCGTTTATAAATAACAACGGATATTATATTATTTTGACTGATGGAAGCCAAATACCGGTATCGCGAAGAAAAAAAGAAGCTGTTTTGAAAACGCTGAATAATTTTTGCAAATGATATTGGAACTCATTATTTTTCAAACTTTCTCCCCTTCCCGAATCCGGTTCAGATGACAAAATAATAATTCCCCATCCTTGTCATTTCGCAAATGCATTCCATTTCCTTCGCAATATTTATAAAATTCACAATCAGAACAAATTCCGGTTTTTGTCCAGCTCCTGTCTCTGAATACTTTATATTTATTTTCCCAAACTTCCCAAAAATTATCATGGTAGATGTTTCCCTGAATAAAGTTTTCTCGCAAGCTTGGGCATGCTGAAATGGAACCATCGGCTAAAACCGAAGCAACATTAATACCAGCCCTGCAAATAAAAAAATTATCCCTAACCTCACTCTCATAATTACCGAGGAATCCTTCACAGCCATAATTTAATTTTATTTTATCTTCCTTTCGGGTTTGCTTGATAAATTCAAACAGATTCTTAAAATCTTTAGGTGAAAGTTGCAAATCAGGATTTGTGCCTGCCCTGCCAACGGGGAAAATGGTAAAAATTCGCCATTCCTTCACCCCGGCTTCAATCAATAACTGTTTGATCTGCTTTAACTGGCTAAAATTTCTTTGGTTTGCACAGGTAACTACATCAAAATTCAGATCGGGAATGTGAGGCAGCAATTTAATAGCTTCCAAGGCGTTGTTGTAGCTGTTTTTATTTCCGCGAAGCCAGTTATGGGAATCCTCAAGACCGTCGAGACTAACGGTAATTGATCTTAACCCCGCCTGTAACAAAGAATCTAACCGCTGCTTAGATAATAACATTCCATTTGTGACTATGCCCCATGGAAAACCTCTTTTATAAAGGCTCAATCCCACCTGCTCCAGATGTTTTCGTAGCAATGGTTCACCACCAGTCAATGCTATCATGGTCTCATGTGGGTTAATATGTCCCTGTAACTGATCAAGAGCTTTCAGAAAATCTTCTTTGGGCATATCTTTAATATGGGCATCTTTTTTACAATCGCTGCCACAATGAATGCAGTTTAGATTACAGCGTAAGGTACACTCCCAAAAAATATAATTCAGCTGGTGAATTTTTGATTCGTTCTCGCGATATTTTTTAAAAAGATTTAAGGCAAGTTTCTTTCTAAATGGGATCCGGATTACCGTCATTTTTTTGGACTCAGCTTAATATTAAGTTCTTTGGTTGTCTCGCCATCATACCAGTGACCATCCCCGCCTGTAAATTCAGTGTTAGTAAAATCAACCAGAGTGTCGACATCCTGATAAGATCCATTAGTTGCCTCATCAATATCCTGAAAACTAATTGCAAATGATTGATTATCGGGGTATGAACCGCTAACTACCTGATAATTTCCATCCTTATCGGTATAAACCGTATCGCCCTGCATGCCTACGCGGATGTTTTCAATGGGTTGTTTTGTTTCTGTGGATGTCACATTTCCTTTGACAATAAAATCGGCATGAGGCATTCCATATTCTACAGGCATGTTAATAGAACATCCAAATCCTAAAATAGCCAGTAACCAGGCAATAAGCGCATTGGTCGATCTGAGAAAATTTTTTCGTATCATAATTTGGTCAGTTTTCATTGCAGATGTTCTAATATTAAAATTGGTTGCCAGCAAATGAAATTTTTATTCCTGCTAAACAAAATTATGATTTAAATATAACTTATTCTTAAACATTTGTTACACTTGTATTCAAATTCGTTATTTAATTGTACAGATTGATAAAATGATCCAGGTTATTTGGGAATACAAGGTAAAACCAGAAAAAGCTTCCGAATTCGAAGCTGCATATGGTAAGGAGGGAGAATGGAGTCGTTTTTTCAAACAATCGAAAGCCTTTAAGGGTTCTGAACTCATTGTGAAAGATCTCGAAAATCACGTTTACATGACTATTGACAAATGGAAATCGATAGAACAGTATGATCAATTCATGCAGCAAAACATGAAAGAGTATAAACGACTGGACCAAAAATTAGCAGCGTATACTATTTTAAAAGAAGAAATTGGGATATTTAGTGAGGAATAAATTTCTATTCTTTCCTGGCTTCCACCAAAAACCAAATCAGCGCTCCAACAGCAATAACTACTCCGATAATATAACCCAAATCTGGATTTAAAGCCAGGCCACCGACCTTGTTAGGAGCTACTAACAGGTAAGTAATGCAGACAGCTGTCATAAATACTGCTCCCGTTGATAAATACCAGTGTTTTTTGCCTTCCCTGGCCAGGTACATAGCAGCAGTCCAAAGCATGATAACAGAAAGTATCTGGTTAAACAGCCCCAGAAATTTCCAGATAGTTGAAAATTCGATTTGTGTTAAAACATAGCCCACCACAAAAAGCGGGATACTTACCAGCAAGCGTTTTTTTAGATCGGATTGTTTTATTTTCAGCGCATCAGCAATAATCAGCCTGGCACTGCGAAAAGCCGTATCGCCTGTAGTGATGGGTGCTGCAATTACACCAATAATGGTTATAGCGGCCCCGACCTTGCCAAACCAGGTCTGACAAATCTCTTTTACAATCCATGCCGGGTTATGTCCTGCAATAATAGTCTGATTCAATCCATCAACATTATTAAAATAATTCATGGCGGCTGTGGCCCATATTATAGCCACAATTCCTTCGGTAACCATGGCACCATAAAAAACATATCGCCCCTGACTTTCTTTTGTCATACAGCGGGCCATCATGGGCGACTGGGTGGAGTGAAAACCTGAAATAGCCCCGCAGGAAATAACGATGAACATCATGGGGAATAATAAATTATGCGAAGGATTTGAATGAAGATTATTAAAATCGCCAAAAGTAATTTCGTTCAGATGGAGTGACCCTCCAAAACCATTAAGCAACATATGACCTCCGATTAAAATTGCCATGAGCAGTAATGCTGCACCGAAAAAAGGATATATTTTTCCGATAATCTGATTTATCGGCAACAGTGTTGCGATTAAATAATAAGCAAATATTATGTATAACCAGATTTTAAAATTAATCCCGGTATATGAGTTTAAAAGGTCTGCCGGGCCATTAACAAATGCCACGCCAACCATAATCAATAAAAGCAGTGTAAATACCCTTAAAGTTTGACGGAATCCGCCACCCAGGTATTTGCCGACCAGTTCCGGAAGGCTGGCTCCATCGTTACGAAGTGAGAGCATGCCTGAGAAATAGTCGTGTGTAGCTCCCATAAAAATATTACCAATTATTATCCATAAGTATGCCATTGGACCATACATGGCTCCGAGAATGGCACCAAAAATAGGTCCAAGGCCGGCTATGTTCAAAAACTGAATAGTATACATACGCCATGGTTTCATGGGAAGGTAGTCGACACCATCAGCCATTCGAATGGCCGGGGTTTCAATGGAATTATCGGCTCCAAAAAAGCGTTCAATAAACTTACCATAAAAGAAATAGCCCAGTACTAAAAAAAGGATGGAAAATAAAAACGTAATCATAGCTCAATAAATTTAAACAGTGAAATTATAATTTAATCTGCTAAATTAAAATGAAAATGAAACCCATTTGCCAAACCTCAAAAAAAGAAATATTTCTCCATAAAGGCCAAAACTTAAATAAAATATAGGGTTACAGGGTAAATAATTTATAAATAATTGTTATTTTTACGTTGTAGCAATAAGCCTAAAAATTACATTTTTAAAAAGATTTGTCCTTTTTTCTAAGATTTGCAATTACCAAAATTTCAAAACTTTATAATTATGGAAATAATTTGCCCTAAGACCCCAAAATGTAGGTTATTTAATAATAATTTATTAAAACGGCCAGAAACTATAGAAATTTACAAAAGTGGATATTGCAATAACAGAGCACGTTATAAAGAGTGCAAAAGATTTATTGTATCAGAAACTGTCGGACAATGTCCAGATTTTGTTCTGCCAAATTCAAGTTTATCTTTAGACGAGATTTTTGAAAGGATGAAAAAAGAAGGTAGTGTTGCAAAATAAAAAATATTCTATCTTCTCAGCTTAATTCATTCAGATTACAAGCGAAATTTACATCATACCTATCTTTACAATTTACAAAATTGAGGGTTTGGCTTTAATTTTTAATTACATTTTTGTCCACACTCACTTATTTGTCGCAATAATACTATTTATTGGCTAAATAATATGTTACAAACTGTATCACGAAAGGTACTTTTACAATTGGAAAAGCTATATTTACCTTTAGAAATAAAGGACTCATATTTAAGTAAGTATTTATAAACCTCAATAAAACGTTTACATGTACCTTTTAGGATTTGATATAGGAAGTTCATCGGTAAAAGCCAGTGTTTTGGATATAACTACCGGTAAGGCAGTTGCTTCAGCTTTTAGCCCTGAAGTTGAAATGGAAATGATCGCAAAAAAACCAGGTTGGGCCGAACAGCATCCCGAAGCATGGATTGAAAATGCCATTGCAGCTTTAAACAAGATAAAAACCAATTCAAAAATCGATTTAATGGAAGTGCAGGCCATTGGTATTTCCTATCAAATGCATGGGTTAGTGGTTGTTGATGAAAATGGTGAAGTTTTAAGGCCATCCATAATTTGGTGCGACAGTCGTGCTGTCGAAATTGGCAATAAAGCTTTCAATGAATTGGGACCAGATTTTTGTTTAGAGAATTATCTTAATTCGCCGGGAAATTTTACGGCATCAAAACTAAAATGGGTGCACGATAACGAAAATGATGTTTACAAAAAAGCCTACAAAATGATGCTTCCGGGCGATTACTTCGCCTACAGACTTACCGGGGAGATAAATACAACACGTAGTGGATTATCTGAAGGTATTTTATGGAATTTTAAAGAAAATAAAGTGGCTGATAAGTTACTTCAACATTATGGATTAAGTTCCGATTTAATTCCTGAAATAGTGGATACTTTTGCCATCCAGGGACTGGTTACTACAAAAGCCTCAAAAGAGTTTGGTATTCCTTCGGGTATTCCTGTGGCATACAGAGCCGGAGACCAACCCAATAATGCATTTTCGCTTAATGTATTAAATCCGGGTGAAATTGCTGCTACTGCCGGAACATCGGGTGTGGTTTATGGAGTTACCGATCAGATAAAGTATGATCCAAAATCGAGAGTAAATACTTTTTTACACGTAAATAGTCTTCCCCAGGATAATCGACTTGGAGTTCTGTTATGCATCAATTCAACCGGAATTCTAAACTCATGGCTCCGCAAAAATGTAGCTGAAGGTTTAAGCTACGAAGATATGAACAAAGAGGCCGAAAAAATTCCTGTAGGATCAGATGGCTTAATGTTTTTCCCATTTGGGAACGGGGCTGAAAGGGTTCTCGAAAATATGGAAAGCAGCGCCGAGCTCGAAGGCTTAAATTTCAACATACATTCCAGGGCACATATGTTGAGAGCTGCCCAGGAAGGAATTGTATTTGCATTCGTGTATGGAATGGAAATTATGCAGCAAACAGGAATCGAAACCCAGATTATCAGGGCGGGAAAAGCCAATATGTTCCTAAGTCCGATTTTCAGGGAAACCTTAGCAGGAATAGCCGGTGCAACCATCGAACTTTATGATACCGATGGATCTATTGGAGCTGCCCGTGGTGCTGGAGTGGGCTCAGGGTTATATAAATCATTTGCCGAGGCTTTCAAAACCCTGGAGAAAATTGATGTAATTAAAGTTCCTGAAAATGAACAAAACAAGTACCAGGTTGCTTATAAAGAATGGAAAGAGAAACTTGTTAAAAGACTGATTTAGTTGGCAGTCTTCAGTCTTCAGTCGTCAGTCTTCAGTCACCAGCCTTCAGTCACTAGTTGGCGGCGGGTTGTAAATTTGAGAAAGTAAATAAGATTAATTTAAACATATAAACCTCTATTTGTCAAATAGAAATTTAAATCATACGAAAATGGATAAATATTTTAAAGGGATTAACAAAATCAAGTTTGAGGGTAAAGATTCTAAAAACCCTTTGGCATTTCGTTATTACGATGAAAACAGAGTTGTGGCCGGCAAAACTATGAAAGAACATTTGCGCTTCGCAGTAGCTTACTGGCATACATTCTGTGGTGAAGGTGGCGACCCATTTGGACCTGGAACAAAGGTGTTTCCATGGGCAACCGGTAACGATCCTCTGGATATTGCAAAAGCAAAAATTGATGCAGCTTTTGAATTTTTTACAAAAATAGGTGCTCCTTTTTATTGTTTCCATGATACTGACGTAGTAGGTGATGGATCAGTTTTTGAAATTGAAGACCGCCTGGGTAAAGTAATTCCCATTATGCAACAGTACCAAAAAGAAACTGGTGTTCAGCTTTTATGGGGAACAGCCAACGTGTTCTCTAACCCACGTTATATGAACGGTGCTTCAACCAACCCTGATTTTAATGCGCTGGCCAACGCCGGAACACAAATAAAAAATGCCTTGGATACAACCATTGCATTAGGTGGACAAAACTATGTGTTCTGGGGTGGACGCGAAGGTTACATGTCATTATTGAATACTGATATGAAACTTGAAAAAGAAAACCTGGCCCGCTTCCTGACAATGGCGCGCGATTATGCCCGCAAACAAGGTTTCAAAGGCAACTTCTTTATCGAACCTAAACCAATGGAACCAACTAAACATCAGTATGATGTTGATGTTGAAACTGTTATAGGATTTTTACGCCACAATGGTTTAGATAAAGATTTTAAACTTAATATTGAAGTTAACCATGCTACCCTGGCACAACATACATTTGAACATGAATTGCAATGTGCTGCCGATGCCGGTTTATTAGGTAGTATTGATGCCAACAAAGGGGACTATCAAAATGGATGGGATACTGATGAATTCCCAACTAACATTACTGAGACAGTTCAGGCTATGATGGTTATTTTACAAGCTGGCGGTTTCGGTGGCGGTGGTATCAACTTTGATGCTAAAACCCGTCGTAATTCAACCGATCTTGAGGATATCTTCATCGCTCATGTTTCAGGTATGGATACTTTTGCCAGGGCTTTAGTTATTGCTGATGATATCTTGAAAAACAGCGACTATATGAAAATGAAAGCTGACCGATATGCTTCATACAAATCTGGTAAAGGTGCCGATTTTGTTAACGGTAAATTATCTCTTGAAGATTTAAGGACCATTGCAAAAGAAGTTGGTGAACCAAAAATGCTGAGTGGAAAACAAGAGTTATATGAAGCTCTTATCAACTGGCATATCTAGACGATAGAAAAATTTATTTAGCGGCAAGGTACATTTTGTACCTTGCTATTTTTGTTTATATGCCCAATAAAACTAATTTTAGGACTCAATCAATAAAATAGGACTCGTATCAAAAGGCATTTTTTAACTTAATCATAAAAATATGAAACAAAACAAATACTTTATTTATGCAGTTACGCTGGTAGCAACCATTGGTGGTTTGTTGTTCGGATATGATACTGCTGTGATCTCGGGAACAGTGGGATCATTACAAAGTTTCTTTGTAGATCCGTTGGGTTTAACAGAAACACTTGCGAATTCAAAATTAGGATTTGTAGTTTCAAGTGCATTGATAGGTTGTATTATTGGAGGGTTGATTGGTGGAATTGTAAGTTTGAAACTGGGACGTAAAAGAGGTTTAATTTTAGCTGCAATCCTGTTCTTTATCTCAGCTATGGGATCGGCTATGCCCGAAATGATGTTCCGTCCTATAGGCCAGGGCGATTATACTTTCTTTTGGCAATTTGTAATTTATCGCGTAATTGGCGGTATCGGTGTCGGTTTGGCTTCAATGCTGTCACCAATGTACATCGCTGAAATTGCACCGGCAGAAAGTCGGGGAAAATTAGTTTCGTTTAACCAGTTTGCAATAATCTTTGGTATGCTGGTGGTTTATTTCGTTAACTATGCCATTGCCCGGCAGGGTGACGATACCTGGTTAAATACCGTGGGATGGCGTTGGATGTTTGCGTCCGAACTGGTACCTGCCGGATTGTTTATTATCTTACTGTTCTTTGTGCCTGAAACACCCCGTTACATGGTGTTAAAAGGAAATGACGAAGGTGCGCTTAAAGTATTGGAAAAAGTAAACGGAGCGTCAAAAGCCGGCGAAATCTTAAAAGATATAAAATCCACTATTGTAAGCCACTCTGGTAAATTATTCTCGTTTGGTGTATTAATAATTGTTGTGGGTATTTTGCTATCGGCATTTCAACAATTTGTTGGAATTAATGTGGTATTATATTATGCTCCTGAAATATTTAAAAATATGGGTTCAGGTACTGATACCGCCTTACTACAAACTATTATAGTGGGTGCTATAAACCTTACTTTTACCGTGGTTGCTATTCTTTATGTTGATAAACTCGGACGTAAACCTTTAATGATAATCGGAGCAGTTGGAATGGCTGTTTTTATGTTTGCCCTTGGATTTGCATTTTTCTTCCAAAAAATGGGAATTGGTGCCCTTATTTTCATGCTGGGTTATGTGGCTTGTTTTGCTGTTAGTTGGGGTCCTGTGGTTTGGGTACTTTTATCCGAAATTTTCCCGAACAAAATCCGCGGACGTGCCATGGCAGTAGCCGTTGCAGCACAGTGGATTTCCAATTATATCGTTTCGCAAACATTCCCAATGATGAATAAAAGCTCATTCCTGATAGATAAATTCCATAACGGATTTGCCTATTGGATTTATGGCATCATGGGAGTTGTTGCAGCTATATTTATGTGGAAGGTGGTACCTGAAACTAAAGGGAAAACGCTTGAAGAAATGGAAGAACTCTGGAAAGCAAAATAATTACTCTATAGTAAATGTACATAAGTAAAATTAGTTTTGGTTAATTAGGTAAATAATAGTATTTCAATTCTCTTAATGGGAAAATACTTTTCGTGTACATTTTATTAAGCCCGGTTATCGCCGGGCTTTACTATTTGATTCCATTAATATTTTTATATTTTTTGAAATGGGCTATAGCCCGGATATAGGACGATTATATGTTTTTAACCGTCAGCTAAAGCAGACGGTAATAAATGTCGGCTGGTGTTCGTCCTAAAAGTTTTTGCTCAGTAATGTTTTTATATTAGAAACTCAATGCCATCTAAAAATTTTGAGACCCAATATAAAAAATATCAACCCGGTAAAGCCCATCCAGAATGAATGCAATGCCACAGTTCCTAAGCGGGCACCTTCGATAAAAATGCTTCGCATATCATCAGCCATAACTGTTAACGGGAATTTTTGGATAATTGGAATGCTCCAGTCAGGAAAATTATGGTAGCTGAAGAAAATCCCTGATAATACCATCATTGGTGTAACAATAAAATTTATTAAGCCGTTACCCACTTCACTTTTATCGGTACGTGAGGAGATAAATACTGCGATTCCGGAAAACGAAATGTTCCCGGTTATAAATACCAAAAGCAAAGCCATCCAACTACCCTGGATTTGAATATGAAATACAAAATATGAAAACAGGATAAGCAATAAACCTTCTAACAGGTTCATCGCGACCCTGACCCCAATAAGTGCAGTCAGAAAATAACTCTTTTTCATAGGGGTTGCCACCAGTCGGCGCAGTAGTTTTTTATCGCGTTTTTCAATAATACCATAACTGATGCCCCACATACACGACATCATAATTCCCATGGCAATGAGTCCGGGAATCAAAAAATCAATATACCTTGTTCCGATACCAGTAAGCGTTTGTACCGCGGGATTTTCCACGCTTTTAATCTGGGTGGAATGGTTTACCACCCCCGACAATTTCAAATAAGTAAGTTGCGCATCAGGATTAGAAGGATCAAAATGATAGGTTAAAAAATCGGCGCTGTCTTTTAGAATTACATTTATAGTTCCTCTTTTTAATAAAACCAAAGCACTATCCCAGCTGGTAATTTTAAATAAGAAGGTGGTATTGCCCAATTTTTCGTCGGGCATAAAAAGCTTATATGTAAACTTTTCATCACCCTGGGGTTTAGTGGAAGTTGCAAACTCATTAAGAAACATACGTGTCGCAGAGCTTGAATCGGGCAGAGCGTTTTCAATAATGGCAACTCGTCGGGTAACATCGGCTTTTTTGGTAAAGGCTGCACCTAATCCTACAGCCATCAGTATAGGAAATATTATACCCCAGAATAAAACTGCGGGTTCGCGAATGGCTTCCAAAAACAGAGCCTTAATTAATTGGAAACTTTGATGGTTAAAAATATTTTTCACTGAATATAAAGTTTAAATCGCGGTAATAAATTGTTAATCGTCCAGGTGTCGACCGGTTAGTTCAATAAACAGATCGTCGAGTGTTTGTTTGCGGCATTCAAAATTCTTTAGCTGTAGTTGATTTTTTTCAAACAGGGAAAAAACTTCCGGTAACTCCTTTACAGGATTAGTCATCTCTATGGTTCCTTTATTTAAAGAGGTATTCCATTTTATCTGGAAATTTTTAAAGATTCCGGTCAAATCATCTTCATTATGCGCATTGGCGAGGGAAAATTCCATCCGCTTGTTATCTGTATTGGAAAATAAAAGATCGTCGATGGTCCCTTCCTTTAAGACTTTTCCGTGATCGACAATTATGATGTAATCGCAAAGTTGCTCGGCCTCTTCCATGTAATGTGTTGTAAGGATAATGGAAGTATCGGTATTCTTTTTCAAATTGTTTAAAATACTCCAGATTTCCCTGCGTGCATTTGGATCAAGCCCGGTGGTCGGCTCATCGAGCAATAAAATTTTAGGCTTATTTAGCAACGATATTCCAAGAGCCAGCCTCTGCTTTTGACCGCCCGACAGATTCTTAACCAGTGAATTTCGCTTTTCCTGAAGATTGACCAAATCTATAATTTCTTCAACCCTTTCGCTGTCAAGCTTATAAAAACTCGCGAAAAGCCTGATGGTTTCCGAAACCCGTAGTTTCTCAAGAAAGAAAGTCTCCTGTAACGACAGACCAAGAATTTGGTGTAGTGAATCTTCGTTCCCTTTCCAGGGTTTCCCCATAATTAAAATATCACCTTTATCCGGTTTCTGGATTCCCTCAATCATCTCTACCAGGGTGGTTTTACCGGCTCCGTTCGGTCCCAGTAATCCTAAAAACTCACCCCGTTTCAGTTGAAAACTAATTCCCTGGACGGCATGCACTGTTTTAAACGACTTAAAAACTTCAGCTACCTCAACAACAATATGGTCATCAATATTATTTTTTATCGGGTTCATAAAACAGGTATTTGTTAAAATCATACGAAAGTAACCAAAAGAGTATATGGTTGTTCTGAAAAATCGGTAAAAGAGGGAAAAATTAAGGGGGTTTAGGTTACAACATACAATGTCCCTTTCCCTAGCCTTAGGCTAGAGACTTTCCCAAGTGGAATTGCCGTCAATTTAGGAGTGCAATAGTCAATGAATGAGTAAAATATACAGACAAAATAAAGGGTAGTGGATTTCGTCGCATTCAGAATAAGCTTTTCATTGCTAGGTACATGCTTGCGACGATTTCTATATCGTGTATATTACCAGGGGTTACGTTTCGCTATGCTTCACTTACCCCCGGCTATCACAAACTTTTGGAAATATTCGGAAGGAGTGTTACTTTTATTATGTTAAAAATAAATTAACAGTATACAGAATATTTTATTTTCGAGTGTTAAAGGAGTTATTAATTATGATTAAAATAAATGAAGGGAATTTAGGATCAAACTCAATTGGCAAAATTAAGTCTTATCTAAGGGAACTTACAATAGTTACCACTGGTGTTTTGATTGCATTGTTCTTGAGCAATCTTAAAGAAAATATTCAAGCCAAAAAATATCATAGAGCATCTGTCGAAACCATAAATAATGAAATTGAAACAAACTATTCTCAACTAAAAGGAGTGGTTGAAAAACAATCAAATTTAGTCGACACCATTCTTAAATATAATGAAGCTAATATCACAATAATAGACTTGTTTAAGAAGACAAATGGACTACAAAATGCCACGTTGAGTAATGGGGGATTGGAATTGTATACAAAAAATCAGATTGATTTAATTGATTTTGGAATAATGTCGGGTCTAATACAAATGAATATACTTACTGAGACAATTAATTTTAAATTAGAGAAACTTTCAGATTTTGCCTATTCAAATGTTTTTAACAATTCGAGAGAAAGTAAAACAATGCTTTCCCTACATTTAAGTAATTTATTAAATACCGAAAAACAATTGTTACTAATATACAAGGCTTATATTGATGATAATATTGACAAGCAAAATGGTTCTAGATAAAACTACCAATAATTTGAATTGAAAAACTTTTAAATTAACTTGCAATTACTTTCCGAGCCCACCTAACATTTAAAAACAGTACTGTGAAACAGCCATAATTAATAAATTTGCTGACAAACTGCAAAGATTATTTTCGGCGTATTCCATCTGACCATTGAAAATAAATTATAAACAGATGAAAACTACCTCAATAATAGCATGGCTATTCTTTTTGCTGGCTGTAACATCTTGCGATGGAATTCTACCCGGCTATAAGTATAATAAAGGAAGCCTTCCGGAAACACCGGTAAATTTGTCGGATTTTAATACTGAGTATGACGACTATAATTCCACAGCTCCGGATTTTGGATATTTAATCCCTTTTTGCTTTTCGACAAACAGAGATAGCCAGGGAAAAGACTTTGACATTATTTACATGCCGATGAACGTAAATTTTGACAGAAAATCGGGCGATTTGAAAGTTACAAACCAATATGATAACTGGGGGATTTATCAAAGTGATTATGATATTATTAAAACGGGTTTAAATAAAATAGAAACGGAAGGAAATGAATTCGGGCCAAACCTGATAATCGGATATAATAATAATTATTTTGATTTTACATTGATGTATTCTACCGATGTAACAGGGAATTCCCAAATAAATTTTATTTCAAACAAAACCGATGAGATTTTTTCAGAACCTAAAGAAGTTAATTTCTTGAATTCAGAATATGATGACATGTACTCAACCTTCAATGTTGATAAATCGAAAATCTATTTTTGCTCAAACCGAAATGGAAAGGATTTTGACTTTTATTACGTGAATGTCGATCCTGGAATGGACATAGAACTATTGTTATCGGATACTACAGTTTACCAAATTTTCAGAGATAGTATATTGTCAGGCGACGCTGATGATAAATGCCCTTTCATTTATAATAATAAAATGGTTTTTGTATCAAACAGGGCAGGCGGGTTTGGCGGATATGATCTGTATTACAGCAATTTTGAAAACGGGACATGGAGTAAGCCGGTTAATTTCGGAGCAAAAATTAATACAGAATTTGATGAATACCGGCCTATTTTAATCAATGAAGGTGTTTCTGATACTCAAACTATGATGGTGTTTTCATCGAACCGGCCAGGGGGTTTGGGAGGCTTTGACTTATATTTTGTAGGCATTAAAATGAATAGTTACTATTATAAAGAATGAAGGCATAAGCATTTGATAAATGCTCCCCGAACAACAAATGGAGGCAATAACGTTTGCTATTTGCTTCCCCAACTATAAAGTGAAGGCAATAACGTTTGCTATTGAGCCCACCGACCAAAAGTGAGGCATTAATATTTGATATCGGACTTAAATGAGAAAAGCTGCTTCATTAAATATAATAAAATCTAAAACTCTCAACTTATTGAAGTTTTTGACACCCTGGGTAACTTAAATTATCAGAAAAGCCGTCGCAAGCAATCCGTTGCCATGAAAAACTAAATTTTCACTCGTCTGAATGACCCGGTCGGGCAGATGCGACGGAACACTCTGACTTGTTTATTTGGAAAGCATTTACATTCTTAAAATTGCCCAATTTACATCCTAACCTATTGACAATTTATTTAAAAAAGGAAATTCGTGAACATTTTCGGCACAAAATCCTTTAACTAAACATTAATAAACTTTCACTAAAATTTAACACATAACAGTTGTACAACGGAATTCTTGGTGCAAAATTTGTTTTAGGCTCAGAATTATTGTAGTAAATTTATGGAATCAATACCCAAAATTTGAAGAATATGAATTCTATCAGGCATTTTATTAAAGATAGAAGTTTGCCATTTTTACAGGAAAATGGAAAGCTGATTGCCCAGTTCATCATTACAGCACTATTTTTTGGAATGGCTATGTGGTTCCTGAAAAACGAGAAAGCAGAGCTTGGAAATGTTAAAATCACCCTGTTCAACGCCCGGTTTGTATGGATTATGATAGGAATGGCAGTTTTCATTACTTATGTTACTTTGCAGGGATTGATGTATGTTTCCTCTTTCGCATCGGTTCATACAAAATTCAAATTGTGGGATGCCATAATTTTATTTCTTAAAAGAAACTTTATAAGCGTGTTTTTACCGGCCGGAGGAGTATCGTCACTGGCTTTTTATACCAGCGAGATAGAGAAAAAAGGTATCAGCAAAACACAGATTTATTATGCCTCTTCCATTTATGGATTTGTGGGAATTCTTTCGGTGGTGATTGTGGCCATCCCGGCTTTTATCCTGGCAATGACCCGAGGCGCTATCGGGCAAAATGAATGGCTGGCTTTGGTGGCTATAATTGTTCTAATCGGGCTAATTTTTCTGCTTTACCGATCGATAATCACCAAAAGTAAATTGTACGATCTGCTGATAAAGTATTTTCCAAAAGCAGAGGTATTTCTTAACGAACTTCAGAATCAGCAAACAAATCGCCGACAATTTATATATACGGTCCTTTATTCAGTAATTATCGAATTTGTCGGAATAGCCCATGTGGTAGTGGCGGCAAAGGCTTTGCAGATGGACATAAGCCTGTTAACAGCCGTGATGGCATATCTGATCATGGTAATCTTTCTGAATATTTCTCCTTTTTTGCGCGGATTGGGTGCCATTGAGGTATCAATGACATATGTGCTGATACGTTCGGGCTACTCCAACGTTGATGCCATTTCCATCATGGTACTTTTTAGGTTTTTTGAATTTTGGATGCCTTTGTTTGCCGGTATTTTTGCATTTATTTTAAAGATTGACAAGTTACTGATGCGTGTCCTTCCGGCACTTTTCCTGTTATTATTAGGTCTTATAAATATTGTTTCGGTACTCACTCCGACTCTGGTTGAAAGATTAAAACTGCTTGACAATTTCCTGTTGCCTGAGGTAATATATTCATCGAATATGCTGGTGTTGGTAGCTGGTTTGTTTTTATTGGTAACTGCAGTATTTATGCTAAAAGGATTAAAAACGGCCTGGTGGTTTGCCTTGGTGTTTACAGTAGTTTCGTTGATAGGACATATAACCAAAGGGATCGATTTTGAAGAAGCCTCTGTGGCACTTCTGGTTTTGTTAATTTTGATTGCTACCCGAAAAGAATATTACATTAAATCGAACCCGCATTTGAGAAATATTGGGGTACGCACAGCCTTACTGACCATGGCTGCTGTTTTGGTTTACGGTATTTTGGGGTTCTTTTTTTTGCATAAAAAGCATTTTGATATTGATTTTAGTTTATTACAATCTGTCAAGTATACTTTGCAAAATTTTTTCCTGGTCGGGAGCGACGATTTAGTTCCAAAATCGCATTTTGCCCGTGATTTTATTTATTCCATAAAAGGGAGTGGTTTATTTTCGATGATATTCCTGATTTACGCTTTAATCAGGCCCTATGTTATCAGCGATGAAACTCTGGATGAGGAACTCGAAAAAGCAAATGACTTTATGAAGCAAAATGGTAAGTCGGTTCTTGACTATTTTAAAACCTACTTTGATAAAATGCTTTTTTGGTCGTCAAATGAAAAAGCTTTTCTGGCTTATCGTGTTACCGGGAATTATGCCGTGGTTCTGGAAGATCCGGTTGCTGATACCAGTGAAAATATGAAAAAGTGCATTTCGGAATTTAGTCGTTTTTGTTTTGAAAATGGATTAAAAGACCTTTATTACCGGGTGCCTGAGGAAAGTCTTCCAATTTATAAAGAATTAAAAAAGAAAAGTTTATTTCTGGGGCAGGAGGGTATTGTTGATGTAAATACATTTACACTTGAAGGGCGCGATGTAAAATCAATTCGAAATGCTGTGCGTAAGGTTTCAGAATCGGGTTACAAGGCTAAAATTCATGAGCCGCCCCTGCTTGACGGAACCTTGCAAAAACTTAAGGCAGTTAGTGACGAATGGTTAAAAACCACCGAAAGGGACGAAATAATTTTTTCACAGGGAATGTTCGATGAAAAAGAACTTAAACAACAAACAGCTTTAACTGTTGAAAATTCTGAAGAAAAAGTAATCGCTTTTGCGAATATCATACCTGATTTTACAGAGAAAGAAGGAACTTATGATTTGGTACGAAAAACCATGGATGCACCGAATGGTATTATGGATTTTATCCAGATTGAACTGTTCAATTATTTTAAACATAAGGATATTCAATACGTTAATATCGGGTTTGCTCCCATGTCGGGAATGACTGATGCAACTACTTTTCCGGAAAAATCGATGAAATTTGCCTATGAAAAGATCAGGTCGTTTTCACATTTTAAAGGGCAAAGGAGTTATAAAGAAAAGTTTAAGCCCGATTGGAAAAATAAATATCTGATCTACTCGCACGATTACGATCTTTTACAGGCTCCGGGCGTATTGGGCAAAGTGATAAAAACTTAATAAATAAAATGTATAAAAAATGAAAAAATCAGGCTTATTTTTTGGACGCATAGCAGCAGTGGTAGGAATTCTGGCCTGTGCTGGAGATTTATTCATGACCGGGTACTTTGGAAATAAATATCCGGGATATGATCAAATTCGGGATACTATGAGTAAACTTGGAGCAAGTGATAGCCCGGTTGGAGTTCAAATGTCGGCCTGGTGGGTAGCACTCTGCTTTTTGTTCTTGGTTTTTGCTTTAGGTTTCAGGACAGCATTTGCTCATAAGCAAAAAACTTTTCAATGGGGATTTTGGTTAATTGTTATTTATGCTTTAGGCGAAGGAATGGGATCCGGAATTTTCCCGGCTGATCATATCCATAACAAAATTTCCATGTCGCTTATGATTCATGATTCGCTCGGTGGGATAGGGATTGCCGGAATAATGATTTTGCCGTTTATTTTGTTAAAACCATTGTCTGCTGAATTTGGCAGGCTATTCTACCGGTTCACCTTATTTATACTGATATTTGGGCCACTAATGCTTATATTGTTTTCCATAGCCAAAATTGGTGATAATCCCAACAATTTTATTGTGGCACTTAAAGGTTTGTGGCAGCGCTTATTGATGTTAAACTATTATGCTTACATAATTTTCCTGGCTTTTATTACATGGAAGGAACTTGATAAGCACACTATTGTTGGATTAAAAGAGCAGGAATAATTTTTAATTTTGTTAGGAAGGGTTACGAGTCAGGTAAGCTTTAGAGTATATCAAAGCGATTTACATAAGAAACAATTGCCACAAGAATCAAAATTTTTGTGGCAATTGTTTTTTGGTCTTTTTGGATACGACATCTTCTGGCTTTTATTTCAATTTGTCGGTACTGTTAGCAAGTTTCCAGATAGTACCAAATATCATATGTACCCTTAATTCGTATTGCGGAAAATTTATCTTATCTACATCGTCTGTTACCTGGTGATAGTCTTCGTGTTCACCTGAAAAAAGGAAAACCGACGGTACGTCTTTGGCAGCCAGGGCATAATGGTCGGAACGTTGATAAAAATTGTTCGGATCATCGGCACTGTTAAAAGAATAGTCAATTGCCAGGTTTGGAGTATAGTCTTTGTCAGCATTTTCGATAACTTCCCTTAGTTTGGGAGTTATAAAATCGGAACCAATGGAATATAAATAATCCGGGTTTTCAGTATGCATGGTGTCAATGCGACCAATCATATCGATATTGATATTGGCGATGGTACTATCAATTGGGAATAGTGGATTCTCAGCATAATACTTGCTACCCAGCAATCCTTCCTCTTCGCCTGTATATCCGATAAACAGGATGCTGCGCTTTGGTGTATAACCTTCTTCTTTTGCTTTGCTGAAAGCTTTTGCCAGTTCGAATAGTGCCATGGAGCCTGAACCATTGTCATCGGCACCGTTAAATACTCCCTAGGGCGACATACCTATATGGTCGTAATGTGCTGAAACTACAATAATTTCATCTTTCAATTCGCTACCTTGTAATAACCCGGCAACATTTTGTGCTTTTACAGGAGTTTGGTCCATTACTTTTATCGATTTAATTTTTGCGGTATATGTGTTGTAGGGAAATTTACCGCCCGATTCAATTTTTTGCATCAGTTTATGGTACGATTCGTCATTCAACCCAAAAATTGGAAGTGCCTTTTCAACCGACATAATTGCGTAAAATTCACCTCTTCGTGAACTTCCCGACGATGCATTTTTAAGTCCGATTCTTTCACGCCCAAAATAACGGCTGAGTCGTTTAATTATGCTGTTGTACTTTGCAGTGTCGGGTTCTAAAATAATAAAGCCTTTGGCCCCTTGTTTCAGATAATGATCCATGCGTCCGGATAAGTGGCGGCTTAAAGACCTTACATCGGTATACGCCGGAAATTCAGGTTTATCAGTGCCTGTTGTCAGATAGTTGCCCTTGCTGTTTACCGGTTCACCGGTAAGCATTACCACTATCTTGTCTTTAACTTCAATGGTTGGGAATTTTTTGCCATTTTTCCCGAATCCGGTAAATACAAGGTTTTGTTCGGTAGTATCATTTGGTGAATTCAAAATAAAAATATCTTCCTTATTGTTGAATTTAGTGTTGTTGTATTCAACGTATGAGGTAAGAGTTTTGAACCGGTACAATTCCACAGGTTGAAAATAAGGGTCACTAACCGTATTGCAGGGTGCTATAAGACTATCAGACATAAAGCCATCTGCAAGGAATAAAGCTGCTGCATCTGCACCTGGTGTTCCGGTTTGTCTTCCTTCAAATTCATCTGATGCAAAAATGCTAAGTTGCTGATGTAATTCAGAGCTTGTAATAGTACTCATGTATTTTTTAACAACCTCATCCTGTGCTTTTAGACTTGTTACGCTAATACAGAATAACAAAATCCAAATAAAATTTTTCATATTGATTTAGTTAAATTAGAAATAAAACCTCTTGAATAACTTTCGAAAATAACAATCCGGCCTGACATTTCATAGTACAAAGCCGTTTTTCCTTAAAAAATGGTATTAAAGGAACCGAATTGAAAGGTATATTATTATGCTAAGTTCCGGCTTCCATTATTAAAATTGCAGCAATGGCCAAATATTTAAGCCTATAGTTTTGGAAAATGCTTGCAGCAATATGCAGAACATTATAAATCTGAACTCCAGCCTTGGTAAATTTGTGTTTGAAACCTGAATATTATAAATTTAAAAGCATAATTAAATATGGGAGGAATAATAATGAAAAAAACATCAATTATTTTAATATTACTTGCATTAATGATTTCAGGGGATCTTTTTGCACAACGTACGACAGATATAGAAAATGGATCAGATTATCCTTTGGTGAGCCGTTTTAAAGGGTCAGTTATGGAATGGTATGCGGTTGAAAATTTTGATCGGTATTATATGCTTTCACTTAAGGATAATGCACTGGATAAATATGAGATAGATGGAAAGATTACCAGAATTCAATACTCTTCTCAGGCTGAGCATTCGGTATATGAAATTTATAAAAGCTACGAAGAAGCATTAAAAACAGCAGGTTTCGAAATTTTACTTAAGCTTGATAAAACCAATTGTGCCTTGAATTTAAGCGAATCGTTGTATGTTGGCGAATTTGACGGTTTAAATGCCTTACCGGCTGGTCAATCCATCAAGCCGGATTTTAATGAGGGTGAATTTGCTTATTTATCAGCAAAAAAGAAAATTGATGATATGGATGTATATGTTGTGGTTTATGTTACTAAACGCAGTTTTCCTTTAATAACTTTTGATGCTGTTGAAGTAAAATCAATGGATAAAGGACTTGTAAGCGTAAATGATCTGGAAAAGGGTATCGCAGCTAAAGGCCATATTGCCGTTTATGATATTCATTTTGAAAGTGGTAAATCTGATATCATGCCGGAATCGGCCGAGGCATTAAAAAATGTTGCTGACTATTTAAACAATCACACGAACACAAAATATATGGTTGTCGGACATACCGATAATGTCGGAGATTTTAATAGTAATTTAGAATTGTCGAAAAGCAGAGCCGATGCTGTAGTGAATGAACTGGTTACTAAATATAGAGTGAAAACAGAACAGCTGAAAGCATATGGAGATGGCTCAACAGCCCCGGTTGCAAGCAATTCCACTGATGAAGGAAAAGCAAAAAACAGAAGAGTGGAAATAGTAGAACAATAGAAAATTATTGTCCTAAAATTGAACTGTAAGGCTTATAAATCAGGAACTACTTAGTAAGATGAAGATTAAGTATCAGTTTATAAAAATTAACTGGCTAAAAGTTTATTTATCGTAATGTAAATTCGGCCTCCTTGACATTATCAGAACTGTTACCAATATAAACTTTAAATTCTCCGGGTTCGGCTTCGTATTTCATGTTTTTTGTATAAAATCGTAAATCGTCAACGGTAATATTAAAGCTGACCGTTTTTTCTTCATCCACTTTAAGTGATATTCGTTTAAAACCTTTCAGTTCTTTCACCGGGCGGGTTACACTTCCTTTGAGGTCCTGTATATAAAGCTGCACAATTTCATCGCCATTAAAAGGCCCCAGGTTTTTGATTTTTACTGTTGCTTCAATGGAACCCAGCTTGCCTAGTTTGTTTTTGCTGAGCTCAATTTCGGAATACCTGAAAGTTGAATAGCTTAAACCATAACCAAAGGGGTATAAGGGAGTATTCGGGTTGTCAATATAATGGCTGCACCAGCGGTAATTTTCCTGGAAGGGGCGGCCGGTGGTTTTACAACTGTAATAAACCGGAATTTGACCCTCGTTATACGGGAACGACAATGTCAGCTTGCCTGACGGGTTGTAGTCGCCGAATACCACATCGGCAATGGCATCACCCGATTCGTGTCCCAGGTGCCATACCTGGACTATGCCGTCAATATTTTTATCCAACCAGTTAAGCAATAAGGGTCGACCACTAAAAATGAGCGCTACAATGGGTTTGCCGGTTTTTTTAAGTTCCTTTATCAGGTTCATTTGCATACCCGGTAAATTAAGGGTTGTACGGCTGGTCGATTCTCCTATCATATCAAGAGGTTCGCCTATTGCTACAACAACCACATCGGCCATTTTGGCTGTATTTACGGCACTTTCAATATATTGTACCGAGTCATCGTTGGCATTGCAACCTTTGGCATAAAGTATTTGGGTATTATTGGATACTTTTCTGCCAATACCTTCAGCCAGCGTAACAATACTTCCGTAATGATTACCGCCAAAAGCCCATTCTCCTTTTGGTGTAAACCTATCCTGTGCAAACGGGCCTATTAAAGCCAGTTTGTTAATATCCTTTTTAAGTGGTAAAATATGATCCTTATTTTTTAATAACACAATTGATTTTTGGGCAAGACTTCGGGCTTTAGCCAGGTATTCGGGTTTAAAAATATCATTTTTTTCACGCGATCCGTTAAGATAAAGAAAGGGATGATCCATAATGCCCAGGGCATATTTTATACGGAGAACATGCTTGACTGCTTCATCAAGGGTTTTTTTACTGACTTTTCCTTCTTTAACTAATTCGGGTACGTTGTTTAATATGGCAAGCGAAGCCATATCGATATCAAGTCCGGCATTAATGGCTAATTCAGCGGCTTCTTTTAAATCTGAGGCAACACCATGATTAACCAATTCACCAACCGAACTGTAATCACCAATCACAAATCCTTCAAATCCCCATTCCTTGCGTAAAATATTTTTCAATAAATAGCTATTGCATGATGATGGCACACCGTTAATTTCGTTAAATGAAACCATTATCGCACTTGCACCGGCGTAAATACCGGCTTTATAGCCCGGCAGATAAATCTCACGAAGCCTGCGATCTGACATATCTACAATATTATAATCGCGACCGCCTTCAACAGCTCCATAGGCTGCAAAATGTTTGATGCAGCTCCCCATAGTGGTTGGGTCCGATAAATCATCACCCTGGTAACCTTTAACAATTGCTGCGGTCATTTTTGAAGTAAAATACGGGTCTTCGCCTCCACCTTCCATTACACGTCCCCAACGGGGATCTCGCGAAATATCGGCCATAGGCGAGTAAGTAAGGTCAATACCTAACGCTGTGGCTTCATTAGCAGCAATGCGGGCTGCATCCTGAATAGCATCCATATCCCAGCTTGATGCCTGTGCCAGGGGTATGGGAAAAACCACCTCGGTACCGTGTATTATATCCGACGGAAATAACAGTGGAATACCTAAGCGGCTGTTATGCACTGCAATTTTTTGGAGTTTTGTCAGGAGTTTAACACCCCTTATGTTTTGAATCCCGCATACTAATCCTTGAGCTATGGCAGAATCAATATTGATTTTCGTACCAGCAGGATTAACCATGTCGCCCCAATAATTTACCACGTTTAACTGGCCCACTTTTTCTTCGTCTGTCATGAGCTTTAACAGCGAATCAATTTTGTCATCGTATTGCGAATATTGCACAGGTGTTTTATCTGTGGAACAACTATACAAAACAATCAATAATAGAAAAATCCGGAATATGGCATTTATTTTCATCGGTTTGTTGTGATTAAAATTCAACTGCAAATTATAACAATAAATGGATATTTAAAAAGCAATTGTTTAGCACCGATTTGTTTATGAATTACTTTGTCAATTGTTTTAATTCTGCTATGTTTGACTGGAAATAATTTGAATTTTGATGAAAAATATACTTATAGCATCCTTAATCCTGGCAGGAATTTTTAGCTCTGAATATACAAATGCGCAAAAGCGCAAAGATATTCCACCGGAAAAGCCGGTGTTAATTGTTGGAATTGTGATTGAAGATATGCGGTATGATTACCTCTACCGGTATTGGGACAATTTTGGTGATGGTGGTTTTAAAAAACTGGTTGATGAAGGAACATTATGTCAAAATGCAGGGTATAATTACATGCTGACCCAAACAGCTCCGGGTATTGCAACTATTGCTGCCGGATGTGAGCCCGTCGTACACGGTATTGTTTCCGACAGATGGTATCAACGGGTACAAAACCTCAATTATTTCTCGGTTTTTGATGGAACGTATAAAACAGTGGGCATCGATCGTGATGTTTATCCCTATGCACCTACCAATTTGTTAACAACCACATTTTCTGATGAATTAAAACTTTTTAATAATAGCAAGTCAAAGGTAATAGGTATTTCCTTTAAACCACAAAGTGCCATACTGGCAGCCGGACATATGGGCAACTCAGCCTATTGGTTCGATGATGTTTCAGGGAATTGGGTAACCAGTAATTATTACTGCGATTCATTACCGGCATGGGTAAAGACTTTTAATGAGAAAAAATTCCCTGATATCTATCGCGAACGCGAATGGGTTCCTATGTTAGCGCTTGAAAACTACAGAGTGGGAGCCAGGTTAGGAAACTCCAAAACAGTTGGTTTTTCCTCCGAAAATAAATTTGCGAAAAGGTTATCAAGTCTTGTGAAAAAGAATGAAGCTTATGCGATGCTTAAAGCAACTCCTTATGGAAATACGCTTACCAAAGATTTTGCTATTTCAGCAATTCTGGATGAAGATTTAGGTAAGGATGAATATACAGATTATATCAGCATTGATTTTTCGGCCACTTCAGCCGTAAGCCAGCTTTGTGGGCCTAATTCAATTGAGCTTGAAGATTTGTACATCAGGCTCGACCGCGACCTTGAGCATTTTTTACAGTTTATTGATGATGAATTCGGTAAGCGTAATGTATTGGTGTATCTTACCTCCGACCATGGTACTTCCTATAATCCCGAAGAGCTTAAGGAACAAAATATCCCGGCAGGGGAATTCAATTCAGACAGGGCTGTAATGTTACTGGGAACTTATATGAATGCAATTTACGACAAAGGCAAATGGATATCAGGATATCACAACAAGCAAATATACCTGAACAGGACATTAATTGAAGATTCTAATTTAAAACTCAGCGAAGTGCAGGATGTTGTTGCTCAATTTATGATCCAATTCACCGGGGTAGCCAATGCAATAACGGCTACTACACTGGATCAATCGCATTTTAACGAAGGGGTTTTTGCCTATATGCAGAATTCATACAATCAAAAAAGGTCAGGCGATGTTATTATAAACCTTGAACCAGGATGGATTGAAAAAGGGGATTATTTGAGTTCGGCAAATTCTGCCAATAAGTATGATACCCATGTGCCTTTGATTTGGTATGGCTGGAAAATTAAAAGGGCAAAAATATCAAGGACTATTTTAATTGAGGACATTGCGCCAACTATTTCAAATTTGTTGAATATTCCTTTTCCCAATGGAAGTACCGGAAACGTGATAACGGAATTGGATTAACTCTGATAATACGGCTAAAATTCAGAGATAATCTGCGCAAATTTTGTGATAGTTTCCGGTGTGGATTCAACAGCAGTACCAACCACTACCATATCGGCTCCTGATTCAAGAATATCAACCAGTTGTTTTTCTGTGGTTATGCCTCCTCCAACAATTAGCGGGATTGAAATATTTTGCTTTACCTCACTGATCATTTGTGATGAAACTGTGTATTTTGCTCCACTGCCAGCTTCGAGATAAATTGCCTGTAATCCCAGCATCTCGCCGGCAATAGCTGTGGCAATAGCTATATCATTTTTGTAATGCGGAATAGGAGCAGTATTGCTCATATATGAAACTGAGGTGTCAACCCCGGAGTTAATTAAAAGATATCCGGTAGGAATTACGTCAAGCCCCGATTTTTTAATTTTTGGGGCTGCCAGTACGTGGTGACCGATTAAAAATTCCGGATTTCGCCCTGAAATCAGTGAAAGCAATAAAATTCCATCGGCAAAATTTGAAATCTGAAGTGCACTGCCAGGGAACAGGTATACCGGTTTTTGTGTTAGTTTCTTGATAGTTTTTATGGTCTCGTCAATGCCATTAAAAACAATGCTTCCACCTATTAAAATAAGATCGGGTCCGGGTTCACAATTGGCAATTTTGAAAAGTGAAACCAGTGATTCTGATGAATGCTTGTCAGGATCAATAAGTAATGCAAATACTTTTTTACCCGCTTCTTTTTTATGTTGTAACAGGACTTTTAGCATAAGCACAAAGATAATCTTTTAAATGATTTGCTATAAATGGATAGTTGAATTATGGAAAAACAAATCAGGATAGGGTACTTCGGGATAGTGCGTAGGTAACAACATCATTTTCAATTAACCGGTAATTGACTAAATAATCGGCCTTTTGCTCCTTTTTCAGCACTTTTACCGGAAAACTCCCCTGATACGATGACATATGGAAGGGTGAAACCAGCATATCGTGAAAATCCAGTTCCTTTTCATATATTTTAAAAATGGCTTCTTTTGCGCTCCAGCAGGCTGTCATAAGGTCAACAGTCGTGCACCAGTCTAATTCCTCGGCTTGCAAAAATTTATGTTTCACCTTTTCAACCCTGTCCGAAATATTTTCCACATCAACTCCCGGATAGTGATTGGCAGCCAGTATTATAACAACAAAGTTTTTTGAATGCGAAATAGATATATTTGATGAGTGGTTTTTAAGATAGGGTTTGCGGTTACTGTTGTGATAAATAGTGACCCGTTGGTGTAATAATTCAGTCAGTAAAATGCGGGTGGTCAGCCATTCTTTTTTTCTCGATTCGTTGGATATTTTATTGTAATCGGGTTGTTCAGCTTTATTTAACAGAAAAACCGATTTAAGTGCCGCCAGTGATTCTTCTTTCTTCCATATCCCAAGTCGGGCACCATTCGCAATTTTTTCAATACTCCATAAAGCCATTTATTTCCATTCAAATGTTTCAATCATATGGACAATATCTTTGTTGATATAGGCCAGTACTGGTGCCAGGGAATCTTTGTTCGGGACAACGTTAAAATACAATGCCCCTCGTAAAAAATTGTGTGTACTGTCAGTTAAAAAGAATTGAGTATTAGAAGCTGCGTCACCTTTAATGTCATACCTCATACCAAATACTTTCTTTTCAGGGTTTTCATAAACCTGTTCTGAAATGGCATCAGCCTTTATAGTATGTTTATATACAAAATTGCGCGAGTCGTTAATATATTGCTCCAGGTTGTTATTTATATCTTTATAAGTTAAATATATAGTGGCTTTATATTGCGGATATTCAATATTTATATAGTACATATCATGATCTTCATTTTTATCCTTGGTAATAAGGCTTTTTACCGGTATTTCAAATTTGTAAGGTAAAATATCAGGTGATTCGGTATATTTTTTTTCGGGCAAATCAATCCTGAAATACCCACGCGGCTTAGGAGAATATTCCCTTTTACAGGATGCAGCAACAACTAAAAAAAGTATTATCAATATTCTGTTTGACATTTTGGAAAATTTTGGCAAAAATAGCGTATTAACTTAAACATGCCAACAACCGGCATCTAAACCTAACGTTGTATATGGGTTTTTATTTTAACTATACGCCTTTTATCCAGTGCTTCAATGGTGAAAGTAAACTGTTTATACCTGATTTTATTATGTAGATCCGGAAATTCGCCTTTTATCTCTAAAATAAGTCCGGCAAGGGTATCGGCTTCGCCTTTTACCTCGTCAAAAACGGTATTTTCAACTTCAAATATTTTATAAAAATCGTTTAAAAGCGTTTTCCCATCAAACAGGTATGTGTTTTCATTAACTTTTGTATAGCCTTCCTCATCATCATCAAATTCATCAGAAATATCACCAACAATTTCTTCAATAATATCTTCCATGGTTATGATGCCGGAGGTTCCACCATATTCATCAACCACAACAGCCATGTGTATTTTGTCGGTTTGCAGTTCCTCAAGCAGATCGTTAATTTTCTTCTTCTCCGGAACAAAATATGGAGGACGAATTAATGATGGCCAGTGGAAACCCTCGGTTTTTTGAATGTGTGGTAATAAATCTTTAATATATAAAATGCCTTTAATGTTGTCGAATGATTTTGAATAAACCGGAATTCTCGAATAGCCGGCATCAATTATTTCATGTAATACTTTTGAGAATGGTGAGGTAATGTCCAAAGCAAGCACATCTACCCTGGGGCACATAATTTCAGATACTTCTATATTCCCGAATTCAATAATGCCTTTTAAAATCCCTTTTTCTTCAGCCAGTGATTCCGATGTAAGTTCAAGTGCACTCGATAGGTCATTAATTGAAAAGTTGGGTTTTTTTTGATAAAACCGGTCAATAACTTTTGTGGATGATACCAGGAAAGAAGTAACAGGTTTAAACAAATGCACCAGTATCTGTATGGGTATCGCCATAAAATGGGCAAATTTCAAGGCATATTTATGTGCATATACTTTAGGAATAATCTCACCAAAAAGCAATAAAACAAAAGTGATAAAAACTACCTGTATTAAAAATCCCAAAATACCTGACGAACCAAAACTTACCAGGCTGTTTATTACATAAGTGGATAAGATAACAATGGCAATGTTTATAAAATTATTTGCCACCAGGAGAGTAGCCAGCAATTTCTGGGGCTTATTTAATAGCTTATCGGCTGTACGCGAAAGGTTTGATTTACCTTCCTTTAAATCAGCGAGTTCCTGTGGACTTAGCGAAAAAAAAGCAACTTCTGCTCCCGAAATTAAAGCAGAACAAAAAAGCAACACTATGGTAAATATTAATCCAAAGGCTGAGCTAAAACTAAATGGTAAATAGGTAATATTAGCCATCGCTAATATTACCCATTCGGAGAAAGGCTCGTTTTCCAACGTATTTTTAATTTATTTAACAATCATTTTATTTAAAATGGAAGGTCGTCAGTTTCAAGAGGTTCAACTCCTGGGTCAGAACTTCCGTTTTCTTCTGCAGGTGGAGGAGGTGTTACGCCGCCGCTGTTTTCGTTTGCTGATTTCGATCCCAGCATCTGCATAACATTCCCAACAATTTCAGTTATATATTTTTTTGAACCATCCTGGCCATCCCACGATCGGGTGGTGATTTTACCCTCAATGTAAAGTGGATTGCCTTTCTTTACATATTTTTCTGCAATTTCGGCCAGGTTTCGCCATAAAACAATATTGTGCCATTCTGTTTTTGATGTTCTGTTCCCCGACTTATCCTTATAAGTTTCACTTGTGGCTAATGGAAATTGTGCAACTGCCACTCCATTTTCAAGATACCTGACTTCAGGATCTTTGCCTACATTTCCAACTAAAATAACTTTGTTTATCATAGTACAATTTTTAATTTGGTTAATACTGTTTTCAAAATTACAAACTTTTCAAAAAAAGCCAAACTTATGTTTTTTCATATAAATATAGATTTTAGCTGTTTTTCAATCAATGTTGGAAAGGCATAATCATGAATATCATTAATATTAACAATTATTGATTCCGGAATTTGGGGCATTGAATGTGTATCGAAAATAATAAATTGTGAATACAAAGTTTGGTGGCTCAACTTATGGGCCGGAGGTTCGATAATTTTACGTGTTGTTATATTTTTCAACCGGGTTAGTTCTTTGAATTGTTTCAATCTAACCAGTTCAGCTAAGGTTGTCTTTTTTTCGGTTTCAATGAGGGGAAATTCATGCAAACCTTTCCAGATATCTTTTTTATTGCGCTTTTGAATAAGTAATTGATCGTTATTCAGGAAAACAAGGTAGGTAAAATATCTTGATTTTATTGCTCCAATTTTGTTCTTTACCGGTAATTGATTCTGCAGGTTGTTTTTAAAGGCCAGGCAGACCTCTTTTACCGGACAATTGTGGCAATTCGGGTTTTTTGGTAAACATATGGTGGCTCCCAAATCCATCATCCCCTGGTTGTAACTTGCCGCATCAATCCCTTCGACCAAAGCGCTACTTATCTCTTTAATCTGTTTTAGGGTATGAGATGTATTTACAGGTTCTGATATTTCAAAAATGCGGGATATTACCCGGTTAACATTTCCGTCAATAGCAGGAATATTTTCATTAAAGCAAAATGAACTGATTGCTGCGGCTGTATAATCGCCAATACCTTTAAGTTTACGCAAATCAGATGCTGTTCCGGGAAATTCACCCTGAAAATCATTGGCAATAATTTTAGCTGTTTGGTGCATGTTACGTGCCCGCGAATAATAACCAAGCCCCTGCCATACCAACAGTACCTTTTCTTCAGGGGCCTTTGCCAGATCGAAAACCGATGGAAATTGCACCATAAATTTAGTGAAGTAAGGAGTACCCTGATTGATTCGGGTTTGCTGCATAATTATTTCAGACACCCATATAGTATATGGATCATTTGTGTTTCGCCAGGGTAAGTCGCGTTTATTTCTTTTGTACCAGTTAATTATTAGTGATCCAATATTCATTTAAGTCACAGTAAATTAGTGATTTTAAAAATTTTAGCAAAATTAGTGGAATTGTTTTCATATTCAGAATTAAAGATTTATATTTGCCCACACTTTTTAAGAAAAAATTAAATAATTGATATAAAAGGTTTTTAGAAATGACAAAAGCAGATATTGTTAACGAAATCTCAAAAAATACAGGTATTGAGAAAGTGACTGTTCAGAAAACCGTTGAGGCATTCATGGATGGTATAAAATCTTCTTTAGAAACAGGTAATAATGTGTATCTTAGAGGATTTGGTAGTTTTGTTGTAAAAAAGAGAGCTGAAAAAACAGCAAGAAATATCTCAAAAAATACTACTATTATTATTCCTGAACATTTTATTCCTTCGTTTAAACCAGCTAAAACGTTTGTGAACAAGGTTAAAAGTACTGTTAAAAAATAAAATCATTTAAAATTTACGAATATGCCAAGCGGAAAGAAGCGGAAAAGACATAAGATGGCCACGCATAAGCGTAAAAAACGCCTTCGCAAAAACAGACATAAAAAGAAGAAATAATTAATTCATTCTTTTTATAGAAAGATTTTAATAAACCTTTAGAGACTACTCTTTAGGTTTATTATTTTTTACGTACTCATACTCGAAGTACAAGTATTCTCTGTATCTTCAAAACTAAAGTGATTGAATTGTGAGCAAGGAACTTGTGATTAACTCATCTTCTTCGGAAGTTGTAATTGCACTTTTAGAAGATAAGAACTTAGTAGAATTAAATAAAGAAAAAAATAGCACTAATTTTACAGTTGGTGATATTTATTTAGGCAGGGTTAAAAAAATAATGCCCGGCCTTAATGCCGCCTTTATTGATGTTGGATACGAAAAAGATGCCTTTCTTCATTATCTTGATTTAGGTCATCAGTTTCGGTCACTCAACAAATATCTGAAAATGGCCATTGATTCACGGCAAAAGTATCTTCCTTTGTCGAAGTTTCAATTGGAACAGGATATTGATAAAAACGGTAAAATTCAACAGGTACTTACCGAAGGACATCCAATAATAGTTCAGGTAGCCAAGGAACCCATATCTACCAAGGGTCCCAGGCTAGCCTCTGAAATTTCTATTGCCGGTCGTAACCTGGTTTTAATACCTTTTTCTGATAAAATTTCCATATCACAGAAAATACAGGACCCGGGTGAACGTGACAGACTACGTAAACTGATCCAAAGTATAAAACCAAAAAATTACGGGGTAATAGTTCGTACGGTTGCCGAAACCAAACGGGTTGCCGATCTGGATTCAGAATTACGCGAACTGGTGCAAAAATGGGAGGGGGCCTTTGTTAACCTGAAAAACAAACCTCCAAAATTAATTCTGGGCGAACTTAACCGTACCACCGCCATATTGCGTGATATGCTCAATAGTGAATTCAATAGTGTTCACATAAACGATAAAAAACTTTTTGAGGAAACACGGGAATATGTTAAAATGGTCGCCCCTGAAAAGGAAAAAATACTAAAACTTTATGGCAAAAACCAGCCTATTTTTGAACATTTCGGGCTCGAAAAGCAAATTAAGGCACTTTTTGGAAAAACCGTAGCCATCCAAAAAGGAGCTTACCTGGTTATTGAGCATACCGAGGCTTTGCATGTTATTGATGTAAACTCGGGAAACAGATCGCAATCGGAAAGCAACCAGGAAGAGAATGCCATCGATGTTAACCTGGTTGCAGCACATGAAATTGCACGGCAGTTACGCTTGCGCGATATGGGAGGTATAATTGTTATCGACTTTATTGATATGCATGATTCGGACAACAAGCAAAAACTCTTCGAAAAAATGAAAGAGTTTATGAGTTCCGATCGTGCCAAACATCATATTCTTCCATTAAGTAAGTTTGGTTTAATGCAAATTACGCGACAACGTGTGCGGCCTGAAATGTCGGTTCAAACGGTGGAGCGTTGTCCTTCATGCAATGGTTCGGGCGAAGTACCTCCAAGCATTTTATTTGTTGACGAGCTCGAAAATCATGTGCGGTGGACTTTAAAGAAATACCGCTATAAGAAAATTACGCTCAAACTTCATCCATATATAGCTGCATACCTGACTAAGGGAATTTTTTCCATCGCGTTCAGATGGCATCTGAAATATTTACTTCGCCTAAAAATCAAGGCATCCAGTTCAAATGCCTTCCTTGAGTATCATTTTCATGATAATAAAGGAGAGAGGATTTTTATTTAATAGCAAATAATTGTAGTATTATTACATCCGTATTTCTTCATTTTGTAATGTTCAAAAACATCTGCATAATTGCATATTTGTAATTGGATAATTTTCTTTTTGGTGTTGCATCATTAAATTTGGAAACAATTTTAGACATTAAAAAAATCATAGGATGAGAAAATCAGGATTTTTTATTCGCCGCCTGGGAGCCATGTTTATCTTGACATTGCTGATCAAAATAACTTTTGCTCAAATGATGCAACCGGTAACCTGGGATTTTAGTACAAAAAAATTGTCAGCTACGGAGGTTGAGTTAACTTTTAAAGCTCATATTGATGATCACTGGCATTTGTATACACAATGGCTTCCCGAAGGTAATTTTTCACTACCTACAACATTTGTATTTGACAGTATTGTTGGGGCCGAATTAATTGATACAGTTAAAGAATTATCGGAAGTTCACGAGGCTTATGAGGAGCTTGCAGGAGCCGTTAGCCGATGGTTTGAAAATGAAGCAGTTTTTACGCAAAAAGTCAAAATTACCGGCGACAATGCCTATGTTGGCGGAAATATTGATTACATGAGCTGTAACGATCAGCAGTGTGTCAAGCTGGATAAAGATTTTGAGTTTAAATTGAAAGGGGAAACTCCAAAGATTATCGATGCAGGAAATAACGCAGAAAAGTCAGGATCAATCTGGGCTGTGATATTAGGGGCAATCTTATGGGGATTTGCAGCTTTGTTGACACCTTGTGTTTTCCCCATGGTTCCCATGACCGTTTCATTTTTTATGAAAGGAAGTGAAAACAGGGCCAAGGGAAAAGTAATGGCCACCACTTATGGATTATCTATAGTTTTGCTTTATACACTTCCAATTGCATTGTTGATTGGAATAACCTACTTTGTTGGAGGAGAGTCTATTACTGCTGATATATTTAACTGGTTAAGTACGCACTGGTTACCTAATATTATTTTCTTCCTGATTTTTATGATATTTGCTGCCTCCTTTTTTGGGGCTTTTGAAATAGTTTTACCCAGCAGTATAGTAAATAAAGCCGATGCCAAGGTAGACAAGGGAGGTATTCTGGGAGCCTTTTTTATGGCTATGACATTGGTGCTGGTATCATTTTCATGTACCGGACCCATTGTGGGAACTATAATTGTTAAGTCGACTCAGGGGGAAATTTGGGAACCCATTGTAACCATACTTGCATTTTCAATTGCTTTTGCACTGCCATTTACACTGTTTGCTTTTTTTCCATCGTGGTTATCAAAGCTTCCTAAATCGGGTGGATGGCTAAACTCCGTTAAAGTTGTGTTGGGGTTTATTGAGATTGCACTTGGTCTGAAATTCCTGAGCGTAGCCGATCAAACTTATCACTGGGGAATTTTAGATCGCGAAGTTTACCTGGCTGTCTGGATTGTGACTTTTACCTTATTGGGCTTTTATTTGCTGGGCAAGTTAAAGTTTGTGCACGATAGCGATTTAAAATTCATTTCAGTTCCGCGACTGGCACTGTCCATTATTGTTTTTTCATTTGTAGTGTATTTAATTCCGGGAATGTGGGGTGCTCCGCTGAAGGCACTTGCAGGTTATCTGCCTCCTCAAACTACGCTGGATTTTGATATGGAGCGTATTGTCCGCGATAACGTTGAAATGGGTTTTGATTTATATGGTTCAAATCAAACCGTTGTGAAAACCAATGACAATGCAACCACATGTGAAGAACCAAGGTATGCTGAGGATCTTCATCTGCCACATGGAATTAAAGGTTATTTTGACTACAATCAGGCACTGGCCTGTGCTAAAGCACAACATAAACCTGTATTTGTTGATTTTACCGGACATGGTTGTGTGAATTGCCGTGAGATGGAATCGGTGGTTTGGAAGGACCCACAGGTACTTAAGATGTTAAGAACTGATTACGTTGTAGTTGCACTCTATGTTGACGATAAAGTTATTAAACTACCTGAAAATGAATGGCATCGGTCCAGCAGTAACGGAAAAATGATTAAAACTCTGGGCAAACAGAATGCAGATATGCAAATCTCGCGTTTTGGTACTAATGCCCAACCATATTATTGCCTGTTAGATACTAATGGAGATTTATTGATTCAGCCTAAAGCTTATGATTTAAATATCAGTAATTTTGTTGATTTTTTAAATAAAGGTCTTGAAGAATTCAAGAATAGAGAACAATGATAAATTGCTATAACTAAAAGAAAATGAGGTGTATCTTTTAAAAAATGACACATCTCATTTTTTTTTACCCCATATTTAAACCCTTTATGATATTATTGATAAAAAAATGTTTATATTTTTATGGTAAAATACAGGAAACCCCAAGTGTAGTTTATGGGAAAAATACTTCTGATACTTTCTTTCATATTTTTTGGGACAAATTTATTTTCTCAAGGTATTGTTTATATTAATGAAACCGGGGAAAATGGCTCCTACGACCTAAGCGGGAATATTTTTTATCTGGTTGACAGCACCGATAATTATAGCTTTGATCAAATTACTAATGGAGAATTAGACCGGAAATTTGTTCAATCGGAAAAAGCAACATTTAAATTTAACCGGAATGCACCGAGTGTTTGGTACAAAATTAATATTCAAAATAGTACCGGCCATGACCAAAATTTAGTATTGGCAATCAATAATCCATTGATTAACGATATTACTTTTTTTAACTCGTTTGATTCGGTATTTCAACATACCGGATTTTTATACCCTTTTACCCAGCGCCAGGTTCTTTTTAAGAATTATCTTTTTAGAATCAGCGCTCCACCTGGAGAATCAGGGCTTATTTGTTTTAAGGTAAACGCCCAGCAGCGACCTGAGTTTTTACCCGTTTCATTAATGCCTGAGCATGAGGCAATGAGTAAACTCCGGGTGCATGCATTTGGCAAAGGTTTATTTTATTGTATCTTCCTGTTTTTCCTGTTTGTGATCTATAATCTATGGCGATCAGAAGAGGAAAAATCCTACGTTTATATGTTGGGATTTGTTGTTTTAATTGTTTTGATAAACTTATGGCGTGATGGCTATTTATTTGAATTTATTTGGCCAAACTCACCGGAGCTGAATATTTTTGCCGGAAGATTCCTGGCTTCCTTGTTTTTATTTTTTATGCTTTTGTTCGAGTATAATTATTTAAATATTAATAAGTTAGATAAATTTCTTGCAATTTTTACAAAATCAGCTCTGTTATTTACCTTGTTGTTTAGTTTATTGCAACCTTTTGTAAAATCATACACTGTATTTTATTTTGGGCAACGTTTCCAGGTAATATTATTACTAATAGTTACGGTTTGGGGAATTATAAGGTCATCCAAAACAAAAATTCCCTTTTTTACACCTCATGTTCTGGCGTTGTCGTTGTTGGTTCTTGAACTGTTAATTACCTCTTTTTTTGTTGTTGAATCGTTTGGGTTAGGATTTTATGATGTGCAGATTTCATCTATTGTTACAACATTATTCTTCTTTACCATTGTTTATATTTTCATGACAAAATTCAAGAATTCCAGGATTGAGGTGATGGGCCTGAATAAGAACCTGGAACTAATGGTTGAGAAAAGAACCTCCCAGATTAATGCGCAAAAAGAAGAACTAAAGGCACAACATGAAGAGCTGATTCAACAAAAGGAAACCTTACAAAATCAACGAGAGGAGTTGCGGGCTAAAAAGGAATTGCTTGAATTAAATAATGCCGAGTTGGCTAAACTTTCTCTTGTAGCTAGTAAAACTGATAACCTTATATATATTTTCTTACCAAATGGTGACCTTGATTGGTTTAATACCTCATTTAGTCATAGGTTGGGAATGAGTTTTGAGGAATACAGTCATTCAGATCCGATAAGCGTGACTGAAGTAAGTGCTAATAAAAACTTCAGGCATGTTTTGAATACCTGTTTGCGTGAAAAATCTGTAGTGGCCTATGAATCAAAATATAATGATGAAAACAATACTGTGTGCTGGTATCACACAACGCTAACTCCCATTATGGATGATCGTGATAATATAAAATACCTGATAGCTATTGATACGGATATTACCAAATTAAAGCAATATGAGGATGAACTCGATCAGCAGAAGAATGATGCAGAACACCAGAAGAATCTTGCTATATTAAGGAAGGAAGAACTTGAAGAAAGGCAGGTGGAGATTACTGATAGTATCAGGTATGCCAAGCGGATACAGACTGGAATTATGCCAAAAGTAAAGCAAATTCACCGTGATTTTTCGGATAGTTTTGTGTTGTTTTTACCTAAAGATATTGTTAGTGGTGACTTTTACTGGTATCACCGTATTAAAGATAAATATTTTGTTGCCGCGGTTGATTGCACCGGTCATGGTGTACCTGGTGCGTTTATGTCAATTATTGGTACCTATCTGTTGAATTCAATTATTATATATAATGAGGTAACGGATGCGCCGGAGATTTTGAAACAGCTAAACCGTAAAATAAAAATTGCCTTGAAATCTGATGGTCGTTCACAAACCAGTGACGGAATGGATATTGCCATTGCAATTATAGATAAAAACGAAGGAACTGTTGAATTTGCAAGTGCATTGCGGCCTGTTTACCTGTTTAGTAAAGGCGATTTTATTGAAATTAAAGGTGATAAAATACCGATTACAAGTAGTATATCGGGTACCACGCTTAATACTTTTACCAAGCATACCTATCCCTTTACTGAGGGCGATATGTTTTACCTGTTCTCCGATGGAATTATTGATCAATTCAGTGCCAAAAGCGGCAAGAAATTCCTTACCAAGCGATTTAAGCAGTTGCTTTTTGAAATAAATCCATTATCGATGAAGGAACAAAAGGAAATTATAAAGAAAGCCTTTGATGATTGGAGAGGTGATGCAGAACAGGTTGATGATGTGTTGGTTATGGGCTTACGCCACAAGGGTTCTGATTTTGAATAATTATTCAATTTTAAGTTTTCCTGTTTCATAATCGCGAAATAGTTGTGATAACATAGCCAAATGTTTTGATAACTTGCTGGCAGAAATTAATGTTTCGTCCGATATATCCTGTTTTTTAAGCTTAAGCAGATAAACTCCATAAATACCATTTAATATTAAATGCATTTCGTTAAGCTGTTCTTTTTGTCTGCTGCCAAGTTCATTTAAAATAGACAAAATTCCCTGGTATGATGCTTGATAAGCCGCAAATTCACCACGTTGGAGCATGTATAGATGGAAATCATAAACCTCATCAATTTTATGAGTGATAAAGCTTAAATGTCCTTTGCTTTGTGCTTTTTCTTCTTTCATCATATCGGCCAGACCAAAATACCATTCTTTTATTTCATTGCTGGTTTTTTTATCAGTATTATATTGGGCAACCAGATTATGTTCGATTATACCTTTGTTTAAGTTACAAGCCCTTATCAGGTCTTCAATCTGAAACATGTATAAAAAGTATTCTCCAACGTTCGATTTTATTTTGTCTTTTGCAACCAGCATTTTTAAAGTAAAAAGTAAAAAGTAAAAAAAAGTCCTAAATAAGCATTTTTTTAGTACTTCAAATGGACGATTTAATAGGATTGCAATTACCAGCTGCCGCTGGCACCTCCGCCACCAAAGCTTCCACCACCAAATCCTCCGAAGCCACCACCACCACCAAAGCTACCCGAGCCTGATGAAAAATCGCTCCAGCCTGATCCCCGGTGTGAACCTCCACTTAGCATTCCAAGGGCAATCCAGAAGGGTAAATTGCTTCTTGATCCCATAGTGGAATATTTTGAGCGGCGCGATTTGCCAAAAATGCTAAAAAAAGTAATCATAAAAACAAGGAAAATAATAGAAGCACCAGCACCAGAACCTGAATCTTTTGTTTTTGAATCGTATTGTTGTGCGGTAAATTCGCCCTTTGTTAATGAAATACAGGTGTTTACTGCATTGTTAATTCCTCCGTAAATATTTCCTTTTTTGAATTCCGGAATCATTTCGTGATTAATAATTCGGTTGGCAGTAACATCGGGAATCAGAGGCTCAATCCCATAGCCGGTTTGTAAAGTGATTCTTCCGGGTTCATCGGTTTTGGGTTTAAAAACAATTACAATACCGTTGTCAAATTTGCCATGGCCAACACCCCAGCCTTCTCCCAGGCGCTGGGCAAAATCAGCAACATCATAACCCATTAAATCTTTGGTGGTATAAATCAAGATTTGTGTTGAAGTTTCACGGCTAAATGTATTTAATTTGGCAGTTAAAGCCTCAATTTGTTGATTATTAAAAATACCTGCATTATCAACCACCAACTGCTGATGTTCGGGTCTCTTAAAAATATCTGAATCATTGGAAGCAAATAAGGTCGTCGACAAGGTTGAAATTGCGGTTGCAATAAAAATAAGGATTAATTTTTTGTATTTCATGATTTTTATTTTTGGGTTTTATTATACCCGGTTCTTTTAAAGATTTAATTACCAAATGAAATTTCATCGGAAAGTTCATTAACATCATCTTGTTGGTGAGGAAAATGTTCCTTGAGTTTTGTTCCTGCCATCAGGATACCTTTTGCCAACCCATTAGAGTATTTGCTGTTTTTAAATTCAGAAACTACTGTTTCGCTAATGTTGTCCCAAAAACCTTCAGGTACTTTTGCGTTAATTCCGGCATCACCTAAAATAGCAAATTTACGATCGTTCATGGCCAGATAAAATAATACACCGTTGCGAAGTTCGGTTTTTTGCATCTGTAATTTGCTAAAAACCTGGGAAGCGCGCTCAAGTACCTCAATTTTACAGGATTTTTCGATATGTACCCTGATTTCACCTGATGTATTAAGTTCTGCCTCTTTTATAGCATCGGTAATCTGGGCTTTTTGTTCTGTTGTGAATAAGTCAGAAACTGCCATCAATAATTATGAATAAAGTACCAAATTAGGACCTGCCTTTTTATGGTACGGATTAGTATTAAAATTTAACTTCAGGAGCTTTATTTGCACCTTCCTCAGCTTTGAAATATTCTTTTTTCTCGAAGCCAAACATATTTGCATAAATGTTTTTCGGGAATAGCCTGATAAAGCTATTATAACTTTGTACCGATTCATTAAATTTCCTTCGTTCCACAGCTATCCTGTTTTCTGTCCCTTCCAGTTGGGCCTGCAGGTCACGGAAATTTTCATTTGCTTTTAAATCAGGATAACGTTCAACTACCACCATTAATTTTGATAAGGCTGAACTTAATCCATCCTGGGCTGCCTGGAATTTTTGTAATGAATTGGCATCCAGATTATTGGCATCAATTGTAGTTGAGGTTGCTTTTGCCCGGGCTTCTACAACACCTTCAAGTGTCTCCTTTTCGTGCGTGGCATAACCTTTTACGGTATTAACCAGGTTGGGGATTAAATCAGCACGGCGTTGGTAAACATTTTCTACCTGGCCCCAACTGCTTGAAATTTGTTCGTCCATTAAAGCCATTGTATTGTAGCTGTTTTTTACACTTGAGTAAATAATTAGTATTAACACAACAACAACCCCTATAATTATCCAGTTTTTTTGTTTTTTAGTCATAGTCGTAATTTTAAGATCAGGTTTTTGACGATTGATATATCAAAATTGATACAATTTATAAAAATAACTTAAAATAATAGAAAAGGCCGCCAAGTTGGCAGCCTTTAGTCCTAAAAATTATTTTAAAATTAAGCCGTAGCTTTTTCCAAACGTTTCATTATTGAAAATATGAATATAGAGGATAGCAAACACAAGCCTACCAGTAAAATAAAAAACTGCCATAATTCCCATTTGTCCCAGAAAGGGCCAATTAATCCGGCCATAAGGTTGCCAATAGCTGTAGCACCCAGCCACCCACCTTGTGCAAGTCCTTTATATTGAGGAGGTGCCACTTTTGATACAAACGAAATTCCAATAGGACTTAAGAAAAGCTCGGCTATAGTCAGTGTTAAGTAAGTTCCAATAAGCCAGAATGGGGAAACCAGGGTATCAGAAACAGCACCCTCTAGTTCTGAAGGTTTTGCCATTCCTTGTGAGGCCAAAACCATTACACCAAAACCTGCCGCTGTAATAAGCATACCGATACCAATTTTTCGAGGCGATGAAGGTTCCTTTCCTTTTTTATTCAACCAGGTAAAGTAACCCACAATTACCGGCGTCAGAAATACAATAAATATGGGGTTAAATTGTTGGAAAATTTCGGGTGAAATTTCGTTTCCTTCCGGTTGATATTGTCTGATAACATAATATGCAATTAAAGCACCGGCAAATATCAGTCCTCCACCAATCATTCTTAATTTTTTAGTATTGTTTTTACCAAAAACAAAAATTAGTCCCACTATTACTGCCAGTACCGGTAATAACGATGATAAATTAAACAGAACAGCTGTTGCTTTATTTACTGTTCCTACAGTGTAGTCACGGGCAAATATGGTAAGAGTAAAACCATTTTGATGAAAAGCCATCCAGAAAAAAACAACTACTAAAAATACCAGGCCTAAAGCTACCAGCCTGTCTTTGGTTTGTTTAGGAGTTAATTCTACAACATTTTCTGAGTTTGCAGCTTTTTGTTGTTTGTGAGTTACGTCGGCATGTTTGTAATGTTTTCTAAATCCAAGGAAAATGGCCAGCGAAACCAATATGCTTATACCAGCAAGGGCAAATCCGGCATTGTACGACTGCCCCAAACCATCAATGTATTTGGTACAAAAATCAGCAACAGAGGTGAAAGCGTCACCCATTTGGGCGTGAGCAAACGTTTCAAGTTCTGTAGTATTGGTAAGGAGTCCATTTTGGAACTGGTGGGCCAGGCCGGCTATCGCAGAATGATATTCTAATCCTTGCCTGTGTAACAGAAAATTTCTGATTCCTTTTGCAGCACTGGGTGCAAAGAAAGCTCCGATATTTATACCCATGTAAAAAATATTGAAGGCGGAATCACGGTATTTACTGTATTTTGCATCGTCGTATAAATTTCCTACCAGGGCCTGCAGATTACCTTTAAAAAGTCCGGTACCCAATGAAATTATTGCTAAAGCTCCATAAATAAACATTTCACCTGTTCCCGGCAGGGCAAGCAGAATATAACCTGCAAACATGATCAGGGTTCCGAGCGTGATGGTTTTACCATAGCCCAGTAAATTATCGGCAATATAACCTCCCAATAACGGAAGAAAATAAATTCCAAATAAAAACCCACCGTAAACATGACCAGCCTGGGTAGCATCCCAGCCAAACTTCGCCTGAAGGTAAAGAGTAAAAATGGCCAACATGGTATAGTAGCCAAACCGTTCGCCCATATTTGCAAAAAATGCGACAAACAGTCCTTTTGGATGTCCTTTAAACATAGTTTATCATTTTAAATTAATATTCATATTTTTTGGTAATTAACAAATTTAGAAATCTTTTTTATCTGGCCAATCTTTTGAAAACTATTGCAGAACATTTTGCATTTTATACTTTTTAGGTTTATAATAAATCCATAATTTTATATTTAATATATAAATACCGGGTAATTTAGCCGAAAATAGTGCCATGCAAATATTAAGTACACCTCAAATAAGAGAATGGGATTCATATACCATTTCTAATGAACCAATTTTATCGATTGATTTGATGGAACGGGCAGCTCAGCAACTATTTGCCTGGATAAAGAATCACTACAGACGCGAAATGCCTATGATTTTATTTGCCGGAAGCGGAAATAACGGAGGTGATGCCTTGGCTTTGGCCAGGATTTTATACAATGAAGGATTTTCGAATTTAAAGGTGTATTTACTAAGAATAGGAAATTTATCTCAGGATTGCCAGTCTAATTTTACCCGGCTCGAAGAGTTAAAAAGTGTTCCAGTACATTATATTAAAAAGGATGGTGATATTCCGGTAATTGACCCTGGGGGGCTGATTATTGATGGTATATTCGGATCGGGTTTAACCCGGCCGGTCAGTGGATACTGGGCTGGGGTTATTAATCAAATCAATGATAGTGGAAATGAAATTGTGGCTATTGATATACCATCGGGTTTTTTTGCTGACGATAACAGTAAAAATGATGGTGCAATTTTAAAGGCAACGCATACATTAACGTTTCAGTTTCCTAAACTGGCATTTTTATTTGCTGAGAATAATAAATATGTGGGTAATTGGCATATATTAAATATTAGCCTTCATAAAGATTTTTTAAAAAATGCATCTACCGGAAAATTCCTGACTGTGAATGAAGATGTTGTTGGCCGGTTGAAAAAACGCTCCGTATTCGATCATAAAGGAGTATACGGACATGCCTTTTTAATTGCAGGTAGTTATCAAAAGACCGGAGCTGCTGTACTTGCAGCCAAAGCCTGTTTAAGAACCGGAGCAGGTTTGTTAACTGTGCATGTGCCGGAATCGGGTCGACAGATTATGCAGACAGCTATTCCTGAAGCAATGGTTTGTATCGATGAATCGGAATTAAACTACTGTACTTCGAAAATTCTCGATTATTATACTGCAGTGGGAGTAGGACCTGGCATTGGCACCAAAAAATCAATGCAAAATGCCTTAAAGAATTTGATTGATATTAATGTAAAAAATATGGTTCTTGATGCCGATGCCATTAATATTTTATCTGAAAATAAAGACTGGCTGAATTTACTTTCTCCAAAAACAATATTAACGCCACATCCCGGCGAGTTCGACAGGTTAACTCATAAACATGAATCGGGCTTTGAAAGATTTAAAACCCAATTGGAATTGTCGGTTAAATACAAAATAATAATTGTATTGAAAGGTGCTTATACCTGTATTAGTGATGATGAAGGGAATGTATTTTTTAATTCAAATGGTAATCCGGGCATGGCAACTGCAGGGAGCGGTGATGTTTTAACAGGAATTATCTTATCTTTGTTGGCACAGAATTATGAACCCATTGATGCAGCCAGAATAGGGGTTTTTTTGCACGGAATGGCTGGAAACCTTGCCGCAGATGAATTTGGATTTGAAGCCTTAATCGCATCTGATATAATTAATCAATTGGGAAATGCGTTTAAAAAAATAAAAATTAGTCATAAATGAAACATTTTTTACTCTTTCTGATATTTTCCCTGGTAACAATTTATGCTTACTCGCAAAAGGATGCTGAATTAAATTTTGATGTCAGGCATGTATCTTCAAAATTCACATTAGATGGGCATCAGCTTTTTTATGCCTTACCTAAAAATAAGATTTTGATAGAGTTAAGGGTTAAAAAAACGGTTGAATATGCGGGACCTTATCGCGATTATGCTGAAAAATTTTTGAATATTACCGATAATGTAATTTTAGCAGATAACGAATATTATTCCATTGTGGACGTAAAATTTCATGAATTCAGTGTGCCCGATTCAAACCAGTTTTATGTTATTAATTGCACCGGTTTAACAAGTTTTCCTATCCTTCAGTTAAATTCAGAGGGTGTGATTCTTGGATGCAATTCGGATACCCAGCTTGCCGGTTATTCAAATGAGATAATACAAATGTTGCAGCCTGAGAATGAATCACCCGATTTTGGATTTACTGATCTAGGTATAAAACCTTTTATTGAGGATAAATCGGAAACAGTATACAGGATTATGCAGACGGATTCAACCCCAACCCGGGTGCCGGTTTCCCAGTCAAAAATGGTTCCGACCACTGTTGAACAAAATGCTGACAAAGCTGCTGCCTTTATTAGAAAGCTTAGAAAGCGCAGATTAAAATTAATAACCGGCGACAAGGAGGAATCGTATGTTGCTGATGGTCAGGCGATGAAAGAAATGATTGAAGAACTGGATAATTATGAGCAAAACTATCTGGAATTATTTATGGGAAAAATGGTTGAGTCTGTAAATAACTATTATTTTGAATTCAATCCCGATGAAGGTTCCGAAGCAGAGCAACAAATTATTGGTTGGTTTTCGACAAATAAAGGTATAAAGCCAAACAGACCGGATATACGCCGAAGCGATTATCAGCCTTTAATTATTAAGGCTCAAACACTGGGGAAAATACCCGAGACTCAAATCCAGGTAATGGATCAATCGCAGAAATCACCAACTCCAATTAAATATGGACCTTATTACAGGTTACCGGGGCGAATAAAAGTTTCTTTGCAATTTAGCGAACTTACTCTGGCTCAACAACAATTTACTGTGGCCCAAAAGGGAAAAATTCTGGCACTTCCGGTTGCATATCTGAACAATGCAGATTATGCTATTGAGTTTTATCCTGAAACCGGTGCTTTGAAGCGGATTTATAAAAAATCAGAAAAATGATTAAATTAAATTTGTTTTAAATTTTAACTCTGATTTTGTAAATCAAATAAAATCAAATCATTACAAAGGTTTTTTAATTTTATTTTGCACGCTTAACGGTTAAGTATGCATTTTGAATCTGATTGACCGTACAACTTTCACCAAAAGTTTTATCTTTGCTGCGTTTCAAAAAAAAACGATGGTTTGAACCATAAAAATAATTATGTCAAATAAATGGGTAATGTACAATAAGAAGGGAAAATCGATTACCTCACCGACATTAAATTAGAGAATATAAATAAAAATAGATTAAAGTTAAACGTATGAAAGGTTTAAAGATTATTGTTCTTGCCAAGCAGGTACCTGATACCAGGAATGTGGGTAAGGATGCCATGAAGGCTGACGGAACAGTTAACCGGGCTGCGTTGCCAGCAATTTTTAATCCGGAAGACTTGAATGCATTGGAACAGGCATTAAGAATTAAAGATAATTATCCTGGAACCACCATCTCAGTTTTGACGATGGGTCCGGGCCGTGCTGCCGAAATTATCCGTGAAGGATTGTATCGAGGAGCAGATAATGGTTATTTGTTGACCGACAGGGCTTTTGCAGGGTCTGATACTTTGGCAACTTCGTATGCTATATCGTGTGCAATCCGAAAGCTTGAGTATGATATCATTATTGCCGGAAGACAGGCTATTGATGGTGATACAGCTCAGGTGGGTCCACAGGTTGCTGAAAAACTTGGTTTGCCCCAGGTTACATATGCCGAAGAGATTGTAAAAATTGCTAATAAAAAGATTACCATTAAGAGGAGACTTGAACGCGGTGTTGAAACTGTGGTTACACCAGTTCCTTGTGTTATTACGGTTAATGCCAGCGCACCAGAGTGTCGTCCGCGTAATGCAAAGTCGTTAATGAAGTTTAAGCATGCAAAAACTATAACCGAACTTCAAAGTGCTGATGAGGATTATATGAAACTTCACGAGGATCGTCCTTACTTGCGTATCACTGAAATGAGTGTTGCCGATGTTGATGCTGATACAAATTGGTTAGGATTAACGGGTTCACCAACCAAGGTTAAAACCATCGAAAATGTTGTTTTTGCAGCTAAAGAAGCAAAAAAACTTAATGCTGATCAAAAAGACCTGGATTGGCTTATGGGTGAGTTAATGGCTAACCACACGTTGGGTTCATAGTCATAAGGTTAAACTTTAAAAGAAAATTAGAATGAACAATATATTTGTTTTTTGTGAAATAGATGAAGGTAAAGTAGTAGATGTGAGTCTTGAGCTGCTTACCAAAGGCCGTACCCTTGCCAATGAATTAAAATGTGAATTGGAGGCTATCGTTATCGGGCATAATCTGAAAGGAATAGAGTCGCAAATAGCTCCTTATGGTGCCGACGTTATTCATGTTGCCGACGATAAACGCCTGGAATTCTTTTTAACCATTCCATTTACTACTATCATTGTTGATTTATTTAAAAATGAGAAGCCTCAAATAGCATTGTTTGGAGCCAGCCCGATTGGTCGCGATTTAGGTCCGAGGGTATCTTCAGCCCTGCAATCAGGTTTAACAGCCGACTGTACCAGTCTGGTTATAGGTGATCATGAAGATAAAAAAGCCGGTAAGGTCTATAAAGATCTGCTTTATCAAATTCGTCCTGCTTTTGGTGGAAACATTATAGCAACTATCATTAATCCTGATTGCCGTCCGCAAATGGCCACTGTACGTGAAGGGGTGATGAAGAAAGAAATCTATCATAATAATCATAAAGCCCGTTTGGTAAACATCGATGTTAATAATGTGGTTACCGATGCCGACTTTGTGGTTGAAATTATTGAGCGGCATATGGAACCTCGAAAAGTGGATATTAAAAAGTCACAAATCATTGTTTCCGGGGGATATGGCGTTGGATCAAAAGAGAATTTTAATCTGTTATTTGAATTAGCTCACACCCTGGGTGGTGAAGTAGGAGCTTCACGCGCAGCTGTAGATGCCGGTTTTGTTGAGCATGCCCGCCAGGTAGGACAAACTGGTGTTACCGTGCGTCCAAAACTTTATATTGCCTGTGGTATTTCTGGTCAGGTTCAGCATACTGCAGGTATGGAAGAATCAGCAATGATCATTTCTATTAATACCGATCCGGAAGCACCTATCAATAAAATTGCTGATTATGCAATTGAGGGTGATGTAAATGAGGTAATACCCAGATTAATTGAAGCTTATAAAAAGCATTCAAAATAAACAGGTGCAATTTTTAATAAATTAAAATTTTAGAAAGATGGCTAATTTTTATACAGATAATAAAGATTTAAAATTCCACTTAGAACATCCCTTAATGAAAAAAATTGTGTCGTTGAAGGAGAGGAATTTTAAAGATAAAGATACCTACGATTACGCTCCTGTTGATTTTGAAGATGCAATGGATAGCTATGATCAGGTACTTGAAATAGTTGGTGATATTTGTGGTGAAATTATCGGACCCAATGCAGAGGATGTTGATCACGTGGGACCACAAGTGGTTGACGGAAGGGTAATTTATGCCCCCGGTACTAAAGAAAACCACGAGGCTTTAACCAATGCCGGATTGGTTGGAATTTCATTACCACGTAAATACGGAGGTTTAAACTTTGCTATTACTCCTTATGTAATGTCGTGTGAATTGGTGTCACGTGCCGATGCTGGTTTTGGAAATATATGGGGATTGCAGGATTGTGCTGAAACTTTACATGAGTTTGCCAACGATGAAATTAAAGACGAATTTTTGCCGAAATTTCAGCATGGAGCCACTGCTGCCATGGATTTAACCGAGCCTGATGCCGGTTCTGACCTGCAGGCTGTGATGCTAAAAGCTCATTATGATGAAACAAGAGGTACCTGGTTATTAAATGGTGTTAAGCGTTTTATCACAAACGGAGATGCGAATGTATCGCTGGTTTTGGCACGTTCAGAGGAAGGCACAGCTGATGGCCGTGGACTTTCATTGTTTGTTTACGAAAACGACCAAACAACCATGACAGTTCGTCGTATCGAAAATAAACTGGGTATTAAAGGTTCACCTACCTGTGAATTGGTATTTAAAAATGCCCCTGCAAAACTGGTTGGTGACCGTAAAATGGGTCTTATTAAATATGTTATGGGCTTAATGAATAGTGCCCGTCTGGGTATTGGAGCTCAATCGGTTGGGATTTCTGAGGCTGCTTATCGCGAAGCCCTGGCTTATGCTCACGAACGGGAACAATTTGGAAAACCTATTATTCAATTCCCGGCAGTTTACGAATTGCTAAGCAATATGGAAGTAAAACTGAAAGCAAGTCGTTCATTGTTGTATGAAACTTGTCGTTTTGTTGATCTCTATAAAGCTTATATGCACATTTCAAATGAACGTACGCTGACTAGGGAGGAGCGTGATGAATATAAGCATTACCAGCGTTTAGCCGATGTTTATACCCCACTTCTTAAATTAATGAGCAGTGAGTATTGCAATCAGAATTCATATGATGCCTTGCAGATTCACGGTGGTTCCGGTTATATGAAAGATTATCCAATTGAGCGGATTTACCGTGATGCACGTATCACCAACATATATGAGGGAACAACGCAACTCCAGGTTGTTGCAGCAATTCGTGGTGTAACCACTGGTGTTTATCTGAAACAGATGCACGAATATGAAGCACACGATATTCGTCCGGAACTGGAATATTTGCGTCGTGATTTGGTTGAGATGACTGCTCAATACGAAGCCATGGTTAAAGTTGTATCTGATATAAATGCCACTGAAGAAGGTAATGATTACCTTGATTTCCATGCAAGACGGTTGGTTGAAATGGCAGGCCATATTATTGTTGGTTACCTTTTAATTAACGATACTATGAGGGACGCAGAATATGAGCGGTTTGCCTCATTATTTATAAAAAAAGGTAAAGCTGAGAACCAGGAAAAGGCCTATTATATTGAGAATTTTGAGCTCAAAGATCTGGGATATTATAAAAAGTAGTATTTTTTATATAAAAGATTGTGGCCAATTCGATTCAGAATTGGCCTTTTTTTTGAACCAGATGTAATGTGTTTTAAAAATCTTTTAACTTGATAGTTCTGTTCAGGTTGTGTGTTAAGTATTTGTTTTAACTGGTTAAATGGATATTTTGTCGTAAATATTGGAATATAAATCAACTTCCAGAACAAGTTTTTTTATCATCCCATCAAGTTCTGCTTTTAACTGGGTAATACCATGAACAAAGGAATCTTCATGGTTGGATTCCAGAAGCAGAGAATTATCGGCTCCTTTAAGGCTCTTTCTTAAAATTGGATTTTCAATGAGTCGTTTAAGGAAAAGGCTGACTTCAAGTAATAAAAAAAGCAACTGACCCGGAGGTTTTGACAGTGAATAATTATCCATTGAATAGATAATGCTGGTTATCTGATGTCCGGTTAGTGAAACAGGTTCCTTAGCATCAAATTTTAAATTTTTCAATATTCTGATTAATGTTTTTGTATTTCCGCGGGTTGCTTTGTCTTTGTTTTCCAGCTCTGTGATTAAACTGACAGGGTTAGCCTCACCGAATTCAAATGACTTAAAATTAAATAATTGGATATCAGGTTTAACAGGAAAATTTCCGGAGACTGTGTCCTCATTTATTTGCTGGTAACCAAAGTAATAGCAATAAATACAAGGTGATGATGGGATGGACATTTCTAAAGCAAGTGGTTGGGAATCATCAAGAAGCGCCTCCGGAAATTTATTTCTTAAATATCGTTTTGTATAATCTCGTAATAGGATCATATCTTCAGGTAAAGTTAATTTTGGCTTGTTAAAGTTACGGGTATCAAATTTGTATCCCAAAAAAAGAATCAGTAAATCAATGGTTTCTTGATTCTTAATGTGTGTATTGGCGGTAATCCCGCCAATTAATTTTATATCTACTGATATTTCATTATGATCAAGAGCATTTATAATATTCTTTTGCATTTTGTCAGCAGTAGCCAGTTGAACTTCCAAAACTTCACATGAAACAGGCTGTGCAGCTTCAACTGCATATCCGAGCCAACTCTCACTTTCTGTAAAAGCATTGGTTGTAGTGGATTTGCGCTGGTATATATTATTCATAGATTCATGATGGTTAAATATTATTGTCGACCATTTGAAGCTTTATCACTATGTTCAACCTTGATATTTTCATCTGTTGCACCTTTGATTATACAGAATTAGATCATTGTTTGTAAACTGAATGACTGCATCAATAGTTGATCTTCTCCTGGTTCAAATCTTAAATCTGATTTAAAATGCTTTCTGACTTTCAAATAAAAATGTTTTATAATTAATTCAAAAAAGGAGGATTTCGTAATCACTAAAAATGAATTATTTTTTAAATAATTTGTTAATTAACTGTAAATCAATCAAAATTAAAAGTATAGAAAACAAGCATTATTGAATTATGATAAATTAAATTATGAGAGTCTTGGATAATATTCAAAGAAAAAGCCGGAATAAATCCGGCTTTCAGTCAAACTAAACAATGGTACCTAAAAGGTTCCATATTGTAAAAAAAACGGTTATGCAAAATTGCTAAAAAATATCTTAATAATTATCCTTTTCAGTATTTTAGATTCATTCTACTTAAGCCTGTTTAAATGCTTTTTTGCCTCGTTAGCGTACGAAGTATTTCTTTGTACGATATTATGCAGAATTTGTTTGGATTTTTTTTTAATCTTCATTTTTTAATTCAATTTGTTGTTCGTGAACCCTTGTTAAAATATCCTTAAATTTTTCAACTTTTAATTCGGTTTCAATGCATTGGTCAACCTGTTTTTGAAGTAAAAATTCTCTGCGAAGCTCCTCCTGATTTTTTAAATCGTTTTCAAACGCTGTTTTGTCATAACTATCCATTTCACCATAAAGGTATTTGAGAATCCTCCGGGTCTGCATTTCTGAGTCTTTCATAATCAGGGTTTGCTTTAATTTTTGTGGTTAGGTAATGTTTGCAACGCTGTCTTTTTATCCTCACATAATCCTCTGATGAAAAATTCATTAACTGCTTAATTTCTCTGGAATTATATCCTTCCAGTGTTAACGTAATTATTCGTTTACATTCCTCATTAAGTTTTTTAAATTCACTCATAAACAATCTGTGTCTTTGTTCCTGAATGTTTTGGTTAATTTCATTTTCCTCAATTAAATCAAATTCAGTTAATGGTTCTTTGTTAAAAAAACCTAATCTGTTTTTGTCTTGGTGGAGAACTCTCTTCGCAATAGAAATAATATAGGTTTCAACACTACAAGTCAACTTAAGTTTTCTACCTAAAATTTCACGGTAAAAAATCTCAAAGGCATCCTGAACCGATTCTTTTATATTATGGTCTATGGCATTAATATACCTTCCATAATTTTCAAGGTGGTGGTATACCTTTTTGTAAATACTACTTAAAACCTTTTCATTTCCATTGAGTATCTCCTCTAAAATTTCTGTTCCCGGGATTTTACTCATTTCAATAATTAATACAATTTTTAGTCAAAACGTAATCACTAAAAATCAATTATTTTTATTATTTATTTTTATTGCATGTGTAAATAATTGAAAAACAATTAAATAATATATTTGTTTGAATTTTGAAATTTTTGTGAAAAAATATTTATGTTAAATAAAAATTACCAGCTAATTGATGAAATATTTTGGTCTCTTAAATAATTATTAGTCAGGCTAAAATGATGATTTCCAAAAAAACCTCTTGAGGCCGAAAGGGGTGACGGATGTACCGATTCAAGAACCAGATGCTTTGATTTGTCTATCATTTCAGCTTTTCGTTGTGCATAGGCACCCCATAATAAAAAAACAAGATGTTCTTTTTGTTCAGCCAGAGTTTTAATTACTGCATCAGTAAAGATTTCCCAACCTTTTTTTTGATGAGACCCTGCCATGTGGGCCTGAACAGTAAGTGTGGCATTCAAAAGAAATACTCCTTGTTGTGCCCATCGGGTCAGGTTACCTGACTTTGGAATTTCAGTTCCTAAATCATTATTTATTTCTTTAAAAATATTTCGAAGTGAAGGAGGAAACTGAATTCCATCCTGTACAGAAAAACATAAACCGTGAGCCTGACTTGGGCCATGATAGGGATCTTGTCCCAGAATAACTACTTTAACCTCGTCGAACGGACATAGGTCGAAGGCATTAAAAATTAAATTACCAGGCGGATAGATTCGTTTATTTTGATATTCGTTTTTTACAAAAGATACCAGCTTCTGAAAATATTCTTTTTCGAACTCATTCTTTAAATGAAGCTTCCAGGAGGGTTCAATTTTTACTTCCATGTCTTGGTTGTTTTGACGTACGAAGATAATCATAAAAAAGTACTGAGCAAGTACATCAAAATTAAGATGAAAGCAACCGTTAATTTATAAATCATTCTTGAAATTTTATTGCAATATTATTCGGATGACTTTGTTAGCAATGAGAATATTCGTTTCCCGATAAGTTAAAGGTTAATTCAGAAACTCACTATTAGTTTGTAAATAGGCTGAAAAGAAGTTTTTTATTTGTATTTTGGTATTTATATGTAAACCGTAAGTTTTAAAATGTTTCTTGATAAATAGAAATCTGGACTATAAGCTATGAAGAATGTAATTATTTTATCCATCCTTATTTTAACATTATTTTCTTGTTCAAATACTATGAAAAATACAGTTCAAACTACTCGTGATTTAGTTGATACTGTTGGTTTTGCCAACAGTGCGACAAAAATGGAACAGGTTCTCGACCGTATACAACAAAACTTTGGCAAGCTGCTACAGGAAAAAAGAAAGGCTGCTAATATAACAGATAAAGTTGATTGGAAAACTGTTATTTGTCCACATGATGATTATGCTTATGCAAGTTATATGTACCCATTGGCGTTACAAAACATAAAGGCTAAAACGGTAATTATGTTCGGGGTGGCTCATAAGGCTAAGAATTTTAACCTGGAAAATAAATTGATTTTTGATAGCTATCCGCAATGGAAAAGCGCCTATGGAAATGTTAAAATTTCTTCATTGAGAGAATCCCTGATAAAAAAACTGGATACAAATTCCTATGTGGTTCACGACAGTATGCAAGCTGTGGAACATTCACTGGAAGCTATAATACCATTTCTGCAGCATTATAATCGTGAGGTTGAAATTGTACCGGTTTTGGTTCCATATATGCCATTTGAAAAGATGAATGAACTGGCGCAGAATTTTTCTGATGCTTTGTATAGTATTGTCAAGGAACAAAACCAGAACTGGGGAAGTGATTTTGCAATTCTGATTTCAACAGATGCTGTACACTACGGTGATCAAAATTGGGGGGATGCCGACTACGCCTTTATGGGTGCTGATTCAGCCGGTTACGAAAAGGCTGTTGCACACGAGCATGAGATAATCGATAGCTGTCTGTCTGGCCGCTTAAATCCTGATCGGATTAAGCTTTTTACGGAATATACGGTTGAAAAGAATGATTTCAGACAATATAAATGGACCTGGTGTGGCCGTTACAGCGTTCCTTTGGGTTTATTGGTCAGCTACGATTTAGGTCAAAAGGAACGTATTGAACTGACAGGTCAGTTTTTAGACTACTCCACAAGCATTGCGGGTAAAAACCTGGATTTGACTGATATTGGCATGGGTGTAACTGCCGTGGCAAATATTCATCACTGGGTTGGGTATGCAGCGCTGGGATATAAGTAATAGTAGATTATCCTCCGTTTGTAAAAATATTTGCAAGTTTTAATTTACTTCACCCAGGTGTGTATATTCCTTGCTAACTTTATATTTATATTCAGGGTACTCGTAAATGGTCATGCGTGGTTCGGTTTCACCGATTGAATATCCCCATATACTTTCATATATGGAAATATCCTCGCCAATATCTTCCAGTTGCCGCAAATATTCACTAATTGATTTGGATTCAATAATAATAACTTTATCCATATGATGCATGGCCGGACTGTGATTGCGGGTTTTATCCAGTTCAAATTCCAGTATCCGTCTTCCATATCGGGTTATTCCGATGGTACGAAAAGTAAGACTCTTGCCCACCCCGGGCAGGTTTAACACATTACGGTCGGTTCCCAGGAATGGCAGGCCTGATTTCTCTATCAGCCTGCTGATATTATCGGCCAGAATCTCTGCATTATTCGGGAATTCACTTATTTCATCAAAGTATTTTTCAGGAATTTTACCAATAACTTTTTCTTCCATTTGTTCCTGAACCGCTCTTTCGTTGGTAGCAAAATTGAAACTATTCTCCATATATCCTTTTACACTAAAGGTATAGTAGTTTAAAACCCCAATCTCATTTAAAGTTTTACGCAATTTTGATGAATGCCCCCTGCGTGAAGCTGCCGTGGTGAAAACAAGTTGGTTGGTCACCGTCCAGCCGGCCATGTTTAAAAGCCTTATGGCTTCCCTGGCTTCGGGTGTAACTTCCATGGGTGATTCAAAATGGGTTTGAATAATAAACTGTTTAATTCCTGCTTTGGTGGCTTTATGTTTGAAGACTTTCAAAATATTCATAAAGTTCACCGAAACCCGTTGAGGCAGGTACACCGGTAACCTGGTTCCCAAACGGACACGCAGTATTTCAGCAAATTTCTCCCCGTCTTTTCTGTCTTTGTTGGCTTTTTGTTTTCGTAAGGCCATTTGGTATATAGCCTCAAGTATTTTTTGAAGCGAGGCATCGGAACTCATAAAAGCATCACCTCCAGTAACAAGTATGTCGCGTAACTGTGAATCATTCTCAAAGTATTTGAGTAGCCTTTCCAGTTTTTCATCCCAGGTTTCACCGGGTTTCAATTTATCGAGATTGAAATTTAGATTTCCACGCTGAAAATCGTACATGCGTTGACACGATGCGCACAATCCGCCACAAGCCCTGCCCATAGTGTCCGGAATAAGTATGGCTACCTCGGGATACCTCCTGTGAATATTGTGATGTGAAGGAAGTATCCAGCCAGCAGCGTTGGGTTTGCCTGGTTCAACCAAATCTTCTTTTTCCCAGGCAACGATATGCCCGTATTCCTCGATAAGCTGTTGGCTGTAAACTACATAATACCGAATAGCCAAATCGGCTCCGATAGCAAAATAGGGCACTCTTACATGCAGGAGCGATAAATAATACGGATTAACAAAAATAGGAATGTCTTTATTTTCAGCATCATAGAGTACTTTCATGGTATCAGGGTCAAGTGAAAATCCCAATAACTCATTTAATAAGTCAGCCGAGCGTACAGCAAAACTCAGATGGAACCTGTAATCATCCCACCATTCAAGCATTTTTAAGAACTTTTGTTCGTCTGATAAGCCTTCTGCAAATGAATAGGTTTTGCTTTTAATGGCACCGGTTTCAATTTTCCCGATAAGGATTTTTATAATCCGTTCGCGGTTTTCTTCACGAAGTTGTACAATCCGGGGATCAAGGCCGGTACTCCATCGGTTCATCCATTTTTTAACCTCATCGGGTTTGGGAATTTCGCGGTTGAAGCTTCCGGTAAATTGCCGGAACAGGTATAGCATATCTCTGAAAAAGAAAGGTTTTGCGCCACCGGTACCGTAAGTTACTGCAAGCCAAATAAGTTTTACCGGATTACTAACGGCCTTTTCGCCCCGTAAATTCTGATCGGCAAATTCACGTCCGGCATTATCGATATAATCGAGAATACGAATTGCGGCAAAATCACGCCAAGTAAGTTTTTCAAAAGCTTCCCTTCCTTTTTTTTCTTTTTTATAAAACTGGTAAGCTTCCAGAT
>JBJKSB010000111.1:0-3865 GCA_046704385.1 Bacteroidales bacterium | reverse complement strand
GATTCAAAGAAATATTTATTAAATCTGCAATTCAATTATAATTATTTCCACCATCCTGTAATCCATAAGTCAGATGGCTTCCATACATTACATTGGGTTCGCCGGTATCAGTTAGTTCATTAATTATGCTGGATTTAATTTCACCAACCTGATCGGCTTCTTTCTTCCAAATACAGGTTCCTGGTAAGAATCACTTTGTATTAAGATCAATTGATCACTTTTATCATTCGGGTTCGAGGTGCCTTCAAACCATTTAAATTCGTTATATCTACTACTTCCCAATCATTAAATACCTTTGTGAGAGGATTGGTAAAGGTGAAGAATAATTAATACAATCCATCGTAGGCCTTAGTTTTCCCAGTCAAATAATCCAGTTGTTCTTGTAATTTTGCACCTTTTACAGCAAATTGAAGGCGATAAGTCACGGTATCTTCTTCAGTTACAGCTTTGTGGGCTAAATTTTCAACATCTAATCTTAACATGCTGTATTCTAAAAGAACTTTATTTCGCTTTTTGAGTAAGGGAGGTAAATCCAAATCTTGAAGTTCATTAGCTATCCGGATACATTCTTTCCAATTAGGTATACCAAATTTTTCAATAAAAAAGAGATACTCTTCATGTGTGGCGCATTTTGGTACTGATAAAGTTTTTAATGCTAATAATTCTTTTTTATCATATTCTTTAATTTTTTTTTGGTACGTCAGAAAGTCATTTGGTATGTTCTTGTAGGCAAATATAGAAAAGAATATTACACATATAGTTAAAATACTTATAGGTAAGTATTTCATCTTTACATTAAAAGTTTGTAGCAGAGAAGGATAGAATGCATAACCAACTAATAGGCCACTCAATAACCCACCTATATGAGCAGCATTGTCGATGCCACCTTTTAATCCATTTAATAAATTATATACCACAAAAACTACTATACTGGTTGTCAAGGCTCTTCTAGCAGATTTATCAATTAAGTTGGTTGATAATAGTGCCAAAAAAACGCCATATAATCCGAATATTGCTCCAGAAGCACCTGCACTAATAACGTAATTATTCCAAAATAAACTTGATACACTTGCAACAATGCCGGTTAAAACATATGAAATTAAGAAACGCAACTTTCCCAAATAAGGTTCAAGTAATAAACCAATATATAGCAGGGCAAATAAATTCATTAGGAGATGAAATACACCAATATGTATGAAGCAATTTGTAATTAGTCTCCACCATCCACCATCTAGTGTCAAAGGACGAAAGTTTGCTCCCCAAAACAGAAGACTTTCACTGCTTGGCAAAAACGCATTTGCACCAAAAACAACCATTAACAGAAAAACTGTAATGTTTAAATTTATTATAATGGGGGTTATAAAAAAGCCCTTGGTTGGTTTAAAGATTGAAAGAAATCCATTGTACTTATCCTTTGAAGTTATTGGTTGTACATCAATGTTCTCATCATTAGTTCTTGAAACATGGAGATTAATGAATTTCTCATATAACTCTTCAATTGAATATGTATCTTTAATTTCAATATATGTAGATACAAATTTTTCTGTGTTTTTTTTATTTTTCCCCCAATCAATGAGTTGACCGCCAGAGCATTCACTACTAATTTGTACAGAATTTTTATTTATTACTACTTTCACTTCCTCACTCCATGAGGACAAAGAGAATCTAGTATATGCAATAAAACCTTTATTTGAAATCTGTCCAAGTTCCCAATCTAGTTTTTTAATCACATCTATTGCGATTACCAGGAATTGTTCTGGATTTATATTATCAAATTTAAGTTCCTTTTGATATTTGGGAATGAATCCAAAAGCCATAAAATACCATATTAGAAAAATAATTATTCATTAAATCAACTTTGTCTAGCTAATTAATGAATCTATATAATAGCTGTTTATATAAAAAAATCTATCGGTTTAATATTATTAAATCTACAAAAACGATTAAAAATTTCCTATCACTGCATTTATGATTTTGTGTTTTTATGTTTTTGCATTTTTGTGTTAATCCATTTTTTCTTAGGGGAAATAATGCTCAATGAAAGAGGTACATTAGAAATGGCCGGTTCAATGAATAAGATATTCAAAAAATTTTTTCCTAAGGCAGAAAGGGTTCTTGATAAGTTTTATTTACTGCAACTGGCTTACGATGCAATTCAGTAGATTAGAATTTCTTACCGATGGGATGCTATAGGCGAAGAGGCTGAAGCCATGAAATTGGCAAAGTATGATATAAAAATACGAACCTTTTATTTTTAAAATGGAGATACTAAAAAAATCGCGGGGTCTTGTCGGTTTTTTGGATCATTTCTACCAGTTTTTTATACAAGTTCGTGATTTCCTGGTAGAAATGACCTCAATTTTATACTTGTTTATTAGCTTTTTGGTTTTAATAATCAATTGGTTATGAAAGTGAGATGTACTTTAGTACGTTTGACTACTTATTTTTTGACTCCATTATATAATTTATATGATGAGTTCAGCGAAGTGAGAATAATTACCAACCTAATTAATCTCTCTTTCTTTCACCATTTTAACAGATATAAAGAATAATAAACCAGCTACAAGTATTATACATATCCATAACCAGTAACTTTTTATATTAAAATTACCTTCCTGTTCAGTTTTGTTTATTTGTTTAATGGGTTCAATTTTTTTTGGTGTTACCTGTGGTAAAGAATCAGGAATGCTATCAGCAAAATACTTTAAATCGTATATTGGTTTCAAAGCTTCTTTATTTGAAAACTTCAACACGTATTTTTTATCAGTATCCAGCTGTGCTATAAGGTATTTTTTTAATTGGAAAAACTCAACATTTTTAATCTGTAAAGGCAAATCATCGTTGTTTTTTATGCGAACATATAAGGTATTATAGCTTGCATTGTTTAGGCTAAATTCATTGTTGCTATTCGATATCAGTTTAAAGCTACCGATAGTCTGTTCATAATGATAACTTCTCTTTTTTTGTACTTTGGTACGTTTAACAAAAAGCTCAGCCTCGCGGTAATAATACTTTGGAGCCACAATATTAAGAACCATTTTATCGACATAATTTCCTTGCAACGCCAAGCTTATAATGGTTTCCTTTAAGGTATCCCTTATTTGAACCGGTATATTTTCGATTTTAAAAAACTTGCCATTCTCAAAAGTCCTGTTATAATAACCTGCTTCAATAATGTTGATGGGTTTATCAAAAACATCGTAAATTAAAAGTTCATAATATTCATAATCGCTTAAAGGGAAATTCAACACCCTTATTTCTGATGTGTTTTCTGAATTTTCAATGGAATTGTAGTCATAGTTGTCTTTAAGCACATACCAATTTTTTTTATCGTAACTGGCATTAAGCTTTAAATGTTTTCTTACATCAGCATTTTTTATGCGGAGCACAATGTTATTAATGGCTGATTTTTCAGGATTATGAATTACAATTCGGGTATATCCCCATTTCTTGATGTGCTGTTTTTCAATTATTTCGTAAGTATTGAATAATTCTTTCTCTTCCACCCTTTTATCCTGACCAAAAATATAAGGTACCTCAATATCTTGGTTATAAATGCGAATATCAGAAAACTGACTGTTTAGTTTTGAAATAATTTCGGGACTAAGTACAATTTTATAGTACCCGGTTTTGCTAACAGGCATCAGGTCGGCTTTAAAAGCATATTCCTGCGAAAAGCCATAAAAACCAAATACGAGTAAAATTAAAATTGATAAGTATTTCATCTGTCTATAATTTATTTTTATGTCTATCGGGAATCAGTAATAACATTCTTATAATTTATAGAAACTGAAGCTATTAGCAATCTTTCAAATATTTTCTCACCATAGTATCGTCGATTTACTTTGTAGCAAAATTCATCTAA
>JBJKSB010000110.1:0-29165 GCA_046704385.1 Bacteroidales bacterium | reverse complement strand
GGTAAACTGTTTTCAGTTGCTTCACTGATAAAATTTGTTGAAATTAATTTACTCCAATCAAAATCAATTTGAGCTTCAACTTTTTCATTTGTTTTTACAACGTCATTTATTTTATCTGTCACCTTTTTTAGGACAGTTCCCAACTGTGTTGTGATTGTTTCTTCTAATTCATCTGTATCAACTTCTTCTTTTATTAAATTAAATGCTAAGTCTTTAAAATATTTTTGAATTGCACTATCAGAATCAGATAAGGATGTATCTGCTTTAAAATATTGAAAAAGAGGCAGCTCTTTTTTAATTGCATCTCCAATTATTTTCGCTTTACCTTTTCCAGTTGCTGGTAGTTCATCATAACCAAAACTGTAGTCTATGGCATTGGAGGAATTAAATTCCCTTAGTTTTTCTCTTTTTTCAACGTTATTATATTCTTCTCCATTTCCTTTATTAGTATCTATATTTAAAGATTTACATAAAGACATTAGTTGAGATTCTGTTTTAAAAATATAATCATTATCAGAATCATATATATTCCGATATATGTATGACTTTGGTTTAGATACTTTTGAATCAGAAACTTTCCACGCTTTCTTAATAACAAGTAAGTTATCTTCATTAGTTAACTCTTCTTTCTCAAGTGTTGTAAGAATTTCTTCACCTAAATACAATTCTTTGTTTTTACAATCAATACAAAGTTCGATGACAATCTCGTCAGATGTAGGCGTATGGTTATAATCAGCAACTTCTGGTGTTTTGTCATTTATAAAAGCATCAAGTGCTTTTAAAATTGTTGACTTACCTGAGTCGTTTTGTCCAACAATTGAATTTAGCATAGCAAAGTGAATATTTTTAGCCTCACTTACACCTCTGAAATTTTCTATTTTAAGTTGTTTTATTATCATTTTATATTCTTAACATATTTGATTTTTTCCTCTGCTACTTTTAACGCTTTATCTGCAAATTCCTCGTCCGTCAATTCATATACTATTTTGTCTGACAACCATGCTACCAATAGTTGTTCTCTATCAATATTAAAATATTCTGCCAATTTTAACACCTGCTCTTTGGAAGCTTTTCTTTGCCCACGCTCGATTTTACTTAATATTGCCTGGTCGATATTTAAGAATCCAGCCACAATTCGTAGCGGTAGTCCCTTTTCTTCTCTATGTTGTCTTATGATATCTCCCAATGTATCCATTTTGAATTAAATTGTTTTGACATATTTTGTCAAAAATACACTATTTATAAAATGCAATCAAAATAAATGCTTCGGTATTTACCAATTATTTATTAACAATACAGGTAGGTAGTAATACCAAAAGGAGCACTTCAATATTTCGCTTTTTTTCACCTGATTTTAGGGAAGATCCCGACTTTTGTCTTGATAAGGGTAATATATTTTAAATATTTTTTATTAAAGGAATAGTAAAATAAAATGTCGATCCTTTGTTTATTTCAGATTCCAGCCATATTTTTCCGCCAAGAATTTCAACCAATCCATGTGAAATAGCTAAACCAAGCCCGGAGCCACGGTAAATTTCCATGGTCTCTTCCCGTGCTTGTCTGAAAGGTTTAAAAATAATTTCGTGCATATGACCGGGGATGCCTACCCCGGTGTCTTTAACAAAAAATTTAATATTATCCGTTTCAGGAATATACCCAAACTCTACACTGCCTTTTGAAGTAAATTTAATGGCATTGTTTATTAAATTGTTCATGATTTGAGTCAGTCTGACCTTGTCGGTACTCACTATACAGGGTTTGTTGGGCTGGCCCTTTTGTAAATTAATAGTGAGGTTTTTGTTCGATTTTTCGTCAACTACGGAATTATAAATATCATCCATAATTTCGTTCATATCAAAATCGTGATAATAAGTTTGCAACTGGTTCGATTCTAATTTGGAGATATCTATAATACTGTTTATCTGGCTAAGTAACTGATCGCTCGATTCTAAAATAAGCCTCGAATACATCTCACGTTCTGCTTTTTCCACGTCAAGTCTGGCAATCAGATCAGAGAAACCTACAATTGCATTTAAAGGGGTGCGTATTTCGTGACTCATATTGGCCAAAAAAGCTGATTTAAGATTATCGCTTTCAATGGCTTGGTTCTTTGCCTTAATTAATTCTGTTTCAATTTGTTTTCGTTGTGTGATATCATCCATAATTAATAACAGATGCGAATCACCATCGGATGAAATTTTTGTTGTGGATACTAAAAGCGCATTGGTTACAACCTTATTTTCCTTTGTTTTCCGGGTAATAGAACATTCAACTTTATGGTATTTTTCACCATTTTTTAAAGTGTTTGAAATAAGGTTCCCTATTTTGCAATTAGCCGATAATTCAACATTGGAAGGTATATTTCGGCACGATTCATTCACGCAATTAATGTAATCACAAATTTTTTGATTACCTGAGGCCGATACTTCTCCTTCAAAAAATTCAATACCCTCATTATTTATTTCAATTATTTCCAGCTGACTGTTCAACAGAATAATGGACAGGGGTGCACTGTTTAAAATACTCGATAAGCGAAGGTTTGTTTTTTCAAGTTCCAGGGTACGGTTTTGAATTTTTATCTCAAGGTCTTCGTTAATGGTTTGAAGTAAATTATTTAATCCCCTATTTTTTGTAATAAGATCCGTTAAGGTAGTTTGATTTTCAATCGAAAAAAGAGCATTATAGCCTTTATTCCCGATATCGGGTGTAGGTAAAACCGTTGTGTGCATTTTTTGTCCGCTACTAAAACCGGTACTAAATAAATCGGGATGCAGTTTTGATGAAAATATGGTTGTCATCCCATGTTCAAACACATCGTTAAGTAGCTTTAAATACAAGGGCTGACTGAAGTTTGGAAAAAAATCGGTCAGTTTTTTACCTAATATCTCACTGTCTTTAATTTTTGTCCAGCTTTCAATATTATTATTCCATAGCAGTACTTCATAATCTTTATTAATTATAAAAACTCCTGTAGTAATATAATTTAAGAACTTATACTGTTCAATATAAATATTATTTGCTACCCGCATATAAGCTGCTATAAATCAATTTTGGACAAGTAATTGTCAAGTATCCGGAGAAAATTATCGAAATTATCTATCTCGAAATAGAGAATAAAATTACCGCTAACATTGTGTTCCGCTGTATTAAAGTCGGTATGGCAAAGTAAAACTATATGATCTTTGGCAATTTCTTTCTCTGTGAGTATTTTTCCAATATTACCTTCGCTGTATCGGGGCAACGAATAGGCCAGGTCAGTTTCAAGGTAATTACTGATAGTTCCAATAATGGTATTAATTATAATGTTGCCAATCTCGGTCAGGGCACTAATTCTAAGTGCATCAAGGTCGGTTTCTTCTTCAAATTTTCCAACAAATATATTTACCAGTTCCGATGCACTGGGTTCGGGAAAAACCAATTGGGCTACACCGTTCATCCCATTGCTGAAATTCATATTTATCGAGGTAAAAATTTCATCAGCAAAAAAACCTAATTCTTTTTGCACCTGGTCGTAAGTGGTAACTTTAAAATGAGGTATGCCCAGAATAATATGGGTTTCCATCATCTGGTTAAGCGTATTGGCACTTTTCCCCATGCCAATATTTACCAGCTCGCTAATTATATCAATATATTTTTCCTCAATTTTCATGATTTAAATTATTAATGGCGACCTGTACCGCATTGGTTAACTTTTCCAGTTTAATGGTTTTGTGGGCAACATTTATGGCTCCTAACTCAAAACACATCCTTTTTGTTGTGGTTTGTGTATCCGCAGTCAGTACAATAGTGTTCACGTTGATATTTTTTTCCCTAATGGTCTCTAAAACTTTAAAACCATTTATACCGGGCATTAAAATATCAAGTATAAGGAAGTCATAAGTGTTCTTTGAAAGCAGGTCGATTACTTCCCCGCCATCCTTAGCATCAGTATACTGAAAATCTCCTATTTCATTTAAGGCATTTTTAATTCTTAATCTTGATGCCATTGAATCGTCGGCAATAAGAAAACTTAACTTTTTCATTGGATATAATTTGTTACTAAGATAATTACTTTTAAGTTAAGAAGCAATCTTACACTAACATTGTTATGTTAATGAAAGAGGTGTAAGTAAGCATTAAATAAATAATTAATTGAACATGCTATATGTTACAAAATATAATTTTTGGAATATATACCTGATTGTGATGCAAACCGTATAATTTTGCATCATTAAATTTTTATGTATGTCAGACGATAAAAAAGTCATTTTTTCGATGGTTGGGGTGGGTAAAACCTATCCTCCACAAAAAAAGGTATTAAATAATATATACCTGTCATTTTTTTACGGAGCCAAAATTGGCATTATTGGTTTGAATGGCTCCGGAAAATCAACCCTGTTAAGTATTATTGCCGGTGTTGAAAAAAGCTTTGAAGGCGAAGTTGTTTTTTCACCGGGCTATACGTTGGGGATGCTTGAACAGGAACCCCGGCTTGATAATGATAAAACCGTTCGTGAGATTGTAGAGCAGGGAACTGCTGAGGTGGTAGCACTTTTAAAGGAATACGAAGCGCTGAATATGAAATTTGCCGAACCTATGACAGATGATGAGATGAACCTGCTTATTGAGCGTCAGGGTGTATTAACGGAGTTGTTGGATCAGCACAATGCCTGGGAGCTTGATAATAAGCTGGAACGGGCCATGGATGCCTTGCGATGCCCTCCGGCCGATTGGAAAATTGAGAATCTTTCAGGAGGCGAACGTCGCCGTGTGGCTTTGTGCCGCCTGTTGCTTCAGGAACCCGATGTGTTGTTACTCGATGAGCCCACCAACCACCTGGATGCAGAGTCGGTGCAGTGGTTGGAACAGCATCTGCAGCAATACAAGGGAACCGTGATTGCTATTACACACGACCGGTATTTCCTGGACAATGTAGCCGGATGGATTCTAGAACTCGACCGTGGCGAAGGTATTCCCTGGAAAGGTAATTACAGCTCATGGCTGGAGCAAAAAAGCAATCGTTTGGCCATGGAAGAAAAATCAGAAAGCAAGCGCCGCAAAACTTTGGAACGGGAGCTGGAATGGGTGCGAATGGCCCCCAAAGCCCGTCAGGCAAAGCAAAAGGCCCGTTTGAACGCTTACGATAAAATACTTAACGAAGATGTTAAAGAGAAGGAACAAAAACTTGAAATATTTATCCCTAACGGACCACGGTTGGGCGATAAGGTAATTGAAGCTCATGCGGTAAGCAAGGCTTTTGGAGATAAACTTTTATTTGAAAATCTTGAATTTTTGTTACCACGTAATGGAATTGTGGGAATCATCGGCCCTAACGGTGCTGGTAAAACAACTTTATTCAGGATGATTATGGGTCAGCAGACTGCAGATGCCGGAACATTTTCAGTTGGTGAAACCGTTAAAATCGGATATGTGGACCAGGCACATTCTGAAATTGATCAGGCAAAAACTGTGTACCAGACCATTTCAGACGGGCTTGATGAAATTAAAGTTGGAGGACGTTTTATTAATGCCAGGGCTTATCTTTCAAGGTTCAATTTTTCGGGTGCCGATCAGGAAAAAAAGGTGAGTGTATTGTCAGGCGGTGAGCGCAACAGGTTACACCTGGCGTTGACTCTAAAATCGGAGGCCAATGTATTGTTGCTCGACGAGCCAGGTAACGATATTGATATCAATACACTCCGCGCACTTGAAGAAGGCCTGGAAAATTTTGCCGGTTGTGCTGTTGTAATTTCGCACGACCGATGGTTTTTAGACCGGGTTGCAACGCATATTCTGGCTTTTGAGGGCGAATCGCAGATTTATTATTTTGAAGGTTCTTACTCTGAATATGAAAACAACCGGAAAAAAAGGCTGGGAGATGAAGGTCCTAAACGAATCAGGTATAAAAAACTTACAAAATGAACAAATCATTACGAAAAGACTTACTGATATTCCTGTTAATTTTTGGTGTATTGAGCCTGCCCTTTATATTCACAAACCTTGATATCAGGCTTGAAAAACCTTATTTTGATAAGGTGAATGGCTGGTATTTGATGCAGATGCCTTTTTGGGACTTCATCTATAAATATGGAATTTTCCTGGGGTATTTTGTTGCCGTTGGGGCTTTGGTTATGGTTTCACTATCCTATTGGAAAAAGTGGGCTTTGCAATGGCGGCGTGCCTCATTTTTCATGCTTTTTGTAATGGTTGTGGGTCCGGGTGCCTTGGTAAACGGTACCTTTAAAGAACATTGGGGAAGGCCAAGGCCACGTGAAATAACAGAATTTAACGGAACCGATCATTATGTAAAGGTTTGGGTTAAAGGGCACACAGATGGAAAATCGTTTCCATGCGGACATGCTTCTATGGGGTTTTATCTTTCCATACCTTTTTTATTTCTGCGCAAGCGATTTAAAATGTGGGCCTGGGTTTTTATGGTTTTTGGTATTTTATACGGCGGCTTAATTGGCTATGCCCGGATGATTGCAGGTGGCCATTTTGCCAGCGATGTATTGTGGGCGGCGGGAATGGTCTGGCTTACTGCTATACCGGCAAATTATTTATTAAAAGTTGATAAGATAATTGATGTAAGCACGCTTGATTTTGCTAAGCAAAAACGACAGGGCAAAATTGTTACCCTTTTAATGGGATTGGTTTTACCTGTATTAACACTGGCCTTATTATTGGCTACACCCTATATTTCAAAAAAAGAATTTAAGGAAAACCGGGCGGCTTTGGATAATTATAATATTAATGAATTGAAGGTTCATTTTAAGGAAGGCTCCGTTCAGGTGAGTTTTAATAAGGATTTTGCCATAAATTATTCGGTTAGTGCTTTTGGTTTCCCCAACAGCAAAATACGATGGAATTGGAATCCCGGCCCGGAATCCACCTTTGAACTGGAACATATGGGCTGGTTCACCGAAGTTCGGAATTCCATTAAAATAAAATTTCCGACTCATTGTTCATGGCAAAATACATTAATGGTTGATGAAGGCAGTGTATTTGCAAATGTTCCAAATGATACGCTGCCTGCATATCTGAAAATTGAAATTCAGGAAGGGGATTTGACTATCAAAGTGAACAAAGATTCAAAGGTTAATTTATCAGGAAATTTTAAACTTAATAATCAGAGTTTGTTAACGGATACCAGCAATCCCGACGCAATATTAAATTTGGTTATAAACCAGCAAAAGGGTTCGGTAAATATTATTGATGAGGAGGAGAATGGAAAATAATCATAATAGGTACTTTGCAAGTATACCAAAACTTTAATTACTTGTTTTTTTGTATCTTAGTATTGATTTTTTATTAGCCATCTAAACCCTTAAGTTATGAAAACATCCATTTATTCATTGTTGGTTTTATCAGTTATTTTACTGTTTACCTTCAGCTGTAAAAAAAATAGTAGTACCAGCAATGATTATCCATTGGCACAAAACACACAAAATAACAATGATGAAATTGGACTTGAGTTTTATTTTACCTCAAATGAAATAAACTTTAATCAGGATTTTAACCTAAATGATTTTGATTTTGCTACCCAACAACTTGAGGCTGATCCTTTTATTACTTACAATGACATTCAATACTTTGATGCCAACGAAAACATTTTTATTTTAAACAAAACATACCAGGAACTTGGTAATGGGAACATAAGTGTTTATGGGAAATTGTTTATTGCCACCATCGATCAGGAACCTGTTTTCTATGGTTTCCTTTGGCCACCTTACTCTTCTGTCCGCTGTCCTAGTACTTTTTTAACACCTTCGTTTGATGTTTGCGACAATATAGCTGGTAAGGCGTTAAAACTATATTTTGATTCAAATGATTCTGATATTGAGGGTGAGGTAGAAAATAAAATAATTGAACGCTTATTTACTGATAATAAAATCAAAACGGTTTGTAAAAAAGAAGCAGAAACTACGTGTATTGAAAATGTTGAAGGTACTATTATTGACATGGGTGATGAAGCCTCCGATGGTTGTGGCTGGATGATAAAAGTTGATACTACGTTATTGAAACCAAATTCGTTAAGTGATGAATTTTTAATTGATCAGTTACCTGTATTATTCGACTATAAACCAACCAGGATTTATAATCATTGTGGGTTTTCATCTATCACCTATGAAAATATTGACCTATGCAAATTATCTGTTAAAGAATAAAGTATCAAAATGGGATAAATAACTTGCTCATTGGCACGAAATATTTTAAAAACGATTCCTGATTTTAATATTCCTGCTTTTTCAGCGGTTTGGCTCCGTCAAAAACATAAATCAATGAAATTTGCTGCTGGTTATCCAAATCGTCCCAGTTTAAATAGTGCAGCGACCAGGTGAATTTTGCATGAATATTATCATGATTAATGAAATACCAAATTAAGTTGGTTCGCAGGTAGTTTTTAGCATGATAAAACCGGTCACCGTCTTTAAAATTTTGAGCATCACCTGAATGTAAGGTCGATTTGATACCAAAATTTTTATATTTGGCAAATAATTCAGCATAAAGGCTTGTTCCGTTTATATACCCATCAGTCACGCTGCGAATGCGAAAATATGAACTTAAAACTCCTGCTTTTATGGATGCTTCAACCGGAAAATCCTCGGGAGTTCGCATACCTGCCATAACCGAGTATCCCATATAGTCTTTAATATGATCGCCCGGTATATCAATGGCCGGACCGGCATCGTGATACATCAGGTAATAATTCTGAAGGAAGAAAATCTTATAGAATATCTCACCTGAAAAACCCACCTCGAAATTTTCACGGATGGTATCAGTCTGGCGGCTGGTCCAGTCTACAAAAATATTCTGTTTACCCCAGTCCCAGTGTGTTTCGGTAAAAAGGCCTTCAATGTTGGGACGATAATATAATAAAGTATCTGTAAGCATTGCCAATGGGAAATTAATTCGACCCCTGCGCGGAAATGATCCCATAAGAAATTCCCTTTTTTCATTTTTAAACTGGTAATACATAATCAGTTTATTGGGCTGAAAATTCATTTCCGAACCAAATTCAAATAGTTTACTCATCCCAACGCGTATCCGGTGATTATCTATTTTCAGACCCGTTTCAAAAGCTCCACGGCTGCCTAAAATGGTTTGCGACATGGCAATATTGCTAAAAAACTCCCGGTTATCACCGATGCCTTCATATTTTAACTGATATTCAAATTCCTGGGCATGAAGGCTTATAATTGGTAAAAATAGCAGTAGAGTGAGATATTTTTTTATCATAAAAATTATGTTTAATGCTTTGATTTAAAATATTATTATACTTGTAATAGTTTATTTTCTTGATATTCAAAAAAATTTCTGGTTTCACCCAGAAAATCAAAAATTTTCTTTTCAAGTATTTTTTGCATAAAGCATTTTTTTACAAAGATAATATTTTAAATTATTGAAAAAGTACAACTAGTCTCTACTAATAGAATATTAAATAACGACTAAATTTTGTCACTTTCTCTATGTTAATTATTTCTATTATTTTTGCCCGAAATAAACAATTCATAAAAAATGGCTCAAAAACCTTCAATACCTAAAGGTACCCGCGATTTCGGACCTTCTGAAATGGTAAAGCGTAATTATATTTTCGATACTATAAAGTCCGTTTTTAAACTTTACGGATATCAACCTCTTGAAACACCGGCAATGGAGAACCTTTCAACCCTGATGGGCAAATATGGTGAAGAAGGGGACAAACTTTTGTTTAAGATTTTAAATTCGGGTGATTTTTTAAGTAAGGCTGATACCAATTTGCTAGCCGAAAAGAATTCGATTAAAGTTACAAACCAGATATCTGAAAAAGGCCTGCGTTATGATTTAACTGTTCCCTTTGCCAGGTTTGTGGTGCAACACCGTAACGAGGTTCAGTTTCCGTTTAAACGATACCAGATACAAAATGTATGGCGTGCCGATAAACCTCAAAAAGGCCGTTACCGCGAGTTTTACCAGTGCGATGTGGATGTTATAGGTAGCAATTCGCTGTTAAACGAGGTGGAGCTTATTCAGATTGTAGATGAAGTTTACAACAAATTAAATGTAACCGTTCTGGTTAAGATGAATAACCGTAAAATTCTATCGGGTATTGCTGAAATAATAGGCCAACCTGATAAAATTATTGATATTACGGTTGCCATAGACAAACTGGATAAAATTGGGCTGGAGAAAGTAAATCTGGAATTACTGGAGAAAGGATTACCACATGATGCCGTAGATAAATTGCAACCGATTTTGAATCTCGCCGGAACCAACGTTGAAAAACTTGAACAAATTAAATCGGTGTTAAAGGATTCTGAAATAGGACAAAAGGGAGTTGCTGAAATGGAGACTGTTTTTAACCTGATTGAACCTCTACAAATAAAAACCAGGGTGGAACTCGATTTGACTCTGGCCCGGGGCTTAAACTATTACACCGGAGCTATTTTCGAAGTTAAAGCGCTGGATGTTCAAATAGGTTCAATAACCGGCGGTGGCCGTTACGACGACCTTACAGGTATTTTTGGTTTACCTGATGTTTCGGGCGTAGGTATTTCCTTTGGTGCCGATCGTATTTATGATGTCATGGAACAGCTTGATCTGTTCCCCAAAGAAGCTGCCACCACAACCCAATTGTTTTTCGTGAATTTTGGCGAGAAAGAGCAGGGGTGGTGTTTAAGTGTCATGAAAAAATTGCGTCAGGCTGGCATCAGCACTGAAATTTATCCTGATGCTTCAAAAATGAAAAAGCAGATGATGTATGCCAATAACCGCAATTTTCCATATGTAGCACTGGTCGGTGAGGATGAGATGAATTCGGGATTGATTACCTTAAAAGATATGGAAAAAGGTGAGCAGGAAAAATTTGCAGTAGAACAGTTGATCGAAAAATTAAAGTAATATTTTTTTGGTTTGGGACTCACAACCCGTGGTTACACCGTTTTACTTCAATCACCCAAGGGTGGGTACTGAATGGAGCCAAAACGCAATACCGGGTTAAGGTTACGGAAAATAAAACCGTTGCAGCGCCTCCGTAGAGTAGCTTCAGCGATCACTGAAGTACAAAATTGTCATGAAATGCTGAACTTTCTTTCGACGAAATATACCGGAATCTATTAATTGTTTGGTTTCTAAATTATCAGGATTTTTCAACCTTTCCCTCACAATTTCCCTTCTTATAGAATTTTTACATTAACTTCTGTTTCATAAATGCTTTAAATCATACAACGTTATTTAATTAAATCATAGGTTATTATTTCTTTTGCATTGATTACATAACAAGCAAAATATACAATAAATGACCAACGTGCATTATATTACTCCGGATTATTTAACCTTCGACAAGATCGAAGAGATTATGGAGGGAGGCCATAAGCTGGAACTCTCAGACGAAGCTAAGAAGGCTGTTTCCAGATGCAGGGAATACCTTGATCAGAAAATTGAACAAGTTTCAAAACCCTTATATGGGATAACTACAGGTTTTGGATCATTATGCAACAAATCAATATCGGCCAACGAGTTAGGACAATTACAAAAAAACCTGGTAATGTCACATGCCTGTGGAACCGGCATCGAAGTAAAACCTGAAATTATAAAGCTAATGATGCTGTTAAAGGCTCATGCTTTATCACTGGGAAAAAGCGGCGTGCAGGTTGAAACCGTTCAGCGCATACTCGATTTATATAATCACGATGTAATTCCTGTGGTATTCGAGTTGGGCTCATTAGGTGCATCGGGCGATTTGGCACCTTTGGCTAACCTGTTTTTGCCCTTAATTGGTATGGGTGAAGTTTATTATAAAGGAAAGAAACAACCTGCTGAAAAGGTTTTAAAAGAATTGAAATGGGAACCCATTGAATTAAAATCGAAAGAAGGGTTGGCTTTACTTAACGGAACCCAGTTTATGAGTGCTCATGGAGTTTATGCGCTGCTTAAAACCTTCAGGCTGAATAAACTGGCTGATATAATTGGTGCAACCTCCATTGAAGCTTTCGACGGTTTGTTGGAACCCTTTACCGATTTGTTGCACCAGATAAGGCCTCATAACGGGCAAATTGAAACCGCTAAAAATATCCGTGCTTTACTGGAAGGAAGTCAGATAATGGCTCAAAGCAAAAAGCATGTTCAGGATCCATACTCATTTCGCTGCATTCCACAGGTTCACGGCGCTACCAAAGATGCCGTTGAGTTTATAGCCGGAATTATTGAGACGGAAATTAATTCGGTTACTGATAACCCAACTATTTTTCCCGATGAAGATTTAGTGTTGTCAGGAGGAAATTTTCACGGGCAACCGTTGGCCCTGAATCTTGATTATCTGGCTATAGCCATGTCTGAACTCGGGAGTATTTCGGAGCGACGAACGGCTCAGCTAATACTGGGTTTGCGTGGTTTGCCTGAATTTTTAGTTGCCAATCCCGGTTTAAACTCAGGATTTATGATACCCCAATATGCGGCGGCAGGAGTGGTAAATCAAAACAAACAGTTATGTGCTCCTTGCAGTATTGATTCTATTGTTTCGAGCAACGGTCAGGAAGATCATGTTAGCATGGGTGCCAATGCTGCTACCAAAGCATTAAAAGTGGTGGAAAATGTTGAGCGGATTTTAGCCATTGAATTAATGAATTCAGCCCAGGCTCTGGAATTTCGCAAACCATTAAAACCTTCGCCTTACATTCAGGAATTTGTTGAAGAGTTTAGAAAAGCCGTTCCTTTTATTGATGAGGATAAAGTAATGTACAAAGAAATGGACGAAGCTGTTAAATTTTTGCAGCAAGGTCGGTTTAGGGATTTTAATTAAGTATCTGCAATATTTAATTTGCTGGCATTTGAAATAATTTCAACAGGAAAAGGAACATCTTTATAACAAAAGTTTGCATTAAGTACGACTGATTTTCATTAATCAAAGGTTTTCCGTTGTGGCCGATTTAGTTAATATTTGGCAGTTATAATTGGTTTTTGCCCTAAAATTTCCTAACTTTTTATAAATGTTGTGTTGATGTACTAATGGCCAGATAATGCGGAAATAAATTATAAACGGATGAAACGTCCATGAGTAAATAATCATTGTCTAACACATGAATATGATTATTTGTGAATGGTAAGTTCCATCCGACAATTAAAATCAATTATTAACGGATGAAAACAGTCGCACTTATATTCCGCTATCTTTTTTCACTTAGATACAAAGTGCAGGTAAAAGGAATTGAATTATTGAATAGTAATACCCAAAAGCTGTTTTTGCCGAATCACCAGGCAATTGTTGATCCGCAGATTCTTACTACACAGATATTTAAATACACTACTTTTATTCCGTTTGTTTCTGCAAAGTATTTACAGATTCCCCTGGTTAAAAATCTGTTTATAAAGATGAAGTCTGTACCCGTTAGTAATATGCAATCAGGAAGGGTTGATGTCAACATAATTGAGAATTTAGTTTTTACCGCTCAGAAATTATTTGCAAATGGCGAAAATGTACTGGTATATCCTGCAGGACAGATGGCAGGTCAGGGATTTGAAAAAATATTTAACAAATCGGGTGTTTTTAATATGATAAAAGCTCTTCCTGATAACGTCAAGGTTATCGGTATAAGAACGCATGGACTTTGGGGGAGTATTTGGTCAAAGGCATGGAACGGAAAAGTTCCACCGATAATTCCAACTTATTTGTTCAGTGTTTTTATCATACTGGCCAATCTTATTTTTTTTGTTCCCCGGCGAAAAGTTTACATCGAGTTTGTTGATATTACTACTCCCATTATGTCTGCAGCAAAAAATGGTAAAGAAGCGTTTATTGCTTTTCTTGAAAAATTCTATAGTCCTGAAAAAGAAAAAGTCAGCTATATAAGACATTTCTTTTATTTACCCGCAATTAAGCGAAAACAGCCGGCAATAATTGAGGGATCATTGCATGAATATGAACTAGCCCGGGAAAGCAAATATGACGATGTGCCGGATAGTATCGTACAACTCATAAAAAATCACATTTATAAAATAATTATTATCGATAGAAGTGCTATCCGCGCTAATTCAAGCCTTATTCTTGATTTGCATATGGATTCTCTTGCGCTTGAACTGGTACTGAACTCTATTCAGCATGATTATCCGGATTTAATAAAACCAGATTATCTCAAACTCTTAACCGTTGGAGATATCTGTCGCCTCGTTATTTGATAACTTCTGGTCTCACAAGATGTTGTCTTACGGGTTGATGAAAAATTTTTAACTTGTATAAAAAGAACACCATGAAAACAGACAGAAAAATTAAGGTAGCCATTATTAACCCGACCTCACCGTTATGGCGCATTGAAGGACACGAAAAACCAAAAAATTCAAAAGTATTTCGGTTTTCCATGTTGCCCAGTTTGTACGTGGCGGCTTCCATGCCTGACAATGTTGAGGTTAAAATTGTGGATGAAGATGTAGAACCAATTGATTTTAATATGGATGTGGATTTGATCGGTATTTCGTTTATGACCTACAATGCACCAAGGGCTTATGAAATAGCCGATATTTTCAGGGCAAAAGGTAAAAAAGTTATTTTCGGTGGATATCACCCAAGTTTTATGCGCAATGAAGCCATTCAACATGCCGATTCCATTTGTATCGGGGAATCGGAAAAAAACGTGCCCTTAATGATTCACGATTTTTTAAATGGCGGATTAAAACCATTTTATGAAAATGAATTGGTCGATTTAAGGGATTTGCCGATTCCAGACCGAAACTTACTCCATAAAAAGGCTTACATTACAACCGACACCACACAGGCAACACGCGGCTGTTACAATAAATGTGAATTTTGTTCGGTTGCAGCATTTAACCGTTATCAAATTCGAACCCGGCCCGTAGGTTGCATGATTGATGAACTTAAGACATTAGGCCCGCATATTTTGTTTATGGACGATAATATTGCCATGAAAAAGCAATATGCGCTGGATTTATTTGAGGCTATGATTCCACTTAAAAAGCGCTGGTACAGCCAGTGTGGGATGGGAATTGCTGAAGATGACGAACTGCTCGAAATGGCGGTAAAGAGTGGTTGCCGGGGTTTGTTTATCGGGTTTGAATCGCTTTCGGATGATAATCTGCAAACCTGGAGAAAACATTGCAACCGACGAAAGGATTACCATGAAATAGTAAAAAAACTACACAGTAAAGGCATTGCTATATTTGCAGGCTTTATGTTTGGTGCCGATGACGATAAACCCGATGTTTTTGAAAATACACTCGATTTCCTGCTTGATGCCAATCTTGATGTATTGCAGTCAACCCGTCTAACGCCATTCCCGGGGACTCCTATGTTTGAACAGATGGATTCTGAAGGACGGATTTTTGATAAGGACTGGAGTCATTATGATTTTTTTCATGTGGTTTACCAACCTAATAATATGACCACCGATCAGTTACATTACGGTACCGCTTGGGTTCAACAGCAATTTTACAGTTATAAAAATATAACCCGACGGATGAGTAAAGCTTTCCGATACCTCGATCCAAACCTGTTTTTCAGGATAATACTGCCAATGAATTTAGGATATCGAATAAAACTGGGAGGTTATAAGGCTTTTAAAGTGGGTGAAAACTTTAAACCGGTTGCCGATTGGGTTGGCTGATCAGCCAAATTTGCTGATAGTCTTTATTTTGTCCAGTTCAAGTAGTTTGATTTTATTGCCTTGCATCTCAATAAGTCCATCGTTATTAAATTCAACTAATTGCTTTGTTACACTTTCACGGCTCGATCCAATCAAATATCCCAACTCACTTCTGTTTAAGGGTAGCTCAAAAAGCTGGCTTTCAAATATCTGATTGGCAAAGTACAGTAAGGTATCAGCAAGTTTCCCGCTTATGTTCTTGCCTTGCAGGTTAATAAACCGATGAAAATTGTTAAGTGAGTCTTTACAAATCACTTCAAGAATTTTGTAACTGAATTCGCAATTTTGTTGTAATAAACTTTTAAAATGTTCTATATTGATATAGCACACAGTTACTTCGGTCAAAGCTTTGTATGAATAGTGGTTGGTCAGGTCACCAAAAATGGACTGTAATCCCAGGTAAGTGTGGTTCTTTAAAATTTGAAGTATATATTCCCGGTTTTGGTCTCGCTTCTGGAATTCTTTTACCAGTCCCGATTTCAGGTAAATAATATGGGAAGTTAACGATCTTTCGTTTAATATTCCTTCATTGGCTTTAAAGACACCCTCGGTGCAATTATCATTTAATAGTTTTAGTTCATTTTGGTTTAGTATTTGAGCAGCACAACTTTTGTCTTTGCAATCAAAACAGCTCAAGCAATCTGTGTTGTAATAAGTACTCATAACTAAACTTGTGAAATATTTCACAAGTTATTAAATAATACATCACAAGGCATTACTTGAAGTCATTTTTCGATGGTTGTACCTTTGAATAAATAACGATTTAATATGAAACGAATACTATTATATCTGATTTTTCTGCCGGTAATTTTATTTGTCGATTATGTATTGGTTGCTATAACAGGATGTATAGCTTCCACACTTAATGCTGATGAGGGATTTTATTGCGGACCATATTGTTTTTACGGTTTAGCTATTTTAATTATATCAGTTGTGGTAAGTCTTTATTTTTTTAGGAAATTAAGTGGTGAGTACAAACAACCTGCAAGGAACTTCCATATTTAAAATCACAATCGCATAGATTTTAGTCTAAAAATTCTGCATGAAACATAAAAAAAAATTGCAAAACTGATCTTTATCGTTTTTTTTTGTGATTCATTTCAATTTCAAATAACAACCTCTGCATATTTTAAATATGTATTTTTATAAGTAATGGTACGGAACTCTTTACTAATAGCATGTTTCATGCTGATTTTTACCATTTCAGGCCGGGCACAAAAATCAAATCTGGAATGGTATCATCAGGAGGATGGTTTACCCAACGATCTTATAAAATCGATGTGTATCGATTCATTAGGATTTGTATGGGTAGCTACCGATGATGGATTGGCTAAAATTGAAGGCAGGAATTTTTTGAATGTTACCACTCCTCAAATGTTTTCCAATAATTTCAAATATCTGCTCAATAGTAAAAAATATGGGTTATTGGCTGCTGCTGATGAGGGTTTATTAGCGGTAAAGCAATCGTATAACGGGGCATTTGCATCTTTATTAAATGAAGCAAAAGGAATTGCCAACTGCCCAATATTTGATTTTCCTAAGTCTCTTTATGATGCTGCTGATTCATCTGTATGGATCGGTGATTTAAAATATATTTATTGTTTAAAAAACGATCATGTCACTACATATAATCTACCTGAAAAGAATTTTACAGAACACTTTTCACGCAGTTTTCAGTTTTTTGAAATTGGCACCAAACATTTGTATATATTATCACAAAAAGGGTATTTATATGAATTAAATCCTAAAACGAATGAGTTCGATGAAATAGCCTGGAATTATTCGAACGAACCGGTATATGCAGTAGTGAAATTCAATGATTACAGCTTTTTAATTGGCTGTAACGAGGGGTTGGTATTGCTGGATTTTGATAAAAACGGATTTATTAAATCAGTTGAAAACCTTGGATTCAGTTTTCCGGTCTCGGTAATTAAAAAGTATTCTGATAATAAGTTTCTGGCAGGAACATGGAACAACGGTGCCTTCGAAGTGGTTTTTAATGATGCGAAAATAGATTTTAATCAATTGTCAGGTTCTGAAAATCAGGTGATTAACGATATTCTTCTGGATAAACAAAAGCAAGTTTGGTTGGGAACTGACTTTGGTATAATTGTTTACAGACAAACCGTGTTTTCGACTCCTTTTGTGAATGTTACACAGCGGTATGTACGCGATATTGATCTGGCACCGGATAATACCATTTATTTCTCTGACGGACAAACGGTTTATCATATTGACAAGGGAAAAAAAATTTCTGAATTTTATAAATCAAATAAAGGAAGCATTTTATCGCTGGCGTTTTATGATAGTGGATTATGGATGGGCTCATCTGCTGGCTATTTGTACTTTAAGGATGTCAGAGATAAAATAACCCTTTTTGATTTTTCAGCTGAAGGCAATGCGATATACGACTTGGTGGTGGATAAAGCAGGCGATCTTTGGTTTTTGCAGAACAGGGAAAACCAGGTAAGGGTGATGCGAATGAATGAAAAAGTAATTGTTGATGATTTAACACCCAGGTTGGATTCAGGTTCAACTTTGGAATATTTAAAATTATCACCAACGGCTGAAGTTTATTTAACAGGATCAGGAAATAATAATTACTTATATAAATTTAATTACACGAAAAACACGTTTGATAACCTGAGTCCTGACATTAAAACAAAATCGAATGAACCAATGGCGGTGTACGATTTGGCTTTTGTTGATAGTCAACATTATTATTTAGCCACACGATATGGTGTGTGGGAATATCATAATTATAAAATGTCACAGCTTAATCTGGGCGCGATGTCAAATGAAATGGTTACTTCAGTGGCATTCGATCGATTGAAGCATTTGTGGTTTGCAAATTCAAATGGCCTGAATCACCTGATTGACAGTGTGCCTATAGTTTTTAATAACTCTGACGGATTGCCTTCAAAAACTACTAACTTTCAGGGATTGATTATTGATAGTACGGATAATTTTTGGGTTGGTACTATTTCCGGAATTGGGTGGGGTAAAGTTCCACATGCACCGAAAAAAACCAGGACTCCGATAATTGCAGGATTTGAAAAATCAGGCATACCAGTTAACATAAATAACGAAAACAGTTTTGTACAGAATAGTTTGTTAAATGTTTTTGTTGCAACACCCGAATACCCGGCAAAATATGTAAAATATCAGTATTCATTAAACAAAAACCATGAAGCCGACCATTGGATTAATTTACCCGGTAATAAGGATAATTTAATTTTTGATAATCTGAGTGAGGGCGATTATATTTTAAAAATCAAGGCTGAAAATAAGGGAAATTATAACTGGAGCGATCCTGTTCAGTATAAGTTTCACATTTTTAAAGTGTGGTATACCCGTACCGGATTTATTATCATTTTTTACTTTGTGATTTTTATCCTGATTTATCTGTATGTATACTTTAACAGGATAAAGAGTGAGAAAGAAAAACGCCGTCTTGAATCAATTATTGAGAGTAGGACCCACGATTTACAAGATCAGAATGAAGAACTAAGGATTTTAAATGTAAACCTTCAAAAGGCTAAGGAAGATGCAGAAGCAGCTATAAAAAGCAAAGACAGGTTTTTTTCAATTCTTGCTCATGATTTAAAGAGTCCGTTTAATACACTGATAGGATTCTCGCAATTGCTTGTTCATAACCGCGATCAGATTCCCGAGGATTCAATAGATCAGGTATTCACAGAGATGTTGCAGACCTCGGAAAATACCTATAAATTATTACAAAACCTTTTGGATTGGGCTATGACGCAAACGGGTTCGATTAAAATGGATAAAAAACATATCATTTTACATGATCTGCTTAGTGATATATTACCTACCATCGAAATTGCAGCAAAGCAAAAGGAAATTACCATTGACCTTGACATCCAGGATTCCGCAACAGTTTTTTGTGATGTCTCAATGATAGCCACCATTCTAAGGAATCTATTATCAAATGCAATAAAGTTTTCATATAAAAACAGCAGTGTAATGGTTAAAGCATCAATGAATAAAGGTATTACTGAAATTGAGGTTAGCGATTCCGGTATAGGTATTGAGCCCGATAAAATTTCGAAGCTTTTTGCCATTGATGCAAATATATCAACGCCGGGTACCCTTAATGAAAAAGGTACAGGATTGGGTTTGATGCTTAGCTATGAATTTGTACAAAAAAGTGGCGGTACCATATCAGTAAAAAGTGAACCTAAAAAGGGAACTACATTTATAGTTGCATTACCCTCAAATAAATAGATGAATATTTCCGGTACGAATCTTTAAAACATAATAAATGCAGAATTAAATCCTAAAAAAAACATAATAAATACGGAATTGAAGAATTTTTATTATTGATGAAGCTCAACGAATACCAGAAATTGGCATAACTTCAAAAATTATAAATCGATCAATTTGGGTGTAAATCGAGGAAATTTTAGGGATTTTGTTTATTTATAATTTTCAACACTTGAAAAAATCACAAATTTATTCGTAAACGATTGCACTAAATTTGCCAGATTACCTATTCATTGCTGCATGCGGCTTCCATGTATTTTAAATAAAGAAATAATTCTGTATATAAACTTATCTTTATAAAAAATTTAACAAAAATGATATTTGGTAAAAGAGAGCAGTCTTCTAAATGCTTAATTATCATGTATTGAATGAATTAAAATATTCTAATAAAGAAATAATTCTTTAAAAGATGAGAAAAGTCATTTAAAAATTGCTTTATCTAAAGTCAGTCTAAATAACTATAGTGGTAAGGCAAACGTAATAATTGTAAATTTGCTGAGAAAATTACATGAAAATAAGGGCAATATAAATAAGAGAATTTATGGTAAAACTTAAATCGTTAGCTGAATTGCAAAAGCTTAAAGCTGACTTGCAAAGTATGATCGAAATTCAAGATAAGGGCGAAGGCTCTGAAAACCTGGTTCAGGTAAAAGTTGCAATGGCCACTTGTGGTATCGCCTCCGGTGCTAAAAAGGTAATGGAATTCTTTATTGATGAATTGGAAAAACGAAGCATTGCCTCAGTAGTTACGCAAACCGGATGTATGGGTTACTGCTATGCCGAACCTACCATTGCAGTGAAGCTTCCCGGAAAGGAACCTGTTGTTTTCGGCTATGTGAGCCTAAAAAAAGCTGATGAAATTATTGAAAAATATATCAAAAACGGGGAGTTGGTAAATGATGTTATCCCTCAGAATTATGAAACTATTGATAAGGAATAATTTTAAGAAGGAATCAAGATGACAAAAAATAAAAAACAACTACGTATTGCCCTTCGGAATTGTGGTTTTATTAATCCTGAAAATATTGACGAGGCAATTGCCCGTGATGCCTACTTCGCCCTGGCAAAAGTTTTGACTGAAATGACACCGGAACAGGCCATACAGGAAGTTATTGATTCGGGATTGCGTGGCCGTGGTGGTGGAGGTTTTCCTACAGGTTTAAAATGGAAATTAACAGCACAGGAAAACGCCAATCAAAAATATGTAGTTTGCAATGCTGACGAGGGTGATCCCGGAGCGTTTATGGACCGGTCTGTTCTCGAAGGCGATCCACATTCGGTGCTTGAAGCTATGGCTATAAACGGTTATTGCACAGGTGCCGATAAAGGTTTGATTTATATTCGTGCCGAATATCCACTGGCTATCGAAAGGTTGGGGATTGCATTAAAACAGGCTCGCGAATATGGATTATTAGGCAACAATATATTAGGCACCGGTTTTAATTTTGATATTGAATTACGCTTTGGTGCCGGTGCTTTTGTTTGCGGTGAGGAAACTGCTTTGATCCATTCTATGGAAGGCGAAAGAGGTGAACCTACATTTAAACCACCATTTCCGTCGGTGGAAGGTTACCGTAAAAAGCCCACTAATGTGAATAATGTTGAAACTTATGCCAACATTCCGGTTATATTTCTCAAAGGAGCCCAGTGGTTTAATAAAATTGGTACGGAAAAATCAAAAGGCACCAAAGTTTTTGCACTGGCAGGTAAAATAAATAATGTCGGTTTAATTGAAGTTCCTATGGGAACTACTTTACGTGAAGTTATTTATGAAATTGGCGGTGGAATTAAAGATGGCAAAAAGTTCAAAGCCGTTCAAACGGGGGGACCTTCCGGAGGTTGTCTGACAGAAAAACATTTGGATACTCCTATCGATTACGATAACCTGGTGGCCTCAGGCTCAATGATGGGTTCAGGTGGTATGATTGTAATGGATGAAGACGATTGTATGGTTTCGGTAGCTAAATTTTATCTCGATTTTACTGTGGAAGAATCATGTGGCAAATGTGCCCCATGCAGAATTGGGAATAAGCGTCTTTATGAGCAACTCGACCTGATTACAAAAGGAAAAGGATCGCGCGAGGATTTGGAAAAGCTACGCGATTTATGCAATGTAATTAAGGATACGGCACTTTGTGGTTTGGGACAAACATCGCCTAACCCTATATTATCAACCATGGACAATTTTTACGACGAATACCTGGCTCACGTTGAAGAGCATAAGTGTATTGCCGGAAATTGTAAAGATTTGATGAAATACATTATCGATAACGATGCCTGTGTTGGATGTACCGCGTGTGCCCGGGTTTGTCCGGTTGGAGCGATTGAAGGTGAGCGCAAAGGACCTCATACTATTGACCAATCGATATGCATTAAGTGTGGAGCATGTTTGGAGAAATGTAAATTTAGTGCAGTTGTTATTCAGTAGCCAGTCTTCAGTCTTCAGTAAGCAGTAAGCAAAAGCTGAGGATTGGAAACCAATTCAAATGGAAAAATAAATAATGAAGATATGGACTTTGTTAATTTAACTATCGATAATAAACCGGTTAAGGTTGAAAAAGGAACCAGTATTTTAAATGCAGCCCGTTCTGCAGGAATTGATATTCCTTCGCTTTGCTATATGAACCTTGGCGATATGCACATTGAGAACAAACCCGGAGGATGTCGGATCTGTGTGGTTGAGGTGGAAGGCAGAAAGAACCTGGCACCGTCGTGTTGTACTAAAGTAGATGCCAATATGGTTATAAGAACAAATACCATGCGTGTATTAAATGCCCGCCGGACCGTATTGGAGCTTATACTTTCCGATCATCCGGCTGAATGTCTGATTTGTCCAAAATCAGGAAAATGCGAATTACAGGATATGGCACACAAGCTGGGTGTTCGTGAAATTCATTTTAAAGGAGAGCAATCCACGTATAAGGAAGATTTTTCACCATCGATTATTCGTGATTTGGACAAATGTATTATGTGCCGCCGATGCGAAACCATGTGTAACGAAGTGCAAACCGTTGGTGCGCTGCATGCCGTAAATCGTGGATTCCAGGCTGTGGTTTCACCTGCTTTTGAGATGGATTTGGAAAAATCTACCTGTACCTATTGCGGGCAGTGTGTGGCAGTTTGTCCAACCGGTGCACTAACTGAGGTAGACCATACGGGTGAGATTGTCCGGGCTTTGGCCGATCCGGCAAAAACCGTAATTGTACAAACTGCTCCAGCCGTGAGAGCCGCTTTGGGTGAGGAGTTTGGCCTGAAACCCGGGACTTTGGTAACCGGTAAAATGGCTGCAGCTTTACGCCGTTTGGGTTTTAATTATGTATTTGATACCGATTTCAGTGCCGACCTTACCATTATGGAGGAAGGTACAGAATTATTGGACCGTTTAAGCAAATTTTTGGAAGGAAACAAAAATGTAAAATTGCCAATACTTACCTCATGTTGTCCGGGATGGGTGAACTTTTTTGAAAAGCAATTCCCTGATTTGTTGGATGTTCCTTCAACCGCACGTTCACCACAACAAATGTTTGGGGCTATTGCCAAAACTTATTTTTCTGAAAAAATTAAAGTCGACCGCGAAAACATGGTCGTTGTATCTGTAATGCCATGTTTAGCAAAAAAATATGAATGCCAGCGTGATGAGTTTGCTGTAGATGGAAACCCTGATGTGGATTATTCCATATCAACACGGGAACTGGCTCATTTAATTCAACTGGCAAATATCGATTTTAATTCATTGCCTGATGAGGATTTTGATCATCCCATGGGAGAATCAACCGGGGCCGCAGTTATTTTCGGTACAACCGGTGGAGTAATTGAAGCTGCAGTTCGTACTGCTTATGAAGTTTACACCGGACAAAAATTGGCAAAACTTGATTTTGAAGAATTACGTGGATTGGAAGGCATCCGTAAAGCAACGATTGATTTTAATGGATTTCCGTTGAAAATTGGTATTGCACATGGTTTAGGAAATGCCCGTAAACTGCTTGAAGACGTTCGTACCGGAAAATCAGAGTTTCATGCTATTGAGGTAATGGCCTGTCCCGGAGGATGTATCGGCGGAGGTGGCCAGCCTTTGCATCATGGGGATTCATCCATAATAAAAGCAAGACAATTGGCACTTTACCAGGAAGATAAAAATAAGCCCATTCGGAAATCACACGAAAACCCTTATATTGTTGAGCTTTATAAGGAATTTTTAGGAAAACCGATGAGTGATAAATCGCATCATTTGCTACATACTCAGTATTTTAATAAGAAAAATGAAATAGAAATTGAATAAGTTTTAATAATTCGTTTCAATAAGAATAAAGACATGACATCTGTTAAGATAAAATTGCATAAGGCTGAAGTTGATAAACTCCGTGAGTTATGTGCTTCATACGGAAATCAGGCCGGTGAACTTATAAATGTTCTTCATAAGGCACAAAGTATTTTTGGTTATTTACCGGCCGAGGTTCAGGAAATTATTGCTGAGGAGATGAAAATTTCGGTGGCCAAGGTTTATGGTGTGGTAACCTTTTATTCGTTTTTTACCATGGCCCCCAAAGGCAAGCATCCCATTTCAATTTGTACGGGTACGGCCTGTTATGTACGAGGTGCCGAAAAGGTATTGGAAGAATTTAAACGCAGCCTCAATATTGATGTTGGCGACACCACTGCCGATGGTAAATTCTCATTAAGTTGCCTCCGTTGTGTTGGTGCCTGTGGATTAGCACCCGTGGTATTGGTTGGTGAAAAAGTTTACGGACGTGTATCACCCGATGGCGTTGCCGAGATATTAGCAGAATATAAATAAATATATTATTGAACAGATATATTGGCATATCTATTTTTAACGGAAATAGTTGAGGATATTTTAGGATTAGTATAAATAAACTCCTTCTTTTCAATAGCATCTGCTCTGGAATCAACATTTATATAGGTTGTATTTGGGGTATTGCGGTTATCTAAAAAAATCCTTCCATTTTGATTAACTAAATTCCAATTGAATTCTGTATAATCTTTGTTTAGTAGCGTAATTTCAGTGCCAGTACCATTAATTTCAAGATTTTGAATGGTTTTGTTTAAATCAAAAATGCTGGCACCTAAATTAGATTTCATTTTGTAATTGCCACTATTATCGTAAAAATAGCTGTTCACATAATTTGCTTCAAGCTCGCAATTTAGGTTGCATTCTTTTATTAGTACTTCCCCGATATAAGAATTAATTTGAGCTTTACCTTTTACTTGTTTTAAAGTAATATTGCCATATTTGGTGCTCAATTCAAAAATTCCTTCAGTATTTTCAATCTTGATATTACCCAGGCTATTGGAAATCGTCACAGTTTTACTTTTAGGGATTTTTAAAATGTAATTAGCTTCGATAATCCCTGTAAGTTCTTCACCTGCTGATATTAAAATGTAATTTCGTAAATAAACCTCTTTGCTTTTAACGTTTAATATATATTTTAAATAATCTAATTGCTTCTCGGCAACGTTTTTATCCTGATTCTTCGATATAAAATTGATTTTAATTTCGAAATATTCATTTGGAGATTTAGTTATTGAGATATCTGCTTTTTCAGCATCAATTCTAATATCTTTGTTTTTAACATTGATTGTTTTGGTTATACTTTTTGTAATAACAAGTTCTTGTGCTTGTAACAGGTAATGGTTTCCACCCCAAAAGTAAATTAAACAGAAAAGCAAGAATATTTTTAACATTGATTGCTTCATTTTTATTATCGTTTAAATTTTAAAGATGATAATGCAAAACCAGCCTTAATATTAAGCTCTGGAATAATATAATAGCGTGTGAAAGCCGTATTAGCCCCAAATCCATATTTAATTTGAAAGTCGAAATAACCAATAGACCCAATTTTTCGTTGAAACCCAAACCCGGGTTTGACTAATATGATATTATTTTTTGGTCGGTATTTGTTTGTTTCTTCGAAAAAGAAGCCATATCCCGATCCTGATGAAAACCAATCATTGGGTAAAAGAATCCCATCATAAGATATATGGTAAAAATCAGCTTGATAGAACCAGAAATGGGATGCAAAACCTAAAGTAAAATAGTTGGCTGAAAATCCGTTTGTGTTTTTCCCTTTTTTTAGTCTATGGTTAATATTGTAATAATAATGGTAGTCGCACTCTAGCGAAAGGTACTGAACCCGGAAATTTTTATCTTTATCACTATTAAAAAGGGGATAATACTTTTTAGTATTTTGTGCACTTACCATTTGATAAACCTCAGTACTTAACTCAAATGATTGTCTTTTGCTAATTTTTTGTTCGTAAGCAAAATTGGCCCTGCCTAACGATAATTGAAAAACATCTAATTTATATAGTTTATTGATTTCTGTTTTATCAATTATAAAATAGCGTAATAATTGGTTGTAAGCATTAACAGAAGTTGGGAAACAGGTGTCAGTTAACTGTAATGAGCCATTTTCGATTTGTTGGGAATAAGTATTTTTTAACCCCAGTGCACTAAATATAATAAATACGATTATCAGATTTTTCATGGTCAGGTATTAATGGTTTCTTTTAAATGATGAAAGGGCAAAGCCTGCTTTAATATTTAGTTCGGGGAAAATATAGTAATTGGAAGAGGTAGTTGAAGCTGCAAAAGCCATTTTAAATTGTGCATCAATGTATCCAATGTTTCCTATTCGGCGCTGTAATCCATATCCTATTTTGGTATAAATTTTATTATTGATCAGTGTGTTTTTATATCTTCCGAAATGTACTCCCAAGTCTTGAGTATTAGCTGCAAAAACCCAGGTTCCATCACTCATTGTATGCACAGGTTTTAAAAAGCCTCCATTATCCGGCATGTAATAATTGTGATCGAAGGAATAAATATCTGATCCTATCCCGAAAGTGAAATAGCCAGCTGAAAAATTAATGGCTTTTTGATTCTTTTTTTCTCTGCTTTCCAGGTTATAGTAATATCGTATATCCGAATTTAAGTTAAAACGTTTTGCAGCAATCAAAGATGCATGATAATAGCGTGTAGCATCCAGAAAGAATAAATCATTTTCGAAAATAATTCCGGCAAGTGTACTTATTTCAAATGACAACTTTTTTGAAAGCTTGTGTTCCCAGGCAAAACCGGGTCTTCCTTGTGCCAATTGAATTAAATCGAGTTTAAATAAATTTTTTTGGTTCCGTTTTTCAGCTACAAGATATTTTGAGATAAGTGAATATTCTCTTAGCGTGGTTTGTACGCAGGTATCTGCTGATTGTAAATACTCAACGGTTTCAACCTGTGCAGAAGCCGGCTTAATTAAGAGTATTAGAAGTATAATAACAAGGGATTTACAGAGAGTCATAGTGATAATTTGGTTGGTTAACTAAATAGCTTTAAAATATAGTTCTCAATTTTTATTTTGTCGTTGGTAATACGTATCAGGTGGCTTTCAATTTCGGGGCTTTTATATTGTTTTAATGCCTGTAATAAAACTTTTTGTTCGTTTTCAATATCTTTTAGTTGCGAGTACAATTCTTCATAATCGCGTTGTTCACAAACCCCGGGATTGGTAGTGCATTTTTGGTGCAATAGCGTTTTAAAATCGGAATCGTTCGATGTAAAATCAACGGCAGTTAAGGTATCGGATATGGCCTCTTTTTCAAAACTATAGGATATTTGCGTTTTGGTTCTGTTATTGAACTGTTTCAATCCAAAACCCAGTGCAAGAATCAGAATAATACCGGCTGCAATACGCAATGCATAAAAAGTAAAAGATTTGGTTTCTTTTATAGGTTCACCGGCTTTAAAAATATCCGGAGCTTTGTATTGAGGGAGTTTGGCTGCTAACTGAGCGTTAGGTTTTTCGTTTTCCAGGTTGTTAAGCTGCATTTCGATTTTGGTCCATAGCTCTTTGGGGGCTTCGTATTTGGGCAACCGGTCTTTAATATTTATTTTCTTTGATTCCATATCCCTTGGTTTAGAAATAAATATGATGCAGTTGTTTTTGTAATTGCTTTTTGGCGTGAAACAGTTGCGATTTTGAAGTGCCTTCTGAAATATTCAGCATCTCTGCCACCTCTTTGTGTTTATAGCCTTCAACTTCAATAAGCAAAAAAACTGTCCGATAACCGTCGTTAAGGTTTAGTATGGCTTTTTCGATAGCTTCGCCCGGCAGGTTTTCATCAATTTTCAGTTCACTTACTTCATTAATATCAATAATATCCTGGTATTCAAATTTTGCCTTGGTTTTTCGTATAGCATTCCTAATACAAATGGTTTTTATCCATGCACCCAAGGTTGATTTCCCTTTGAAAGAGTCTAATTTCAGGAACACATTTAAAAAAGATTCCTGGAGTGCGTCCTCAGCGCTGTTAGGGTTTCCTGTTATTCTGTAAATTAAGGTATACATGGCATCTTTATATTTATTGAATAACTCCTGCTGAGCACGCCTGTCATTTTTCAGGCACCTTTTTATCAGCATTAATTCTTGATCTTTCCGTTTTACTATCATTAATTGTGGCTATTCAAATACAAAGAGACCTGGTATATTGAAATGGTTGTATGAACTTGTGCAAGATGCAAATCTTTTTTGATTTTCTCCTTTAGATTTCAATTGTAAATTTCTAATTGTGTGGGTCAAATTAAACAAACAATTCTGCATCACGGTTTACCGTGATTTTTTTTCATGGTTTTTGGTGATTGTGCCATTGTAATCCATCCTGTATTTTTGCAATGTAATTTAACTAATATATGATTTCCATACACAATGGAACCTTGATGTATGAGAGTATATCTGTCACCCACATGTATTTAGTTAAATGAGAATATAGCAGCTCAACCTCACATCAAAAACCGGCATCATTTGTGCAAATCGCCGGTAAGGGTCGAAAGACAAAAGTGTAAATACAAGTAACGGAAATTTCCCATGATTTCTCTACACCCGGGCCGCCACATCCCTATTACGGCCCGGGTGCGTGAGGTTGTTTATTTGTCATTCCTAACATACAGCCGTGATGAATTAAAACACCGTTTTTTTTGGCTTGGATGCTATATTAATAAGGTTAATTAAACCGGGAGAGCGCACTTGCGCAGATAAACACAGGGTTAAATTTCCGGTAAAGTAATTGGGTTAAGCATCCTTATGTTGCTGTACATTACTTGTAGCGCGTTCATAAAGTTCTGTTTAAATACTCATCGGATCGTTAGTTTGCAAAAGTAAATAAACAACAAGTATGAAAACATTGAGATAAGAAATACCTTTATGGAAAAAGCTCCATCTGCTGCATTAGCTTTAGTCATCGGATAGATAAAAT
>JBJKSB010000109.1:0-8930 GCA_046704385.1 Bacteroidales bacterium | reverse complement strand
GACTGAGAACTGCCGACTGAGAACTGCCGACTGAGAACTGCCGACTGAGAACTGCCGACTGAGAACTGCCGACTGAGAACTGCCGACTGAGAACTGCCGACTGAGAACTGCCCACTGCCCACTGAACACCATCACAATAATAAATTTACTCATCCGTTTTACTACAAATTATTAACTTAAAACCCCGCAAACATGAAAAATTCAATCAAAATTAGTTTAGCATTACTGATGGTGTTATTAATTGGAGTGAGCTGCAAAAAAGCTGCCGATAAACCCAATATTATCTATCGTTCCATCGATAAAAATATTGTACTTATCACCGACGTTAATGCCTTGCAGCAAAGCAACGATGAAATATCAAACCATGTCGATAGCATTCTTACCGGATTAATTAACGCTGAGTTTATATCCACCGGTCAGAAAGATTTTGATTTGGATGAGGATTTGGTTTCCGATATCGGTTTTGAGATAATCGACCTGAATAAATACAATCCCGGCGGATTGCCCGAATCATTCGATTCACTGGCTGCACGAGTAGTACCCCTGTCGGTTGAGATTCTTGACAACTCAACCCACGAATACCCTGATGCCTTGGATATGGGAGAAACAATATCCGAAAACAATAATTGGACAAACAAAACCTGTGTGTTGGGAACTTTTATGAATGCCGGACAATTCCAGGGCCAGGGTGAGAAATACCTTGGATTTCGATTTGTAAAAGATTCGGATTTTAAATATGGTTGGATTAAAATTTATTGCAGTCAGCATAACGATACCTTACGGATTTTAGACTTTGCTTATAACAATAAATTGAATAGCCAGATTAATGCAGGCCAGATGGAATAATTAGTTGACAGCAAATGCCTGATAATTTTTGGAACAGCCAGCAAGGTTTTTACGGGAAAATAAATTTTAATTCAAACAGGAATCAGTAATTAGTAAAATTACTTGGTGTGCGTATAATGTCAATAATTACCAGTGGCCATACATAGCTGACCTATAATGATATTCTTCAACCAAAACAGAAATAAATGTGAATTTTTCTTTACTTTTAGTAATTAAGTAAAGATAATCATATGGGTAATAAGCCTTCATACGATGAGCTGTTTAAGGAAAATGAACTTCTTAAACAACAATTAAAAGAAAAAAAGCAACTGGAAGAAGAACTTGCTAAGACAAGAATATTGATGCAGGCTGCTTTTGACCAATCGCCCGTTCCTTTAATAGTTGTAACCTATCCCGATTTCACCTTTAAAATAGTAAATAAAGCAACGGAAGATTATCTTTTGGTTGATGCCATAAATTACCTGAATAAATCTCCATTAGAAATTGATTGGAATTGGCAGGAGTATTATCCGGATGGAACTAAGATTGTCAACATAGAAGATTTGCCTATGCCACAAGCACTAAAAGGTGTGGTAACAAGAAACAAGGAAATGTATATTGTAAGGCACAACGGTTCCATTGTGTGGGAATTGGCCAGTGCATCGCCTATATATGATGACAAAAACAATTTAATAGGTGCAATTTTAGCCATAACCGATATTACAGAGCACAAGCAAACTGAACTAATATTGAACCAAACCAATGATGAATTATTAAAAGCAAAGCAAACGTTGGAAGAAAGAGAAAAAGCTTTGAAATTTAAAAATGAAGAATACGAAACAATTAACGAAGAACTCAATGAAAAAAACCTGGAACTAACTATAGCTAAAGAAAAAGCAGAAGAAAGTGACCGCCTTAAAACAGCTTTTTTGCAAAATATGAGTCATGAGATTCGTACGCCAATGAATGCAATTATGGGCTTTACTAGTCTGTTGGCTAAAAATTATTATGATAAAGAAAAATTAGAAATATTTTCAAAAATAATTGAACAACGAAGTGATGATTTACTTAACATTATAAATGATTTGCTGGATATTTCAAAAATTGAATCGGGTCAAAGTGCTGTAAATATTGAGAATTTTAATCTTAATGATTTATTTTCTGAGTTAAGTTTATTTTTCCGCGATTACCAAAACAGAATAAATAAACAACATATTACCTTGTCGATGATCAAAGTAATTGACGAAAATATTGTAATGATCAAGACAGACAAAGTCAAATTAAAACAAATACTGATTAACCTTATTACGAATGCTTTCAAATATACCAAATCAGGAACTATCGAATGCAGTTGTATACCTGACAATAACAAATTACTTTTTAAGGTAGCTGATACAGGTATTGGCATTCCCACCGATAAATATGATTTTATATTTGAAAGGTTTACACAAATTAAAAGTGAAATTTCATATAACATAAGTGGTACGGGCTTAGGTTTAGCCATTGTTAAAAGATTGGTGGAATTGTTAAGTGGATCAGTTTGGCTGGAGTCAGAATGTAACAAAGGTTCAACATTTTACTTTACAATTGATTATCATAAAGGGAGTTTGTCAGAAGAAAAAACCTCAAGTCCTGTAAATCATTCAACAGATTTGATTAAAAATAAAACAATTCTCATAGTAGAAGATGATGATTATAATGCATTGTATCTTCAGGAGATATTAAAAAATGCTGTATCGAATGTTCTGACTGTTAATAAAGGACTTGATTCAGTAGAATTAATAAAAAACCAGTTTGTTGATGTTGTTTTAATGGATGTCCGGTTGCCTGATATTACCGGTTACAAGGCAACCAAAATGATTTTAAAGAATAATCCGGATATAAAAATAATTGCACAAACAGCATATGCCTCAAACAATGAACGTCAAAAGGCACTTGATGCCGGGTGTATTGATTATATAAGCAAGCCAACCAAACAAAACATTTTGATCAATTTATTGGAAAAATATTTATAAAAGATTAAGATTAAATGATATCGGAACCAAATTAATATTTTAAGTAAGTTCTTTGTAACAGATTAATTTATCTCATAAAATTAAATCGACCCGGTGTTTTCTCCAATTCTTAAAGCTTTTCAGGAAGTATAACACCCGGCATTATAATATTTTCCGGTTATCGATTTATTAGAATATTTTTTCAGGTTGCACTCACATTATTTAAATTTTATAGGAGGAATAATTATGAAAAAGACTAAGATTTTTATGATTGCTATTATCGTCTTGTTGATGATATCGGTATTTTTTAACGTAAAACCCGGTAAAAACCAATTATGGTTTATAAATTTTCCTGATGCCAATACCAGACCCACTTACGATTATTATCATCATATAAACGAGGCTCACAATTATGCTACTGGTAAAGGAATAAAAGTTGGTATTATAGATAAGTATTTTGCGTATTCAGAACATAAAAAATTATATTCGGGAGGGATAGATTTTACAGGAAATAATTCGGACTTTGAGAATGTGGGAGAACATGGCTTATGGATGGCAACAACCCTTAAGGAGATCGCTCCTGATGCAAATATTTTTGCGCTTAACGCAAGATGTAGTGATCAAAAAACGGAAAAAGTGGCCATCATTAAGGCAATTGATTGGGCCATTGAAAATAAAATTGATATTCTTACTTACTCGGCAGAACAATTCCGGCAGGAAGACCGGGCAGAGATTGATGCTGAAGTATTGAAAGCAGTACAGAATAACATTACCATAATTTTTCTTCACTACGATTTGGCTGAAAACCTGCTTCCTTATGGGTTTTTTCCAAAAAGTTCGGAAGGATACGCCAGGGAAAGCGATGTGAATATTTACCATTATGATTATAATCTGCTCCTGATACAGAATTACGAAAATTATATTAATAATGGCAGGGAATATGCTGACAGGGGCGATATGCCATATTTTTCTTTTTCCTCAATGCCTCCGGTTTTAGCCGGTATTGTTGCTATGATGAAAGAAAAAAATAGTGAATTGACAAACCATATGATAAAAGAAATTCTTGTTGCGACAAGCAGAGAACTGACTTACAATAATTATAAAGTTGAGCATGTTGTAGATGCAGTAAGTGCAATAAAGAAAGCAATAAATATGAATGAACCACAAAATTAATTATGTCTATTGGGGTACAATAATTACTTTTGGTTATCGTGTTAACGCGATAGTACAAAATTAGTAGTTTCTGTAATGAATAAGTTCAGGCATATTTTAAGTTATGTATTCCCAATAACTGTTGAAAAAACTGACAGTTCATGCAATCCCGTTTTAGAGGTTATGCTTTATAACGGCAAATATATGCTGAACAGTGCCAATACCAATTATTCTTTCGGGACACTCCACACCTTGTTCAGGAAGGTATTCCGAAAACTGGAGTTAGACTGGAGTAAAATAAACCAGGTACTTATTCTTGGATTTGGAACCGGCAGCATTGCATCTATTATTAATCAGTACAAAGCCGGGTGTGCCATTACCGGAGTCGAGATTGATGAAAAAGTACTGGAACTCGGGGATAAATATTTTCAAACCAACAACCTGAAAAATGTTACCATAATTCACGAAAGTGCCAACCGGTTTTTTGAAAATAATAAAGAAAAATACGATCTGGTTATTATTGATGCCTTTATTGACACCATAGTTCCCGGTGAACTGGAAACGGAACAATTCTTACTCAAATTAAAAAAAGCACTAAGTTCTGAAGGAGTTCTGATTTTCAATAAAGTAATTTACACTCAAAAAATAAGGGAGCAGATTACACCTCTTAAAAAAACATATGAGAAAGTATTTAGTAATGTTGAATTACTAACGGTTATGAGAACCGGGAAAATATTTGTGGTAAAACCATAATTCTCAAATAAATATAGTTTTATCGGGGAATTTTATTATTTATGATCAGAACCTTGTATATTTACCTAAACCTGTTCCGAATAATGAAAAAACCATTTAAATATCTGACCAAATCCATATTTCTTTTTCTGGTATTTAGTATAATTTACAGCTCATTATATGGTCAGGAAGCAGAGCTTAAGAAAAATGCAGTTTACACAACAGCCGGATTAGTTTATTCGCTAACCTTGTGTTACGAACGTGAAATAAAAGCATTTGAAAATAACAGAAGATTGGTATTAAGGGGCATAGGAGGATATGGTGTTCGCATATTTGAATTCGAAGGACCGGTAGGTGCTATCATGATCGATGCAATAAGGGGAAGCGAGTCAAAACACCTTGAATACGGTGCTGGACTGAGTATTGAAATTATGCCTGATATTGCTATAAACAGGGACTTCAAAATATGGCCTGCGGCTAATATTGGCTACCGGTATCAAAAACCCGGTGGTCATTTTGTTTTCCGAACCGGAGGAGGTTGGCCGGAAGCTGCATATATAAGCCTTGGTTTTGCTTTTTAATGAAGAATATAAATTTACCTTTTAATAATCTTATCAGGGAGTTATTTAAAATTTTAAAGAAAATTCTATGAAACTTTCAAACAGAACGGTGCTTGTGACCGGGGGAACCGGTGGTATCGGGCTAGGCTTGGCCGAAGCTTTTTATAATGTAAAAAGCAAAGTAATTGTATGTGGACGAAATAAAGAAAAGCTGCCATCCACACATATTCTTTGGTACTTCGGCAGCAACTTAAAGATACACCGGTACGTGTTATTGAAATTGTTCCGCCCATGGTCGACACCGACCTGAACAAAGCAGGTCGCGATGCCAATAATCTTAAATTCAGGGGAATCAGTCTTTCGGAATATATACCAACAGTTATCCGGGGACTAGAATACGATGACGAAATAATCTTCCATGGGGAAGGAGAGCATGTAATGACTGCGCCCAGAGGTGAATCGGAAGGACGTTTGCTCAATCCGTCGTGGTAATTTAAATGAACCATAGAATTTGGTAATATGACAAACAGTAAAACAAAAGGACTACAGCCCATTGAGCTACCAGAACCGGCTTTTGAACATGGCACAACGGTTTTAGAAGCACTGAAAAAGAGAAAAACCAGTCGTGAAATCAGCGATAAACCCATCCCGCTACAGCTTTTGTCCGATATCCTTTGGGCTGCTCAGGGAGTAAACCGCGAGAACGGGCCTTTTGGAGGGCCGGGCAGAACAGCAGCATCGGCGAGTAACTCACAAGAAATATGCATTTATGTGTCCATGGCTGAAGGGACTTATTTGTATGAACCGGATTTGCACAGACTAACTCCGGTTGCAGCAGGCGATATCCGTGTTTTAGCTATTGGCAGAGGTCAGGCAGGTGCCGGTGCCCATGCTCCTGTTAGATTAATTTATGTTGTCGATCTCGAACAATTCAACCATGCAGGATTTCCGGAACCGGGGCTTTACGACCCTGAGATACAGAAGTCCTATTATTTTGTCGATACCGGCCTGATTGCCCAAAACGTTTACCTCGCAGCTTCTGCGTTGGGATTAGCTTCATGGATTCACAATTGCGATAAAACTGAGCTTCACAAAAAGCTCAATTTAAATCCTGATCAAAAGGCACTTTTGGGACAAACCATTGGGTATGAAGAGGAGTGAATAAGTACATGTCGCTATGGCTTATCAGAAAAATATTAGCCAATCATTTTACCGACTTTTTTCCACAACTAACAATCGTATACTTATCAATAACCGATGAATATTTTTCATAGTAGGCAAATCGGCTTATCTTGAAAATTGATATTATAAAACTTATGCAATATGATGCGATTGTTCAAACATTTCAAAGACCTGGGAATTGAAGGCAAGCAAGCCATAATGTACGACAGGTTAACCCGCGAACACCGAATAGATGAAATGAAGGAACAGGCCATTGAGGTGGCCCGGCATCTTAAACAGGGCGATAATATCCTTGAGGTAGCACCCGGTGCCGGTTATCTTTCCATAGAACTGGCCAGGCTTGGAAAGTTTAAAATAACAGGAATGGATATTAGTAGCGATCTTGTTGAAATAGGTACCAATAATGCACTGGAAGCAGGAGTGGTGGCTGACTTTATTCAGGGAAATGTGGCGGAAATGCCTTTTCGCGATGGTGTATTCGATTTTATAATTTGTGTACTTGCGTTTAAAAATTTTAAAGAGCCTGTTCGTGCCTTGCAGGAGATGTACCGGGTGTTAAAACCGGGAAGTACTGCTTTGATCATGGATTTGAATCGAAAAGCAAGCCTGAAAGCAACAAAAAAAGTGGCCGAAAAAATGGGATTAAAAGGATTTGGAGGATATATAGCCGGTGCCATCCAAAGGAGCGGTGCTTTTAGCCGGGAAGAATTGCAGACCTTTATTTCACAAACCGAATTTAAAGACTATGAAATACAGATCACCGAAATGGGTTTTTCTGTATATCTGAAAAAATAGCTTGTATTTAAGCATAGTCACGTCCAAAAATTATAGTACTCAGGATAACAATAATATCAAAAGTATTAATTTTATGGTTATCAAAATTAATTGGCAACCGGTGACCTGTTATTGGCATCATAACTAAAACTTTGCAGCTATGAAAAGAAAACTGGTAAGGAAAATTATTGGTGGATTAAGTTTCACTTCAGCATTATTCATTTTTCAGGCATGCTATGGAACGCCACGTGATTTTGGACTTGATTTGTTAATTGAGGGGCAGGTAAAATCGGAATCATCCGGTATGCCTATCCAGGGGATTAAAGTTACGGTGGCAAACCTGGGACAATACGATATAACGAATGAAATTGGTGCATTTTCATTTTATACAGAAAAGTATGATCAGGTCTTGCTTCAATTCCAGGATATTGATGCTGATCAAAATGGCCTGTTTTTCGATAAGGACACTATGATAAGTCCCTCATCCGAAAGTATTCATCTGGATATAGTGATGAAAGAAAAATAAATGATTTCGTCACTCAAAAAATATGCTTTTCGAAAATTCAAACAATCAGAAGTAAAACTTCATGAACTGAGTTACCTGTTCTGGGAATGTACCACCCGGTGCAATTTGAATTGTTTGCATTGTGGCAGCGATTGTTCGTCGGATAGTTCCTTTACTGACATGCCTTCGGAGGATTTTTTAAAGGCGATTGATTCCATTAAAAATCCGGCTAAAAATTTTACTGTGGTTTTTACAGGGGGAGAACCTCTTCTGAGAAAAGACCTCGAATTGTGTGGAAGGGAGTTGAGAAATAGAGGATTCAGATGGTCGATGGTCACCAACGGATATTTATACGACAAACATCGGCATAATTCCTTACTAAACGCCGGATTGGGTGCATTAACAATAAGTTTGGACGGGCTTGAAGAATCTCATAACTGGCTAAGAAATAACCAGACAAGCTTTAATAAAGTGCTAAATGCTATAGAATTGGCAGCCGGGTCAGGCCGTCTGAATTTTGATGTGGTAACCTGTGTAAATAAAAAGAATATTAAGGAATTAGGCCCCATAAAAGATTTGCTTGTTTCGAAAAAAGTAAAAGCCTGGAGGTTGTTTACCATTGTCCCGATTGGCAGGGCAGTTGATCAATCTGATTTGCACTTAACCGATGAGCAATTTGTTGCATTAATGGATTTTATAGCCGAACAGCGAAAAAACGGAAAAATTGATGTCATGTTTAGCTGTGAAGGTTATGTAGGCCGATACGAATCCTTAGTAAGAGACGGTTATTTTTTCTGCCGTGCAGGAATTAATATCGGATCGGTTTTAATCGATGGTTCCATTTCAGCCTGTCCGAATATCGACCGATCGTTTTCACAGGGGAATATTTACCATAATGATTTTTTTGAAGTCTGGCAAAACAGGTTTCAACCCTTTAGAGATAGGTCATGGACAAAAATCGGGCAATGTGAGTCTTGTATCGATTATAGGAATTGCCAGGGAAATGGATTTCATAACTGGCATGGAGGTAGGAAAAATGTTTTGGTTTGTCATAATCAGAAAATTGGAAATAAGTAACATAAAACTCATCGGATCGTTAGTTTGCAAAAGTAAATAAACAACAAGTATGAAAACATTGAGATAAGAAATACCTTTATGGAAAAAGCTCCATCTGCTGCATTAGCTTTAGTCATCGGATAGATAAAA
>JBJKSB010000108.1:0-82634 GCA_046704385.1 Bacteroidales bacterium | reverse complement strand
TTCCCATACCGAACAGAGAAGTTAAGCCCATTAGCGCCGATGGTACTGCAATTATGTGGGAGAGTAGGTCACTGCCGAACTTCAAGCCCGATCATTACTGGTCGGGCTTTTTTATTGGCATTTATTTATTATTATGTAAACCTCCGGCAGCATACATCTTGATTTGCGGGCTCTGAGTTGCTAGCTTCGCACCCATGAGTACAAATGAGAAATTAAAAATCCAGATGTATGGTTTAATAAGCCGCTGGGAAAACAGCGGGCTGAACCAGAAAGAATTTTGCAGGCAAGAAGGTATCAGTTAACACAAGTTTAAATATTGGAGGACCCGGAAAAATAAAGTGGGGCAGATTTCACACCAAAATCAGGATGCTACAAAGCCTGGTTTTATCCCCATAGCTACCCAAAGTTTTGAAAATATATTGCCCGGGCTTGAGATTACTTATCCCAATAGTGTAAAGTTGAGTTTTGGGGAAGGTATACAGCCACTGCAAATAAAAGGACTTATAAAACTTTTCTGATATGTTCACGCTTGGTTCATCATTAACCTTTCAGTTATACAGCCAGCCCACCGATATGCGCAAAAGTTTCGACAGCCTGTGCGGGATAGTGTAAAACCAATTGGGGCAATCGCCGGTAAATGGTAATGTATACGTGTTTATGTAATAAAAAATAGCAAGAATTCTTAAATCCTTAATTTATTAAATTATCAATTTTGTAGTTATGTTGCATTAGCAATTTATTATCCTTATACTGTTCTGTATCTGTTTTAATGACTTATGTTTTAGTATAAAACATGATATTATTAAAGGATGAAAGGGAATAAAAGCACAAATTTACAAATTAAGCCAGAGCCTTTGAGTTGAAAGCTAAATAATCTAGAATTTAAATAAAAAGGCATTTAATTTAAAGAGAATTTTATTTAACGAGAAAAGAATAATGTTAATCATATTTTATAAATGGAATTTATAACAGTGAGCGTGATGGAGAATTTTTGAGCTTCGTTTAATTCCAATGCATCTATAAAAATACTTAAAATATTTTGAAAAACTAAAAGCGCTTTATGGCTGAATAGTCCACCGGATATGTTTACCGAGGACTTTACTGTAATAAATTGTCTTGAAGGTTAACAGGTTGCAATTCACTGTTTTCCGTGATTGTATAAATAAAAAAAATAACTTACTTTAGTACAAATTTATGACCATATAATTTACCTGTAAATGCCCTACAAAAAAATATTAAACTTTTTGTTATGAAAAAAATTACGTTATTGTTAATTGTATTAACTATTAGCTTCATTGTTAAAGCCCAATTACACGTACCCTTGGTAAATGCACCTGTTATTGATGGTGTGGTTGATGGCAATGATTCCTGGGGAAACAACTGGATCGACCTTAGTATTGCCGGGTTCAACAACACAACATCCGATATGAGCAGTAAGTTTCAGATGTCTCACGATGCTGATAACATTTATGTGGTAATAGTGACAAATGATGCTTCTCCTAATAATGATCAAATGGCAAGTCCTGAAACTTACCAAAGAGACAATGGTGAAGTGTACTTTTCCATGCATTCCCCATCTGGTGATAACCCCGAAGCGTATTATACAGACAACGGTGACTGGCAAATCAGGTTTCAGCGGGCTAGTGCAACTGATCAATATATCGATGGAAGTACTAATGCTAATAATGCTGCTGATCAATTTACATATGCTGTTCAGGATAATGGCTCTCAATATGTTCAGGAAATGGCTTTTCCAATTGCTCTTTTGAAAGAAAACGGTGATTTTGACGGTGTTAATTTTCGATTTGATGTTCAGGCCGCTGATAATGAAAACGGGTCAACAAGAACTCAACAACAGTTTTGGTATTCAGGTTCTGATAATCAATGGAATGATGTATCGGTACTTGGGCAGGGTGTATTAGAGAATTCAAACACTACCTACACAGTTACATTTACTGTAACTGATGGAACCAATACTGTTGAGGGAGCCAGTGTAAAGTTGGCAGGTTATACTGTGGCTACAGATGCAAATGGTCAGGCCACGATAAATGGTGTTTTCCCAGGAACTTCTATAGCTTTTACTATAACTAAAGCTGATTATTACAAGAAATCTGGAACAGTAGCAGTGTCCAATTCCAACATAACTGTAGATGAAACTCTTACACTGATACCGAGCTATACAGTTACCTTTAATGTAACGGATGGGATTAATCCTATAGCTGGGGCTGATGTAAACCTGACAGGTTATGGTACGGCGACAACAGATGCCAACGGGCAGGCATTAATAAGTGGTGTATATGAAGGCTATTCTATAGCTTATTCAATACATAAAGCATTATATGATATAGTGACGGGTACGGTAACAGTCACCAATTCAGATATAAGTGAAAACGTGACAATGGCACCTTATAAGTCAATAATTGTCCCTATGGTGAATGCACCGGTTATTGACGGTGTTATTGATGGTAATGATCCATGGGGTAGCACATGGATAAACATTGATAATGCCAGACCAACTAACTCCACATCAGCAATGAGTAGCAAATTTCAGATAGCTCACGACGCTGATAATATATATATTGCCTTAATGACTAATGATGCTACGCCTCACAACGAAATTACCATTAATAACCCTTATGAAAAAGACAATACTCAAGTATATTTTTCAATGCACTCACCAACCGGAGAGTATCCTGAAGTTTACCAAGCAGATCAGGGTGATTGGCAAATAAGGTTTCAAAGATACAGTGAAACAGGTACCTATATTGACGGCAGTAGCAACGTATTATCTGTTGCAAATCAGTTTCAGTATGCGGTTGTTGATGATGGTAATTCCTATATACAGGAGATGGCTTTCCCAATTTCAGTTTTAAAGGAAAACGGTGATTTTGACGGCTCTAGTTTTAGATTTGATATTGAGGCTGATGATAATACAACCGGTACATCAAGCGGTCGCACACAACTTCAATACTGGAATTCAAATTCGGATGATCAATGGCACGATGTTACTGTTTTGGGTTCGGCTATGTTGGAAACCACCTGTACTTTAACTTTGGTGGTTACTGATGGAAGCAGCCCGGTTGCCGGAGCAACGGTAACCCTAAGCGATAGCAATTCAGGAGTCACTGATGGCAATGGTAAAGTTACATTTGATTATACCAATCAAATTCCTCAATTAGATTATACTGTTAGTTTAACCAATTACAACGATGCAACAGGTACTATTTTAAGTTCAAACGGAAATTTCACATTAAACAGGATTCTTATCGGTACCCATGCTACTACCCATAGTGTCAATTTTACTGTAAACGATGTAAATAGCAATCCAATAACGGGTGCCCGGGTTGAGCTTGATGGTTATGGACAAGGCACGACAGATTCAAACGGACAGTTAAGCTTTAGTACTGTTCTGCCGGCTGATAATATTGCTTATACTGTTTCAGGCAGCGGATTTGAAACAGTTGAAAATACAGTTTCAGTTGTTGCTGCCGATGTTCCGGTAACGGTTAACACCACCGATGTTCATACTTTGACAGATGCGGATGTTACGGTTACAAACGGGCAAATTGTAAGCTGTTCCTATAACTTTGATTTGACAAAGATTATTATTCCTTCGACATTGGACGGACAGACTGTCACTTCAACCGGCTATGAAGCGTTTTATGGAAAAGGTATTACAAGTGTTGTTTTGCCTTCAACTATTACAGAATTAGGCCAGGCTTCTTTTGCACATAATTCGATAGAGAGTTTAGCCTTACCCAATTCGGTTGTAATACTCCGGCAGGCTTGTTTTTCAAATAACAACCTAACTAATCTTGCATTATCAACCGGATTAAAGAAAATAGAAAGAGGGGCTTTTGATAAAAACTCAAATTTAGCTTCCATTGATCTGAGTGGATGCACGAGTTTAATTTATATTGGGGAATTAGCCTTTGCTGACGGAACGCTTGCCAGCTTTGTATTGCCAACACCTACAAACCCAAATTTTAATGGTTGGAAAGATGGTTCAGGAAATGAATTCGCTGGTGGTGCAACTGTATCAAACCTGGGAGTGCGGTATTATGTTCCTTATACATTGACAGATAATGATGTGGTAGCTTTCAATGGAACTATTGTCAGTTGCAGTTATAATTTTGAATATACCGATATTAAAATTCCTGACGTACTGGATGGCCAGACTGTTACCCAGATAAGTGACGGAAATTATCCCGGCGTTTTTCAGGAAAAGGGGATTACCAGTGTACAATTACCTTCGTCTGTCGAAAAGATAAATAACTCTGCCTTTTACCATAATACCAACTTAAATGTCGATTTTAGTAATTGTACCAACCTTACTGAAATTGGAGAAAATGCTTTTAGTTCGAATAATATTACAAATATTGATTTAAGCTATTGTACAAGTTTAAAAATTATAGGTGACTACTCCTTTGAAAATAATAATAATAATGCAGGTGTGCTTCTCCCTGCATCAATTCAATATATTGGAAGATATACATTTGCTTTTAATTATAATGTTAACAGTGTTGATTTAAGTGCATGTACCAACCTGTATAATATTGGCAGTTATGCGTTTGCATATAATAATATTACTCAATTTAATTTACCCACCCCTGCCTATCCGGGTTTTAAATACTGGATTGATGGTAACAACAATCAACATGCAGGTGATGAGACGGTTACAAATTTTTATATTTCATACAAGGCTAAAATTAATTATACTTTAACTGATGACGATGTGGTTGTAAAAAATGGTTTTATAACCAGTTGCAATTATGATTTTACCTTTAAGGATATTATAATTCCGGAAAAGCTTGATGGCCAAACAGTAATTGGTGTTGCCAGGGGTTCCTCATCGGGTATTTTCCAAAATAAGGGTTTAACCAGCGTTGATTTGCCAAATACATTACTAAGCATTGCTCCATATACTTTTGCATCAAATGGGAGTTTGGCCGGCATTATTTTTCCAAATCCAACAGTTTCCGGTACTACATTAAATTACTGGCAGGATGATAATGGCAGCACCTATACTGCAGGAAGTGTAATTTCAAATGTAAATTATGGTTATAATGCTATTTTTGCCAATCCAGTGGTTGTATTATCTGAAACTGACGTTAATTATGGCAGCATCCCGGCAGGGGGTAGTAAAACTTTAGCATTAAAAGTTTATAACAGCAGCCCTAATAATTTAACAGTATCATCGCTGACGCTTCCTTCCGATTTTTTAGCGGATTGGACAAGCGGAACCATAGACGCATTTTCTACACAGACCATAAATATTACATTAACGCCTTCAAAATTAGGTTCCTATAATGATAAAGTAACACTAAATTTTGGAGAGACAGTGGCTGGCAATACAAGTGTCACTTTTACGGCACAGGGTTCGGTACCGCCAGTTATGAGTGTTGATGCTGATACCCTTACAGCTTTAATCACCTCATGTGGTGGGACTAAGAGCAAATATTTTACTATTAATAATAATGGTAACGGAAATCTGGAATATGAGATTCATCCACATGTGGAAGTACTAGCACTTACTGCCGGGGTTAATACCAACCAGTACAACAATGCAATATATGCAATCAGTGAAACCTTTATCGATTACCACATAACGGAGATAAATACACAAGATGCCCTCGAATTACAGGATGCCTTAAAAGACAAAGATGTATTTTTGGTGGCAGGTCAACGTCAGAGCATTAATGGTATATCTAACAATGTGTTTACGGGTTTTGCGCCTGTTTTACAGAATTTTGTTAACAATGGAGGTGAAGTTATTTTCTGTGGAACAGGTGCGAGTACCAAAATATTTAATACCGGGTTATTTAGTGGTAATATAAATAATTATGATTACGGGGGAACCCCTCTAAACTGTTTTGACATAAATAGTCCATTATTGGCAGGTATTGATGCGACATTTATCTCAAGTGATCGAACCTTTAATTATCAAATAAATAATAGTGATGCAATTTCATTGGTTGGAAATAATTGGGGAGATGTGGTTACATACCGAAAAGTCGGAAAAGGTAAAGCCATACTAATAGGTTATAATTATAACAGTTCTGACAATATCGGTTTTAATAAAATAATGGCTAATGCAGTATCGTTTAATGCACCTAGATTTATTGCCCTGTCCAAAACTGCTGGAACAATTAGTGGTACAGGTTCTCAGAATATCGAAGTTCAATTTTATACTGTAGGTTTGGTTTCAGGTTCGCATTTGGAAAAACTAAAAATAGTATCGAACGATCCTGATAATAATACAGATAACTTAATATGTAAGCTTATTATTGAAGGAGAGCCTGCTCTTTCGTTATCAACCCATTCCATCAATTTTGATAATGAAAAAGTGAATGGCTCTGAAACAAAATCTTTTTATATAAATAATACGGGTTGCGATACCCTTGAAGTTAGTAACTTGACATTTACAAACACGGTATTTTCTCTGGGCAGTTCAATATCAAAAGTTGCCCCGTTCGATTCGGTCAAAATCGACATAGAATTTACATCCCTATCAGCTACTTCTTACACTGAAAACCTGATTGTGGAAACTAATGCAGGTAATCAACAGCTTAGTTTAAGTGGGACGGGCACTGGTGCCCCGGTAATCAATTTTAGTCCGGGTTCTTTTACCGCAAAGGTTGACGAATGCGGGGGTAGCGTAACAAAGCAAATTACTATTAGTAACAATGGTTGCACAGACCTGGATTTTAATCTATCGTATTTTAGTACACAATTTTCCGACGATTTTGAACATGGTCTTTCAAAATGGTCTTATACAGGTAGTTGGGGGCTTTCAACAAATTCACATTCAGGCAGTTATTCCATTTCCGAAAGCCCTGGTACAAATTATGATAATAATTGGGATTACTCCATTGAGACAAAAGATGAAATTAATGTAATTAGCGCTGAAAAATATATTTTATCTTATTGGCTTTATCGCGATATGGAAAGTTGCTGCGATTATTTAAATACGCAGGTTAATATAAATAATAATGGTTGGACAACTATTGAATCTGTAAATGGGTATTATTTCTGGGATGAAAGAGTTCTTGATCTATCATCCATGGTCAAAAAAGGTGATAAAATTAGGGTTCGCTTTCAATTTACATCAGATGGTTCGGTTAGCTCTAACGGGGTTGAAATTGATGATGTTTATGTTGGCCCGAAAAACCTATCTTCCAGAATAATTACCTTTTCACCAAATTCAGGCACAATTGCACCCGATGGTCAGATTACTGTTGATGCGAACTTTGACGCATCAAATCTTCTGACAGATAATTACCCAATAGATATAATAGTAAATTCCAACGACCCATTGGCTCTTTTAGACACAATTCACAGCTTATTTATTGTTAATGGCAGTCCTGAAATTATTATTAACAAATCCCAGCTTGCCTTTAATGAAGTGATGATTAACGGCACAAAAACTAAAAGTATTTATATAAAAAATGAGGGATGTGATACTCTTGAAGTTGTAAATGCAACTAGTTCAAATAGTGTATTTGAACCGGTTTTTTCAACCACAATGAAAATTGCCCCAGATGATTCTTCAAAGTTTGAGATTAGTTTTAACCCAATAGCTGAAGGTATAGTCAATAGTACTTTAACCATCGAAAGTAATGTTGGAAATAAGCAGATAACCCTGACTGGAGCCGGTATTGGCAGTCCGGTGGCTGATTTAAGTACCCATTCCATTGCTGCAACAGCTTCATCATGTGGAGTGACAACTTCACAATCATTTACAATCACAAACAGTGGCAATAACGACCTGCAATATAACCTGGAAGTTGTCGATACGGTTGAACTATTGGCCTATACGGCAGGTATCAATACCACACAGTATGCCAATGCTTTAAGTTCCATTAACAGGTATTTTAATAAATATAATTTAACAGAGACAAATACAGAGGATGCCGGGGAACTTGAAAAAGCATTATCGGGTAAAGATGTATTGCTTATTTCAGGTCAGGCAGATTATGTTGGTGTTGCATCGTCCGTATTTACCGGTTTTACAAATGTTTTGCAAAATTTTGCAAACAGCGGTGGGACAGTTGTTTTCTGCGGTTCCGAAGCCAGCGATAAAATTTTTAATACTGGATTATTTAATGGTTCTTTTAATAGCTGGCAATATAGTGGATATACTTTGACCGTTAATGATTTAAGTGACCCATTAATGGATGGGATGCCATCTACCTTCCAGGCAGTTTATAAGACATTTTTTTATACCATTAATAACAGTGATGCAATTAGTTTAGTGGAAGCACAATGGGGTAGTAATGTAATTTACCGTAATATTGGTCTGGGTAAAGCCATAATTATCGGATATAACTTTTATATCAGCAATACGGGTTTTGATCGGATATTAGCTAATGCTGTAAGTACCAGTGTAAAGAATTATATATCATTGGATGTTCAATCAGGGACTGTTGCATCAGCTAATGGCACACAGGACATAAACGTTACATATGATTCTTACGGTTTAAAATCCGGAGATCATACGGCTTATATTGTGGTAAACAGCAACGACCCCGTTACCCCCACTGATACCATTACCAGCACATTAACTGTATCTGGCAACCCGGAGATTTCTGCATCAGCAAATTCTATTGATTTTGGTGAAGAATTTGTTGGAAGCAGCAGGGACGCTCAATTTACGTTGAGCAATGCAGGATGTGATTCTCTTATTATAACGAGTGTAAATATTATTAACACAGTATTTTCCATTGATATTAATACTCCGGATACCATTGCTCCTTTCAGTAACAAGACTTTTTTGGGTTATTTTATACCCACGGTTGAAGGAACAGAAACTGGCAGCATAGCGTTTGTAAATAATACCGGTACCAATGAAGTTATTTCAGTAACGGGAACAGGTAATAATGCCAATACCGCGATAATTGCTTTAAGTGGCGATCTGGCTTTTGGTGATCAACCTTTAGCAACCACAACAACTAAAACCTTAACCATCAGCAACAGCGGTAACAGCGATTTAAGTATTTCCGGCATTGCAATGCCTTATAGTGATATATATGTAAATGCAACCTATCCTATAACAGTAGGGGCAGGTTCATCGGAAACAGTTAATGTTACCTTCGAACCCTATAATGTACAATCTTACGATGGAAATATTACAGTAAGCAGTAATGCAACAGGGGGCACCAGTTCTATAGCATATACTGCTACTGGGATTGCTATTACTCAAACCCTGGAATTATCTATGACAAGTACTGATTTTGGCAATGTAGCCGTTGGAAATTCTTCTACTAAAACACTAACTTTAACCAATACCGGTAATACTGCATTTTACATAGGAGACCTATATACCCCTTATGGATTCTATGTGAATGGTAATACGTATTATTGGATTGAAAGAAACCTGTCACCCGGTGCAAGCATTAATTTAAATATAGATTTTACTCCCATAAGCCAGTCTTTTTATAATGGCTACATTGAAGTTTATGGTAATTTTTCTGGGAGCTATACAACCCTTACAGTTTCAGGAACCGGAGTTGCGCCAACCCGTGTGATAGATGTTGCTATTTCAAACACTGATTTCGGAATCGTTGAAGCCGGCTATACAAGCACTCAAACCCTGACTATCAATAATACAGGTAATGCCCCATTAAATATTACCGGTTATACTATTTCCGACCCTGATTTTTCAGCGGATTTTACAGGACTTATTCCGGCAGGCGGAAGCCATGATGTTAACATTACCTTTGCCCCAAACGAAGTAAAAACTTATTCAGGGGTTACTATTGAGGTTTTAAGCGATGCAACCGCAATAACCAATAAATCAGTTACGGTAGGTGGTATTGGCGATGGAAGTGAAATTACTTTATCAGGAACGCTGGACTTTGGGACTGTGACCATTGGTTCTCCGGCAACCGCAACGTTGACTATTGCAAACCCCACCAATTATGATTTTGCCATTAGCAGCCTGGTAATGCCAAATGCAGCATTTACCCATGATCTGGATTTTAGCTCTGGGGATATTACTATTACGAAAGTTTCACCGGTAACAGCAACCATAACATTTACACCAACAGCAGCTGATTTTTATTCTGGTGATATATCAGTAACTGGTAATTTTAATGCTGGTACCAATACTATTTCTGTTTCAGGAACCGGGGCCGGGAGCAAAATTGAACTCGCTGGTGATCTGGCCTTTGGCAATATACCCGATGGCGAAACAGCCATAAAAACATTCACCATTTCAAATACTGGCACAGCCGATCTTACCGTAAGCGGGATTACCTTACCCGATGCTGTATTTAGCAGCGATGTGGTAACTCCTTTTGTAATATCTTCAGGTACTGGCAAGGAAGTAACGTTGACTTTTGTCCCCGGTGCGATAAGTGACTATTCCGGGACCATTGGAATTACCAGTGATGCAACAGAAGGAACGGGTTCAATTGATGTTAGTGCAGCCGGTACCGACGGTTTATCAGCAGATTTTTCTGCAGATCAAACTACCGGGGAAGTACCTTTGACTGTTAATTTTACAAATAATTCCACAGGAGCAGATTCTTATTTGTGGAATTTTGGTGATGGCGGTGCAAGCAAACTGGAAAACCCACAGCATGTTTATGCAGATGCAGGATATTATAATGTAAGTTTAACAGCCAAATACGGAGACTATAGTAAAACTATCACAAAAAATAATTACATCACAGTTACATCACCAACGGAACGTGCGGTTACATTTACAATTACCGACGGAACAAACCCGGTTAGTGGGGCGGTTGTAACAGCAGGTGGTATGAGTTTGACCCCGACCGATGCTTCAGGACACACAACAACCAATCTTAATGATGGAAATTATACCTATAGTGTCAGTGCCCAGGGATACGAAAATATATCCCCCAAGGCATTTACCGTAAGTGGGACTACAAGTATTACGCAGGCGCTTGTTGCTTCGAAATTCAATTTGGAATTTATTGTAACCGATAATGGTGCATATATTAATGATGCTACAGTAACAGTATTTGATGGTACAACTCAAGTTGCCAGTGTTCTTACAACTGACGGTTCAGGTACAGTAGCTTTACCAGCCGGCACCTATAATTATACGGTAGATGCAACAGGTTATAATAGCTACACATCTTCGGCTGATGTTGTAATTACTGATGCTGATGCTTCAGAGGAAGTACTAATGATACCAACTTCAGTACCGACATTCAATGCTACTTTCCGGGTTTCTGATGGGAGCAGTGCAATATCAGGGGCTACGGTAAGCATTTCAGGAAGTAATTATACAACCGACGCAAGCGGTGCGGTTACTGTGAGCGGTTTTAAAAATGGGACTTATGGCTTTACCGTATTGGCAAGCGGTTTTGAAAACAGCATTGGGACTATTACCATTGCAGGTTCTGCTATCAATAAAACGGTTACAATGCAAGCCATAGTTGCATCAGTATATACCGCTACATTCAATGTTAAAAATGAGACAGGTGATCCAGTTGCAGGCGCTTCAGTTAATGTGGAGGGCCTCAACTACACTACGGATGCTAATGGTACGGTTGCAGTTACAAATCTGGTGAATTGGACCTATAGTTATACCATTTCTGAAGAGCACTATAATGATGAAACTGGTTCGATTACCATAAGCGGAGCCAATATCACTAAAGATGTCAGTGTTTCGGTAATGTTACTTGACGGCACTGTTGCCATTATTGATGACGGCACACCACAATATGGTGAAACCCTGACGGTTGACAAAAGTGGTATCACAAATAATACAGGTAGCTTAAGTTATCAATGGGTGCGTAACGGGTCAGATATTGTTGGTGCAACCCAGTCAGAATACAAACTGGTTCTTGATGATATTGGTGAAACCATTACAATTGAGGTGTCAAGCAGTGTTCAGTCTGGAAGTTTGACCAGTAGTGAAACAGGCATAGTACAGAAAGGAAATCAGGCAAAACCGGCTGTACCTACGTTAGCAGGTAAAACTGACAATTCAATAACGCTTAATACTCTTGCAGGTGCTGAGTATTCTATAAACGGTGGTGCCTGGACAAGTACTGTTGAATTTACAGGTTTAAACCAGGCTACTCAATACAGCTTAACGCAACGTATGGCAGAAACAGCTACAAATAAAGCTTCAGCTGCAAGTAATGCCTTACTGGTAAAAACTGACGGTTCACCATTGGCGGGAACAGTAACAATTACGGATGATGGGACACCTCAGTATGGAGAAACTTTAACTGTAGATGTTAGTGGAATAACCAATAATACCGGTACTTTATCATATCAATGGAAAAGGGGTGGTGTAAATATTGCCAACGCAACTTCATCAACCTATACCCTGACTGTATATGATATAGAGGCTACTATAACATTGGTGGTAAGCAGTTCAGAACAAACCGGAACTGTTACAAGCACACCTACAGGCACCGTAATAAAAGCCGATCAATCTGCTCCGGACACTCCAACCTTATCAGGAAAAACAAACAATTCCATTGTTTTAAATACTGTGACGGGTTGTGAATATTCAATTGATAATGGAAGTTCCTGGCAACAATCTCCTGAGTTTACAGCATTATCAGCAAGTACAGACTATACTTTGTATCAAAGATATGCTGAATCGAATATCTATTTTGCCTCCGGTTCAAGCAGCTCATTGGCTGTAACTACCGATGCTGCGCTGGGTACAGACTTAACAGGTACTGTTGCAATTACGGGAACAACTGTGTACGGCCAAATACTAACAGCTGATGCAAGTGGAATTACCAATAATACAGGAACCTTGTCGTATCAGTGGAAGCGCAATGGTTCTGCGATTAGTGGGGCAACAGGTACCTCATACACTACTTATACTTTGGTTGAAAGCGATATTGCCACCAATATTTCTGTTGAGGTGAATAGTGACCAGCAAACCGGTAGTGTTTCAAGTGCTCAAACCGCACCCATTAGCAAAGCCGATCAAACAGCTCCTTTAGCACCGGTTTTGGTAAGCAAAACCAATACGGCTGTATATCTAACTACTACATCTGGAAATGAGTATTCTATTGACGGTACCATTTGGCAAACTACTGGTGATTTTACCGGACTCACAGCAAATACTTCTTATAGTTTTTACCAAAGGATTAAAGCAACTACCACTCAAAATGCCTCGCCGGCAAGTGGTGCCTTGGCAGTAACTACAAATCCAAATGCTTTACAGGGGACAGTGGCTGTTACACAAGACGGCACACCTCAATTTGGTGAAGTACTAACTGCAAACATCAGTGGGATCACAAATAATACAGGTACGTTGAATTATCAATGGAAAAGAGGAGGAATAGCTATTACAGGAGCAACCTCATCAACATATACACTTACTGTTGATGACATTGGCACATCCATTTCTGTTGTAGTTTCAAGCACCATTGAAACCGGTACAAAAACAAGTTCACTTATACCTGCGGTAACCAAAGCTGATCAGGCTGCACCTGTTGTTCCCGCTCTTGTTAGTAAAACAATTAATAGTATAACTATAGCTTCTGTAAGTGGATGTGAATATAGTATTAACGGAGGAACCTGGGTTTCAGGAACAACATTCACCGCCTTAACCCCAGGTACAGTCTATAGCTTTACCCAGCGTTATAAATCATCAAGCACTCAAAATGCATCTGCAGCCAGTGGCAGCGCGGTAATTTCAACCGATCCGGTTTATAATGTTGTGTTTAATGTGACTGATGGAACCCATGCTATTCAAGGGGCTACGGTGAGCTTATCAGGTTATGGTGATGTTATAACAAATTCAAGTGGTCATGCTACATTCAATAGTGTAATACCTGGCAATATATCTTACACTATTAGTAAAGCAACATACAACAATTCTACAGGAACAGTAACCGTAACAAGTACTGATGTAAGTCAGGATGTTACTTTGAATCTCATAACTTATGCCGTGACCTTTACTGTGACAGATGGTACTACTGCCATCCAGGGAGCAACAGTGACTCTTGCCGGTTACGGTGCTGTAACTACAGATGCTAGCGGCATGGCAGTAGTCAGCGGGGTAGTACCTGCAAACTCAATAGCTTATAGTGTAAGCAAAGCTGCATATAATACTGCCTCAGGAACAATATCGGTAACAAGTTCCAATGTGAGTGAAAATGTAACCTTGAACCTTACCACTTATGCAGTGACATATACCGTTACCGATGGAACGACTGCTATCCAGGGTGCAACAGTAACTCTGGCGGGTTATACCGCGAAAACAACGAATGCCAATGGCCAGGCAGTAATAAGTGGTGTATTGCCAGGTGATTCTATCGCATATACGGTAAGCATGGCTGGTTACGAGGATGCCATCGGAACCGTAACGGTAACCAATGCTGATGTAAGTCAAAGCGTGAATATAGGAAAAACCTATTCTGTTACCTTTACGGTGACCGATGGAGCCAATGCCATTGAAGGCGCTGTTGTGAAATTAACAGGTTATGGCAATGATACCACCGATGCTGCCGGTCAAGTCGTATTCAGCGGGGTAATACCAGCCGATACCATTGCATATACCATAAGCAAAGCTACTTACGATGATGCCATCGGAACCGTATCGGTAACCAATTCCGATGTAACTGAGAATGTGGCCATGAACCTGACGACCTACACCGTGACATTCAATGTGACCGATGGGACAAATCCTGTAAAAGGGGCAAAAGTCAATTTTGGCGGGACTGATTATGATGTAGATACTACCGGTGTTCTGGCAATAACAAAAGTCCTGCCTAAAGCTTATGTATATGCAGTTACAGCAACTGGTTACGACAGCATTACAAACAAGTCGGCTACCATAACGAGTGATAAAACCATCAATATTATCATGGTTGAATCTGTTTATTCGGTAACATTCAATGTAAATAGTATTGCAAAATCAATTCCGGGAGTAATTATCACATTTAACGGAACAACTAATAAAATGGATGTTACTACTATTACCGGAGTTAAAAATGGAACCTATGCCTACACAGTTGCAGCAGCCGGGTTTACCAGTGTTTCTGGCAGTGTTACGGTAAAAGGGGCCAATGTTACAGAAAATGTTAACCTGTCTGCAATAATTATGACTTATACGGTCAATTTTAACATCACCGATGGTACTAATGCGCTTGCAGGTGCTAAGGTGACATTTGTGGATAGTACCTATACATCGGATGTTAATGGTAGCGTGAAAATTGCTGATGTTAAAGACGGTGTATATACCTATTCAGTGGTTTTTGACGGATATAATTCAGCTACAGGTTCAGTTACTGTGGCAGGAAGGGACGTGACAGAAAAAGTTACTCTTACGGCTGTAGTTTTAACACATTCAGTAACTTTTAACGTGACCGATGGAGCCAATCCAATACCAAATGCTACAATTACTTTTGATAGTACTGACTATACCGTAACTAATGAAGGTTCAGTTATAATTACAGGTATTGAAGATGGAATATATGGTTATGATGTTAAAGCCGATGGATACCTTGAAACTACAGGAGAAGTTATAGTAAGCGGAAGCGATGTGTCGGAAGACGTTGTATTAAAAACGGTGGAAATCCAATCCGAAAACCAGGTTCTTATCAATATTTATCCGAACCCTGCCGATAAAGAACTATATATTACCTACAATTCTGTAATTAGTGCAATGGTTATCTATAATTTGACAGGTAAAATAATATATACTCGTGATGATATAAATGACAAAGGAACGGCCATGATTGATGTTTCTGATTATCCGCAAGGAATATATTTACTAAAGGCAGTTTCTGGTAATAAAATAACTGTGGTAAGAATTGCAATTAAGTAAGGATTCATTTAAAATGATTTTATTGTTAATTTTAAACATTAAAGAATCAGCCTGCATATGCCAATATAAATATTAGATTTTCGATTAACTAGTAATTTCAAGTAAAAATATGGCTGGATTTTTATTAGGTTATAAAGATTTGGCAATTTAGTTCTATTAAACAGCTATTAAAATTTAAACTCATGAAAAAAATTACTTTAGTTTTAATTGTATTAACATTTGGTTTTCTTTGCAGAGCTCAATTAAATGTTCCTTTTACAACTGCACCCGTTATTGATGGAGTTATAGATGCTAATGATCCCTGGGGGAGCACCTGGATTAGTATGGATGCTTATGGATTAAACAGTACTACCTCTAATTTGAGCAGTAAGTTTCAAATTGCTTACGATGCCAGTAACATTTATTTAGTTGTTGTAACTGATGATGCTACGCCACATAACGAAGCTCTTGCCATACCTAATTCTTATGAAAGAGATTGCAGTGAAGTTTTTTTTTCAATGCATACTCCATCCGGTGATGTTCCTGAACCATACCTGGTTGACAATGGAGACTGGCAAATCAGGTTTCAGCGGGCCAGTGAAACTGGTAATTATATAGATGGAAGTAACAATGCACAGGCTGCTGCAGATAAGTTTGGATATGCAGTAAAAGATATTGGTACCACCTATGTTCAGGAAATGTCTTTCCCCATTTCTGTTTTGAAGGAAAATGGCAATTTTGATGGTATAAATTTTAGATTTGATCTTCAGGCTGCAGATAATACAACGGGTGCTTCCGGGGGAAGGACTCAGCAGCAATTCTGGAACTCAAATACGGATAATCAATGGAATGATGTATCTGCATTTGGTGCGGCTAAACTGGAGAATCCATTAGCGACCTATTCTGTTACATTCAACATAACAAATGGGGTCACAGGGATTACCGGGGCAACTGTAAAATTAGATGGTTATAATGAAGTAATTACTGATGTAAATGGTGTGGCACTTATCAGCGGGGTAATTCCTGCCAAATCGATTGCTTATACTATAAAAAAAGATAGTTACGAAGATGCCGTTGGAACGATTGCTGTTATCAATTCAGATGTAATCGAGAACCTGACGATGAGGCATTCAAATCAAATAGTACATGTTCCTTTGGTTAACGCCCCGGTTTTGGATGGTATTGTAGATGGCAACGATCCTTGGGGGAGCAATTGGATTAGTTTGGAGGCTTATGGATTAAATAGTACTACCTCTGCTTTAACGAGTAAATTTCAGATTGCTCACGATGCCAATAACATTTATTTAGTTGTTGTGACTGATGATGCTACGCCACATAGCGAAGCTTCTATAGCTAATTCTTATGAAAGGGATTGCAGTGAAATATATTTTTCAATGCACACACCATCCGGCGATGTTCCTGAACCATACCTTACTGACAATGGTGACTGGCAGATCAGGTTCCAGCGAGCCGATGAAAATGGTAACTATATAGATGGTAGTTCCAATGTCGCAGCAGTTTATAATCAATTTGGATATGCGGTAAAAGATATTGGCACCACCTATGTTCAGGAAATGTCATTCCCAATTTCTGTTTTAAAGGAAAGTGGCGATTTTGACGGCAAGAATTTCAGATTTGATATTCAGGCTGCGGATAATACAACAGGCGCAGCTGCGGGAAGAACTCAGCAACAATTCTGGAACTGTAACTGATGGGACCGTGGCAATAAATGGGGCTTTAATAAAATTAGAAGGTTATAAATCTTTATCAACAGATGCCAATGGTCAGGCTGTAATAAATGGGGTCTTCCCAACCAGTTCTATTGGGTATACAGTTAGTAAATTTGGTTATGAAGATGTTTCGGGAACTATAACGGTGACCAATTCAAATGTTAATAAAGACCTGACTTTGATTTCTTTAAATAAATTAAATGTTGCTTATGCCAATGCACCCATTATTGATGGTATTATTGATGCTAATGATCCATGGGGAGATACATGGATTAGCATTGATCAGACAAAGCCGGGTAACACTACTTCAGCTATGAGCAGTAAGTTTCAGATTGCCCACAATGCAAACAACATTTATTTGGTTGTTATAACTAATGATGCTACGCCCCACAACGAAGACACTACAATGACCAATTCTTATGAAAGAGATTGCAGCGAAGTATTTTTTTCAATGCATACGCCGTCAGGTAATGCACCTGAATCATACCTGCCTGACAATGGCGACTGGCAAATCAGGTTCCAGCGAGCCAGTGAAACGAATGAATATATTGATGGTAGCCAAAATGTTGATTCAGTTTCCAGTCAGTTTGGTTATGCGGTTAAAGATATAGGTACTACCTATATTCAGGAAATGTCATTTCCCATTTCTGTTTTAAAGGAAAGTGGCAATTTTAATGGTAGTAATTTTAGGTTTGATATACAGATAGCGGATAATACAACGGGTGAAGTTGGAGGAAGAACTCAGCAACAATTCTGGAATTCGAATACCGATAATCAATGGAATGATGTTTCTGTATTTGGATCAGCCCTATTGCTGGAGCCCACAGCAACATACTCTGTTACATTTACTGTAACCGATGGAACCACAGCCATAAAAGGAGCTACTGTAAATTTACCTGGTTATACGGCAACCACTGATGCCAATGGTCAGACCGTAATAAACGGATTATTGCCGTCCGGTTCTATTGCCTATAAAGTTAGTAAAGACAATTACGAAGACGTAATCGGAACCATAACTTTGACAGATTCAAATGTCACTGAGAATGTTACCCTTTCGCCGGTAATTTTAACTTATTCAGTCACTTTTAACGTGACCGATGGGCTTAATCAGGTTACAAATGCTACAATTACTTTTAACAGTACCGACTATACCGTAACTAACTCAGGTTCAGTTATAATTACCGGTATTGAAAATGGAACATATAGTTATGATGTAAAAGCAGATGGATACCTGGAAACTACCGGTGAGGTTAATGTAAATGGAAGCGATGTGACTGAAGATGTGGTATTAAAAACAGTGGGAATCCAATCCGAAGACCAGGCTTGTATTAGTATTTATCCGAATCCTGCCCATAAAGAGCTGAATATTACCTATAATTCTGTAATTAGTTCAATGGTTATTTATAATATAGCAGGTAAGTTAATATATACCCGTGATGGTATTAAAGAAAAAGGAACTATCAGGGTTGATGTTTCTGACTATCCACAAGGAATTTATTTGTTAAAAGTTGTTCTTGATAATAGAATAGCTGTTGAAAGAATTATTATTAAGTAAAAAATCAATTTGTAGAATCTATTCCGGATCATCATATTATTTGCCCGGTCTTTTGTCCGGGCAAATAATTTTTTCTAAAACTCACGTTATTGGAGTAATTCATTAACAGATTCTGCCAGTCTTTTAACTCCCTTATTTATAATTTCTGGTGTGCTGCATGAAAAATTTAATCTTGCAGTATTTTCTTTAGCTGAATTGGCATAAAATGGTACCCCTGGGACAAAAATAACTCCTTTACTTTTGGCTTTTTCGAATAGTTTCATCGATGAAAACCCATCGGGCATTTCTAACCAACAAAACATTCCTCCCTGGGGGACTGTAAACTTAAAGTTATTCGGCAAATAGGTATGAAGTGACAGGAACATTTGGTTAGCTTGTATTCTATAATTTTCTGTTATTTTTTTTAGGTGTTTTTTTAAATCATTATTTTTCAGATAATCCATAATTATGTGTTGGGCAAAAACATCAGTGTGAAGATCGGTAGCCTGTTTTGCCAATTCAAGTTTTTCAATATAATGGGCAGACCCAACAATCCAACCCAAGCGAAACCCGGGGACTACTATTTTCGAAAATGATCCTAAGAGAAGTGTATTTTCGGGAGCATATTTGTAAATGTTTGGAAGGGGGTCACCTGAAAATCGTATCATACTATAAGGATCGTCTTCAACAATTAAAGTGTTTAATTCTTTGGCTTTTTCACCTACTGTTTTGCGTTTTAACAATGAGTAGGTAGTACCGGTTGGATTCTGAAAATTTGGGATCATATAGGTCAGCTTAGGGTTATGGTATTGTATTGCATTTATCCAGTCAAAGGGATTGATACCATCATTTTCAAGGTTAATGGAAATAAATTCAGGCTTATACATTGAAAATGCCTGGATGGACCCCAGATAGGATGGTTCTTCCATTATTACTTTATCATGACGGTTAATGAATACTTTGCCAATTAAATCAAGTGCCTGTTGCGATCCGGTTGTGATTAATATATTATTGATATTTAATTGTAAACCCTGGTTTTTATAAAAATCTGCTATTAGCTCACGTAATTGAGGGAGTCCCTTAGTAATACTATATTGAAGTGCTTCTGAAGGATTATTCATTAGTACCCGGGCAGTGCTTTCTGCTAATTCAGATACCGGAAAAAACTGTTTATTGGGTAAACCACCGGCAAAAGAAATTACATCAGGTGATACAGCAGCTTCCAGAATATCTCTGAGAAATGATCGTGGAACCTGATTAATACGATCTGAAAATTTTGAAACTGTTAATTCTTGTGTTGTTTTCATAACTATAAATTTTAAAAAAAATGCCCCATGATGTGAATCAATGGGGCTTAATTAATATGATAAAAAAAGGCAATTAATCCCCGGTTCTTTTCATAATGAGAAGAATTGCCAGAATGAGGATTGCTATGTAAGTTACTTTAATCATAAAAAAAAGACCCCACCAAAATCGGTGAGGTCAGAACTTATTTAATATTTTAGTTATAGCACACCGATAGCTAATCTCCATTTAAGAGAAGGATACCCGCTAAAAGAATGCTATTTGTTTTCATTATTTTCATTGTGAACAAATCTATGACAATTATTTTTAGAAACAAATACCTGCTTACCAGAAATTAATATTTCGCCACCAAAGGCATATTCCTTCCAAAACCAAAGGCTTTTGACGACACGCGAAGTATGGGTGGAAACTGAAAGCGTTTGTATTCGTTGATGTTGACCAGTCGCAATACTTTATTTACCACTTCAGCATCAAAACCCTGTTCAATAATTTCAGAAGCACTTAGTTTTTGTTCAATATATTGAAATAAAATGGCATCGAGCAATTCATATTCAGGCAAAGAATCGGAATCTTTCTGATCAGGGCGGAGTTCAGCTGAAGGGGGTTTGACAATGGAATTCTCTGGAATTATTTCACCATTTCGATTAATATACCGGGCTAACTTAAACACATCGGTTTTATAAACATCACCCAATACAGACAAGCCACCGTTCATATCCCCATAAAGGGTGCTGTAACCTACTGCTGCTTCACTTTTATTGCTGGTATTCAATAATATATTTCCAAATTTATTTGAGATGGCCATCATTAAAATACCACGGGTGCGGGCCTGTATATTTTCTTCAGTTACATCTGTCGGTAATCCTTTAAATTGTTCTGATAAAGTTTCTTCAAAAGCATTTACAACAGGCTGTATCGGTACAATATCGTAATGAATTCCAAGGTTATCAGCAAGTTCCCTGGCATCCGTAATGGAATGATCGGATGAATATTTGGATGGCATAAGCAAAACCCTGACATTTTCACTGCCCAACGCTTCAACAGCCAATGAAACAACCACGGCGGAGTCAATTCCTCCACTCAGCCCAAGTGTAGCTTTTTTGAAGCCCGTTTTTGCAAAATAATCGCGAATGCCCAGGATCAGGGCCTCATGAATTTTAGCGATGTAATTATCATCTGTTTTTTTCTCTTCTGTTAGCTGCGATCTCTTCAGTTCTCCGGTGTCAATTATTTTGTAATCTTCTTCAAAAGTTTTTAAACGATGGATGATAGTTCCATTGGCATTTAAAACCATTGAGTCGCCATCGAAGATAATTTCGGTATTTGCACCAACCTGGTTCACATAAAGCAGGGGGACCCGGTATTTTTCTGCATTATCGACTAATACCTGAGTACGCACCTTTCCCTGGTTGTACGAAAATGGCGAAGCGGCTATATTTATTATATAATCGGGTTTCAGCTTAATAAGTTCGTCCATCGGCGATTTTTTGTACAGCGCCCCTTTCGCACCAATATAGGCTGAAGGTTGTTTGGCCCATAAATCTTCACAAATGGTTAAGGCAATCTTTTCACCTTTGTATTCAAAGAGTTTGTATTCATCGTTGGGCTCAAAGTATCGGTATTCGTCAAAAATGTCGTAAGTGGGCAATAATGTTTTGTAAATTTTATTCTGAATGGCTCCATCGGCCAGCAGAAATGCCGCATTAAAAAGTTTTTTTCCTTTTGGTAACGGATTTATTGAGGGTGATCCGACAATTGCCGCGACTCCGATACATTGTTGAGCAATTATATTTAGGGTTTGTTCACATTTTGTGATATAATCATGTTGTTCAAGTAAATCTAATGGGGGATAGCCAGACACTGTTAATTCAGAAAACACCACAAGGTCAATCTGTTGTTTTTTAGCTTTTTGAAGCGTAGAAATTATTTTTTTGGCATTATTTTCAAAATTTCCAACATGGAGATTGAGCTGTGCGAGGGCAATTTTCATTGTAATGTTTTTTTACTTATATCAGTTTTTATTTTGGATCAAATATACCATAAAGTTGGTTCTGATAATAATTATTCCCCCTTTGGCTGTAGCCATCTCCCTGGGGAGAACACAATAAAGACAGGCTTACAACATACTAAAGATTTCTTTTAAATAGACCTTTACAAACAGTATTCTCTTCTGAGAGACCGACCTGCAGGCAGCAATTTCAGTATTTGTTCGAAGAGAGAAACTAATTCTGCTCTGATTTCATTCCAGACCAATAACTAGAACAGAACTCCAACTCTCAGCGTTACGCATCGAAGCGAAACATTATCTTTTATTAATTTATCTGTATTATTGGTAATATCAATAAATCCGTTGGTATAAAGAATACCCAGGGTAATGGCGGTATTCTTGGAGAAGTAATAGTTAACCCCGGCCCCAATATTATAACTCACATTAAATAAATTGATTTCATTTTTACAACCGGCTCCACTCAGGGAAACGGTTGTCAATAAGGTAGAGTCGGCTGATAGTGTTTCGCCTTCAATATCTGCGGAAGCGCCTACCCGCACGTGACTGGTCAAACCGAACTGTGCATAATACACAAAGTAACCAATTTGGTTCGATTCCATTTTGAACGACAGGGGAATATCGATGTACTGAATCTTATATTTTATTTTTGAACCCGCCTGTAAATTATAATCCTTGTCATTGGTTTTAAAAAGCAGTGAATCTTTATAAAGTAGAGTACCGCCGGTATTATTGATCATCAACCCTGTTGAAAAACTGTACCGGTCGGCAAAAAAGAAATCGGTAAGCAATCCAAAATTGAACCCGGCCTGTACTCCATCGGAGCTGATGGTGCTTGCATCGGATTTCATCCACGATAACTGGGGACTGGCCGTAAGTCCCATTCGCACATTTTGTGAAAATGAATTAAATACAAGGGCAACGGTAACTAAAATCAAAGCAATTTTCTTCATTGTAAATCGTTTTAAGCATGGTTTATGTTTAGGCTTTATTTACTTGCCAAAGATAAACAAAATAGAAAAGCCTGTTTATCTTTGTGAATAACTACGAAAAAATGTTGAAATTATGTTGCAGTACCGAAATTTTTTATTCTTAGCATTATTATTAATTTTGGCTTCATGCCATTCAAACCCTTGGGATATCGATATTTCATCAGTTAAAATTGATCAGAATTTTTACCGGTTCGACAGGGAATTATTTTCTATAAACCAGGATAGTATTTGGAATTATGTCCCCGGTTTTGAGAAAAAATATGGCCGGTTTTTTGATTTGTACAATGAGGCCATTTTAAAAATTGGTGGGACAAACCAATTGGATTATGCTGAAAAGCTGCAGTTCTTTTTAACTGATCCCTATATTTCTGAGGCCGCGGAGGCTGTTAAAAAACTTTTTGCTGATAACAAGTTTTATTCAGGAGTAAATAATGGTTTTCGCCATTTTCATTATTATTTTCCCGATAAAATTATACCCGATATTTACACTCACATATCGGGTTTTAACCAATCGCTGGTGGTCGATTCTGGTTTTGTGAGTATCAGCCTTGATAAATATCTTGGAGCCAATTCCAAATATTACGCTATGTTGCGCACTTCTGTGTATTTGCGGGAAAATATGTATCCCGGTAAAATACCATCGGATGTAATGTATGCCTGGGGAACGACTGAATTTCCGTATAATTCGGATAAAGATAACCTATCGAACCAAATGGTTTATTACGGAAAAATGCATGTGTTTTTGGATGCCATGTTGCCCGATGTACCCGATTCAGTAAAATGGGGTATGTCGGCTGAGAAGTTAAAATGGTGCAGGAAAAATGAAAAACAGATGTGGCTGTACCTGGTGGAAAACAAACTTTTGTTTAACTCTTCCTATAAAGATATTAAGCGTTTTATTGATGATGGGCCATTTACGGCTCCTTTTTCCAAAGAATCTCCATCGCGAACCGGTCAATGGATAGGTTACCAGATAGTGAACTCTTATTTAAAAAGGCATCCCGAAGTTGATCTGGTTAGATTAATGAACATCACTGATTACCAAATGATCTTTAATGAATCGAAATATAAACCCTAATCCGGAACCGAATAGTTGGGTTATTGCAGAAACTATGGGAAATGAAAAAAAGGAATTCCGTCAAAAGGTAAATGCATTAAAAAAGCTTGTTTCAACTGACGAAATGATCAGACAATCAAAGCAAATTTTTGATGAAGTTGAAAAGCTGATGGATTTTCAACAGGCAAAAGTTGTGCTGGCTTACTGGTCGATGGATGATGAAGTTTTTACTCATGATTTTATTGAAAAGTGGTGGAAAGATAAAATTATATTATTGCCTTCAGTTCATGGCGATAACTTAATAATAAGACAGTACCAGGGCATGCAGAATATGAGGCCGGGTGATTTATTTGGAATTTCAGAACCGGCAACTGATGTATTTGATGACTTTGATAGCATTAATTTAATAATTGTTCCCGGGATGGCTTTCGACAAAAATAAAAACCGTATGGGCAGGGGAAGAGGTTATTACGACCGGTTTTTAAAATCTGTAAAAGCTTTCAGAATTGGAATTTGTTTCGATTTCCAGTATTTTGATAAAATACCGGTTGATGATTTTGATTTACCGATGTCGGAAGTAATTTATTATAAAAAAAGGTGAGCCCGGGCTCACCTTTTTCATTTGAATCAAAATATTATTTTTTTTCGAGTACCCTGATTGGCATGGCTTTTTGGTTAAATCCTTTGCCGTTACCAACACCGACATTAACTCTTGGTTTTGATTTTTTGGTTTTGGCATTTGCATCAACTATTGCCGATTTTGTAGTGGTACCAAGCGACCACAAACCAACCCAGGTAACACTAATACTGGTTTCTTTTCCTACAAAGAACCCGAATTTATCGCCAAATTCACCTGAAGAATCATATTGTCCTAAAAATTCCTCATTAATAAACATATAATACTTACCCTGGTATTTGCGAACTGTTAATAAATTAGATTCACTACCATGGCCATAGTTCACCCAGTCACTTAGCCAAAGTCCGTTTTGAGAATCTCCGTAATTATAATAGCCTCCTGAAAATCTGAATATATAATAACCATCAATTAGCTTGGTTGTTTCGTTATACAATAATTTCCATAGAAGCCCTCCACCATAATTGGCATTGTCATAAGTAACCTGGAATTCCATTTCAATATCAAAGTTATCAGCAGGAACCGATTCAGCATTTGTCCAGAAATAATGGTTAGACTCTGTGCTACTATTGGTAACAATATATTCTCCGTCTGAAATATAGGCCTCCCAATCTGTATCTGAACCAATTGACCAATCTGTATTGGAATTATCGGTAAAATCATTCTCATAAATGGCCGTGTAATCCGCCATTCCCCAATAATCAGTCGGGTCAATTACAACAGGTTCTTCTGTAATTGTAATTTCATGAACCACCTCGTCACTTGCATCCCCATTCATGGCAACCAGTTTTACATTAAATTTACCGGCAGAATTAAAATAAAATACCGGATCTTTATCAGTACTGTCAAATGTACCGTTACCATCAAAATCCCATTTATACGAGGTAGCATTTACTGAACAGTTTGTGAAATTTACATTTTCTCCTACCTGCGCCGGGTTTGGACTCATGGTAAAGCAAGCGGTAACTGGATTGTCCAAAATGGTGAGTTCATGAACCACTTCATCTGAATATCCATTTTTTGAGGCAACCAGTTTTACATTAATTTTCCCGGGAGTGTCATAATTCATAACCGGACTTTCTGTTGAGGTATCAAATGTTCCATTACCATCCAGGTCCCACTGATAGCTGTCGGCTCCCTGGGAACAATTGGTAAAAGTTACATTTTCACCCACATGTACCGAACTGGATGACATGGTGAAGCAGGCAGTAACAGTACTTATGACTGTAACTTTATCTTCTATTTGATCCTGTCCGGCTTTATTTTGAACAACCAGGGTTACGGTATATTCTCCGGGTGTATCATAACTATGTTTTGGATTTGCAGCAACTGAACTTTTGGTGTCGCCAAAATCCCAATTATAACTTATAGCATCCGTTGAACAGCTTGTAAACACAACTTCGTCACCGGGGGCAATATCGGTCTGGGGTGAAAAACTAAAACAGGCGACCGGTGCCGGGGGATCTTTGTGGCATCCTGAGAATAGGAATAAAGTAGAGGCCAGCATCCCTAAAATAAGGCTTCTTGTTTTCATAATTTTTCGTATTGGTTAATTAATTTCCTTCTAAAGTAATAAAAAAACACCAAATTTTAAAAAATAATAGAGATGGTCTAACTGGAAGTAAATGATCAATTTAACATTAATCCGAACAAATCTAAATTATGATTTTTCATTCGGCATTACTATCTAAAATTTTGTAAATTTGGTTATCAAATTAATTAAACCCTACAATTATGACAACAAAGATCAACACCTCAATTGTTACCATTGTTATACTTATTGGATTGATGTTTAGCGGTTTATGTGCGCTGGGTCAGTTCGAACAAAAGCTTACCATTAATGGTTCAGGTACTTTTATTTATCCCGATATGCTGGAAGAATATACCCAGTATGGTGATGGCGTAGGAGTGGATGGCGGGGTACAGTTTAATTTCAACAGGCGATTATCATTGTATGGCTCAGTTAGGTTTTATTATATGTTTGGCGGTGATTTTGTGGAGGCATATTATGATAATCTGGCTTTTGGAGGAGGATTAAAATTAAACCTTTTACCAGCAAAAAAAATTAATCCGTATTTATTTGGCGAGGCAAACCTGAATTTTATTTGGTGGGACGAGTGGCTTATACTGGCAGGTGGAGAAGGTGTATACAATAGTGACTTTGCCACAACCATTGGTGGTTTAGGTGGTTTGGGAATCGATTATATGTTGAATGATAATTTCACCATTTTTCTGCAATCGGGGCCATACTATACAATTTATGATACACGAACTAATTTATATACACAATTGGGCATAAGGATTAATATGATAAAATCGAAAACAATATAATAAGCACAACTTTATGAACAGGATTTTTACAGTAATAAGTTTTTTATGTATCGCTGTTCTGGCTTTTGGGCAAATTTCTCCTGAAAAGGTTTTAATAGCCAAAAAGCATAATGTTTGGTGTGTGGCCTATAGCGATGACGGGAAATTTATTGCTTCAGGAGGAGACGACGGATCAATTGTAGTGTACGATGCAAATTCGTACGCTGAAGTTACCCGGTTTGAAGGACTTAAGGATGTTTCGGTTTCGGTTTGCTTTTCGCACGACGGAACAAAACTTGCAGCAGGGGGTAAGGATCAGCTAATAACCGTATGGGATTTTAAGAATAAAACCGTGCTATATCGGTTAAAAGGGCATAAGGGCTATATAATGAAAGTGGAGTTTAGCCCTGATGATAAGTTAATTGCCTCAGCGAGTTATGATAAAACTATAAAATTATGGGATGCAGCTACCGGGGCTTTAAAATATACGCTCGAAGGTCATACCAATAAAGTAAACACCCTCGATTTTTCGCCAAATGGTGAGCGTTTAGCTTCCGGGAGTGGCGATAAAACAGTAAAAATTTGGAATGTTAAAAACGGCAGCTTGTTTCTTAGTATTCCTGCACACGACGGTTGGGTACGAAGCGTGGCCTATAGTCCCGATGGTAGCTTAATTGCCAGTGCGGGCGACGACCGAAAGATTCATATTTGGGATGCCTATAGTGGTAAGCTGTTAAATACTTTTCTGGGTCACAAAAACTGGGTTAGCGCCCTTGGTTTCAGCCCTGATGGTAATTACCTTATAAGTGGAGGACAAGATAATATTCTGATACTAACCGATTTGCGAACCGGTAAAATGGTGTTTCAATCGGAAAAGCAAAATAATAAAATAATGGCCATTGCCTTTAACCCGAAAGGAACAAATTTTGCATTTGCCGCCTTGTTAGACCCTGAATTGCAGGTTTGGAATACCCGAAAACTGAATATTAAACCGCTTGATCAAAAAGTGGCACAGCAGGCATCATCAAGTTCGGGAATGGTGCCGCAAATTGAATGGATATTCCCAAAAACGAATCAGACATCGAATGAAGCTTCACTTTTGGTAAAGGCTGATATTCATTCCGAATCAAGTTTACGCAAAATAGAGATTTATGTAAATGACCGGCTTTTTAGCTCAAAAGACCGTGCTGAGTTAATGCTGGCAACCGCCGATAATAATATCACGCATTACAAGGAATTGGTAGTATTGAATGTCGGGGAAAATACCCTTCAGGTTAAAGCAACAAATATTGCAGGTGAATCAGATAGTAAGAAGCTTATAGTTAATTATTCTGCAGTCCCTGTCGAGTTACTTTCCTGGATTAATCCGGGTGTCCCGGTAACGGAGACAAGTTCAGGACAGTTTGAGGTAAAAGCTAATATTAATAAAGCCGGAATTCCACAGGAAGTTACATTTTTACTAAATGGAAATGCAGTGGGGTCGGAATCGTTGGATGCATCTGGGGGTGAAGTTCAACAGCTGGTAAACTTGTTACCGGGTGAGAACCGAGTTAAAATAAAAGTAAAAACGGCTAATTATACTAAAGAATCCGATATCCGGATTATTAATTATACTCCGGCTAAAAAACCTGAAATTGCCTGGGTTCACCCAACTATGGATACCATAAGTTTTATATCGGGAATAAATGTGCAGGCCAGGGTAAGTTCAATGATTCCGATTGATAATATTGAAATACAGGTAAATGGAAAATCGGTTTATACAAAGAACGGGATAGGAGCAAACTCTTACGATATTAATAAAAGCATCCAGGTCCCTGCTGGTTCAAACCAGGTTAGAATACTGGCATCGAATAAAGCCGGTGAAACTGTTTCAAGGCCGCTTAACCTGACTTATCAGATACCTGAAAAGACAAACATTAGTTGGATAACCCCGGCTTCAAATTTCGATATATATACGCAGGTTCTTGAACTAAAAGCTTGCGTCCAATCCAGATCGGTTATCAAAAGCATTAAACTATATAATAACGATGTTCTGGTTAAAACGGTTAATTCACCAACCACTAAAAGTACAGGTGAATGTACCTTTGAATTAAATCAAACCGCTACATTAAATCAAGGAATAAATTTATTGAAAATTGAGGCTGAGAATATGGCAGGTTCAACCTACTCGGAGCCCCGAAGTGTTAATTATATTATTCCCCAACTGGCTGTAGCCACCTGGGTTGAGCCTTCGTCGGCAAAGTCAGCCAGTACCGAAAAAAACATAACTGTTAAGGCGTGTATAAAGTCGAATACGCCTATTTTGGGGATCGACTTAATTGCCAATAATCAAATAATAAGCACGGAACCCAAGCAACAAAACCTGGAAGGCCTGTGTACATTTGATTACGAGCAAATAATTGCTCTCAATTCAGGAAATAATATGTTAATGCTTAAGGTCAGGAATTTGGCCGGAGAGTCTGTTTCACAACCATTATTTATTGAGCAACGAGCTGCAAATCCATACCGGTTTGCCCTGGTAATTGGTAACGAGGATTATAGTTCGTACCAAACCGGGATTAACAGCGAAAGTAATGTCGATTTTGCCATAAATGATGCCCGTGAATTTAAGGAATTATGTATGAGTAAGTTTGGTATTAAAGACGAAAAAATAATATACCTGGAAAATGCCCGTCAGATGGAGATGGTGAGGGCTGTAAATAAACTCAGTTTGCTTATAAAGGCATCGGAAGGCAAAGCTGAGGTTTATGTTTATTATGCCGGCCATGGTTTCCCCGATGAAAAAACCAAAGAACCCTTTCTGATTCCGGTTGATGTTAGTGGTACCGACCTGGCTTATGGCGGGGGTATTAAACTGACACAATTTTATGAATTGCTTACCGAATTTCCGGCTAAGCGTGTTACCGTATTTTTAGATGCCTGTTTTAGTGGCGGAGCCCGAAACCAGGGATTAGTGGCTGCACGTGGGGTTAAGATTGTTCCTAAGGAAACTCAAAAGGCCGTTAAAAAGAACCTGATTGTTTATACAGCAAGCTCGGGCAGTGAAACATCGTTACCCTACAAAGAGAAAAAGCATGGAATGTTTACGTATTACCTGTTGAAAAAATTAAATGAAACCAATGGGAACATCACTTACAAAGACCTTTCGGATTATTTAAAATATGAAGTGAATGTAAACTCATTAATGATAAATAATAAGGAACAACAGCCTCAGACCAATGTAAGTGAAGAGGTTGGAGATGAATGGAAAAACTGGAAATTTAACGAATAGTTAATAAATAGTTTGACCTGCAAGTTGCTATTTATTTGCCGGTTGTGAGAAATCGCAACCGGTTTTTTAAAGCTTTAGCGCTGATTCGCGAGCCCTCCCTTATTTCCGCAAGTCATCGGATGACTAGTTGATTTATAGGTAATTCGTTCAATTTTTTTAGTGCTTTTATTTTAGTTGTCATCCGATGACTATCAACTTATGGTGAAAGAGACCTGCGGATTTAAGGGAGATTCGTGCGGCAGCAGAGAAAATTCATTCTGCGACAGAGCAGAACCTTGCTGCGGCTTCTTAGGACGCTGATTCCCCATAGAATATCCAGGATGAGGCAGGTCAGAAAGATAATTCCCTATGGAATAATCAATCTGCGGTACAACTGAACGATGTAGCACCATCTCCGAACGACATAGCAATACTTCTGAACGATGTAGAGCCATCTCCGAATGATATAGCGATATCTCCGAACGACTCAGCGATACCTCCGAAGCATAATTCCCTATGGAATATTGGAGGCTTCGCGGTTGTGGGATGGTTAGATGTATTTACCAGAGTCGAATACAAAAATATTTTAGTCGATAGTTTGCAATACTGTATAAATGAAAAAGGTTTAACAGATGGAGTTATTGTTGTTAAATAATGGCCACACGAGAGGACTCGTGCGGCAGCGGGGTTATTAATTACAAAGCATCAACAGCCAGATATGCCATCAAGCTCATTCCGGTTTCAATAGCTTTTTCGTTTGCCAGGAAATTGGGAGAATGCAAGCCGCCTGATATGGTTCCATCTGTATGTCCTACGCCAATGCGGTAAAAACATGCCGGGTATTTCTGAGCATAAAAGCCAAAATCTTCAGCAGTCATTCTTATATCCAGGTTATGTACGTTAGTTTCGCCTAAAAATGATTTTGCTGCAGATAGTGCTTTATGGGTTACTTCCGGGTCATTAAAAACCGAAGGGAACCCAATCTGGATATCTACCTCACAACTGCCACCCATTCCTACAGCAACCGATTCTGTAATTCTCCTGATATGTTCATGGGCTTTATAACGCCAGGTTTCATCCATAATACGGAAAGTACCTTCAAGTTTAACGGTTTCGGGCACAACATTCATAACACTGTTGCACACAATATTTCCAAAAGAGAGCACTGCCGGAACCTGCGTGGGAATAATGCGGCTGACCACCTGCTGCAGCGACACCACCGTTTGCGAAGCCATCAAAACGGTATCGATCGTGTTATGAGGTAAAGCGGCATGTCCGCCTTTCCCCTTTAAGGTAATATATATTTCATCAGCTGAAGCCATGTATTGTCCGGGTCTGAAACCCACTTCACCTGCCGGCAGTTCAGGATACACATGCTGGCCAATAATTAAATCGGGCGAATAATCTTTAAACAGGCCATCAGCTAACATAAGACTGGCACCGCCGGGTATTCTTTCTTCACCGGGTTGAAATACCAGGAGCACTGTGCCGGTGAAATTACTTTTTAGTTTATTTAATATTTTTGCAGCTCCAAGTAAACAGGCTGTGTGAATATCGTGACCACAGGCGTGCATTTTGCCCTGATGAACAGATTTAAACGGAAGGCTGTTATCTTCCGTTACAGGCAGGGCATCCATATCGGCGCGTAAAGCTATGGTTTTGCCTTTACCCTTTTCACCTTTTATAACGGCCAGAATACCATGTTTAGCAATCCCATCCCGAAAACTAATTCCCATCTGCCTTAACTGTTTTGCCACATAAGCTGATGTTTCTTTTTCTTCGAAACTTAATTCGGGATTTGCATGAATATGCCTGCGGATGGCAGTTATTTCTTCGAGATATTCCCTTGCAAGCTGTTTAATTGAATTTTCCATAATAATTGATAAAGGCTATAATGTAGCTTCAAAGATAGGTAGTTTGTAGTGAATTAAAAATCGGTGCACAGCGATAAATAAAATACGCGTGGCAGAATTCTTCCCCCGTCAATTCCCCAGGCCCAGTCGGTGCGGATATAGTAGCCCAGCAAACGACTGCGCAGGCCGAATCCTACACCAGCAACTACGGGTGATTTCTTGCGGTCGATAATAACTGTTATAGGCTTCTGATAGATTTTTTGATAATCGTAGGCATTTACAGCCTTAACCGGATTAAATCCTTCCCAGGCTGAGCCAAAGTCCGTAAAGCCCATAATCATTAAGTTGTTAAGGAAGTCGTTACTAATGGGACGGTCAAAAATATACCTGATAATGGGCCAGCGCAACTCAAAATTTGTAACGGCAAAGCTGTTACCATTTCGTACATTCTGAACAAACCCCCTCATGTTGGTACCTACAGCCTGAAATACCCAGTTTTTGTCGTAATTAATCCGGGTTGAATTATCAAATGTTGGAGTAGTACGGCTAAAATTCATCCAGTTATCTACGCCACCCAGGTAGTACATTAGCAACGATTTTCCAAACGATGTACTATAGGCAAAACGACTGGCAAAGACCAATCCACGGTGGATAGCGATATAATTTCTTACATCGGTTCCAACTACAAAAAGGTTCATGTTTGTTCCTGAGCCAATTTGGTTATAATATTCTCCAAATACTTTCAAACGGGTTCCATCGTACAGGTTTAAACCCAAACTCCGGGTATTGTCAAGTATATATTCACCTTTTAAACCTCCCCAAAATTTATAGTTGTCGGGTTTATTCAGGGTATTCTGATCGAATGCTTTATAAACTTGTTGGTCGATACGGGCCGAAACGGTTCCCCTGAAAGCCTGAATTTGAGAAATTGGGTATTTGTAAACGGTCATCAATTCATCGGTAAAAATTTTGGAGTAATCGGTATCAGTTGTATTTTCAAATACCTGGCGGTGATAAATGTATTGTTTATCGAGCCTGTTTTTCAAATTTTCAATACTTAGCAGGTATTCATTCGATTCAAAATCAACACTGAACCTGATACCTCCGGTAATCTTATAATCTTCGAAAAGATCGATGGCACCCACTTTGGTTAATACGTTAAACCCAGGATTAAAATAAAAGGCGCTCCCTGTAAATGCTTGGTACGATTGATTCATAAAACCAAAATCGACCTGGGTTACCAATAAATTTGAATAAAAGTTGGTAAAATATACCAATTGCTTGGGCAGCTCAAATATCTTTGGTTTTTCCGATTCTTCCTCTTCTGGCGAAAGATATTTTTGTTTTTCTATTTCAAACACATAATTATTGATGTCAATCAGGCTATCCGTAATAAAATCGGGAACTTTTTCGGCAACCATCGAATCAGCTTTGTATTGATCAATTTCAAGATTCATCAGGCTGTCTATTTCTTTTCGTTCCAAATAATGAGTCCTGAACCATGTATCTTGAAATTCGTCCGGTTTTGGGCGTAGCGAGGGATTTACCTCCTGGGTGAACAGCGAAAATTTTTTCTTTTCTTTAACGGCATCTGAAAAAAGCCGGGTGTTTTTATTGTAGTCGTAATCGTCAATACTGAATGCACGGTTCGAAATGGGATATGTCCGGGTAAAGGTTCGGTAATGGATGGAGGTATCGATAAAGCTGATGGCGCTGTCAAAAATGGCAATACCCCGGTTCGAAATACCATTCCGGTTGGTCAGGAAAAAATATTTGTCTTTTTTAAATTCTTCTGGTTTTGTTTCATCTATTCGCCATGAGTGCGTAACACGGGCTAATTCGTCAGACGGGTTCTTATAGTTGTATATAAAAACATCATAACTGTCCTGGAAAGGAACATCGTCGCCTTTTTCGTAGCTCAGGCTGGTATTTTCACGGTTCGATGAAAAAATTATACGGGTAGAGTTATCAATAAACCTGGGATTGATATCATCAGGAATATCGTTGGTAATCCGGTTAAAAGTACTTGCAACCATCGAATAGACAAAAATATCAGTAAAGCCGTTTTCAATAGCTGAAAACACAATTTCCTGACCATCATCTGAAAAACTGTAATCGAGAACTTTGTCGAGTGTGAAAATTTCACGGTCCTGTACTTCTTTTGTTTTAACATTATAAAAAGTCAACCAGATGTGCCCTTTTCTCTCATATGTATAAGTTAAATAATCCCCGGAAGGGTGCCAGGCAAGTATAGGATAGGAATAATCGGTAATTTGCTCCAGTTTATTTTCGCGTCTGATCAGCCGTTTTGTTTTGCCGCTTTCCGTATTGTACAACCATATTTTATACTGACCGTCCTGGTTAGTTGTGTAAGCTATATATTTACCATCGGGCGACATTTTTACCTGGTTATAGGTATATTTTTTTCGGGGATGCTTCACAAAAGGTTCACTGTTTTCGGGTTTTTGTACGCGGCTTGTAATTTCATCTTCATATCGTCCCTGATGATAGTAAAACCAGTCGTTAACCACGTCTTTCAACGGCATGCCCAACACATATAAAAAGCCCGATTCAACACTTTTGCTGATGCGGGTCATGTATACAATTTGTGATACTATGGCATCGCCATAAGTTTCGGCCAGGTACCGCCAAAAATCATGACCGGCAATTTTAGCATCTTCACCATGCAGGCGGTGCAGTTTTTGAACTTTACCCTTTAGGATGGCATTTTTTATTTTGGCTTCAGTTTGAGGATCGGAATCATAGGCAATATAGGAAATCAGTCCGGGGACGAACCATTCAGGCAGGTTTAACATGGTTGATGACGAAACCCTGTCGCGAAAGCTTCCACCATACAGCATTTCGTTCAGCAGAACTTCAGCTATTGAGGCGCGTATTTGCATACGGAGTCTGGTATGGTCGCCCTCGTTAAAGATAAAAACCTTGTTGTCGACAATCTTGGTTACCCCGCCTATATTGTAGTCTTCCACTCCGCTTACCAGACCAATATTACTTTGTCTGAACTCGCTTTGTTTGTTATAGATTATGAAAATCATCCGTCGCTGGAGAATTTCTTCAAGCGAATATTCAATCTGATCCAGTTCTTCACCTGCCACTTGGGAAACATATTCAGCCAGTTTGCTTCCACTTACATAAAAGTAGGTGTCAAATTTTGGGAACCGGTAATATTGCCAATAAAAATCGTTATACTGGACCCGGCTTTTGCCAAAAGTCATTTGGTGGCCGTTATAAAATTGTGCGGTTGCCTGTAGTGATAATCCGACAAACACGGTGGCAATTATAACAATATGAAGTTTAAGTTTTGGCACAGCTTTTTATTATGACACCTGACAAATTTAGTAGTTTTATTGGTTTAATCGTTGCCTTACAACTTCATAAACTAACACGGAGGCAGCCACGGAAACATTTAGTGATTGTATCTGTCCTAAAATCGGAATTTTAATCAGCGAATCGCAAAACCGCAAAATTTCGGTACTTATTCCGGTATCTTCGGCTCCCATTATGATGCATGCAGGACTGGTAAAATCTGCACTGTAGTAAGTTTCCGAGGCTTTTTCAGATGCCCCGAAAAGGGCAATCCCGCATTGTTGCAGGTATTCCATTGCCTTTTTAAAATTCGGCACCCTGCAAACCGGCATATTATGCAAAGCTCCGGCTGATGTTTTAACAGCATCTGATCCTATTCGGGCGGATCCTTTTTCAGGTATAATAACAGCGTGTACTCCGGCACATTCTGCTGTTCGCACAATGGCACCAAAATTGCGAACGTCCGATACACCATCAAGCGCCAGTAAAAACGGACTTTCACCATTTTCAAAAATTGAAGTCACAACCTCTTCCAACGGATAAAATGATATAGGCGACATGAGGGCAATTACGCCCTGGTGGTTTTTTCGCGATACCCGGTTAAGTTTTTCCTCGGGCACCATTTGATAAGGAATGCTGTTTTCGCTTAAAGTAGTGAGGAGTTCTTTTGACAGCTCTCCCTTCAAACCTCTTTTTATCAATACCTTATCAATTTCTTTCCCAAACCGGATCGCTTCAATTACGGCACGAATTCCAAATATTATATCATCAGCTTTGGGATTATTATATTTATCCATATTTTTAAGTTTTATTGTGGAGTTAAGGAGAAAACACGGCCGTCGCGCCAGGTTGAGATGGCGTTATACCACATGCGCGAATATAAGTCGGAACGCTCCAAAATGTAGGTTGTTCCAAAAACAGGATGGGCTTCACGATAAAAAAAGAATTTGGTTGTTTCGTCATTTCCTTTGCCATACTTCCAATATTCCCCTTCGTCGGTTTTTGTAATAACTGAAGGGGCACCGCATATTAAAAAAATCATTCCCCGGTCGGTAAGCCAACCTTCCTTGTAATCGGTAAAGTAATAATTGGTAAGCTGCACCCGGTTATAAAATATGCGAATCAATTCACGTGCTTTGTCCAAATCGTTCGTGGTTTTTATCCAAAAAGAATCAACGGCTTGCTTGGGCGATTCAAAAGCTTCCAGATGTTTCATTTCCTTTGGTGTACATAAATAAGCAAGTGGTCGCAGCAATACTTCAGGAGTTTTTTGGTAAGGGAAATAAGTATTGCTGCATACAAAGGGTTTTCCTATTATTCCGCCGGAATTGGCAAAAAAGTAAATTCCCTCTTTTTTAAAGGAAAACAGGGCTGTATCCCTGTTGGCAACTTTCCAGGTTGAATCGACGGGTTGGGGTTCCAGCAAAATAGTTTGTGGGACATCTGGTGGTTCAGGTAACTCCCGGTCCGGTTTATAATATGATACCAGCAACTGCTTTGAACTGAACATTTCACTTCGGACCCTAAAGGTATCATTGACCGAACAATACGGATAGAACAACGGATTACCGTATTGTGAAATAAACATAAAACCGGAGGCATTACCGCCGGTCTTTTTCTCATAATCGATAACCGTTGATACGGTTTGTCGGGCATTAAGATCAGTTAAGAAAACTTCGATAACATACTTTCCGTCATCGGGAATTTTAAGGGAAACATATCCTAAAAACTGGGGGCGGGGATTCCCTTTCATATTGAAGTTGGTTGTCATGCTATCAATAATCCGGGTACCCGTATAACTATTAGTAATTCTGAAAAACAGGCTGGCGTGTGCTTTTTTTATGGAGTCCCCTTCGGGTATCACAAACCATAATTCTTTAGGGAAAAAGCGGAAATACAAACGGATATCGTTGGCTGATCGCTGGTAAACCGCATACTCGGGATGCAATTTTCGTTCAGTGGGATTATATTGATCGGCAAAATTCCTGTTGCTGATGGTCTCGTAGACGGTTACGCAGGAAATTACCAATGCTGTCAGAACAATGGCTATTATTGCCACGACACGGTTTTTATTAATTATTTGTTTTAACCAATTTGTCATGGTAACAATATTACTGGGATTTGCTGAAATTAAAAAATTTAACCTTAATCTTCTTTGTTAAAATACTTTTTTTCGAATTCAGGAATGCGTCGTTTAACTTCTACAAAAATGGTGTAGCCATCATTCGAAAGAAGATACGACCTGCTGAAATTTAAAAACAGGTTAAAGGCGATGAGGGTATCACCGGTATAGCCGGTAAATTCCGAAAGCATTTGCATATTGAATTTTTCATCAATGATTTTATCGCCGGGTTCATCATTAATAAGTTCTGCGAGTTTTTGCAAGCTTTTACCCTCGGCACTATACTTATAATAAAGTGCTGAAATAGGGCCGTCGAAGGTTTTTTTCGGATTAAATTTTTCATCTTCATGAATCCAGCTATACCTGCTTTTGGTAACTCCCGGAATTATTAATTGCTGTTCCCAGTCGTCAGTTGGTAAAGGTAAATTTTTAAAATCGTACCGGAACTGGTTTATCCTGCTAAGAGCATAAATGTCGACTACATCAAGATAGTATGAAGTGGATGTTAACCTGATGGTGACAAATAACACTGTAGTATTTACGGTGTCGGGTAATTTGAACGTATTATCTTCAAATCCCAGGCATTTAAATACCAGTGAATCGGACTTTAACATTTGGGTTTTAAAATGGCCAAGCGAATCAGAAATAACACCCGTACCTGTCCGGTAATTAATGATATTTACAAAAGGAGTATTTAACGAACTGTCACTGGAATAAATTACCCCGGCTAAACGTATGGGCAAAGAATCAACCTGGCTATGCCCGGGAATGGTTAACCCTAAAAGAAGAAAAAATGTTATGTAAATTGTTCTCAAAGCGCCGGTTGTTTTAAGTCAAATTTATTTTTATTGTAAGTTACGACGTATTAATTGCAATTTTGGTTGTTTTACTATTGAAACGCGCAAGTTTATTTTTTAATTCCTGATTTGTATTTTCTACTTTTGCACCAGCACGAATACAGGTTTTAAAAATATGCTAATTTTTAATGCTTTAAAGGAGTTTAACCAAACTTTAACAGGTATTTACATTTTATTAACGAATGCAAATCTTCACAAATGGCCTATAGAAATATTTATTTTGATCTTGATAATACCTTATGGGATTTTGAAACCAATGCCGAACAGACTTTATTTGACTTGATATCGGAACAGGTTCCTGAAATATTATACCGGTTTAAGGAATTTTTGGAATGGTATCATAGAATCAATGATGCTTTATGGCTGAAATATCGTAATGGGGAAGTTGCAAAAGATGTTTTGCGTACCAAGCGATTCGCAGATACTTTTGATCAAATGGGTATAAAAGTTAACGGGCTGGCAGCAAAATTCGGAGATGATTATATCAAAAACAGTCCTTATAAAACGCAATTATTTCCTTATGCCATTGAAACACTGGAATATTTAAAACAAAAAGGGTATCGGCTTTTCTTACTTACCAATGGATTTGCTGAGGTTCAGGTTATCAAAATTCGCGAAAGTAAACTGGAACCTTTTTTTGATAAGATGATAACTTCCGAAGAAGCCGGATATCAGAAACCCAATGTCAAAATATTTGAATATGCTCTTAAAACAGTAAATTCCCGGAAAAGTGAAAGCATAATGATTGGTGATGACCTTGATAGTGATATTAGGGGAGCCCGGAATTTTGGGATGGATACGGTTTTTTTTAATCCTGAAGGGTTGACTCACGAGGTTCAGACAACCTATGAAATAAAAAGTTTGAAGGAGATACAGGAAATATTATAAAGGTGTCAGGCCAGAAAAGCAAACCTCATATTTTGTCAAAATTCAGTCTGTTTTTTGTTGGAAAAATGGAAAAATGGAAAAATGGAAAAATGGAAAAATGGATCTTTCATAATATTCCATTTTTCCAAATAAATGATTTATTTTAAAATAACCATATTAATCGAATTATCTCCTTGCCGGAACTTTTTCATAACTTAGGAATTTACTGGCCCATGGAATGAAATATTCAAAATTCGGAGCATCAGTATGACCTCCATCGTGTTGCCGCCAGGCGAGTTGTCCATCAAGTAATCCGGTTAACACAGGAGGCATTTCTTCTTTCATATAGTCGTTGGAAACACCAAGGTCTTTTGCACCCAGCAACTTGTAAACGGCTCCTGCGGCAACTGTTGCCATATAACTACCTTTGTGATCCAACCACTTGGCATCGCCCTGCTCAGGAACACCATAGCTAATGAAAGCAAGACGGGGCGCGCACAAAGCAATTAATTCGTGCGAATCAACCGTAAGATCACAACCTGTTTTGCTGCCAAAAGTTGCATCCGAAGCACCATATTTTAAGTAATTCCCTGCCATCCAGTGATATTCACCTGTTCCGGTAAGACTTTCAACAGCTTCACCAAAAACGCGGCGATGAAGTGTTGCGCCTCCTTTACCGGATGATCCGATCAGGCCAACAGCAAAACGTGGTTCAAAAGCCAGTGTTATTAAAGCAGCTTTTCCATAGCGTGATACGCCTTCGATACCCACTTTTTTGGCATCTACCAGTGAATCAGTTTCAAGGTAATCCAATCCGCGTGCTGCACCCCAAGCCCAGGCCCGAAGCGATCCCCAATCATCCGGTTTCCGGGGCTGTCCCTTATTTACCAGGCCGATAATTCCTCTTGTTAGTCCGGCTCCGTTGTCAGCCTGAATACTGTTTGGATCAATGGTTACATATCCCCAGCCTGCTGCCAGTAATCGTTCAGTAGGAGTAGGTTCCTGGTTGCGATGTTGTATAAAATAGGCCCAGGGATCTTCACGTTTTATGGGCTCATAGGCCGGGCAATTTTTAAAAACCTCTTCCAACTCCGGGTTATTTTTTATAAGTATTTCTTTAAATGCCTTGTTGATTTTATCTAAATCTTCGATGGAAGGCTGGGCAGGTGCCGGAAATGAAGGCCGGCCAAACATCATTAGAACGGGAACAGGACCTTTTACATTGCGCGGTACAACAAGCATCATATTGATATTTACATCAATTAGAGGATAAGAACTATTATCGACATGACCAACAATTTTTTTAGCAATTACTGGTGTAAATCCAAGGCGTTCATAATCTGTTATTTCAACTTCCCACTTAACTTCAGGAATATTTTTCGGCAGTTTTCCGTATACTTCCTGTTCCAACCCTTCAACAATTTCTGGCCGGCGTATATTCCACCACATTTCAGGGGTAGTTACTTTTTTACCTTTATTTGTAGTGAGAATGTCTGGTAATTCCGGGCAGGGATTGGCCTTTGATTCATCATAATTCGCATGGTTGGGTGCCGATTCGTTACCATTTGGGCCTGGACGCAAGGCTTTTATTCCCAGCTGCTGCATCATGTTGGCATGGTCTTGCTCTGCAGAAAAGGTAACCAGAGGTGGGTACTTACTATTGTCAATTTTCGTTTTCTGAGCTTTCAAATTCACTGAAAGAGTTAAAACGATTAAAAAAGGGGTAATCAGTTTCATAAGCACTTATTTTGAAGTTAAATAGTTTCTTCCAAAAAAAACAATCAATGAATATAACTATTTCTATGGTTTTTTAACAAAATTTAATTGTTTAAAAAGTTCCCATAGTACAATACCCACACTGATTGAGATATTAAAAGAATGTTTGGTTCCAAATTGAGGAATTTCAATACAGAAATCGGAGGCATCTACCACTTTTTGATCCACGCCTTTAACTTCGTTACCAAAAATAAGGGCATATTTTTCATTTTGTAACACTTCAAATTTTTCAAGACTTACACTATTTTCAACCTGCTCAATTGATATTATTTTATATCCATCATGTCTAAGATTTTGAATCGCCTTAAGTGTCTCATTTTCATAATGCCAGGTTACCGATTCAGTAGCTCCAAGGGCTGTTTTATGAATTTCTTTATTTGGGGGTGTTCCGGTAATTCCGCAAAGGTAAATTTGTTCAATGCAAAACCCGTCACCGGTACGGAATACCGAGCCAATATTGTTTAAACTTCGCACATTATCGAGAATTACGGCTATGGGTGTTTTTGCAGTATCCTTATACTCTTCAACCGATAGCCTTCCTAATTCTTCGTTTTTAAGTTTCCTCATGTTTTGATTTTTCATTTTTGGATTAAATGCCTGGCATTTAAAATAATAAACGAATAGTTTTTACCAATTTACCGGTTTTCTTCGAACAGGCATCGACATACAACGTGCCCCGCCGCCACCTCTTGCCAGTTCAGCGCCATCAATTGTTACTACGTATTTATGATAATCATTAAGATTAATGTTGTTTTTTAAAATATCCGTAGCTTTTATAATTTCGAAACCGTGCTTATGCATCTCATCCATGGTATAAACGTTTCTGGCATATCCTATAACTTTTCCCGGAGCCATAGCAAAAAAATTGGCCCCGCTGTGCCATTGCTCTCTGTCCATTGTCCAAGGGTCGCCTTTCCCTCCGCAGGAAACCGGTTCCAGGTCAATTCCCAGCTCTTTCAACACCGCCAGCAAATTGGGTACGGTCTTAATTTGCACTTTATTATTTTCAATTTGTATATGAACGGTTCTGTACTTGTTAGGTTGTAATAATATCGGCTCATAAACCATGCACTTGTTGGTATCCAGAAAAGTAAAAACCATATCAAGATGTATAAATGATTCAGGAGAATCAGGCAATTCCTGCACCAGGATATGTTTAACGGTACCACGGGTTTTCAGCTGTTCCAGAATAAAGTCAATTCCCTGCGATGAAGTTCTTAAACCGGTGCCGATGATGAGTACATCTTCTCGTGCAACCAGTACATCGCCACCTTCAATGGTAATGTTGGGGTCGAAATTGTCAAAACGGGCAGCATTTATGGTTTTTGTTGTAAAAATCGGGTGATGATCGAATATAGCTTCCATAATCCTGGTTTCCCGGTCTCTGACCTGGCTCGCCATACGTCCAATTAATACATTCTGATTTACCGACATGGAAGCATCGCGCATAAAAAAGAAATTGTGCAATGGGCGTAAGGAGTATCTTTCCTGGTTGAAAAACCGGGTTAAATTGTCCTTTTTCATGATTACCCCTTCAATAAGCTGACGCGATAACTCTTTGGCGGGTAGGCCCAATAAAAACTCTTTACTGTCGTTTACTTTTTCATAAAAGAAAATCTCATCAATAAGTTTCTTCTTTACTTCATCAATACCAAGAATTTCATTAAGCAAGTCCTTAAGCTCAAAAACCCTGCTGTGTTTTTCCAATACTCCTTTAAACTGGCTGTATTCTTTTTGAGCCACAGCCAGGTTTAAAATGTCGCTATACAAAGCTCTTTCGGCATTTTCAGGTGTCATATTTTCAACTTCCTGACCGGGAGTATGTACAATTACAGCTTCAAGTTCGCCAATTTCAGACGAAACCTGTACTGGTATATTTTCGTTTGTCATCTGATTTTTACTGATTAGATTTTTTAGGTTTTGAAAACCTCGTTTTTATCTGGGGATTAACTGTTTCGTTTTTGTTAGTTTGGCTTACAATTGCCCCATTGTTAAATACTACTACATTTACTTTATTGCCCTCATGGTTAAAAAAGGTCCATTTGCCATTTTTCTTACCTTCGAGATATTCTCCCTCGTAAAAAAGTTTGCCATTTTCATGATAAACCATGGCTTTTCCTGTTCTTAACCCTTGTAAAAAATACCCTTCACTCCATTTCTTTCCATTTTCGAACCAAAAAATCCATTTTCCGTCTTTTTGGTTATTTTTATAAAAACCCACATATTTTTTTCTACCATTTTCGTAATACTGTATTTCCTTAACTACTTCTTTGGTTTTTTCGTTTAAGGAATAGTACTGTACTTTTTTGGGGGAACCATCGTTAAAAGTTTCAACTACTTCCTTCTTTAAATTATTTTCACAACTCAAAAATAAAATAGTTGATAATACAACTATCAACACATTAGCCTTTTTGTATTTTTCATTCATAATCCTACCCATTTTGTCAGAATTGATCAACTATAAAGTTGCCAAACGACCACAAAAATAATAAAACTGATACCAAAACATCGGTAAAAAGTATAACCTTTTGATTAATCCTCGTGCTCAAAAAAAGTTGAATTATAATAATACGAATAAAAAACTGAATAAAAAAGAAAAGGAAAATGGGTAAGGAGTAAGCATTAAATTGCCTGGCGGAGTCGAAATTTAACCGTACAATTTCGGAGAATGCCCTGGAAAGGCCGGTACTAATTGTAGGTGCAATAGTTTGGGAGTGTATGGGATAAGGAATTCCTGAAGCCGAAAAAATGCCGGAATAAATCAGCATAAGCAGAATTATCCCGGCAATTAATCCGTTAACTATTAAGTAGGGATTGTAAAAGAATTTATTGTTTTTCGGGCGCGGCAATTTTTTTATTTTTCTTCGATTTGGCATCTTTTATACCCTCACGGGCATCATCAATAGCTTTTTTTACATCATCGTGCACGCCGTTAACCGCTTTATTTACGCCTGTATTTGCGCTATCAACGGCACCTTCAAGTTCATCCAGCGCATTTTCAAGATTATCGAGCGATTCCATGTCATCAAAATCGTCATTATTGTCGAATGAACTGTTGTCGAATTGTTCTGCCCATCTGGAAACATGGTCCAGTTTGTTTTTTAACAGGCTTTTCGATCCAACTACAAATATCAGCCAGAAAATAGCTATTAAAATAGCCAACCCGCCTAATGAAACACCGGCAATGCTCATCCCTTTTGGCGCATCGGGAGTGGTGGCTTTGGTCAGGGCAACGGCTCCAAAAACCACAGCTACTATTCCGATAAATATGGCTGAAGTTCCAACACAGGGAATTATTGAGAATAAGAGGGCGAAAATTCCAATTACCAGGCTTGCGATGGCGAATCCCTGTCCATTGTTCTGATTCATAGGTTTGTTTTCCATAATGGTAAATTTTATGTTTTATAAAATTAAAAAATATCAGATAGATACCATACTAATAACGACAGTCTTTTGCCATCGTTACAGTTTTAACAAGCTTTTATTGCATAATTTGGTTTCAGAATTTAAAAGAATCATGGAAGCCTTGCTAAGAAAAGATATCAACCTGGCCTAAACTTAACAGTTTGATTGGTTTAATTTTCATAGCACATTACACAGGCACTCAATTCATTTGAAATGGAGCATAGCATTGGGGCTTTCAATTTAAACCCAGGGTACACATTTTCTGTAAATGGCTTGAAAATAGTGTCACGATTTATGCCATCTTTACGGCCTTTACGATAAATCATTATGGTTCGGTTATCTTTTGGAAGATTAGAGCTATGACATAACTCCACAAACCTTTTTACATCCTCTATAACTCCGATATAATAAATAAGTACTTCAACATTCGAATCGGTTGAGGCAAGTTCCATATTAACTTCCTGTGGAAAATTAACAAGATTGATATTTTTAAATTTGTCCAGTTTTAATTTTTGAACATCCATGTTTTGGTAGTTTACAAGGTTCTCAATATTGCTCCTGTGATTCATAAAATACTAATTAAATCCGGTATAGTCATCATTCAATCTGATGCAATTATAGCAATTCCTTTAGGTTTTGACAAATGCTGAAAAGTGACCGAAATTTAAAGGATTTAGAAAAACAATATCTGTAACATTGAAGCAAATTACTTATTGCTATTGAGCAAAATCATGGATTTTAATTGTAGAATTTTGTAAATTTGACAATGTTGTCAAACCTCCATGTTAATACCTATGGAACCTGTGAACGTTGAATCGACGGAGATTGAATCGAAAATAATCGATGCAGCGAATTTTATGTTTCTGAAACATGGTATCAGCAATGCTACCATGACTCAGATTGCTGAAAAAGCAGGTATTAGCCGTACTTCGCTGAATTATTATTTCAGGAGTAAAAAACATCTCTTGAAAAAGGTAATATCAAACCTTGAACATAAAATTATTCCCGCTTTTTCGGTGCTGATTAACGATGAAAACACAAGCATTTTAATCAAGGCCGAACACTTTATTAATGAGTATATTGACCTGGCTGCAAAATATCCTATGGTGCCGGCTTTTATCTTAAATGAGATTGGAAGAGATCCCAACTGGGTTATCAGTTTTTTTAAGCAACGCGACATCAATTATGATAAATTTGAAAGTCAGATACAGAAGGAAATAGCAGAAGGCCAATTAGCGGAATTCAATCCTATTGATTTGTTTGTCAATATTTTTGGTTTGTGTGTTTTTCCCATTATTAGTAAACCGCTGCTTATGGCATTTTATTTTAAAAGTAATGATGAGTATAACCAATATTTGTCGGATAGGAAAAAGGTTGTAAATAAGGTAATTTACAACTGGATAAGTAAGAATTAGTCAGCTTAATTAAATGAAGGTTTAATATAATTTTTTGTTTTGGTTTATGGGTCCTCTGAAACTTGGCATCGATTTAGGTTCTACTACGGCTAAGATGGTGATTTTAGACGATGGTGCAAATATTATTTATTCTGATTACATCAGGCATAACACACAAATTCAGGAAACCCTGATTTACCAATTGAAAGATATTCATCGGCAATTGGGGAATGTAGAGCTTCAGGTTGCGTTTTCGGGTTCAGCGGCCATGGGAATAGCTGAAAAAACGAACCTGCTTTTTGTGCAGGAAATTATAGCCGCATCAAATCATGTTAAAAGAGCATATCCCTTGGTTAAAAGTCTTATCGACATTGGCGGTGAGGATGCAAAGCTTATTCTGTTCAGTGATACCTTAACTCCCGATATTCGGATGAACGGTAACTGTGCCGGTGGTACAGGGGCTTACATTGACCAGATGGCTGTTCTTATTGGAGTTTCCATCGAAAAGCTGAATGACCTGGCCTGGGAATCGACTAAAACTTATCCTATTGCTTCACGTTGTGGCGTTTTTGCCAAAACGGATGTTCAAAACCTGATTAGCAGAAAAATTGAGATGACAGATATTGCTGCTTCTATTTTTGAAGCGGTAGCCAGCCAGATCATCAGCACGCTGGCCAGAGGCAGCGCTATTATGCCACAAATCCTTTTTTCCGGCGGGCCGTTAACTTACATAAGCTATCTGCGCAAAGCATTTGCAAAATTATTGAACCTTGACAAAGCTGAAATTATTGTGCCTGATTATGCCGAGCTTTTCACGGCAATAGGTGCGGCAGGTTCAATTGTTGATGATAAAAAACCTGTTGGAATTACCGATTTTATTGACCTGGTTAAATCTTCATTTAAACCGGTGGTTTCTGTAAATTCATTAACGCCTCTTTTTGCCGACTTTAAAGCATTTGAAGGTTGGGAAAAGAAAAGGAATCTTATTAAAATTCCTGAAACTAAAATTAAAAGAGGTGACAAGCTGTTTCTGGGCATCGACTCCGGATCGACAACCACAAAAGTTGTGTTGCTGAATGAAAAAAGTGAATTGGTTTTTGAGTATTACAAGAATAATTTGGGGAAACCGTTAGAGACAGTTATTGATGGGTTGAAACTGTTTTTGGAGAAGAATACTTCACTAATTAACGAAATAACCATAGCAAAATCGGCGGTAACAGGATATGGTGAAGAGTTAATCCGATCGGCTCTTTGCATCGATTATGGAATTGTTGAAACAGTGTCGCACTTTCTGGCAGCACAGAATGTTGAACCAGCCGTATCTTTTATTCTGGATATAGGAGGGCAGGATATTAAGGCCATTACAGTGCAAAGTCACACCATCAGTAAAATTGAAATTAACGAGGCCTGTTCATCAGGATGCGGGTCGTTTATTGAAGGATTTGCACATACCCTGGGGTATACTCCTGGAAAATTTGCCATGTTGGGTACTAAATCAAAAGCGCCTTACGATTTAGGTTCGCGATGTACGGTTTTTATGAACTCGAAAGTTAAACAGGCTTTACGCGAGGGTGCCACTGTTCCTGATTTGTCGGCAGGTTTGGCTTATTCTGTTATCCGTAACAGCCTGAACAAAGTGCTGCGAATTAAAAGCAGTGCAGAAATTGGCGAAAACATTGTGGTGCAGGGTGGTACATTTAAAAACCAAGCAGTGTTGCGCAGTCTGGAGTTATTGACTGGCAAAAAAATTTCGATATCGGACAAGCCGGAGCTTATGGGTGCTTATGGTGCCGCTCTTTATGCCATGGTTCATCACGAGCTTGATGAACAACCCGGTAGTTTTGTCGGGTTTAACAAGCTTTATCAAATTGCAGATTTTAAAACCAGACTCAGCGTTTGTAAAGGTTGTACTAATAATTGTACCATAACTATCTACGCATTTGCATCAGGAGGTAAGTGTTATTCCGGAAATAAATGCGAAAAGATTTTTTCAAATAATTCAAAGTCAGTAGTCAGGGGGAAAAACATATTCGATTTTAAGCGGGAGCTTATATTTTCACAAAATAACCTGTACAATAATGAAAAAATAAAAATCGGAATTCCCAGGGTTTTAAATATGTATGAGAATTTTCCTTTTTGGTACTCTTTATTTACACGATGTGGTTTACAGGTTGAGGTTTCTGATACCAGCAGTTTCAATTTATATAAAAAGGGGATTGGGAATATCATGTCGGACAATGTTTGTTTTCCGGCCAAGCTTTCGCATGGGCATATCATCAACCTAATGCATAGAAAGGTCGACAGGATTTTTCTGCCTTTGGTTATTTATGAGAAACTTGAATTTAAAAAATCATCAAACAGCTATAACTGCCCTATTGTGACAGGTTATCCGGAGGTTTTGAAAAACACCAGTCATTTAGCCGGAAATGAACCAATACCGTTTGATACTCCTGCGATTAACTTTAATGATAACAACCTGTTAAAAAAGGCTTGTTGGGAATATTTAAATCAGTTTCAGGTTGATAAAACGGTGTTTAATGCGGCCTTTGTAAATGCGCAAAAAGCCCAGGAGGATTTCAAACTGCAATTAAAACAGCATAATTATAACATTTTAAATGATGCCATTCGCTCTGATCACCTGGTGGTAATGATAGCCAGCCACCCTTATCATATGGATTACCTGGTTCATCAGCAGGTATCACAATTATTGTCCGATTTGGGTGTAAGTGTCATCAATGAGGATATTATTTATAGTGAAGAACAGGAAGGTTTTGAAAGCTTTTTATCGATTTCGCAATGGGGATACCCAAACCGGATTTTACAGGCTGCCTGGTGGGCTTCACGGCAAAAATTTCCGCTTGGATTAATCCAACTGAATTCATTTGGTTGTGGCCCCGATTCCTTTATTATGGATGAAATTAATGACCTTGCCAAAAAAGCCAATCTTTCCTTTGCCTTAATTCGTATTGATGAAATTTCCAGTCCGGGATCCATTAAATTACGCTTGCGTTCATTGGTGGAGTCATTAAAACTTAAGCAACAAAAATATAATTATACGGAACCGACAAAATCAAAGCAACAGGCCGTTTTCGATAAAAAAGATATTACCAGGACTTTACTGGTACCCTGGTTTTCAGATTTTTACTCGCCTTTTATTCCGGGTTTGGGCAAAATTTTGGGGTACCGGGTTGAAAACATTCCGCCGTCTGATCCAAATTCTGTTGAACTGGGGCTGGAATATGCCAACAATGAGATTTGTTACCCGGCCACTCTCGTTGTAGGAGATGTAATCCGTACACTAAAATCAGGAAAGTATAATTCAGAAAATATTGCTATAGGGATTTCGCAAACCGGTGGGCAATGCCGGGCTACCAATTATTTATCGTTGATTAAAAAAGCAATGATAAGTGCCGGATTTAGTGATATACCCGTGGTTGCTATAGCGCCAGCCGATTCAATGTTTAATATACAGCCGGGATTTACCCCTTCGTGGTTAAAAGTTTTAAAGCCGGCTTTTGGCACACTTTTATTTGCTGATTGCTTATCCCGGTTATATTACCCGACGGCAGCAAGAGAGTTGATTCCGGGAAGTGCAAAAAGATTGAGAGATAAATACCTTGATTTTGCTACAAAAGTACTTTCGGCAAATCCGATAAAAGCCCTAAACAGGTTATTGCGTGAGGCTGTAAAAGAATTTAACAATCTTCCGGCAAGTGACGCAATTACTAAAACAGTAGGATTGGTAGGTGAGATTTACATCAAATACAATTCATTCGGGCAGTCAAATATTATTGACTGGCTGATAGAAAACCGCATTGAGGTGGCTTTACCTCCCTTAATGGAGTTTTTTACCCAATCGTTTATCAATACCAAAGCCAGGGTTAAAGAATTCATCGCAAATCCTGAAAAATTTGATATTCTTGGTCTGTATCTTAAGTACCGGGCCAATGCTTATTTGTATAAATTTGAAGAGATTTTAAAAGGCTTTAGGTTTTACCGACCTGCTCATACTATCGATTATTCTGCACAGTTGGCCGGGGATATTTTAAACCTTAACCACCAATACGGTGAAGGCTGGCTTATTCCGGCTGAAGTTGCCTCGTTTGCCCGGCAAAATATTAACCAGGTAATTTGCATACAGCCTTTTGGATGTATTGCAAATCATGTTGTAGGGAAAGGCATGGAATTAAAAATCAAGAGTCTGTATCCTAATATGAACCTGTTATTTATCGATTTTGATTCGGGTATCAGTAAGGTAAATATTTTGAACCGCTTGCATTTTTTGATACAGAATATGGTGTAATATGAGTTCGATTTAAGAGGCGGGCTAAATTTGGAAAATTGGAAAAATGGAATTATTTATAATGTATTAATTGCAATATTTTATTATTACACCATTCCAAAAACAAATAATTTATTATTCGGGCGTTGAAATTTTCCGGCAACCCATATCAATTTATTTTCGTAAATCACATCGTATTAATATTTTACAGAATAGAGGATAAAAATTATATAAAATTCTGAAAAAACTTAAAATATTTTTCTCATCAATTCGTCTACCCCGAAAAAGGCTAATTGATAAAAAATGGAGATATCAGTGGCAAAACCGTTAAATATAACTGAAGTAGTTAAAACGTATAGCAACAGGCTGGCCGGCTTTATTCGTAAACGGGTCAACCGTGTTGAAGATGCCGAGGATATCCTTCAGGAAGTTTTTTATCAATTGTCGGAAGCCGATCAATTAATGAAACCTATCGATCAGGTAGCTGCATGGTTGTTTACGGTGGCGCGTAACCGGATTACAGATTTGTACCGAAAAAACAAACCCGGATTTTTACCCGATATGTTCTTTGAGGACGATGACGATCCCGAAATTGATGCCATCGGTGAATTATTTATCGATAAAAACAATTCACCCGAGTCGGTTTATCTAAGAACTTTAGTAATGGAAGAACTTGAAAACACACTCGCTGAATTGCCGGCCGAACAGCGGGAAGTATTTGAGCTCACAGAATTACAAGGACTTTCGTTCAAAGAAATAGCAGAACAAACCGACACTCCGGTAAACACACTTATTTCGAGAAAACGCTATGCAGTGCTGGAATTAAGAGAAAGGCTCAGAGATTTGTATGACGAATTAATTAACTATTAAATTTTAAGTAAGATGAAAACATTTGCTTACAACAACCGAAGGTATTTTATTCCCCCGTTAGTATTGATTATTTTTGCTGGAATTAGTGCACTTGTTATGGTGCTTTGGAATTTGCTGATGCCGGCTCTTTTTAATTTGCCTGAATTAAGGTTTTGGCAGGCAGTTGGTCTGTTATTATTAACCAGGCTTTTATTTGGATTTGGACAACACCATCATCCATTTAATCACAAACGGACCAGCATCCGTGAAAAAATTTCCGGGATGACTCCTGAGGAGCGAAAAGAATTTTTTAGGAATATGCATTCCATGCGGCATTCCATGTTTCACGATAAATTTCAACATTCGGAGCAGGAAGATAAACCAAATGCAGAATAAAAACATGGTCAGATATTTTTCCTGACTAACCGGTTGCAAACTGTCATTTACCGAAAAATGCTAACAATTATTAAATTTTTGTGTTTCATTTGCAACCTGATTAATAAATAGAATGAGAAACAATTTAAAGAATAAGGGTGGGAAACCTGCAAAACCAAATCTTTTTGCGTTATTGAAACCCTATAAGGGGATGGTGACCATTCTGGTTATTTTTACATTGATAGGGAACGGGTTTTACCTGGTAATACCTAAAATTATATCGCACGGTATCGATTCATTTACAGCGGGCAACTATGTACTTAAAACCATAATTGTTGAATTTTTAATAGCCGGCATTATTATTTTTGTTTTCAGCTACCTGCAACAAATTATGCAAACTTATGCCTCAGAGCGGGTGGCTTTTGATTTACGGAAAAATCTTTCGGACAAAATTTCCAGGCAAAGTTTTTCATTCATTCAAAAGTCAAACCCTGCTAAGTTGCTGACTAACCTGACTTCGGATATGGATGCGGTTAAAATGTTTGTATCCATGGCTGTAACCACTATTATATCTTCAGCATTTATCATTATTGGCACCTGTATTTTGCTGCTCACCATTAATTGGAAACTCGCTTTGCCGGTTATTGGCATCATACCCATTATGATTGCCTTATTTATGATTATTCTCAGAAAGGTGCGGGTGTTATTCCGAAGATCGAGAGAGGTAGTCGACTGGCTAAACAGAGTAATCAACGAAAGTATTTTGGGGGCAGCCATTATCCGGGTGATCAACTCGCAACAACAGGAATACAGAAAATTTCTTGAGGCGAATACGGAAGCTAAAGATGTGGGTATTGGCATTGTAACTTTGTTTGCCACACTAATTCCTATTGTGACTTTTGTGGCCAATCTGGCAACGGTTACCATCCTGGCTCTGGGGGGACATTTTGTTATAGGTGGCAGCTTGTCGCTGGGAGATTTTGCAGCTTTTAACAGTTATGTGGTCATTCTTATTTTCCCGATAATAATGATCGGTTTTATGAGTAATATGATTGCACGTGCCTCGGCCTCGTATGTCCGCATCGAAGCGGTTATGAAAGCTCCTGAAACGGTTGACAAGGGAACTTACGAAAATCCTTTGCAGGGAAATATCGATTTGAAAAATATTTCGGTGCTTTATGGCGGAAAGCCGGCCTTGAAAGATGTATCTTTATCAATAAAAGCAGGTTCCCAAACTGCTATTATCGGGCCAACAGCTGCCGGCAAAAGCCAGTTGCTTTATTTGTTGACCGGATTGATTAAACAGGATTCCGGCGAGGTTTTATTCGATGACGAACTTCTTGAGAACTACAAAAAAGAGTTGTTTCATAATCAGATTGGCTTTGTATTTCAGGATAGTGTAATGTTTAATATGAGCCTTCGTAATAACATTGCTTTTAGCGATACCGTAACCGATGAAAGTTTAACCAAGGCTATTGAAACAGCGGAATTGTCAGAGTTTATAAATACATTACCTGATAAACTTGATACCATAGTCTCCGAAAGGGGAACCAGCCTGTCAGGAGGGCAAAAACAGCGGATAATGCTGGCACGTGCACTTGCCCTAAATCCGAAAATACTGTTACTTGATGATTTTACTGCCCGGGTTGACCAACAAACAGAGCAAAAGATTTTATGCAATGTGAGAGCGAATTATCCTGAGCTTACGCTGATTTCGGTCACTCAAAAAATTGGTCCGATAAAGGATTTTGAACAAATTATTTTATTAATGGAGGGCGAAGTGGTAGCTTCAGGAAAACACAAGGAGCTACTTGAAACCAGCCCGGAATATGTACAAATATATAATTCACAATTAAGCACAAGCCATTATGAATTACAATCTTAATATAAAAGAAGAAACCGGTAAAAAGAAATCAACCTTCAGGTCATTAAAAACCTTGGTTGCCTATATGGTTGACGAGAAGAAGGTTCTTCTGAAGGCTTTTGCTGCCATGCTTATTGCTGCTATTTTGGCTTTACTCGGACCGGTTTTAATTGGGCACACCATTGACACTTATGTTCAAACAGGACAGTATCACGGAGTGCTGGTCTTTAGCGGCATTTTATTGGTAATGTATTCTGTTTTGTTGGTGGCCGGTTATATACAAACCAAATTGATGGGGACTGTAGGGCAAAGGATTTTATTTTCGTTGAGAAATGCGGTCTTTAATAAAATTCAGGATTTGCCACTCGACTTTTTTAATCAAAATAAGGCCGGCGACCTAATTTCAAGAATCAATAATGATACCGATAAAATAAACCAGTTTTTCTCACATTCGCTGATGCAGTTTGTACGGTCGATCCTGATCATGTTAGGAGCTGCCATCTTTTTATTATCGATAAACCTGCCTTTAGGTACCGCCGCATTGGCTCCGGCAGTAATATTGTGGATATTTACCAAAATGGTTTCGCCATGGGTTAAGGAACTCAATGCAAAAAACCTGAAAAGTGTGGGTTTATTGAGTTCTGAGGTGCAGGAGAGTCTGGCCAACTTTAAAGTGGTAGTGGCATTCAATCGGCGCGATTATTTCCGAAAGAGTTTTAGCAAGGCCAACCAGGACAATTACAACACTTCGGTAAAGGCAGGAATTGCCAATAACTTATTTATGCCGGTATATACGTTTTTTGCCAATATCGGTCAGATGATTGTGTTAACTTTTGGAATTTACCTGATTGCGACAAATCACTTTACCATCGGGCTGTTAATCAGTTTTATTGCCTATGTAAATAATTTTTATAATCCGTTACGCCAATTAGCATCGCTATGGGCAAATTTCCAGGTGGCACTGGCTGCCTGGGACAGGATACTCAAAATACTGAACATGGAGAACGATATGCCTGTATCAGATGCCACCGATACAAAATCAGATGAGTCATTATTGTCGTTTAAGGAAGTATCCTTTGCTTATCCGAACGGGACAGAAGTTTTGCATCAGATTGACTTTAATCTGGAGAAAGGAAAAACATACGCCTTTGTCGGTCCTACAGGTGGTGGAAAAACTACCACAGCCTCATTAATTTCGAGGCTTTACGATCCCACCAGGGGAGAAGTTCTGCTAAACGGAAAAGATATCAGGTCGTACAACCCTGAAGATCGCGTACGAAAAATAGGCTTTATATTGCAGGAACCGTATTTGTTCAGCGGAACCATTAGAGAAAATCTCTTATATGGTAATGAAGATTATGCAGGTTATAAAAACGGGGAACTCACGCGTATTTTCAAGGATGCCGGACTGGAATCATTATTAAACCGGTTCGATAATGGCCTTGAAACGGAAGTGGATACGTCAAGCGATGGTATCAGTTTGGGACAAAAACAGCTTATAGCCTTTATGAGGGCGGTGTTACGCAAACCCGACCTGTTGATTTTAGATGAGGCAACGGCTAATATTGACACGGTTACCGAGAAATTACTCGATGAAATTTTACAGAAATTGCCTGCGGAAACTACCAAAGTTATAATTGCGCATCGGTTAAATACCATTGCCAGCGCCGATGAAATCTATTTTGTAAATACGGGCAGCGTTATCCGTGCCGGTTCCCTTAACGAAGCAGTGAAAATGTTAATGCACAATAAAATGGCGAGTTAGCAGTGTTTCTTTTTTTGTTGTAAATTCGTTATCAAATTAATTAAATTTGATAACGATGAAAACACTTGCATCATTAATAATCTTAATAGTTATGGCAGATTTTTCTTTCGGGCAAAATGCTCCCAAACAAGACACAATTAAAACTGACAATGGTGATTTAATAATCACATTTGTGGGACATGGAAGTTTGTACTTCACTTATAATGGTAAGGTTATCCAGGTTGATCCGGTGAACAGTTATGGCGATTATACAAAATTCCCCAAAGCCGACCTGATTTTTATTACCCATCAACACGGCGACCATTTACAGGCTGAAACCGTTGACTTGTTAAGAAAAGACGGAACAGATGTAGTATTGACTGAAAAATGTGCAGAAATCTATAAAGGAAAAGCTACTATTGCCAGGAATGGCGAAAAATTAAATATTCAGGGAATAGCCGTGGATGTAGTACCGGCCTATAATATTGTACATAAACGTGAAGGAGCCGGGCCATTCCATCCGAAAGGCGAGGGTAACGGTTATGTATTTCATTTTGGAAATTTAAAGGTTTATGTGGCCGGTGATACCGAAAATATTCCGGAGATGGCTAACCTGAAAAATATCGATATTGCTTTTTTACCAATGAATCTGCCGTATACCATGACTCCTGAAATGGTAGTTGATTGTGTAAAAATGTTTAAGCCCAAAGTATTATATCCCTATCATTTTGGAGAGACTAATACCGACGACCTGTTAAAACTTATGAAAGGCATTGATTATTGCGAGGTTAGGATAAGGGATATGAAGTAGGTTGAGCAACATTTGATATACCAATAAAATTTCAGTTGGATCTAACCTGACGAGAGTTCGAAACCCTCATCGGGTTATTTTCGATTATTTTTATATAACACTCAGGCTTTCCAATTTTTCTGTCGTCCAGATCAAACTTCAATTCGCTTTAGCAATCTGCTCAGGTTATTGCTAAAACATTTTTTTCACTGCTTCATCAGCGGACTTTCGTTCAGAAACAGCACAGCCAGAAATGATACGATGCTTAAAACGGAGAATAAAAGCATATGCTGATGGAGGTACTGGTTTCTGTGAATACTCATACCAGCCACGAAAAACATACCGGTTAATTGTCCCACCCACAGCAGTATTCCCTGCGAGGCTGATTCAGGAGCCGGGTAGCTCACTTCAGCGGCATATTGAAAACCAATTGGGCCGGCACTCATTACAAAGAAACCCAGTATACTGGCCGATATTAAGGCAATCGTGTATATATGATCGGGTTGGTGGCTTATGCTATTGGCAAAGGTGATACCCAAAACGCCCGGGATCATTCCTGCCAGGCAAATGATCAGAAAGATTCGGCGTTTTTTAAAATAATCGGATAAGGTTGGAATAATAAGGGCACCCACAATTCCGCCTATCAACATCAATCCTCCGATAAATCCGTTGGAATCTTTTACTCCCAGGTTTTCGGCAATGGAATCGGTCATCGAGCTGATGGCATTAAATATTCCAAGTCCAATCAGAAAAAGTAATATAATAATTTTCATGTCGCGGTTAGTCATAATAAGTTTTAAGCCCCCTTTAAATGAAACTCTTTCGCCCTCATAAAAAGGTATGTCCCTGGGTTTCTCCCTGATAAAAATGAAAAACAGGACAGAGGCTATTAACGAAACAATGGCATAAATCCACAGCATATGCCCAAAACCGCTTCCGTAGCCTGGTTGAGCAGGATCGGAACCTACCAGTAAGGGTGTTACCAGCATGGCAATTACAATTCCAACATATTGCGACAACGCCGAGAACCCGGCAGCAATGGCCCGCTCATTTATAGGAAACCATCTCACCGTGAGGGCAGTAACCGCATTTAAAATAAAAGGTTGGGCTATAGCCAGGCCGGTTTGTGCAATTACTACTCCAATAAAACTTGATGCAAATATGGCTTTGGCCAGGCTAAAAACTCCTAGCAGGAATGTACCAATTCCCACGCCTGTTTTTATACCATAAGTATCAATAATGTACGATGCGGGAAAGCTCATGATTAAAAATACCAGCATATAAACCATCGCTAAAAAGTCGATATTAAAGAATGAAGATGCCTTAAACTGACCAGCATAAAAAATTTCTGCGGGCCTTGCTACTGAGGCATGTGTAAGCCATTGAATCTGAACAGCTATATTTACAAGCATAAAAACACCTAGTATTACCAGGCGATAGCGGGGATATTTAACCACATTGTCCATGATTATATTTTTAGTATATCGAAAAATAATAAAAAATAATTCAAATTTCGCAGGGAGGGTTTATTTAAAATTATGATTAAGCCCGAATAGGTATGGATGCGCTTTATATACCTTAAAAATGAATACTATTAGATTTTCTAAAATTACTGCGAAGAATGCAAAATGCACTATAATGATGAAAGTAGGATGGGGGCCTTGCGTTTTAAATTAACAGAGGATGGACCTTTTTTAGATGACAATACTGAATTTCCGACTCCTCCCTGGTCGTCGGTACGAGAGCTGCAATATTGCGCTGAATTGATTGAAAGCGATAAAGAAACCGGGGAAATTCGGAAATGGTTGGCCATATTAATGGCTACGGGTTCATCGTTGGGTGGAGCCAGGCCTAAAGCAAATATATTGGATGAACAAGGACATCCCTGGATTTTGAACTTGCAATGCATGTGGGTGAATATTTTATGCTCAATCGAAATGAAATGACCGTAATTATTGATGAAGTTAAAGCTTCAGTTATGCAATGGGACAGCGTGGCAAAGACTATCGGGATTCAAAGAAATGAAAGACAATTAATGCAGACGGCATTTAGATACTAATACCCCATTCATGTACTGTTTGCCTTTATATAAGGTGAAAGCAATATTTATCCTTTTTCATTTAGGCTACAGAAAAGATACTTCACAGCCTTAGCTGTGACCGGGGTTTTTCTGAGGATAGTTCCTTATATAATTATTTATTATATTTGAAAGACCGATTACTTATTATTGAACAAACAACCTGATTATTAACTTAAATTATTTTCGTGTTATGAGATTATTTTCAAAACTATTCGCAATTTCAATCCTCATTAGTTTAAGCTTAAATGCTTTTTCTCAAATTGGAATTACCGGTTATTCTGTTTATGCCCTGGGGGTGAATACCAGCCAGGCAAAAAAAATAAGTGTTGAGCTTAAAGCTTTTACCAACAACATTATTGATAACATGTTAACAGAGGCAGATATATTTTACAACTTTAAAGAAAAGCCTTACCATCGTTTTGCCGTGGGGGTAGGTGTCAATGCCGGACTTTTTCGCGGATTCGATTTAATTAATTCGTTTACTGTTCCATTAGATTTGGAAATATTTCCGATTCAGGATTTAAAACAGTTTTCGGTGGTAATTGAAGTTTCACCTGAATTTGTGATAGATGGTGATGTTGGACTCACACAACTATGGGGAATCCGCTATACTTTTGGTCACAACAAAGAATGATTGACCTTGGACGGTAGGCAGTTCCACCAGGCTTCTTTCGTGTAATTAGCGGCTAAAAGAAAAAGGTTTTTCATATTCAACCAGGCCAGTATTAAAGGCCAACAAAAATCAATTAGCTATAGAATCTTTAAAATTCCTTTAAAATTCTGTTATATCTTTAACTTATGAAAATTCTGATTATTGAAGATGAGACAGAATTGCTGAAGGAGATTGCATCGTACCTCCTTAAAGAAAATTATACCTGTGAGTTGGCTGCTGATTTTGAATCGGCACATGAAAAACTGCACCTGTATCATTACGATATTGCTGTAATCGATATTACACTGCCCGACGGTTCTGGTTTGGAATTGATCCGTGAATTGAAAAAGCTCAAAACTGATACCGGCATTTTAATAATTTCAGCAAAAAATTCGCTGGACGATAAGCTGAACGGACTTGAAATGGGTGCCGATGACTATATCACAAAGCCCTTTCACCTGGCGGAATTAAATGCCCGGATTAAAGCTATTATAAGAAGAAGGAAATTCAGCGGATCAATGGAAATAATACATAACGAAATTAAAATTAACCCGGAAGATAAACACGTTTTGGTAAATGAAACAGAACTCCAGCTTACTAAAAAAGAATACGAATTATTGCATTTTTTTATTGCTAATAAAAACCGGTTATTAACCCGTGAATCCATAGCTGAACACCTTTGGGGCGATAATATTGATTTGGCTGATAATTTTGATTTTATCTATACACATATCAATAACCTGCGAAAGAAGATTGCTTACGCCGGTGGCAACGATTATCTGCAAACCGTTTATGGTATGGGATATAAATACACCGACTCATGAAACTGGTTCAAAAAATAAACCGGCAGTACATTGTGTACACATTTATAATCCTGTTACTGGCAGGCATTTCTTTATTTTTTACTATTAAATCAATAATCAGGGAGGAATCTGATGAAAAGCTGGTTGAATCGTACCGGCGGATTGCTTCACAATTAGAAAAAACGCCCGGCGATTCAGAATGGTTCCCGATGTTTTCTGTGATAAGTGATTCATCGCTTGCATCGGGGCATCATTTTTCAGATACTTCCCTGAAAATAAGACACGAATTTGAAGAATACAGGCAGCTGGTTGCCTATAAAACCATTCAGGGCAGAAAATATAAAATTACTGTTCGGGAATCAGAACTTGAATCCGATGACTTGCTGGAAACCCTGACCATGGTTATTTTACTGAGTTTTTCGGGTTTGCTGATGTTGTTGTTTATTATTAACCGCAGGATTTCAAAACGAATATGGCGACCTTTTTTTGAGAATTTGGAAAAGCTAAAACAATTTTCATTGCAGGATATTGTACCCTATAACCCTACCATTTCAGATACTGACGAATTTAATGAACTAAACCATGTGCTTAAATCGTTAACAGACAAAGTCATTACGGATTACGATAACCTGAAGAAATTTTCGGAAAATGCCAGCCACGAAATTCAAACGCCTTTAGCCATCATACAATCAAAAATTGAGGCTTTGCTCGATGAAAATCGGCTTTCGGGAAATCAGCCTGATAAGGTAAAATCAATTTACCAGGCTGTAAAAAGATTATCGAAAATCAATAGCGGACTACTTTTGTTGACCAAAATTGAAAATCGCCAGTTTAGCGAACTCGAAGAAATTAACCTTGACCGTTTGATAAAAACACAAATTGAAAGTTTCAACGAACTTATGGTGTTAAAACAATTGAATTTTGAATATATCTGCAATACTGAAAAGCATATTGAAGCCAATAAATTGTTGGTTGAAATGTTGATTAATAATTTATTCAGTAATGCCATACTCCATAATGCAGAAATGGGTCAAATAAAAATCGAACTCAATGTAAATAGTTTAATATTTTCAAATACAGGCAGCTCAAATATACCTGATAGTGACAGACTTTTTGAGCGTTTTTACAAAAGCGGAACAACAGGTTCAACAGGCCTGGGCTTGTCCATAGCAAAACAAATATGTTTGGGTGCAGATTGGATGATTTCTTATTCCTATAGGAATGACCTGCACATATTTAGTGTGTCTTTCCCTGCTTAGATCCAAGCTTTAAAATTTCTTTAGAATCGCTCCTGATATTGCCAGATATTAGATTGGGATAATTCATTGCATATAAAAGTATTCTGTAGAAATAGAATAGTAATGTTCTGAACCCAACCTTTTTTGTACGAAAAAATCCTAATTGTAAAGTTTATAAATAAGACTTTTTGAAAATTGACAATCTGGTAAAAAATTGTATCCATGGTGATACAAGGGCGCAAAAGGAGTTGTATGATGTATTTGCTCCCAAAATGCTGAGCGTATGCTATAGGTATGCAAAAAATTACCATGATGCCAAAGATATTTTTCAGGAAGGATTTTTAAAGGTCTTTGAAAACATTGGTCAACTTAAAGATATTAATGCACTCGAATGGTGGATGATGCGAATTTTTGTGAATGAAGCTTTAAAACTATATAACAAGCAGAAAAAGATTACACTGTCAGATAATTTAGGTGGATTCTTATATACGACTGATGAATTTAATATTTACAATAAAATTGGAACCGATGAAATAATAAATTTGATTCAGCAGTTGCCAGACAAGATGAGGATAGTTTTTAATATGTATATTATTGAGGGTTATAGTCATCAGGAAATTGCAGAAGCGCTTGGTATTTCAGAGGGGACATCGAAATCAAATTTGCATGATGCACGAAAGAACATTCAAAATAAAATGGCTATGCTTGAAAAAGAACGCTTAATTGGATAAATGAATTACGATACTAACCATAGTGACCAGGAATTTGATTCTTTTCTTAAAGAGAAGTATAAAAATCATAGATTGAACCCTGATGAAGAATTATGGGAAGGTATCAATTCACGTATAAATCAGAATAAACTTCAAAGTAATATTAAGCAGGTCAGAAGGTTAAAGTATATTTCTGCTTCATTGGCTGCAAGTTTAATTATATCTTTCATTTACTTCGAACACAGATTAAGAACGCATGAAAAACCTGAGATTGCACAGGAAAGTGTTAACAATATAAGTACAGAAAATACATTTCAATCGGTTGATTCCTTAAACGTTAATTTATTTATACAAAAGAAAGAGCCTGTTAATGCAAATACATCTCAAAAAATTAATGGTAAGGAAAAGAATCTAATAAATGCTAAAAATAGCAATAGCATCAAACAGATTAAGTCGAATGATTTAACTCAAATTAATACCCTACCACCGGATACTTCAAAAACTACAAATACAGCAATTAAAAATGATGATAGTTACATTGCAAGTAATATTTCATTAACCGGGAATGATGCTCAAATACCTGAGGAGAAAAATTCAAATTCAGGGGTTACCTCTTTAAATCAGGAAAATAAAAAGATATCGGTTACAAAGCCTGAAAATGAGGAGTTTAGTGGTACAAATAATCATATTGTTGAAAAGCGAAACAGCGAAACTGAGGAGATAGAGCAGAAATTAAATAATGAAAATAGTATCAATATTGAAACTAAGATACCCAAAGAAGAACCTCTTGTAGCAAATATTGAAAATGAACAGAATGTAAGCTTTAATTCTATACTTTCAGATTCTGTGAAATCAAATGATGCCGAAACCATTCAAATTTCGGATAATCTTGTTAATTCAGATACCCAGATTGTTTTTACAGAACCACCACGCAACCTTCGAAAAAGAAAATATTTTATTGAAGGATTTTACTCGCCTGAATTGTCCTACAGATTTATTACACAAAATCCTGAATATAAACAAACCAGGTATAATAAAGCCTATTTTAATGCAAGGGATAAAGCAGATTTTACATTTTCTGCCGGACTTTATGGAGGTTTATCATTAAATGAAAGTTTTAGTTTAATGTCGGGTATTTATTACTCACAATATGCACAAAAATTCAAGACTGAGGCAGTAAATATTTTACACAACAGTTACCAGGGATATTTTTTGTATACTTCAACGGGCGTTGCAAATTTAATGCTGTCATCATCAGATTCAATTCCGGCTGAGACATTTTTAAATTCATCTATTCGTTACAATTATCTGAATTTACCTCTTATTTTAGACTATAAGGTATTCCGTTACCAACATATTAATTTTGGGTTTAATTTTAATTATTTATTAAGCCAGGAACTTAACTGGCAATCTGAAAATTCAGATGGAAATACTGAACCGCATTATGATGAAGTTTCGGGTATAAAAACTGCCATGGTAAGCTTAATCCTGGGAACTACATATGAACACCCATTAACCCATAATATTAGTTTTATAATTAATCCTACACTTAAATTACATGTTATGGCTTTTAGTAAATCTTCACCAGTACATGCATACCCTTATTCCTGGGGTTTACGCGTAGGTGTAAGATATTTAATTTAGTACAATTTCAAAAAAACATTAACTCAAACCCAACCATTTTTCTATTCAAAAATCTTTAGTTTATATGATTTTACGCGCGAGAATTAGTTTAATTATTCATTAAAAACCAAAGAGATGAAAAGAGTAAAATTTTTAATTAGTTTAGTTGCAATTATACTATTGGTAACAAATTGCACCAGAGATAATACTCCAGCTACTAAAAGTTCAAAATTAGCTGTTGATGTAACCTCTGTTTCAAAAAATGTTACCTTAAAAAGCGTTGATGCAGTTCCATCATTTGAACTTATTACTTTTAAGATAAATATTTCAGATGTTGTAGTTGAAGAAAACTCGGGTAATGATGTTGAACAGAATGGTAATTATAACGATGGAGGTAACGATAATGCATCATCAGATAGTAGTTCAGAATCAAGCAATGGTGATATTGTTCTTAGTGGCCCGTTTATAATTGATGTAATAAATGGAACCGCCAATCTTGGTGAAGCAGATGTTTATCCGGGAACATTTAAAAAAGTTGATTTCACCTTCCTCTCCAATGCAGACACAGAGTTTGGCGGGCATTCTATTATGCTCAGTGGAAATTATACAACTATGGATGGTACTGTGATTCCTGTAACTTTAAAATCTTCATTTGATCAACAGGTACAAATTGCATTAGCCAATGGTGGAGTTAGCGTACAGGCTAACAGCAAGGTTACTTTATCGATAGTTTTAGATGCCCAAACATGGGTGGAAAGCATTGACCTGGCAAACGCAACCGTTTCAAATAATGAAATTATTATCGACGAAAACAATAATTCCGATTTATTGACTCAATTCAATACAAACCTGCTCTCAAAGGTTGCCGTAGAGGATTAAATTTCGTGTGAAAAATAAAATATAACAAATAATACCTGGCCATTTCCAGGCCAGGCATATTTTCAGCAAAAATTATGAAAGTATTTCAATTTAGAAGTTTGCTGGTTATTGCTATCATGGCAATAATTGGTAAATCTACAGTTGCCCAAACTGTGACAATAAGCGGCTACGTTAAGGACAGTAAAACAAAAGAATCCTTAATAGGTGCTAATATTTTTTCAACCAACACTAAAACAGGTACAATAACAAATGAATATGGATTTTATTCAATATCCCTTCCAAGAACTGATACTATTGGTTTAGTGATTACTTACCTTGGATATAAACCACAAGCAAAAAAACTCACAAATAAAGAAAGTATCAGGCTGGATGTTCTATTAGAACCCAATTCCCAGGAAATGTCAGAAGTAGTTGTAGCTGCAAATAGAAACGATAATAATGTAAATCTGGCAAAAATGGGTGTGATAGATGTTCCGCTAAAGGCTATTAATACTATGCCTGTTCTGGCTGGTGAACGCGATGTTATGAAAATTCTACAGTTTTTGCCCGGAATTCAGCAAGGCCAGGAGGGAACAACAGGATTTTATGTTCGAGGGGGAAATGCCGACCAAAACCTGGTTCAATTGGATGAAGCTACAATCTATAATCCGAATCACCTTTTTGGACTGTTTAGCACCTTTAATGCTAATTCAATAAAAAATGTAACCATAACCAAAGGTGGATTTCCTTCAAAATATGGTGGACGATTAAGTTCCATTATAGATATTTCGACAAAAGATGGTGATAAGGAAAATTTTGGAGTTGAGGGTGGAATAGGTTTGTTATCCTCTAATTTAACGGTTCAGGGGCCACTCGAAAAAGGAAAATCTTCATTCATCGTTTCGGGCCGGAGAAGTTATATTGATTTGCTTACCAAACCTTTTTCCCCTACGGGTATAAACGGGATCAACTATTATCTGTATGATTTTAACGCTAAGCTAAATTATGAATTGGGCAAAAACGACCATCTTTTCTTAAGTTATTTTACCGGAAAGGATAATGCAGATTATGTAGGTGCCAGTAGTTTAAATTTCAATATTGATTTTGGAAACACAACCAATACTGTTCGTTGGAACCATGTTTTTGGCAATAAATTATTTTCCAATACATCATTTATTATGAATGATTATCATTTAGCATTGGCAACAACCCAGGCAAATTATTATTCAGTCTTGTATACTGGGATAAAGGATGTGACAGGTAAGACGGATTTAACCTATATGCCAGCTCCAAACCATGAGGTTAAAATGGGTGCCAGCTATACTTATCACACTTTATTCCCCGGAGCAGTTTCAGCTAAGATACCGAAAAAAGGAAACCGCCTGGACGTTAACCGGGATAGCGTTCCTCAGCGATATTCAAATGAGGTTGCTTTTTATATAAGTGATGACATTAAAATAACCGACTTTATAAGTCTTGCATACGGACTTAGAATACCTGTATTTTATTCGCAGGGAAAAACATATTCATTTACTGAGCCCCGTATAACAGGTAAATTTTCAATTAATAGCACCACATCAATTAAGGCTTCATATACAAAGATGGATCAGTTTATGCATTTGGTTCCCAGCAGTACTGCTTCACTTCCTACAGACATCTGGTTAACAAGCGACCGTATAGTAAAGCCTCAAACAAGCAAACAATTTTCATTAGGATTATTTAAAAACTTTAAAGAAAATGAAATTGAAACCAGTGTTGAGATGTACTATAAAACAATGAAGAACCAGGTGCTTTTTAAAGAAGGCACACAAATCACACTTCAATCAAACCTGGACGATCTTCTAACATTCGGAGATGGAAAATCATATGGTATCGAATTTTTTGCTAAAAAGAATTTTGGGAAACTTACAGGTTGGGCGAGTTTTACATTGTCAAAAACAACTCAAAAATTTCCGGAGCTTAATGCGGGTAAAGAATTCCCGTTTACATATGACCGCAGGCATAATTTATCTGTTTCTGCTATGTATGATTTACCGGGTAACTGGAAAATTTCTGCTGATTTTATTCTTTATTCGGGTTCTGCCTTTACTCTACCTGCAGGTAAAATATTTGTATCCGACGAAGGCTCCTTATATGATAATGTTTACTATGATTATACTACCAGGAATAATGCCAGATTAAGGACATATCACAGATTGGATGTTAGTATTTCCAATACTAAACAAAAGACGGTATTTGGCAAAAATTGTGAGCGGGAATGGGTTTTTGGGGTTTACAACCTGTATAGCAGACAAAACCCCTATTTTGTATACCTGACTACAGATTATGTTACAAAAAAACCAATGGCTAAACAGGTATCATTATTACCTATTGTTCCAAGCATATCGTACAATTTTAAGTTTTAATCACTAATTTTTTTAGAATGAAACGACCATAATTAATTTAATCATTAAGCTCACACTACTATGATTAAATTAATTTTGGGAGTTCCATCTGACAAATAAAATAAATTATAAACAGATGAAATATATTTCAATAATAATGTTGGGCTTGATACTATTGGCAACTGGTTGTGAAAAGAATATTACAATCCCGCAACCCGAATATAAAAGCAGGGTATGCATAGAATGTGGCTTAGAAGTTGGTACAGTTCCTAAGGTTTACTTCTATAAAACTGTACCTTATTTTGACATTTCTTCGTTACAAGATGTTTTTGTAAGAAATGCGCAGGTTAAAATCAATAATAGCTTTGAGACTGATAACCTTGTAATTGATAGCACATACAATTATTTAAAGTGCGAGTACGAGTATTTTTATATGGGTAATATTCCAGTCAAGCAGGACGAAGATTACCAGTTAACCATTACCGTTGATACGGCTGTTTATATTGCCCATACAAAAACAAACCTTATGGCTGTAACAATCGACAGCGTTGGGTATACACCATCGTTTACTGATATTTATGGGGATCATGAAGGTGTTATACCCTATTTTCATGATATACCAAACCAGACTAATTACTATAGGTATGAAATGACAAGAAAGGTCGATACTACAATGAAGTATCGGGAAGGAAAAATAAGTAGCCCTTGTATTGGAGATAGTTCGATAATGATGCTTGAGTTAGGTAGAAGTGTATATAATGATCAAAATTTAAATGGTGATCAGGTTAGGCTTATCATTGAACCGGCTTATTCTCATTATAAAGGGCTTCAGGGTACGGTCAGGATTCAGACTATTGATAAAGCAACCTATGAATTTTACGATCAGCTTGACAAACAGAAGCTGGGGCAATTGAACCCTTTTGTTGAACCGGTATTTTTAACCGACGGGCAATTTGGGAAAAGCGCCGCGGGGTATTTTGGTTCGGTGGTGAAAAGTGATCCTGTAACATTTATATTTCCGGAATAGTCAAACTTTAGGTTTTTAAATAGGTGTTAAAAAAGCCCGGTAATTTTGATAATTATCGGGTTTATTGTTCAATTAAGTAAAATTAAACTCATCGGATGACCAAGTTGCTGATTTATAAATAAGATCCGATGAGTATCTAAACTTGTCATTATAGCTGCGCTACTACTTTTTAAGTGAACAATCTGCAAATATTTTTTTGTCAAGTAGCTGGAATGATGATCAATTCTTAAAAAAATCTTTAGATTTTAATGGTATTTTTATATTCAAATTAGTAAATGCTATACTCGTATGGACACTTTTTCGTTTCGCCAATGTTTTATGAAGGATTTACTTAAATAAACCTGAATGAATTTCATGTCAAACATTAAACTGCAAATACTTCTTTTGATTACCATAATAGCTAGTGTTTTAGCTGTAAACACTTATTTTAATCATAAAATAATTGATCAAAATATTCATAATCAGGCAAAAAAGGATAAAATCAATTTAATTTTAGAAGATGTTGATTTATTACGGCACTTAGCAATCGACATTGATGACGAACAAAATGAATATGTAAGTACTCCTGATGATAGCACCAAAAAAGATATTATAGAACTAAGAAAGGAACAATCAACTACTATCGATCACATTGAAATGCAATTAAATTTACAAACGAAAAAGGAAATATTGACCTTACTATCAATAAGAAAAATGAGGAAGCAATTGTAATTATTACTGATGATGGTGTTGGTATGGATGAAGATATAAAAAACAGAATATTTAAAGATGGAAATGATATTAATGTAGAAGGAACAAAGGGAGAAACTGGTACAGGTTTGGGATTAATTTTGTGTAAAGAATTTGTTGAAATGAATAATGGAAAGATATGGGCTGAAAGTATAGCAGGAAAAGGCAGCACATTTAAATTCGCGGTATCTCTTGCTCAGTAAAATTTTCAATGGTTTTCTGATTTCAGAGCATCTTTAAAAAAACTTTAGATTTGACTCTTACCTTGCCTCTGTAATCATAAAAATTATAACTATGAAAAAAACAGTATTATCATTAATTATGGGAGGTTTGTTTTTAATAGCCTTCGGACAGGATGCTAAACCTCCAAAGGAGGTGCAGGAAGCATTTTCGAAAAAGTTTAGTAACGTACAAAGCCCTAAATGGGAGCAGGAAGAAAATGAATGGGAAGCTGAATTTAAGTTAAACGGGACCGAATTGTCAGCAAGTTTTGACAAAGCAGGCACCTGGCTCGAGACAGAAACTGAAATTTCCAAAAAGGACGTGCCCGCTAAAATTATCGATGTGGTTAACAAGAAGTACGAAGGATGGAAACTTAAAGAAGCAGAACAAATTGAAAAGCCAGGTTATAAAGGTTATGAAATTGAACTGGAACAGGGTGAAAATGTGACTGAAATTCAGGTTTCCGATGCGGGTGTAATTACCAGTGAAAAGGTAAATACAAAAGATGAAGACAACGATAATGATTAAGATCGAATAAAAGTCGTATTTTAATTCAATAAGAAACGCTGAATTTATGCGTTTCTTTTTTATAAATTAGTATTAAACCTTTCGCTTATTAATTAAAAATATATAATGATGAAAAAAGTTGTATTGTCAGTATTTGTAGGAAGTTTGATTCTGTTTGCCTGTACACAAAAATCCAATGCTCCAAAGGAAGTGCAGGATGCTTTTTCAAAGAAATTTGCCCAGGTAAAGTCTCCTAAATGGGAGCAGGAAGATAACGAATGGGAAGCTGAATTTAAGGTAAATGACATCGAAATGTCAGCAAGTTTTGATAAAGCCGGGGCCTGGCTCGAAACCGAAACAGAAATCAGCAAAAGCGCTTTGCCAGCTGCAGTGTTAGATTCAGTAAACCAGAAGTATGATGGTTGGAAAATGAAGGAAGTGGAACAAATAGAACAATCTGCCTTTTCGGGCTATGAAATTGAACTTGAACTTGAACAGGGTGAAACCGTAGCTGAAATTCAGGTTACTATTGCCGGAGAAATCACAGTTAAAAAAATGGGCAAGGATGAGGATGATGAAGATGCCGCAACGATTGGCACTGTTGTTACCACCGCTAAAAAATAAAAAATACCGGAAAGTTTTATATTTTGACCTCTGTGTAGTATTTTCAGGAAATGCTACGCAGAGGTTTTAATAAATTTATCGCAGAGTCTATCTTTTTTTGTAAAAATATTTTTCCAGGTTATAACAGCGTAATGTAAGATGAAAAAATTTCTTATTTCTTTTTTATTTCTGAACTTATTTGTTGTTTCTGTTAACAGGATTCAAGCACAACTCACATTTACCAAGTTGTTTGAACAAGCTAAAAAACAAAGTCCTGAATTAGTTTCATTACAAGCCAGTAAGGATTTTTTATCCCTGGAGGCAAAACTTATTAAAGCAGAAAACACATCCCCCAAAGCATTCCTTAGTTCCGATCTGCTAATTGCTCCCTATTTTAATAATAATGGGCATTTTATTTCAACTAATCCGGCCTCTTCGGCTATTGGGTACGATATCGGAATAACCAACGGGGGATTGTATTCCGTACTTTTAAACGCTGAAATGCCGCTCTTTAATCACAAACAGGTAAACAATTTATTGGTGCAGAATGGCTTGGAGATAAGTAAAATAAATACACAAATCAAAACCCTTTCGATTGAAATCAAACACACATTGGCGTTGCAATATCTTGATGCACTAGCTTCACAGGTTGAGTACCAATCGCTTCAGGAAAACCTAAAGTTTATTGCCGAGCAGTTAAATATGGTTGAAGAACTGACCAAACACGGATTATATCGTTATGTGGATTACCGCTTGCTGCAAACCGCGTATAAGGCCGATTCTATAAATCTGACAAACAGTGAAGCCTCACTACAGTTGAAGATAAATCAAATAAAAACGACCTGTGGATTAGAGGATACCGTGACTTTTGAACTCGCGGATTTTGAACCGGAATTTGATACTGAAAAACAAGATTCCTCGCTTTTTTTACAATCGTACAATGAGGATAGTTTATCAGCTAAAGTGCAACAAAATGTTTTTGATAATCGGTATAAACCACAGGTAAAAGTATTTGCCAATACCGGGTTAAATTCAACATCTATCCCTTACCTGGGGAATCATTTTGGGATGAGTGCAGGTTTACAATTGACTTATACGCTTTACGACGGAAAGCAAAAGCAGATTAATCAGCAACAACAACTGGTGTTGGTTGACCAGGCAATGCACGAAAAGGAACTTAAAAAGTCTGAAATACAGAAGCAAAAATCAGCCTATATTTCAGCCATTCAATCGCTGAATCTCTCCATCTCGAAGGAAGAAAAACTACAGAACGACTACAATGAAATTTTAACATTATATAATCAGGAACTGCAAACAGCGCAGGTGGGAATTATAGATTACCTGAATTTTTTACAGCAGTTTAACCAGAACAAGCTGGCTTTGCAAAATCACATAATTGAACGAAACAAGCTGATTGTTGAATACGATTACTGGAATGAATAATTCTTTCTATATCTATGTCACTAGCAAGCCTAAAAAAACTACAGTGGTAAATTTAAATGAGAAAAAAAGAAATAATTAAGAAGAGACAAGGGGCGTTAGCCCTAAAATCTTCATAACGAAAATGACAACGACAAAAAAGGGGCGTAGCCCTGTCATCAAAATAATAAATATATGGCAAATACCTACACTCAATTATATACTCAATATGTGTTTGCGGTAAAAGGCCGGGAAAACCTAATCCGTGGACAATTCAGAGAAGAACTGGAAAAAATAATGTGTGGTATCGTTACCAATCATAAATGTAAAACGTACGCCGTATATTGCAATCCGGATCATACACATATTTTTGTTGGGATGCATCTCACAATTGCTCCGGCTAAATTGATGGAACAGGTAAAATCCGGCTCCTCTAACTGGCTGAACAATAAAAATTATATACCGGGAAAATTTTTCTGGCAGGATGGCTATGGGGCATTTACCTATTCAAAATCTCACATAGATAAAGTTGTGAAATATGTTTTGAACCAACCTAAACATCACAGAAAACTAACATTTAAAGAAGAATATTTATCGTTTTTAAACAAATTTGAGGTGGATTATGACCCAAAATACCTTTTTGAATGGTACGATAATATATAGCCAGGGCTACGCCCCTTAATATTATCAGACTATTGTTTTGTTACGAAGATTACAGGGCTACGCCCCTATAAAATTTAACTTATAAAGAAAAAGTACAATTGCATGAATAATAAAAAATCTTTACATATGAACCTCAAAAACTTAATCCCCGTTTTAGGACTGATTTTTTTGCTTTTTGCTTGCAACCAGCCTCAGGGAGGTGAAACAGAAACCGTTGCCCACAGTGATGTTCAAGTAACACACCCGGTAATAAAAGACACGGTTTTATTCCAGGAATTTCAGGGGGTAACCCAGTTTTTGCAGCATTTGCAAATCAGGTCGCAGCTTACCGGGATTATTTCAAAAAGTTTCGTTACCGTTGGAAAAAGGGTTGAAAGAGGCATGCCTCTTTTTATTGTAAAAAGCAGGGAAGCGGCATTGATAAATTCCACTTCGGATAAATCGAATATTCTTTCGCATATGGCTGATACAGTTTTTGCTTTTTCAGAGGGAATCATTGACCAGGTAAATGTTCAGCCCGGCGATTTTATCCAGGAAGGCGACCTGATAGCCACCAGTGTCAGTGAGGCTTCGATGCGGATAGTGGTTTCAGTGCCTTTGGAGGTTGATGCTTCGCGTTTTCAGCAAATGACCTGTAAAATTGAGTTGCCCGATGGAAGATTCATCAATGGTACCATCGGCACCAGCCTTCCCACGGCAAGTTACGATGATCAAACCAACCGGTTCTTGGTTTACCCTGAAACCATAGCAGGATTGGCTGAGAATATGCATGTAAAGATAATCGTGAAAAACATAGAAATTAAGAACGGAATATTTGTACCCAAACAATCACTCTATGCCAATGAAGAATTAAATAAATTTTGGGTGTTGAAAGTGATTGATGACACACTGGCCGTACAGTTGCCGGTAAATCCGGGTGTTGAGACCGGTTTTTGGGTACAACTTATAAATCCTGACCTAAAGACTTCAGATCCTATTATTTTTACCGGTGGCTATGCCTTGCCCGACAGCGCTTTGATAAATATAACTGAACTCGCCAACTAATGAAAAAGAGTAATTTTTATCTTGCTTATAAAAATCCACTGGCTATTGTCGGGTTTATTATTATAGCTGTTGGAATATTCGCTTACACCAAAATGAAGGTGGAGTTGTTGCCCAATGTCACCTTCCCCAAAATAAAAGTAATTGCCGACAATGGGGAACAACCGGTGGAGAACATGCTTATCGGGGTAACTCAGCCCCTTGAAGAAGCTATTAAAACCAGCGAAAATCTTGAATTGTTGCAGAGCACCACTTCGCGTGGAAGCTGTGAAATATCTGCTTTTTTTAACTGGAGTGCTGACATTGATCTGGCTCGTCAGCAAATTGAAGCGGCTATAGCTCAGGCTCGTTCAGAACTGCCTCCTGACCTGAAAGTTGAAGTGGAGAAAATGAATCCTTCCATTCTGGCTATGGCCGGATATTCACTGGAAGGAAACTTATCGCCGGTGGAACTGAAAACTCTGGCAACGTATACTGTAAAACCTTACCTGGAGCAAATTCAGGGTGTACGGCAGATTGCCGTCAGTGGTGGACGGAACAAGGAATACCAGGTAGTTCTGAACCAGGAAAAGTTAAGTCAGTATGGCTTAACTCCGGGATTAGTTTACGATGTGTTATTGCAGACTAATTACCTTAATGCTGCGGGTTATGCCAACCAAAGTAACCGTCTTTACCTGACCATTACCGACGCTGCCATTCGTAACATCGACGAGCTTGAAAATACCATTGTTAAAAGTTCATCCAATGGACAAATAAGACTGAAAGATGTAGCGGATGTGAAAATTGCCGGTCAGCTTGAATATGTTAAAATCAGGGCTAACGGTAAAGATGTGCCACTTGTGGCCGTAATGAAACAACCTGAAGCCAACCTCGCTGAAGTAAATGTTGAATTGCAGAAGCGTATCACAGATTTAAATGCCAATATGCTCCCCAAAGGTGTAAAATTGGTTCCGTTTTATAATCAGGCCGATTTTGTCGGCAATGCCATTAACAGCATTCGCGACGTTTTATGGATAGGTTTATTGCTTGCCATTATAATAACCGTATTGTTTTTACGATCGTTCCGCAGCAGTGTGATTATTTTGCTTACTGTGCCGGTGTCATTGCTGCTTAGCATTATTATCATGTTGTGGCTTGGCTACAATTTTAACATCATGACACTGGGTGCAATTGCCGCGGCCATTGGTTTGGTTATTGACGATGCTGTGGTAGTGGTGGAGCAGATTCACCGTACGCATGAAGAGCACCCGGAATCGACCTATAAACAGCTGGTACCGAAAGCCATGAAATATTTGCTTCCGGCCATGATAGGATCCTCGCTGAGTACTCTTGTAATATTTCTCCCGTTCCGCATAATGACCGGTGTTGCTGGTGCTTATTTTCACATGATGACCAACACCATGATGATTACCTTGATAGCTTCCTTCTTTGTCAGCTGGATTTTTCTGCCGGTATTTTATATCCTGTTTTTTGGAAATAAGCATGAAAAGAAATTAAAAACAGTTGAGATTCAGAAAAAGGGTTGGGTTGTATTTTTTGTTAAGCATCCGATAATAAGTGTGATTTTTGTGCTGCTTTTAATTGCCAGTATGGTAGTGGTCTTTCCCAAACTGCCATCGGGTTTTCTTCCCGAGATGGACGAAGGCTCCATTGTGTTTGATTTTGACAGCCCGCCTGGAAGCTCGCTTGAAGCCACTGAAGATATGCTGGTACAGGCCGATAAAATTATTGAATCCATTCCTGAAGTGGAATCTTTTTCCCGCCGTACAGGTACTCAAATGGGTTTCTTTATTACAGAACCCAGCCGTGGTGATTACCTGATAAAACTAAAACCGAACCATAAGTTAAGCACCGAACAGGTAATTGACGAAATAAGGGTGCAGGTTGAAGAAAAAATTCCGGCCCTTACCATTGATTTTGGACAGGTAATTGGCGATATGCTGGGCGACTTAATGAGTTCGGTGCAACCCATTGAAATTAAACTTTTTGGTGATAACGATAAGGATATCCAAAAATATTCAAAAGAAATAGCTTCGGTTGTTGAAAATGTGGAAGGCACCGCCGATGTTTTTGATGGTATTGTTGTAGCCGGCCCGACATTTACGGTAAAACCCAATTACGCAGCGCTGAAAGAATTTGGTATGAACATGCAGGATTTACAGCTTCAGATGCAATCGCGGGTAGGGGGAGTAGTTGCCGGCAAGGTGCAGGAGGATTTGCGTTTTTGCGATGTCCGCATGGTGTATCCCGGTTATGACCAAACCAATTATAATGATATAACAAACTCAAAAGTTTTTCTTCCTGACGGCGTTCTGGTTCCGTTGAAACGTTTTGCAAATGTCGAGGTTTCTGGCGGAGTAGCCGAAATAAACCGTGAAAACCTGAAAAAAGTTGGCTACATAACGGCAAGGTTGAATAACCGTGACCTGGGAAGTACCCTGAAAGATATCCAGAGCCAGATTAAAAAGAAAATTGCCTTACCGGCAGGTTTGAATGTAGAGTATGGAGGTGCTTATAAAGAACAACAGCAGGCCTTCCGTGAACTCATGCTGATTTTAATTATGGCCATATTCCTGGTATTTACTATACTATTATTTTTATACCGAAACCTGAGAGTAGCTTTGTTGCTCATCTTTTTAATTCTGCTGGCACCGGCTGGGAGTGCACTCTTGTTGTACCTGTTGGGAGTTCCTCTTAACGTGGGTAGTTACATTGGTATCATAATGATTATTGGAATTGTAGGCGAAGCTGCTATATTTACCTATCTGCAATACATCCAGGAGCGTAACAAGGGAGAAAAAGTAATGGATGCCATTGTGTTTTCCATTTCAATCCGTTTACGCCCAAAACTGATGACAGCCTTGAGTGCTATTGTTGCTCTAATGCCATTGGCACTGGGTTTAGGTAGCGGTGCCCAGATGCACCAGTCGCTTGCCATTGCTGTTATCGGCGGATTATTAATTGCGCTGCCGGTATTGTTAATTGTACTGCCTTCGTTTTTAAATATTGTGGAAAAGGGAGGAAAGTAGGCTGAATAATTCTTAAGAGGGCTAATTAATTTATTCTGCCCCGCTACTTCGCTGCCACGCGTGGTTCCTAAAGAAATTTGGTTGTGGTATAATAACGACGATTGACCTCCTTCGTTGGATGAAGTCGTGTTATTTCAAACGTCAGGATTCCATATAAGGTCCCTCTGATACCTGGATCAAATCAAACAGGTTGCCATACAGATCTTTAAACATCACTTCAGTACCATAAAACTGGTCAATGGGTTCACCTGTAAAATGGACACCCTTTTCCTTCATCTCTTTATAATCTCTCCAACAATCATCGGTTTGCAAAGTTAAAAAAACATGATCGGCACCTTGTTTGCCCACAATTTTAAGTTTTTCTTCGGTATCTGCTTTTACAAATACAATTTCAAAACTTTCCTGATCAGGTGGTGCAACAGTTATCCACCGCATGTCATCACCAAAGGAATTGTCACTTTTTTTAATAAATCCGAGTTTACCAACATAAAATTCAAGAGCCTCATTATAATCTTTTACCAGGATAGTAAGATGTCCTAATTTTTTCATCTGTTTATTATTGGTTGTCTAAGAAATTTTTTAAGCTGTCGATCTTGCATGGCGAAAAAAGCCTTTTCATAGCAGTGATTTCAAAAGTACTACTTGATGCGATTCCAACTAACAACCCATTTTCATCTACCACCGGACTTCCGCTTAGTCCTCCATATAGTTTAGGAACTTTTACATCTTTCATTAAAAAATGTTTTCCTTTTGATTTGAAGTATTTAAATTCATAAACGCGTTGTTCACCTTCAGTCATATGCCTTGTCCATCCTACAACATAAAGCTTTTCGCCTTTTTTTAAGGGTGTTTCTCTCATTTCAACCGGTTGTATTTTCGAATGATTTTCCTTTATGGAGAATACCAACCAGTCATCCGTAAACCGGTAATCAGATTTTATTTTTTGCGTTTTATTTTCATTAAGCAGAGCATCTGCAATAACGCTTTCGTTTTCTTTATTTAGTTGCCGCAACGACCACTTTTTTACAAAACCGTCAATGGTCAGATATTTCATACTGTCTGTTTTTGCCCACTTAAGTATATGCTGTGCGGTTACCACAAAGGTGTCTGTTTTATATTTCAGTAAAAACCCACATCCTATTTTATCCCAATCGTATTTCGGATTATAAAACTCAACCTTATTTATTAAACTAATTGGAGGAAATTTTTTTGAAGATTCTCCTATTTTTGATTCACAGCTGTGCAGGACTAAAAAAACTACCGGAATAAAAAGATAAATAATAAAATTTTTCTTCTTGTTGTGTTTTGCATTCATAATCAATTTTTTTTATGAGCCACAATTCTTATGCGTCTGTAATCAGCAATCCATGATTCCCCGTTGAAGATTTGTGGTTTTAAAATTTCAATAGTTCTTTTTATAATTACTGACTTATCTGAATCTGAAACATATTTAAACAACCAGTTCAAAAACATTTCAATAAAATCGTTCAACCCATTAAATCCACCTTTTAATTCGGTTGGTCGATCAAACAACAAAGCAAAATTAACTTCAAATCCATTGTTTTCAAGTAAATTCGAATATTGACTAATGGAAGGATAATATAACATACTTTCTATTTCAGGATAATTAAATCCTTCAATGTCCAGCTGCTCTTTCAAAGTATTAATTATTGAATAATTACAACCTTTTCCTCCAAATTCAACTACATATCGTCCTCCGGTTTTTAAATGGCGATTCGCATTTTTGATCATTAAATCGGCTTGTGGAATCCAATGTAAGACGGCATTTGAAAATATTGCATCAAATTGTTCGTTAAGTTGGTAGTCTTTAGCATCAGCATGTATGAATGAAATTTCGGGATACTTTTTTTGTGCGGTTTGAACCATTTCATTGGAATTATCAATACCGGTTACTTTTCCACATAATTCAGCTATCTGTTTCGTCAAAACCCCGGTACCGCAACCGATATCTAAAATGGTTTCATTTTCCTGCGGGTTAAGTAATTTTACGATCTCTTCGCCAAATTTGAAAACAAAATCATGTTTGTTATCATATAAATCAGGATTCCAGTTAAATTTCATCTTAACTTTGCTTTATGATTATGTAAGGTTATTCTTTATTTAAACAGCCAATTTTCAACCCTTTTGAAGCTTTAAAGTTACAATTATTTCTCTTTTTTCCAACCTGTAAGCTCACTTGCGCCTAACGCTAATTCGTATGTTTATTTTAAAATAAATGGTTCAATAGCCCACAATTTTCATTAACCCGGGGTAACTCGATAATAAATCAATAGTGGCATGAAGAGCCATTAAAAGCCAAATATTTTTTGTCTTGCTCCAAATAATAGATAAGGGAAGCCCGGCAGTGGATTGTACAGCAATGCAATAACACACGGTTACAATAAACGAAGGGCTGGAACCCAAACCTTCAACAACACCAGCCCCTCTGTAATACATTCCGGGAGCATGAGCTAAACCAAATAGCAAACACGATATAACAATACCCCATGATGAGGATTTGGTTATTGCTGAAATTCTTTCCTGTAGCATTGCCCGAAAGAAAAATTCTTCCACCAGACCCACCTCAATAAACAGCCATAAGAAAACAACCGGCAATCCGATGACAAGTTCCGGAGCAGTGTATTTTCCTGAAGTTACCGGTTCGGCAGCTTTACCACCAAACAATTGAAGCAATATAAAAAGCCCACCCAGAACAACAAAAGCCAAAATATTGTTGGAAGAAAATATCTCTTTACGTTTCGACAAGAATCCAAATTCTTTTAATTTAAAACCGAAAAGAATTTTATAACACAAGAAAGGCATCAGCATAAAAATGATAACCTTCCATAATAATGTAAAAATTAAGTTCTCTATTTCTGACGTGTGGAAGAGAGGCTGAAGCTGCCATGCCGTAATGATTTTATTTCCAAAAATGAGGCTGATAGATACAAGAATAAGTACACCTGCAAGTAAAAGGGTTTCACCACTTTTGGTTTTTAAGGCTTCATGGGGCGGAGGATTTTTTCGGAACAAAAGGTAAGCCACTGACGAGAAGATTATACCTATTACGACAAAGGTGCCTAAAACTTCACCCAGGGAGAACCCTGGTAAACGTAAGGCGACCATGAAATTGATTAGGTAAATTAACAGGAAAAAAACCCATGGATACCATTTATGTTTTTTCATTTGATTGTGGTTTATGTCATTTCTTTTATTCTGTGTTAGGTGACCATTACCCGATAAAGTTCAGGAAATTGTTGTCTTGAATTTTTTCCCATCTTCCTTGCAAAACGCTTGAACAAGCCTCCGGCCAGACATGATGCCACCGGGAAGACCGCCACCTGGTTCAGTCCATTGTCCACACATTTTAAAGTTCTGCAAACCTGGCAGATTCTGTCTCTTTGGCCTAATTTTATCGGCTGCATTTTGTGGTGTGATCAGCCAGCCTTCGTAACTTCCTTGCCAATTGCCGGTGTAATGCTCAAAGGTCAGAGGTGTAGCTACATCAACCATTTCAACCTGATTTGAGATTCCGGGGAAGCGCTGCTCAAGCAATTCCACAACCGTCTTTGCGATCTGATCTTTCTTTTTGTTATAGGCCGCTTTGTCCTGCCATAATTCTTTCCAATAGTGATAGTTGCTGCGTATCCTCACAACTACACTGGTTTTACCTTCAGGTGCCAGAGTCGGATCTTGATTAAAGAAGTGTACCGATAATCGGTTACGTATAGCGTCTCCAATCTCTGTTGGCTGCTGAAGAGGGAAGCTGAAACCCGCAGCGGTTTTCGGCTCTTCATCGAAAGTACGATTTATGCCCAGACCAATGAGTATCAGCGGTGTGAAAACAGGCCACTTTTCATAAGGCTCGCGTGTCTTCTCACTGGCATATTTGCCATCTAACATTTTAAAGATAGTAGTATACCCATCGGCGGCAGAAACTACTCTCTCAGCATAGTGCTCGCTTCCTTCGACCAGACTAATACCGAAAGCCCTGTTATCTTTAACAAGGATTTTCTTTACACTACTGTTGAAGTGGATTTCTCCTCCCAGCTCGCGATAACGTTTAGCCAGTGCCAGCGACACGGGTAACGAGCCACCTATTGGATAACCTGCATTTTTATTATGCAGACCTGCCAAAGTGAGCAGAAAGAAAAACACTGAGAATTCCGGGAACCAAATCTCTCGCAAAGTATCACGGATAAGTGAATCCTTAAAGCGCTCGGAGAAATTGTTCGCAGTGATGTTTATCAATCTTTTGATTTTCCGGCCATTGGATATCATCATCAATCCGAACTTAATTCCTTTGATCATACGCTTAAGAACCGGATCCGATTTGGCAGGTGAATTACTAAAGGCTATCCCCAGTCGAATTCCATCGGCAAACTCGCGGGTCACTTTGGCATCTTGCGGTGATAACTCCAGCATATGTTTCTCAAGTCGGTCAACGTCCGAGTAAATAATAAACGTCCGTCCACCCTTCCCTTCAAAGCGCATAAACTCGTCTGCATTAATAAATTCGCGGTTCTGTGCGATGCCTACCTCCTGCCAGAGCCTGTACATGGAATCTTTGGGGTTTGACCCGAACAGCCAGTGGATGCAACCATCGACTGTATAGCCCTTGCGCTTCCATGCAGTACACAGCCCACCCGGTAATCTATGCATCTCAAAGATTTGAGTTTTAAAACCATTCATTTGTGCATAAATACCCGCTGAAAGTCCGGCGAACCCAGCGCCAATAATAATAATCGATTTGTCCTTCATTAATGAGTCCACTAAAATAAAATGTATTTAATATTAATATTCTTTGTTTGCGAACTTTTCATTTTTCGCTTCTTCAACCGAACATCATCAACCCATATTGGGATTGGTTTTTTGAATGGCTTAGGTTTTTTTATCCGAATTATTATAAATGCTGCCAATAGAAAGACAACCCCACTGATTAGTGAAGAAATGAAGCTTGATCCTGTTATATGCAGGTATGTATCAAGGTTATTAAACCAGTGTATTACAATAGCCGATAAAATACTGCCTTTGCTTAGATTGAAAATAACAACCATGAATATCCTCAGGCATGTCAGGAAAAACAAAAACCCGAGAAAATTGTAAGCACTTTGATTTAGCGAGGCTATAAAGAATGCTGGTGTGTGCCATAAAGCCCATAGTATTCCTAAAATAATTCCGGACTTAACCATGCAAAAACGTCGCTGCAGAAGTGGAAGTGCTAACCCACTCCAACCCGATTCTTCACCTATAGGTCCGGCATCTGCAAATAAGAAAAATAACATCATTGGCAGAAACATATACCATTTATATGGTATGATTGGAACTTCTGCATTCCATAACGGACTCACAAACCTCATTAAGATATAGTAGCTTGCAAAAAAAAGAATCAGGAAAAAGAATTGTTTAAATCCTCTTTCCCAATGTATGATTCGTCTGATAAAATTCTTACATCCCTTTACCCCATACCTCCTCCGGATTATGAACAGTGCAGATAGTGATGGCATATAAACAGCCAAAAAGTAAAGAGGATTATAAACATCAATTTTTCCGAATATTGACTCGATAGCTTCAGGGAAAAGTAAAATCAGGATTGCTATTCCCCAGGTAGTTAAATATGTCAGTATAAAATAAAATACTAATGGATGTTTCGACATACTATATTTTTTTAAATACTACAATTAATTAAATTACAACGATGATGCGGCATATAATTTCGTTTACTTCTTCTTTGTATTTTATATATGCTTCACCAAATTTTCAAGCCAAAACATTGTTTTCTCCATGAATTGTCAATTATAGATTATATATGCAGCAGGAGTTCAAAATCCTCAAAACTTATAGGAAGGGCAAACAGTGAATAAGCTTTTTCGAGAGTTGAACAAAATTCATACACATATTTCAGTGACCTCACTAAAAGTTGAATGTAAGCCGTTTGGTCGGGCTGATTTACAAGATATACCCCAAATATTTGATTACTGGTACTTTGAATATGTTCAATTATTGATTTCAATTCTTCAATCCTGCCAGGATCAAAATCAAACACACAATTTCGCAGATCGGTTAATTGATAATGTACTTCACTGAAGTTTTTTTCGTTCCTGAGTTGTTCGACAAAATCAAGAAGTTCCTCCATCGATTTTACTCCTGATGATAATTTTGAAACTGCAATATGAATTTCAGGATATATTTTAAAACTGTTTTGCATTAAAATTTATTTTATTTTCATGATAATAACCTGTTAGTAACCTGGTTGCATGTTTTAAAATGTGAAATCCTGGATATAGTATTGATATCTTCAAGATTTTAGTTAAAATTGAAAATCCATTAAGAAAATAAATTAACATCATGATAGGAATCATTATGTTTTGTTCTTATTATAGAATTCATAATTGGAAACTAATTAATTATAACTTGTTCGGGACGTAACCGAATATTACTTCTGGCCGACTGTTTATTAGCCTTACCTATACGCAATATAATGGCTGGGTGCTCATTTTTCGCTTCAGTAAAAATGGAGAAAAAAGGTTCACGGTGACTTTTGATAATTGAAGCATGTTTCTCAAGAAATGTTTCCGGTTCAATCTCAACTTTTGTTAAGTATTGGGGGAGTACACCGTAAGGTTGTACCGAAAGGCCTTCGGCCGTTGCTGTAAGCCAAATCTGTTCCATAGCCCGGCGAGCCTCTATAAAGCTGATTGGGTTGAGTTCTTTAGCTGTAACCAAACAAAGAGCTCCAGCTTCACATAATCGGGATGCCAATTGTTTTGCCACCAAATGTCCGATTCCCAAACGACTTATTGTTTTGTTAATAGCCCAATATTGAAGTTGGCGAGCCAACAGGACAGCTGCGGAAGGTACTTCCAGGCTTTCAAAATCTAATCCAAATCTTGTGGTTTCTATCTCTTTTCGAGTAAATCGCAGGATAGAAAATAGTTCATCGTGCAAAGGTTTATGTTCAAGTCTA
>JBJKSB010000107.1:0-25712 GCA_046704385.1 Bacteroidales bacterium | reverse complement strand
AGTGGCAGCTCAATTCAACCCAAGGCAGCGCCTTGGGGAAATTGTATTATCGATAATAACGCCCTGAAAGGGCAATTCAATTCAACTCAGGGCAGCGCCACGGCAGAGTGGCTTTAGCGCTCACGGTAAAAAACGAAAATAAGTGAGCGATAGTCGGACTTATTGAAGTTTTTGTCGCCTTGGGCCCTGAGTGTCCTGGCCAGGAAAAATTGTCGCAAGTAGTAAAATTTAATTGGAATAGTACATTTTATTGCGACGAAATTCACAGGCTTATTATTATAGTATGTGCATATATTGCATATTTATTTACAAATTGATAGTTAATTCCTTCATTTGGTTAAAATATTATGCAAACCATTACATTAATCATGTAAAATAATGTTAAATATTATACTTTCAATAGAGCTTATCGCTATTTAATTAGTTAATTTTGTGGCATTGTAAAATAAGTATCAAAATGTCGCAAATATTAGTTGAACCCATTGAATCTTATGGACTTAGTTCCAAAGACAGACCCAAACAATTATTCAGTAAAGTTGGAATTGTAGGTTGTGGTACGGTTGGCCAGGTTATTGCCCTGATGATCAGCCAAAAAGAAATTGAAGTAGTTTTTGTAGAACTTACCGAGGAAAAAATTGCTCACGGTCTCGAAGAAATCTCGCATGAGCTTGATAACATGATCCAGCACTGGGGTATGACCCCGAGTGAAAAGAGGGCAATTCTATCCCGAATTAATGGTTATACAACCTATGATTGTTTTGCTAACTGTGATTTGGTTATTGAAGCCATTCGGAGTAAAACCCGTGAACGCAGAATCAGTTGCCGAAAGGAAGTTTTTAAAAACATCGAAAAGGTTGTTTCACCTGAATGTATAATTGCAACGAATTCTACAACTATAGTTATAACTGAGCTTTCATCGGAACTGGAACACAATGAGCGTTGTGTAAGTTTGCATTTTTTAACCAACACGCCTAACGCCAAAATGATTGAGGTAGTAAGGGGGTTGTATACCTCCGATTCAGTTTATAGTAAAGTGGTGCAATTTGTTTCCATGCTGGGTAAGGAACCTATTTTGGTTACCGAATCTCCGGGCTTAATCAGCATCCGGGTTTTTGTAGCACAGTTAAATGAAGCATGTGAGGTTCTTATGGAAGGAGTAGGAACTTTGGAAGATATTGACAAAACCATGCGCATCGGACTGGGACAGGTATTAGGTCCTTTTGAAATGGCCGATAAAATTGGTTTGGACAAAGTGAGTCGTTGGATGGAAAATCTTTACAATGAATTTGGTGATAAAAAATATATGGCATCGCCTTTTATTAAGCGCCTGGTTAGAGCCAACAACCTGGGACGGGTAACCGGAAAAGGCTTTTATATTTATGGTGAAAAGGGTAAAAAAGAAGTTAATTTAAAGTAAACAACAGTCATGAAAGTATTAGTATTAAATTGTGGAAGTTCATCAATTAAATTCCAATTATGGAATATGACCAACCAAACCAGAATGGCTGTAGGGATTGCTGAAAAAGTCGGACTAAAAGGATCGTTTGTAAAACTTGAGAAGGAAGATGGTTCAAAGGTTATGTTTGAGGGTGAAATAATCGACCATCAAACCGGCATAGAGTATATTTTAGGAATTGTAACCTCGGCAAAACATGGTTGCCTGAAATCCATTCATGATATTGAAGCTGTGGGGCATAGGGTTGCTCACGGTGGTGAAAATTTTAAAGGCAGTGCATTTATTGACGATTATGCCTTGGCCGAAATTGAGAAATGTTGTGAACTGGCACCATTGCACAATCCGGCAAATTTAAAAGGTATTAAAGCCATGATGCAATTATTGCCAGGTATTAAGCAGGTTGCGGTTTTTGATACTGCCTATCATCAAACCATGCCTGAACATGCTTATATGTATGCCATACCTTATTCCTTATACAGCAAATATAAAATTCGCCGCTATGGTTTTCATGGTACCAGTCATTCCTATATCTCAAAAAGAGCATGCGAAATTTTAAATGTTGATATTAAAGATCAGAAAATTATAACCTGCCATTTAGGTAATGGCGCTTCAATGTGTGCTATATCCGAAGGTAAATCGGTGGATACTTCCATGGGTTTTACCCCTGTTGAGGGACTTATTATGGGAACTCGTACCGGTGACCTGGATATTGGTGTGGTTAGTTATATTATGGATAAAGAAGAGCTTCACCTTGGCTCTTTGAATACTGTTTTTAACAAACAAAGTGGAATGTTGGGTATTACCGGGGTATCATCGGATATGCGTGAGATTGAAGATGCCGCCTGGAAAGAAGGTAATCAACGAGCATTACTGGCCTTGCAAATGTATGATTACCGGATTCGTAAATATATTGGATCGTATGCTGCTGCTCTGGGTGGCCTGGATATTTTAATTTTTGCCGGAGGAATTGGTGAAAACGGAGCTGAAAATCGTGAATCAATCTGCAAAAATCTTGAGTTTTTAGGAATAAAGATCGATAAAGCGAAAAATGATAATTTGCGGGGTAAAGAAATGGTTATTTCAGCTGATGATTCAAAGGTTAAGGTAATTGTGGTTCCAACAAACGAGGAGCTTGTTATTGCCCAGGATACTTATAATATTGTATCAAGCATGAATTAGCAGATTGAGAAATCAAATAATAATTAGTTTGCTTTAAAGCTTAAATAGAGGGCGCTATATAAAATTATGGTGCCTTTTTTTCATGGTGTTGATTGATAAAAATTTAAAAATTAAATTTATAATCGATAATTGGATAAAAATATAAACCGAAACCATAAATCATGGAAAATTTGGACAAAGACAAAATTGAAAATCTTGCTAAAACGCGCAAAAAAGCCCATTCATTTTATCTTAAAAAATCAAAAGTATACCAATCCTTTGTTGATATGGAGCAGAATACTTATAAAGATGGTGCCTTAACCAAAAAGCAGAAAGAACTTATTGCCATAGGTATTTCCTTGGTAATTGACTGTGAATCGTGCATGGAATGGCACATTAAACAGGCTCTTGACGATGGAGCCATGGAGGAAGAAATAATTGAAGCCATTGAAGTAGGAATTGAAATGAGTGGAGGGCCCGGAACTGCTTCGGCCCGCTTTGCTATGAATGTCCTGGAGTACTATAAAAAGTGATACCCTTTATATAAGTATTTTGTAACTTCCAATAAATATTAGTTTGTCAAATATTTATAGGAAGTGTTACCAGACTTGAAGATTGAGTCGTGCTCATTGTCCGCATACCTTATATTTCGTAAAATGAGATTAAATGTGTGTTAGTGCTTTATTTTCCACTTCAATTTTAATTTTTATGTCATGAAAAAATTATCGCTTAGTTTTACTTTAATATTCTTGTGCTGTTATTTGCATTCATCAGAACAAAATGCAAAATCAACAAGCCTTTATATGCCACTCAACCTCACTAAGGCCTATAACAACGGAACCCGTTCGTTTGAAGGTAAGCCTACGGCCAAATTCTGGCAGAATACCTGCGATTATAAAATTGATGCTGAAGTGAATCCTTTTGAAAAAACAATTAAAGGTCATGAAGCAATTACTTATTTTAATAACAGTCCTGATACTCTGAGCGTAATTTTTATGCACACCTACCAGGATGTTTATAAAAAACACAGTGCACGGGCTTATGAATTCGATAAAGAAACCTCGGGTGTGGATATAATACTTTTAAAAGTAAATGGTGATACAATTCCGGGTAATAATTATTATCATTCAAGCACCCTTTTCGCATTTAGACTTAAAAAGCCATTGCCTCCGGCTGATTCATGCAACCTGGAGATTTTATGGAGTTCTGAAATTGTAGACGAAGTTGTTGCCCGTGAAGGGTATACCGATTCTACCTCCGCTTTTATTGGACTTTGGTATCCGAAAATTAGTGTATTTGACGACCTGTTTGGCTGGGATAGAAGTGTTTACGATTTGGGAACAGAATTTTACAGTCCCCTAGCTAATTATTCGGTTTCAATAAAAATTCCAAAAGGATTTTTAATATGGGCCACCGGTGAGTTACAAAACAAAGATATTTATCCTCTTGATATTCTTGAGAAAATTGACAAGGTTAATAACAGCTATAATGTTATTTCAGTTATTGACTCAAATACCGTTATAAATCCAGATAGTTTTAAATCGGATACCTGGAACTTTATTGCTGATAGTGTTCCCGATTTTGCTTTTGCATTCAGCGATCATTACCTCTGGGATGCAGGAAGAGTAAGGATTGGAAACAAGGATGTCCGGGTAAATACCGCTTATTCTAAAGGTACCTGCTCCAGGCTTAAAAATGTAACTTCGTTAATTAAGAAAATTATCGGATTATATTCATTTAATGATCCGGAAATTACTTATCCGTATTCAGCTTTTACTTCATTTCAAAGGTCGGGAGGGGGCGGAATGGAATTCCCGATGATGTCTTATGACGGTACTGATTATGACGATTCCATTTTTGCAAATTATGTGTTTATACACGAATGTTTACATTCCTGGTCGCCCTTTTATTTGCGAACCAATGAAACAAAGTTTGCCTGGCTCGATGAAGGAATTACGGATTTTTATTCTTTTAAATTACTTAAAGATATAAATATTGCTGATTCAACTATCAATAAAATAAAGAGTGAATTTTCAAATGCTGCGGCAACCGGGGTAGGGAATTTGCCCATGTTTACTCCAACAGAATATTTAACCTGGTTTAATAATAGTTTAATGAGTTATTCAAAGCCTGTTAAAATGTTAACAGCTCTTGAGGATATGCTCGGTGAAGCACAATTTAAAAGTTGTTTTAAGGCTTTTTTCAATACCTGGAAATACAAATCACCCTGTACTTATGATTTTATCTTTTTTGTCAATAATTATACTCATAAAAATTTAAACTGGTTTTGGGATGCATGGTTTATGCATTTTGGCTACCCCGATTTAAGCATAAAGAGTGTTGGGCAGAAAAATGTTGTATTACAGAATACTGGTTTATTGCCTATTCCTTTTACACTTAAGCTTATAAATGAGAATGGTGAAGAAAAGGAAATGAAATATCATGCAGATGCCTGGAAAAATGAAAACCCGTTAAAAATTGATATTAACACTTCCAAATTGAAGAAAATTGAAATTAAATGTGAATTGGTACCCGATTATAACTTAAAAGATAATTCCTGGGAGGCTCAAAACCATAATTAAAGAATTATGTTTCTGACCTAAATACTTTTTTTATAATACCATCCGGGTTAACAAATTTTTTCAGAAAACAATAAATAGTATTTTAGTGGATAAATTAAGTCGAATTTCAAACGCTTTAAATATTGATGTCTGATTTATTCCTTTTTTTCGTTGTTCTCTCAGCTATTGGTTTGTTATTGATCCAGGTTTTGTATTTGAAGCTAAATGCTTTCATCAGTCTTTTAATTACAGCAGTTTATGTAGGTATTTTGGCAGGCATGCCTTTGCAGGGAATTTTAAAAAGCATCGAAAAAGGAATGGGTGGTACCCTGGGTTTCGTAGCTGTGGTTGTGGGATTGGGTGCCATTTTTGGACAAATGCTGGAAAGTTCAGGCGGGGCTGAATCGTTGGCCCATTCCTTAATACAAAAATTTGGAGTGCAAAAAGCTCCCTGGGCCATGGCACTTACCGGATTTATAATCGCCATACCGGTTTTTCTCGATGTGGGTTTTATAATTTTGGTTCCCATAGTGTACGCTTTAGCACGCGATACTCAAAAACCTTTATTGTATTTTGGAATACCTTTATTAGCCGGATTAGCGGTAACACATAGTTTTATTCCACCTACTCCGGGGCCGGTTGCTGTGGCCAGTATTATTGATGTTCAACTGGGCTGGGTTATTTTATTTGGTTTTATTTTAGGATTACCTACAGCCATTATTGCAGGGCCGGTATTTGGAAAATACATTTCAAAAAAGGTCAAGGTTGAAAATTCATTGGCTTTGTATGCTGAGAGTAATACATCGTATACTGAAAACAATGAATTACCAAGGTTTAGGCTAATTGTATTGTTAATTGGAGTGCCTTTATTGTTGATACTTATTGGATCTGTGGTTGGATTGCTGGTGAAACAATCTAAAATACCTGGAGGTACAGTCAGTCAGATTTTAGAATTTTTAGGTCACCCGTTTATAGCTCTTATCATTGCAACACTTTTAAGTGTTTGGTTGTTGGGGATTAAACGAGGATTAAAACGTGATGAAATTTTGCAGCTTAGCACTAAATCTTTGGGGCCGGCAGGTATAATAATTTTAATAACCGGAGCAGGCGGAGTATTAAAACAGGTTCTGGTCGACAGCAGTATTGGTGAAATTTTAGCAAAATCAATAGCCCTATCCTCTCTTTCACCAATACTTTTAGCCTGGATACTGGCTGCACTGATAAGAGTTACCCAAGGTTCGGCTACGGTGGCAATGATAACTGCAGCAGGAATTCTGGCTCCGGTTATGCATACCATGGGTTTGCATGAAATGGACCGCGCTTTGATTGTTATCGCCATTGCATCTGGTGCAACTATCCTTTCGCATGTAAATGACAGCGGTTTTTGGCTGGTTGGCAAATATTTTGGCTTAACGGAAAAGCAAACCCTGCAATCATGGACGATTATGGAAACTATAATTGCCATATGTGGTTTGGTGTTTTGCCTGTTAGCAAGTAGCATTCTGCATTTATTCTGAAGTGTTGTAAATATCTGCATCAAATGCCCAGGTAAATATTTTAGCCACGAATAATTCGTGGTTACAGTTATGTATTCTATTGAACTTAGTACATAATTAGCATTATCAATAGTACCACAAAATAATATAAAGCAAATAATTTGATATAAAATGAGCCAGTTGTTTATATTGAATAATTGGCTCATTTTATATACTTTTGCCCCCATTAAGAATATCAATATTATCATATATGTTTGAAAATTTATCGGATCGATTAGAGAAGTCATTCAAGTTGCTGAAAGGCGAGGGGCGGATTACGGAAATTAACATTGCAGAAACGTTAAAAGATGTTCGCCGGGCATTACTTGATGCTGACGTTAACTATAAAATTGCAAAAAGTTTTACCGATACTGTAAAAGAAAAAGCGCTGGGTCAGGATGTACTTAAATCGGTTAAACCAGGCCAGATGATGATTAAGGTTGTACACGACGAACTGGCACAATTGATGGGAGGTAAGGCTGAAGATATTAATATAAAAGGCAACCCGGCAGTAATATTAATAGCTGGTTTACAAGGTTCCGGTAAAACTACTTTTACCGGGAAGCTGGCAAACCGCTTAAAAACCAAATCGGGAAAAAACCCGTTATTAATTGCTGGTGACGTTTATCGTCCGGCTGCTATCGACCAGTTGAAGGTGCTGGGTGAGCAGATAGGTGTAGATGTTTATACTGAAGAAGGAAGTAAAGATCCGGTTGGAATAGCAAAAGCCGGTATTAAGCTTGCCAAATCGAAAGGCTTCGATGTGGTAATTGTCGATACTGCTGGTCGTCTGGCGGTGGATGAGCAAATGATGCAGGAAATTACCGCCGTAAAAAAAGCCATCAATCCTAACGAGATTTTGTTTGTGGTTGATTCCATGACGGGACAGGATGCCGTAAATACAGCCAAGGAATTTAACGACAGGCTCGACTTCAACGGTGTAGTACTTACTAAGCTTGATGGTGATACCCGTGGTGGTGCGGCTTTATCAATACGCGAAGTTGTAAACAAACCTATTAAGTTTGTGGGTACAGGCGAAAAAATGGATGCTCTGGATGTATTCCATCCTGAACGCATGGCCGACCGTATTTTAGGTATGGGTGATATTGTTTCGTTGGTTGAAAAAGCACAGGAGCAATTCGATGCTGATGAAGCCCGTAAACTGCAAAAGAAAATTGCAAAAAACCAGTTTAGTTTTGATGATTTTCTATCGCAAATTCAGCAGATTAAAAAGATGGGTAATCTGAAAGACCTGGCCTCAATGATACCGGGTGTTGGAAAAGCCATGAAAAACATGGATATTGATGATGATGCCTTTAAAGGTATTGAAGCTATAATTCATTCCATGACACCCACGGAAAGAACCGATCCGTCTGTTTTAAATGGTTCAAGACGTAAGCGTATTGCCGACGGTAGTGGAACAACCATACAGGAAGTTAACCGGCTGGTAAAGCAATTTGATGAAACCCGTAAAATGATGCGGATGATGACTACTGGTAAAGGGAAAAACCTGGCCCGAATGATGGGCGGAATGCGATAATAATACCAAGGCTTCAACCTGGTAAAACTTCAGAAATTAAAAAATAAAATTATTATGGAGCTAATTGACGGAAGAAAGATAAATGCCGAGGTAAAGGCAGAAATTGCAAAAGAGGTTGAAGAAATGGTTGCCCGAGGCGAAAAACGGCCGAACCTGGCTGTAATAATGGTAGGAGAAGATGGTGCCAGTGCAACTTATGTACGAAATAAAATTAAAACCTGTGGTGAAGTTGGTTTTGATTCAACTGATCTTCATTATCCGGAAACTGTAACCGAAAAGGAAATTCTTGATAAAATTGCCGAAATTAATGCCAATCCTGAAATTGACGGGTTGATTGTTCAGTTACCCGTTCCCGAACACATTAGCGAGGGTAAAATAATTGAAGCCATTGATTATAAGAAAGATGTTGATGGTTTTCATCCGATTAATACCGGGCGGATGTCGATGGGATTACCTTCATATTTACCGGCTACACCTGCCGGAATTATTGAATTGTTGGCTCGATACAACATTAAAACCGAAGGGAAAAACTGTGTGGTTTTAGGTAGGAGTAATATTGTGGGTACACCAATAAGCATTTTAATGTCGCGCAAAGCATACCCCGGTAATGCAACGGTTACTATCTGCCATAGTAAAACAAAAAATCTGGAAGAAATTTGTGCTAATGCCGATATATTAATTGCAGCTATCGGGCAATGTGAATTTGTTACTGCCGATATGGTAAAACCGGGTGCTGTGGTTATTGATGTTGGAATGCACCGAATAAAATCCGATAAAACCAAAAGCGGGTTTAAGCTTAAAGGTGATGTTAAGTTTGATGAGGTGGCAAACAAATGCAGTTATATTACACCGGTTCCGGGAGGTGTAGGTTTAATGACCATTATAAGCTTGTTAAAGAACACATTATTGGCAGCGCAACATAAAATTTATTAGTAACTACTGATTATAAGTATTTTATAAACCCGGTTTGGCCGGGTTTTTTTATTTTTTTTATTACGAACGGTATCTGACTTTAATTTCTGAATACTTTTTTGTAATTTAATTAGGCAAATGGAATTAATAACGCTTAAACTCTTGTGTTATGAAAAATCTGGCCTATACATTACTGGTTTTGCTGGTGGTTGGTTGTGCATCGCACCAGAACAAAGTTCACGATGAAAAAGTGGTTAAGCAGGTGCTTAACGATTTTATCACTGCTGTTCAGGATAAAAACTTTGGTGAACTTGATAATTTGACCAAGGACGATTTTGTTATTTACGAAAACGGACTGGTTTGGGATTTTAAGGAATTTTCCCGTAAGCTTGAGGAGTACGATAGTGTTAAAATTACTTATGCATTGTCGGATTTGCATTTAATTGTAGATGAAAATACGGCTCATGCACAGTTTCATAATGTGGGAACTTTTGTATTCCCTGATACTACTATCGTTATGAAATTTATTGAAAGTGCCACGTTTGTTAAAGATAACGGAAACTGGCAGGTTCAGTTTTATCATTCTACACATTCGGCCAATAACGACGGAACTGAATAGTTAAAATATAATCAAAAACGGAGTTTCTCAACTAACTAAATTTTGTGCTTCATTCCCGGTGATAAATAAATGAAATTAGTTTTTATATTACTATTATGGGGTCATAAATTATTTCTTAAAGATAAAATATACAGCTAAAATAAGAAATATGAAGCCTATAAGATGATTTAATCGAAAGGTCTCATTCTTAAAAAATGTCAGGGTAAAAAGTGTAAATATTGTAAGCGTGATAACTTCCTGTATTACTTTTAACTGAACCAATGAAAACGGGCCTCCGTTTTCGTTAAAACCGATTCTGTTTGCCGGTACCTGGAAGAAATATTCGAACAGTGCAATACCCCAGCTAATCAGAATAACAACAACCAGGGGCAGAGCTGAAAACCATTTCATTTCCCTGAACTTAAGATGTCCGTACCATGCAAAGGTCATAAACGTATTCGAAAGGGTTAATAACCCAATTGTTGCCAGCATTTTCATATAATAAATGCAAAAAATTAGTGAGCAAAAATAGCGAAAAGGCTGATTGTTAGTTTATGGGGAAGTAAAATATTATTTTCTGTAACGAATACCCAGAATAGTGATATCATCCGTCTGCTCGTTATCGCCCATCCAATTATTTAAGGTAAGTTTCAGAAAATTAAGTTGCTGTTTGCAATCCATTTGATGGATATCCAGTAAGGTGTCCTTAAATCGTCCTGACATGAATTTTTTTGTGTAACTACCTCCCAATTGATCAAAGAATCCGTCAGTATAGAGGTAGATCATATCGTTATTTTTTAGTTCAAGGCTAACCTGTTCAAAAGGCGTTTCTTTTAAGTATCGGCCAATGGGCTGAGGAGAGGCTTCAAGTTTAATAATTTCACCATTTCTTACGATTAAGCCAGGTTGATGTGCACTTGAAAATATTAATTCATGAGTTGAAGTATCAATTAAGCAAATAGCCATATCCATACCATCTCTGGCAATTTTTTCATTTTCCTGCCTCAACGATGTAATGATATCTTTTCTTAATATTTCCAGTGTTGTTTTTGGCTTAAAATTATTAGGGTCCTGTGCAATTTTTTCCAAACCGGTTACTCCCAAAATGCTGAGCATTGCTCCCGGAACTCCATGCCCGGTACAATCTGCAAGCACAACCATTGATTTACTAGCGTTGTGTTTAATCCAATAGAAATCACCACTTACTACATCCTTTGGTCGGCTGAACAGGAAGTAATCATTAAAAATTTCACCTAGTGAATTTATAGGAGGTATGATAGCATTTTGAATGATCCGGGCATAGTTTAAACTATCGGTTAAAAGTTTATGACTTCGTTCAATGGTTTCTTTCTGTGCAATTATTTCATGATTCTTATCTTCAAGTAGCCTGTTTTTCTGATAAATATCATCACGCTGAGCTAATATTTCGGCATTTTGATTTTCAAGTTCCTGAGTTCTCAGTTTTACCAAATTTTCAAGATCTGCATTCATTCTGTCTTTAATATCCTGATTGATTTTTAATTGATGAATAAGTTTTTCGCGTGCTGTTCGTTTTTGGATTTCATTGGTATAAAGACGATAGGCAATAGCTATATTAAATAATATCAACTCAATGGTTACACCCAATTTCATGATTTGATATGAAGATAAATTTCCAAATTTAATGTTAAATTGAAGCGAGATAACTCCCAATACTGAGAAAAAGAGTACACTTAATGAAGCCAATTGTACATATCGTACTTCGTAATCATTTGATTTGCTAAGCCCTATTACAAAAGGAACCATGTAGAATGTACTTATCAAAATTCCGAAGTTTACCACCAAAAAAGCAATTTTAATATTGTTAAAGCAGAGCGATATAAATGTGGTAAATATTAATAAAGTAAATACCATAATTAACCACAGGTGACCTTTTACCCAGAATGAGAGTTTCTTTTTATGTAATAATAATTTTCTTGTAAATAATAAAAAGAATGTCGGACTTGATATGCTTGCCAAAGCATAAATAAAATTAGCCAGACTGGGGTGATCAGGCAAAATCATTTCGAACAAAAAACCGTCCTGCCCAAAAAAATAAATTGAAAAAATGGCTATATAAAAGAAATAATATAAGTAAATGCGTTCGTGTAGAAAGACAAAAAAGGACAGTGAAAAAATTGCAATCAGCCATATTAATCCCTGGAATATTCCTTGTGTAATACCTTGTTTGCGGATGTTTTGCAGAACAATGGGTTCGTGTTCAATAGAAATTTTCGGGTTCGATCCAAATCCGCTAAATGTTCTGTATCGTGCAAAAACAGTTACAGTATCAGAATATGGTATAAAAACACCTGCTTTGCTAACGGCATTATTAAAAGTATAATCGAGCTCCCCGGCCTTTCTGAAATAGCCACTTTTGCTAATTTTTACAAGTGAATCATCTTTAAAAACATAAACATCAATAGTATCACCATCCAACCATTCAGCTAAATTAAGAATGAACCTGTTATTTTCAGAATAATTAGCAATCATTAAGGTGACCCAAATTGCTGATTTTGGATTTTTTACGGTATAATCAGAAAGAAGTGAAAAACTATTTTTATCAAGGCGTTTGATATCTGTAATATTTTTAGTTCCCAAAGTATCCTTAAAATAAAGTGCAGAATTCATCAAATTTACAGGTTGATTACCTATATTGGTAATACAATGCACATTTATTGAAAATGCAGAAGCTGAACCAACAAAAATTAGTAAAAAAAATAAAATGTGCCTCACAAATAAACCCTATTTTATTATGCGACCTAAAGGTATAAAATTAGGTGATAAAAATAAATCTTTTGGCGATACACAAGAGGGTACTACATCTTTTAATTCTATACCGTTTCTTTGATCGAGTAACTCAACTTTAAATAAAAGTTTTCTAATTTCATTAAAATTGTCAACTTCTTCAAGTTTTGCAAATGCTTCTTTTAGCCTATTTTTTTTATTGCTTCCATAATTAATTTCTGGAGTATATTTTCCATTTTTATCAGCCTCTGAAAAGCAACGATAAACAAACTCGGAGCATACCATTGGGAGTTTATTATGGTCAATTTTTTCAAATAGTTTTTGCATGGTTTTATCTATTCTTTGCCTTAATTTTACTTTTTCCTCAGTTGGAAGAGGAATATCACGGGTAAAGGCTACTAATCCCAATAAATATAAATGACTCATGGCATATTTTTCTTTTTCTGCAATGTAATTCAGGCCTACCTCTAAAATTGGATCTACTGGAAAACCAGGCATGCCCGGTTCAAAACCGTCTTTTACAAGTCTGAATGCATCCAGAAATTTTTCTTCCTTAAAAAGAAATTCAATATTAATTTTGCAAAGTTCAGGAGGGTATGCATGAAGAATTTCATTGTTACCATAATAGATGGCTGAATGGCTATAATTAGCCTCTTCCATAATCATAATAGAGTTTGAAATAAAGCCTTTCCCATGACAAAGTATTAGATCGCCCGGGAGTAGTTCGTTTACATGAATTTTTTGCATAATATGGAATTTAATTATTTGGTTAGTTCTGTATAAACTTCATCAATTGCTTGTAAAATATCATCCATAATTTGGTTGTAGTAATTACCCTTTTCAGTAGCAGTGATCCAGGGACACATAATAGTTGAAATTAAAAAAGTTAAAGGTTTATTTTCCAGATTTATTCCGGCTTTAATCATCTGGTGTTTAATAAAATTTTCTCCATAGATATCGATATCAAATTCAGAGGAAGTAACAAATAATAGGTTTTTGCTTATATCGTCAAGTGAAGCTCCTGGAGGGATACTAAGTTTCTCATAAATCTTCTCATTAAATTGATTCATTTTATCAATATTATTATTTAAAGTCCCGTCCTGATTTTTAAAATTAAAAAAGTAACTAATTATCGTAGTATCCTGACCGTTTTCTTTTAACCAGTTCATAGCCTCTTCGTTTTGGTATATTTCATGATTTGTTTTTCCAATTATATTTTTTTTAACGAAATCTTTCGACCCTGAAATTGGTTCCACAATAGGAAAACATGAAAATTTTGGATGCTCTAAACCAACCAATTCTGCATAAAAATATTTGGTGGAGAATAGCGATTCACCTAAAACTTTTCCAATTCCATTAACATTGGGAGGCATTACTTTATGACTAAGAAATACAGATGCAGCTGCTGCGCCTGGTTTTGAACCTTCAATCCCAAACAGTCCCATACTTGGTTCATTGCTTCCGTGATCAATATAAGAAGGAATAAATGAAATTAAATTTTTTAACCTGCTGTCTTTATAACATAATGAACCGGCCGGATAGGGTATATAACCCGCCTTATGAGGGTCGATAGTTATAGTATCGGCGTTGGATAAAGCTTTAAATTGTTTTGTTGAATAATTACTTAGAGAAAGATTTGGAACAAAACCAGGAATATTTGTATTAACAATTTTATTTTCTTTCAGGCAAGATGCAAAATATCCTCCCCATGCAGCATCTGCATGCAAATGAAAGTTTAGCCCCAGCTTTGAATACTTTTCTTTAAGTTTAAAAATTTCATCAAAATTATCGATTGCACCTTCTTCAGTGGTTCCAATTACGGCAACTACTTCAATTACAGGAATTTTACTTTTATTGCAGTTCTTAAGTATAGCATCAAGTTGGCTAACATCCATTCGGGCTTGTTTATCAAGTGGAACCCGGATGAAATTTTCAGCGCCTATACCCATTATTGCGCTGGCTTTTGGCCATGAATAATGTGCCGATGCCGGACCAATTATTACCGGTAAATTAGTGTTTTGCAAATACTTAGTATAAAATTGGAGCATACCAATTTCTTGCACTAAAAAGGGTTTTAGCCAGGTATTCAGTATTTCGTCAGTAAGGTCAGTGCATAACTCCAGTATATTATCCGTTAAGGACAATGATTCATTATCGGTCAGATTTAGTAATTCCCATGTTGTCAGATTTATTAGTTTTTTATGGTTTATAGTAATTGAGGAAGCATTTTTCAATTCAGGCTGGTTTTTGATTAATTCGCAAATACCAACCGGAAAATATTTAAGATTCCTTGAAGCCCATACAGATTCAATATTTGCAACAGAACCATCACAGGTAATATGTCCCCATGATATGTTTTTATTCTTTTTAGTTGAGTAGCCTAGCATTGCGCATAAATCATGTGCCACTGAACGTTCCATTGCTGTAGTTGCAGGTGACGCTTCAAGTGCAACATTATTTTGATTGTATAGCATTCCTGCAAAATATCCTGCAATAGCGGGAATACTAATTTCCCAATTCATGTGACCTAACGATCTGTAACTATAAAATGGAGTCGATACTTTAAGTGCCTGAAGAACTTTTTGTAATTCAAATTTAAAATCTGAAATATCGTCTCTGTATTCAGGCGTGTTTTTCATATGATGAGTCACATACTCCGGGTCTTCGGGATGATACGAATCCCGAAATTCTTTATTACTTTCAAGTATTGTCTGTAAGGTATTTTTAAGCAATTCTCCGTTTTCGAATTTTGGTCCTACAAACCAACTTCCCGTTAAATTTGAAAGTTTTTTCCGGTTACTAAAAAGTTCCGGAAACTCTGTTTTATTTCTTTCAAAAGCTTCAATGATTTTTTTTAAACTTGAAATTGAGTGGTGAGGTTTCATAGTTGCTATATTTATTTTACAATAATAGTGATTTATCAAAATAAATATGCACCTGTTTAAAATAAAAAAGTGCCCAGGGATTACTTGGGCACTTATATTTTAATCAATATTCCAAATCAATAATATATTTCAATATTTTTAATATAATTCCTCAAATTGGTGGTGAAACGGGCTGTTTTAGTCGATTCGTCGAATGCAATTTTTTCAGGGTATTTTTCGCCATTTATCATTACCTTTTTAACTTTCCCATCAAGGTTATGAATAATGAATGTAATCTGGTTTTCGTCGTTTTTATTATGTTTTTTACCGGTAACTCTTTCAATCGTTATGGTTAGAACCTTTTCACTATTATGCGCTTCAAAATTAAACTGTTCAAACATTCCCTTTTCATAACTTTCGTTGGTAACTCCATCATCATTATATAAACTATAGCTTGAACTGAATACTTTTTTGTCAGGATAGTAATTCATGTCGAAGTTCGCTAAACTATAATCTTTGGTTTGTTTCGCTTCTTTCAGCATGGGTAAAAAAGACCCGCCTTTTACAAAAACCGGAATATGGTCAATAGTTACGTCGGTAGTAATTTCCTGTCCGCCATCATATCTCTTATCTGAATAAAAATCAGTCCATCCGTTACCTGCCGGCAGATATACTTTTTGTTGGGTAACCCCAGGTGCTTTAATGGGTGAAACCAAAAATGCATCACCCCACATATAGGCATCCTCATAAGTTAACAACTTTTTATTTTTAGGTTCAATATAAAATAATGGGTACATCAGGGGTTTCCCGGTTTGGTTGTTATCAAATGCCATGGTATAAATGTAGGGTAATAATTTATACCTGAGCTCAATCGCTTTTTTAACATGAGCAATTACCGTGTCATTCTGAAATACGGGTTCAGAAGGTATTTGCTCCTGGGCGTGGGGCCGGTAAATGGGCTGAAAAACGCCATACTGTAACCACCTTATATAAAGTTCGTTGTCGATGGTTTTATTCATAACGGCAAAACCACCCAAGTCGCTGTGTACGTAAGCAATTCCCTGCATATTCATTTGCATTGACAGTTCTGGTTGAGGAACCAGTCCGCCCCAGGTTTGGCTAACGTCGCCAGTCCATGGGATTATACCATAGCGTTGCGACCCGGCGTAGCCGGAACGCATCAAAATAAATGGACGCTGGTTGGAAAAATCTTTTTTATAACCTTCATAAATCATCCTGGTCCATTCATGACCATAGGCATTGTGAACCTCATCGGCCGAACCGTTTACATGTTGTAGTGCGGCCGGATGAACTTCAGGTTCGCCCAGGTCGCCCCACCAGCCTCCAATACCCTGTTGGGTCAGTCCTTTGTAAATATTCCAGAACCACTCGCGGGCCCCGGGTTTAAAAATATCGATCAGCCCGGTATGACCAAAGTAAAAGTCATACGTAAACGGATTCCCGTCTTTATCGGTGCAAAGTACTTTATTATCCACGGCTTCCTGCCAACGGTCAGAAGTGGTTAAAATAAATGGCTCGGTAACTAAAATAGTTTTAACCCCCTCTTTATTTAATTGATTTATCATGGAAGTTGGGTCGGGGAAGCTGTCATGATACCAGTCGAGATTTCCCATGGAACCCTTAATATCTTTTCCAAACCAGTAAATATCAACAATTGTAGCTTCAACGGGAATGCCATCTTTAAAAAATTTATCGACCGTTGATAATACTTGTTTTTGGCTATGATACCCAAATCTGCTGCTAAAATTGCCAAAAGCCCAAAGTGGTGGCAGGGGCTGTTTGCCTGTTATATTTGTTATCTGGCTTGTCAGATCGAACCAGTCGGCACCTGAAAAAACCATATAATTCATGGTGCCACTTACCGTTTCGTACTTCACTGTATTGGTTTTTTTGCTGTCAAGATCAAGATGGCCTTTTGAAGCATTATCGAACAATACGGCATACTTTTTTGAAGAAATATACATGGGGAGTGTATAATTCATCAGTTCCGAATGAGTTTCATATCCATAATGTGCCTTATTATAAAGCTCAAGATCATATCCTCGGTGATTCATTCCCAATACCCTTTCGCCGGCACCATAAAGAATTTCGTCAGGTTCAATTTTAAAACTCATTATTTGGGAAGTGTCGGTTTTACTGTAACCTTCATTTTCAGAAAATAATAAATCTGCATATCGGTAAAAACTGATATTGAATGGCGTTTTGGTTACAAATATTTTAAGCGCTTTCGATTCAATTTTTAAAACATTCGATTCATCTTTTATCAGATAATCTGGTTTTTCAGGCGTTTTTACTATGGCATACGAAAAATTTTTAACCTCAGTGTTATTGGGATAAAACAGCACATGAAACGCATTTTTATTGTAATAAACTATTTTATAAACCCCATCGGATACCGATACATCCACTTCGCCAACATTTTGCTTGTAGCCCACATAACTGCGTGCAGAGTTTTGGGCAAAAGTCAGGCTGAATAAGCCAACAAAAATCAGGGATAATAAAACAAGTTTTAGTGATAATTTCTTCATAATTCCAACACTTTAGGTTTGTTAATCATAGGAATTGAGGGGAAAGCAAAAATAGCCTTTTTATTTAATTTATTCAGATGCAAAAGCGATAAATAAAATCAAATTTGTATTGATTTGTTGGTTTAAGAATTGATAGTTAAGTGTTAAAAATATCTTAAATGTGGTAAATAATAAAACCATTGTTTCAAATGGAACGTTTACTCTGCAGTACATTTAAATAGTGAAATTATGAAACCGTATGTTTCTAGTTTGGCAAATGCGGCAGTTCTTATAATTTTTGGATTGTGGGGTTATTTTGATTCTAATGTACATACAGCATCAGAATTTTTACCGGTTGTTTTTGGTGTTCTTTTTTTGGCGTTGAATAAGGGCTTAAGAAAGAAAAATAAAACAGCGGTATTTATTGTTGTTTTATTAACCTTGCTGGTGTTTATAGAATTAGTGAAACCGCTTACAGGGGTTATTTGGAGAGACGATTCCATGGCAATTTTCAGAATATTAACCATGATGGTAGCAAGTCTTTGGGCCATAATGATTTTTATAAAAAGTTTTATTGATGCCAGCGTGAAGGAGAGGTTTGGTTGAAGTAGCAAGTATTAAGTATCAAGTAAAAAGTAAAATTGCTTTAAGTCTTGAATCTTTTGTCTTGAGTCTATCGTTCTAATTCTCCAGCCACTTTAAAAGCTCCGGCAGCAATTTCTCTGTAACCCGCATTCCATTGTAATAAACTTTTTCAGTTTTAATAGGTTTATTTTCAAGCCGACCCACGGCAATTTCTTTTTCCGGTTGGATAATAAAAACTTTACCTTCTTTTTCCAGGGCTTCCAGTTTTTTTATCGATTCATTATATCGGGCGGGTCTTGATAAGATCAACTCAACCAATTTTGGATGTTTTCGGTAAACCCATTTAAAAAGTGCCTTATTTTTTAGCGGAGCTTTTACGTATCCCCTGGGACGGGTGAGTATTACAATGGCTTTGTTATTGCCTTTTAAAAAAGCAAAATCGGAAGGTATAGATTCTGTTAAACCACCGTCCATATAGTTGTTTCCCTGGTAGTTAACTTTAGGTGCAATCAGAGGAAGCGAACAGCTGGCTGCAAGTATGGTTTTAAATTCAGATTTATTAGCAGGATTTAGTAGAAAATATTCGGGTTTGCCGGTAACGCAGTTGGTGGTACCGATCCAGAATTTGGTGATTGAATTTTTAAATGCTTCATAATCAAGCGATACCATGTTGGTTGGAATTTCTTCGAAAATAAAATCCCAGGAAAAATAGGAGCGTTTTTTTATCAGGTTACCAAGTCCTGCATATCGTTTATCAGAAATGAATTGATTTACCAACAGGTTTCTGCCGCTTTGTTGTGAAACATATGATACTCCATATGATGCACCGGCTGAAACACCTACAGCAAAATCAAAAATCATATTGTTTTTAAGAAATACCTCAAGCACTCCGGCAGTAAAAATACCTCTGAATCCTCCTCCCTCAAGTACAAGTGCTGTTTTTTTAAATATATTTTGTGACATTAAATCTATTTTAAAATCTTCAATTAATTATCGGATTATAAAAATAACCTGATTTAATGAAAAAATAAATTGAAATTTTGAAAAAGGATATCTCAATTGCCCGTATTTGATGTATTAACGTTGAAATATGGTGGCACCACCTATACTTTTCAGGGCAACTTTAATTTGATAGTGAACCTTAGTGTTTATCGGAAATTTCAGGACTAAAACTGTTAATTCCACTCATATCATTCACTATTTTCCATACTTTGCCGTCAGTATAATGCCATTCTGTTAAATACATTCCTGACATTTTCAGACCTTCCGGAAATATAATTTTCCAAACTCCTTTCACAACGGCTATAGTATCTACAGCATTCACTGATATGACTGATAAATTGGTAATTTTATACCCTTTCATTGATTCTTCCAGCCAATGTTGTTTGATACACTCATAGCCACAACAGTTTTCGGGTAATAAACATGAATGATTAGTATATTGTACCATCAGAGAATCTATATGCCCACTGTTAAAGAAAAGTATAAACTCCTGGTTTGACTTTTCAATTATTTTCTGAATATTTTCATTGGTTTGAGCACTGCTATCCATGCTAAAACAAAAAAACAATAAGCCAAAAAAGGCCGCAGTCAATGTTAAAATTGTAAGTTTTTTCATCGTGTTAGTTTTTAAGTTAAATAAATCAATAATATATCTGTAAACTTGCCCGAGCCTTAATAATAAAACAGATCTAATGTTATTCGAAGTCTTATTATTGCCGTTTACTTCGAAATAATGATAATCCAATTCAGCAAAAATTAGTTTTAAAGTATAGCTTCGAGGTGTAACTTCACCTGACTCAATTCGTTGAAGTGTGCGAACATTAATATTGCATCTTACAACCAGTTCTTCTTGAGTTAAACCCTTTGCTTTACGTAGTTCAACAATTTTTCTGCCTAATTCAGGTTGATTCATCAGTTCTGTTTTTTGTGACAAGATTATGGATTAACTTAAAAACTATACATGTATTTTATCTGATTTTCACCCGGCATTCACCCGACATTCCTTAGTAATAGGGCATATCAGGGTTTTTTTGATAGTCATTGACATTAATTTTGAAAATCTGAAATATTAAAATATCTATAAGTAAATTATAATTCCATTCTAAAACCAAAAACTGGAAGTTCGCCCTGCATAAAATCCAGATCGGTCGATCGTTTGAAACCCATTCTTTCGTACATTCCCCAGGCCAGTTGCATGGCTTTGGTGGTGTGAATAATAATTTGTTTATTCCCTGACTGCCTTGCTTTTTCAATACAGGCCTCAGTTAGTATTTTTCCAATTCCCAACCCTCGCAATTCCGGATCGACAGCCAAAAGACGGAAACCTGAAGCATTTTTTTCCTTAGTGGCTGTTCCCCCCGATCCATAATATTGCATATCGTTAAAGTAAACTACGCCCCCGCCTAATTTGTCAGCCTGATTTACTGCCACCAGTAGTTCCGTTTGGGGCTTTTGGGTTTGATCACCAATATTTGCCAGCATTTGGTAATATTGGGGCTGCTCATCTTGTGATGGAAATCCCTCAAGTTGTGAATAAACTTTTACCATTAGTTCTCCCAGTGGCATAAATTCTTTGGGTTTTGCATTTCTTACAAAATATGTTTGTCGATCCATAATAAAATAAGATTAAAAGGTTTTTCCTTTATTTCTTCTTTATTGATTAAAGCTATAATATTAAGCTTTTCCTGAGCTTATCCAACGGGCCCGGTCATTTCTTTTATTGTGTTCAGCCAATTAAGCATATCATTATTCATTTGTTGCTGGATGTGATACATGGTGGGATTTACGTTGTTGCTGGCCATGTTTTCAATGATGGACCGACCCTGATTCCCTGAAATACTAATAATATTATTATGGATCAATAGTTCATAAGTTCCTTCATGATCTAACGGACCATAAAGACTGTCACCCAGGTTAACAATATTTTTAATACTTCTATGTTGAATATCTTCAAGTACGTTTTGCAAAGCCCGGTAATTTCCATGAATATCAGATATTATAGCAATGGGTTCGTTTATCATATATTTTGATCTTAATTGATATTAAAGTTCAATTTCAGTCTTGAATACATTTACAGCATCACCTGAAATTTTAATTTGTTTTACCTCATTATTTTCGACATTTACTTTAACATCAATAATGCCGGATCGTCCCATTTCAACACCCTGCATACTTTTGAATTCAAAAGTGTTCTCGTCTGGTAAAGCCAGGTGGTGGTGAATTAAATAACCGCCTAAAGGACCATTAGCATTACCTGTAACCGGATCTTCGTTAATACCGATTGCCGGGGCAAACATCCTTCCACGGGTCAGAATATCAGTATTTCCGGTATCGAAAGTAAAAGTAAAATAACCATTGCATTTAATTTTATGGCTTAGAATAGCCAGTTGGTTAAAGTCTGGTTTCAGGTTACTTAACTTATTGGCATTTTTAATTCCAACAAATACTTTTGAATGGCCCGTACCTGCAATCTGAACCGGGCAATTTTCGGCCAGATCGTTTTCAGCTATACTCAAAAAATCAAGTATTTCTTTTCGGATTTTCGGATCGAATTCCGGGCTGAGCTCAAATTTACCCTGGGTCATTGATATTTTATAATCAAGCTGTGTTTTTAGAATTTCAAAGGGGAGAATACCGATTTTAGTTTTATATTTTAACGTACAGCTTTGCAGATTCTCTTCAATCGCCCGGGCATACATGGCGGCTACGGTTGCATGACCGCAAGTTGGTACTTCGGTTTTTGGAGTAAAGTAGCGGATTATTCCGTCATAGGTGTGGTCATCGGGTTTAAATAGGAAAGCCGTTTCTGAATTATTAAGTTCCCTTGCTAGTTGCAGCATTTGTGTTTCGGTTAATCCATCTGCGTTAAGCACGACTCCTGCCGGATTTCCACTAAACTTGTTTTTTGTAAATGAATCAACCTGATAGATAATTCTTTTGGTCATCAGTAATTATAATTAATAAAGAAGTAATTTGTAATGAACTTGTAGTGCGTTCATTAAGTTCAGTTTCAATACTCATCGGACTTATTTATAAAACCTGCAACATAGTTATCCGATCAGTTTTATGTTACTTAATGAACCTTTTATTGGTAATAGGGTATAAAGGTAGTTGTATCACATGGAAAAATCAATGTGGGGAATTAAATTCAGGAAAATATTCAAAAGCGTTGGTAAAACCAAAAATTCAGACAAATTCAAAATATTAAGGCAGATCAGTTTGCCGGTTAAGATATGCATTCAGGTCATCGAAATTATAGCCTTTAAAAATTTTAGCCAGACTATCGCGGTTGGAAGTATTCAATTCATTGAAAATATTGTCTATCCTGTCGGGATGATCCTGAATAAAACCCTTTATCATAAGGGCTTTACCCTCTGAAATATTTTCCAATACGTAATCAATGTTTTGTTCGAGTTTACTTTTAAATATGTAAATTTGATTCTTATATTTATCATAAAATTCAGGATATTCCATTCTTAAAGCATGTAAGGCCAGGGTATCACTTCCAATGGATTGAAAAGTATAGGTATAACTGATGTTACTGTTTTCAATATTTCCACCCTTATAAGTCACCACAATTCTTCCGAGATTAATTATTTTCCCATCGTGCAATTTATATTGCTGCAAAATATTTTTCCCCGGATTGGTAGTATTCCGTTCCATATCGAGTACAGATAATATATTGTCCGTTTCGGCCGAATACAGGTTTTTGGGTTTGTAACAGATGTCAAATTCTCCCCGGCTACCTATAAAATTAATGTACTGATATTCCTTATCTTTTTCGTTGGGCAGGTAACTTTTAGGCAGATTGTAAGGAGATAACTTTTCATCGCTTGCCAGAAAAACCCAAAGGCCATTAATATTTTTGTTTTTAAGTTGGGTGTAATTGTATTCGATAATTCCGGTAAAAACCAGTGAGCTGTCATCAAGTTGTTCCAAAGCAGTGATGCCTTTATTCCCTGAACAATTAAAAAATGATACTGCGATGGCACCAAGTAATACTTTTACGGCTAAGAGTTGTGTTTTCATAGTGAATGGTTTTAAGCAGTTGAGGAATTTAATAACCCTATGAAGTTACAAAACATTTAGGCAAAAAGTAGTTGATTTTTACCAAAAAAATCACATAAAGACCAAAATGTGAAAATATTAGACTTTAATATTTTCATCATTCCGGGATATAAAATTATAGAGGGAGAACTTGTGGTTTTATCAATTTTATCTAAAATCCTGATTTGAGTTTTACCCATAAATCACCGGGAGCCTGACTAAAAAAATCATTAAAAAACCAGGCCAGAGCTATTACAAAAACTATTAAACCCAAAATTATAAAGAGTTGAGCTATGGATGTTTTTTGAATTTCATGTTTTGTTTTAATATCACATACTTCACCCGGGCAGTACTGGGCTTTTTCCTTGTAAACCCATTTATAAAATAGGCAACCCAGGCATATACCAAATACAGATTCAAAGAACAGGAAAATCAGACATATAAGACAAATTAATCCTGTGATAATACTATACGAGTTGACTAAAACCATTAATAAAAACATGGTTGCCGATAAGGCCAAACCGATTATCCATGCAACCTTTTTTTGAGCGGCACCCACATATTCAGGATTTTGACGGCTAACAATTAACCGGCCAATAATGAGGGTGGGAGCATATTTAGGATTATAAAGCACGCGAATGGCAAAGTCTGTCATGAAAATGGTTATTACATATTTTATCAGCAGAAAATTGCCTTTGAAAATTATCAGCATTAATGACAGAAATGTAAATAAAAACAGAATGCCTGCTGAGGCCCTGATTTCACGCTCATTAAGCACGGGGATAACATATCCCTCAACGGTTTCTCCGAAATTTCTGATTCTTTTCATAACACAATTTTTGAGATTAATAACAGATTAAATATTTCTGTTAAAATACAATTTTTTTTATTCCACTTCCGGATTGAACGAAAATACTTCTTGAAGCGGAAGTTGAAATTCCCGCGCAATACGAAATGCCAGTTCAAGTGTAGGGGAATATTTTCCGCTTTCGATAGCGATGAGCGTTTGTCGTGTAACCCCGATTTTATCTGCCAGTTCCTGCTGGGTCATCTCGTTGGCAAGAAACCTGAGTTTTCGAATATTATTGCTGATATGACATTTTCCCATGGCTTAAACTCCTTTCCTGTAAAAGTATATTTTTAACAATCCTTCGAATACTCCTGAAAGAATTCCGAAAACCAATATTGTAGCAATTAAAACCCATGCCGGCATTCCCAATGCTTGTGACACCAATGCCAGTAAAAAACCTAACGAATTTAGCCAACGCGATTTTTTTATGGCTTTTAAATCAATGAGCTGATCCATTTCATCGGTCATTTTTGGAAATTCTTCGTTGGTTACAATTCTGTTTATTATAAAAAAAATGATGTGTACTATAATAATGCTGACAATCATTATAGGTACCAGAATAAGAAGCGTTTTGCCCCAGAATTTGAAATTGTTTATTAACTCGGGATTTGCAGCCAGAAACTTTGAATATACAATTACTGCATACACTGATGGTATTACCAAAAGACTGATAATGGTTACCAGTATTTCCTTCTCTTTGTGAAATATTTTGTTTTCCATGTCTATAAAAATTTACTTAATGTTAAAAAATGTAGACACGAAGATAAAAAAAATATACAAAATGTAAAATAAAATATACATTATTTTCTAAATTATATAGGTGCATACCCTGTCAGCCTACTGCCAGGAGCTTCAATCTTATTTTTCATTAATTTAATTCCTTTTTAGTACAATAATTATAAGTTAAAATATTTTTATAACTTCGTAGCAACCCTTTTGCAACTAACAGTTGTGCTATTATACAACCAAATATAAAAAACCATGCAAAAATCAATTTTATCATTACTAATCCTTCTGGCTTTGTCAGTTAATCTTTGTGCACAGTTAAATTCAGTAAATGTTCCGGCTTTTTATAGCGAGGATACAGTTCCCAGGATTGATATTTATATTAACCCTGATAGTCTTTCTGCCTTAATTGATGATATAAGTACCAACCATGAATATAAAGCTGTGTTTGTATACAATAATATGTCTATCGGGAATCAGTAATAACATTCTTATAATTTATAGAAACTGAAGCTATTAGCAATCTTTCAAATATTTTCTCACCATAGTATCGTCGATTTACTTTGTAGCAAAATTCATCTAAA
>JBJKSB010000106.1:0-40376 GCA_046704385.1 Bacteroidales bacterium | reverse complement strand
GCTAAAATACATCAAAGAACAATTTGAAAGCAATTCACAACTGCAATTGAAGCTACTTTATAAACTGCAAAGCTGTGCTAAAATACATCAAAGAACAATTTGAAAGCAATTCACAACCGCCAGTCGCAAAGATCAGTATAATAATAAGCTGTGCTAAAATACATCAAAGAACAATTTGAAAGCAATTCACAACCATAATAGTTGAAAGCAAATTCAATTAAATGCTGTGCTAAAATACATCAAAGAACAATTTGAAAGCAATTCACAACACGGAATGTTCCACCCCGGTTTTAGATCTGGCTGTGCTAAAATACATCAAAGAACAATTTGAAAGCAATTCACAACAATTAGTGCCATCTCTATAATTTTTAAATTGCTGTGCTAAAATACATCAAAGAACAATTTGAAAGCAATTCACAACGAGGTGGAAGTCATTCCTTTACTAAGTACTGCTGTGCTAAAATACATCAAAGAACAATTTGAAAGCAATTCACAACAGTTAATATTCCAAAGTCTTTATTAATTGCGCTGTGCTAAAATACATCAAAGAACAATTTGAAAGCAATTCACAACTTATTACATTTTAAACATTACCTGTTTAGAGCTGTGCTAAAATACATCAAAGAACAATTTGAAAGCAATTCACAACCCGGGTTGGTAAATTTATATATTCTTCTTCGCTGTGCTAAAATACATCAAAGAACAATTTGAAAGCAATTCACAACGGTGGTATGGTGTTGATGAAAACGACCCAAGCTGTGCTAAAATACATCAAAGAACAATTTGAAAGCAATTCACAACTTGATCCTATAGATTTTGCAAAGGATTCAAGCTGTGCTAAAATACATCAAAGAACAATTTGAAAGCAATTCACAACCAGGGAATGAAACGAATGAAGATTATTTAAGCTGTGCTAAAATACATCAAAGAACAATTTGAAAGCAATTCACAACAAACATTGGATATCTGTGTATTAACCTCTGGCTGTGCTAAAATACATCAAAGAACAATTTGAAAGCAATTCACAACTTAACCGCATCGACATATTCCGGGCCTTTCGCTGTGCTAAAATACATCAAAGAACAATTTGAAAGCAATTCACAACATAGAGATCAAAACTTCATTGATCCAATTGGCTGTGCTAAAATACATCAAAGAACAATTTGAAAGCAATTCACAACACTCATCTTACTTAATCGAAACCTCTCCCAGCTGTGCTAAAATACATCAAAGAACAATTTGAAAGCAATTCACAACTGAATGATAGAGGTATTGAAATGTGCTCCCGCTGTGCTAAAATACATCAAAGAACAATTTATTCATAATTATTATAATTTTCATAGGTATTCATGAACTCCGCTTCGCTACGTTTGAAAGCAATTCACAACACATGTCAGGGGTTGAGCCAAATTATAATTCTAAGATAACCAAGATAATTCAGTAGTTATGCAATTCGAAACTCGGACAATTATATCGTATTTACAACCATGGAAATAATAAATAAAAAGTATTTCTTAAAAAAGATGCAAATTTACATACTGTCTTATTGTGATTTATTCGCCTATTGTCTGATGCCAAATCATTTTCATTGGATGGTTAGAGTAAACAAAATTTCTAACTCATCCGATGACTTTGAGTCATCGGATGAGTTAGAAAGGAGCGAACTTTAAATCAATTTTTGGAAAAATCATCCAAACTCAATGAATAATATACATCAAAAACATCATAGTTCACTTCGATGGGTAACAGACCGGTTTTCAATATGGGGTTAAACCCATCTTTCATATTAAGCCAGTCATCTCCATATGCAACAGAATCAATATAAGCCTGCAAATAATAGGTCTGTCCGGGTGAATATATGGTGTACCCTACATTATTTTCGCGGGCCTCTTTATATTCACCTTGCTCAATTTGCCCTTTAACGGGATTATTATAGGGTTGGTCGCTATTTTCAGAATAAAAAACGGCATAATACAAAAACATATTATTGTAATCGCTCGCATTGCTTAAGTTAATAAAGATCCCTCTTTGTTTGTCAAGTATTAATTCTCCAAAATCATACCCGCTTGTTATATTTACAGGATTATCGAACATGAGGTTTAGGTCCTTTTCAGGTACGTGAATTCCTACTTGTATTGAACTGTATTTTCCATTGGCAAATTGATTGCCTATTGCCAGTTCACCAGATGATTCATTGTATGAAAAATCTTCAGGAGTATAATCGGCTGCTCTTCCATCTTTAGGCGTTTCAATGTAGGGATTTACCCGAATCCATGATAAAGAGCTTTTTTTAACAATAGAGCCATCATCCCATACCAGGTGGGCCTTAACCGTAATATCCTTATTTATTTTTGGCAGATATAAATTTTGTGTAATATGGGTCAAATCAGTTTGATTGTCTAAATCGATATAGAACAGCGGGTAATATCCAGCTTTCATATATAAATTCTGATCAGGAAAATATTCTCCATCAATACCTAAGCCACCAATGTTAGCAACAGGGTAGTGGTTATACCCTATTAAATATTGCCACACCAGGTTTTCATAACCGACTTCATCTTTTACCTTATACCACGATTTTAAACCGCTAAATTCATAATGGCCGTGCTTATCGGCCTGAATTTGCTCACTCATGGTAATATTAGCAGAATTTGGATAACTGAGGCCAACTTTAGCTCCAGGCATGGGTTCTTTGGTTTCAGCATCATAAATTGTTCCTGAAATTATAAAATTATCAGGATCACCCAAATTAGCCTCACCAATTGGCGATCCTAAATCTTCTACAGGCACATAATTTTCACATTGTGTAAAAAGCAATGTAAAAAACAGGACTAATATTATTGATTTTGTATTTTTTATGTTCATGTTGTGTCTCCTACTTTTATTATTGTTTTTCAAGTAAAAAACCCGGTCGCATTACATTCATGGCACCTGAATAAAATAAATAATTTCTGCCATTAAATAGAACCTGATTATAGGCTCCATTTGCCAATTCTTCAAGATTCCAGTTAAAAAATTCTTCATTAAATGTTTTAAAAACCGGAATTGTATCTTTATTTATGCCACAATAAAAAAGACCTTTGGTTGATATGTTATCTTTTGTCATTCGGACCTCTGAAAAACAATCGTTACTTAAATTATTTGTATTATACCAACATCCGGTAGAATAATAACTATTTATTGCAAAAGCTGACTGCTCATAATTTTCATTTTCAAATAGCGGATATACATATAAATAAGTTTTTCCATTATAATCAAAAACCATCCATTCATCATTGCTCGATAACGAATGTATCAAATCACCATTTATATTATCCTTCTTTAGCAAAAAGTCTATAGTGATATTATTGCCTCCATTGCTTTCAATATAAGTGGTTTTCCAATTGCCTGATAATGAATAAGAATCAGAGGGCCCTTCGTTAAAACCCTCAATTTGTAATTTTACCGTATTTGTACCACTAAAAGTGTAGGTATAGGTTTCATCCGCACCATCGTCATCGGAGTCAAATTTGCAGGAATAGGTACCATTTTCGATGGAGCGACCTGAAATAATATTTTTTTTAAAAACGGCAATATCAATGACGGCAGAAGTTGTTTCTGAACCTGTAGTTGCGGTTGCTTTTAGCGTATAAATACCAGGTAAATTAAAAGTATAAAACAATTGATCACCGGTTTCTCCTTCAACAGGTTCCTCGTTTATAAACCAGGCATAAATTATTTCATCGTCTCTTACATCAGAAGCATCGGCAAAAAACAAAGCTTTAGTATTAATTTCAAATAATCGGGTACTGACACCTCCCCAATAATAGTTATCAGGTAACATGGTTTTTATGGTTAAACTTGGTGGTCCTGGTTCTTGTTCCGGTAGCGGTGGTAATTTTGGTAAACAACCAACCAAAATTACAAATAATCCCAAACAGACAAATTTGAGAAAATTGCGCATTACATTCTTAATATGCATACTTGTAATTTTTTAAACAGTTGTACTGCAAATGAATACTACAATAATGAGTTTTTGGTAAATATTGAGTTGCTAAAAGTAATTATTAAATTAATACAGGCAAGCAAAATTGAATAAATAATTAAAAGACTGACAGTTAAGTAAGCGTTTAAAAGAGACCGACGGCTTAATTAGTTTTTAATGTTTTTAAAAACGGTTAATACGGCTCCGGTTAAAACGGTAATTGCTCCGATAATTGTGAGTGTTGAAAACACTTCGGGTTTAATCCAGGTAACAGACAGGGTTCCTAACAAGGCCATCACGGTCATGGTAATTAACGGATTTAAGATGAGAATTACACTAATTTTATTGGCCTCAAGGTATTTAAATGCATAAGCCAGGGTACCGTAAGCGCCAAGGGTATTTAAACCTAAAAACACTAAAAGCAGCCAATCGTTAAAACTGATTAATGCCAATTTTTGGAATGATACCATGGGTATTAAAAGGATAGAAGGTAATCCGAAAATAATAAGGTTTAGCTGCATGGGATGAAACCGACGTACTGCAATTTTCTGGAATATGGCATAAATACTCCACGAAAGGGCTCCAAACAACACAAACAAAACCCCGATTTTGTAATCTTTTAAACCACCTGCAAGTTTAACAATCTGTTCGTTATAAAACACAACCAACCCGGTAACTACCAACAAAAGCCCAATACCCTGCCTTGGGTTTACTTTTTCTTTGAAAATAACAAATCCCGAAACGGCTAATAATACAGGTCCCATCTGAATAAAAACCTGGCCGATGGTTGGTGAAGTCAATTCTATTCCTGCAATGTAGCCCAGGTAATTAAACATCAGGCAAACTGCGGCAATAAGTGCAAATAGGGGTGGCTTTTTAATGAGGTTCAGGCGAGTACGGTCAAAAATCAGATAATACAGGGTAAGAAGTACAAATGAAATAGAAAACCGAAACCAGGTGACAGTAATAGGAGGCAACTCACTTAACATTACTTTCAGGGCAATGGCTAAAAACCCCCATAAAAACGCCGTGAACCCTGCGTAATAGACACCTTTGTTTATTTGCATATATAAATTTATAACTGAAAAACAAAAACGAAAATAGTAATAAAAAGTTTTTGTAAATCTGGAATGTTGAAATTTTAATAAATAGAAATAATTTTAAATACACCCCAAAAAAATGCATGGCACAAGCGAAAAATTATACAAAAATTTCAAAAGGCACCCCCAAAAAACCAATCATGCGATATAAAAATTTGTAAAAAATAATAATTTCGTATATTTTTGAGCGCAAATACACGAAATTATTAGTAAACATTGATTTTTTATGACAAATTGCAAGCAATCACAAATTTTTATTGGGCTAACCAGCTTTGTAACGCTTTTTCTTGGAACCTTGCTTTTTTTAAATACAGAAGTGTTTGAGACCGTGAGGATATTTAGAGTATCGGTTTATGTAATTCTGATTATAGTACAGGGGATTTTATTTTTTATTACCGACCGGCACTTATTTCGTCCATTGTCAGGTTTAAGAAATTATTTAAGAATACTGGCAGTAGGAAAAATTCCGGAAATACCAGCGGAAAAATTAAAAAAATTCGAATTAAACAGCTATGCTTACCGAACGGCAAACCAATTTCGTTATTTAAAAAATTATGCGCAAAACCTTGATAATTCTGATTCAACCGATAGTTTTAAAAAAATGCCGATTATTTTGGGATCGGTAAAAATGATTGATCATTTTATTAACCGGCTAAAAATTGATGCTGCCGATTGGAAGGCTAAAGAAGAAAAAAGAAACTGGAGCAACCAGGGTGTTGCAAAGTTTTCAGATTTACTCAGGCACGGTAATAAATCCATAAATGACCTTGCCCAGGAGTTTATTCGTGAACTCATTTTATATATTGAGGGGAATCAGGGAGGCGTATTTCTTGTGGATGATTCCAACGACTCCAAATGTTTTGAAATGGTTGCCGCTTATGCCTATGACAGGGACCGTTATCCAAAAAAAACCAGGGCTATTGACGATGGTTTATTGGGAGCAGTTTGTTTTGAAAAGAAATCAATTTATATTACTCATTTGCCTGAAACATACCTTGAAATTCGTTCGGGTATGGGAGATGCTCCTCCTACCAGTATTCTTTTGGTTCCTTTGCTTTACGACGAAGAAGTAATTGGTGTGATTGAACTGGCATCGTTTAAAAAACTGGTTAAGCATGAGATTGATTTTGTGGAAAAAATTGGTGAAGTTCTGGCATCAACCATTGCCTCAGTAAAGATTAATCACACAACTTCCCAATTACTTTCTCAATCACAGAATCAGGCCCAGGAACTCCAGCGACAGGAAGAGGAACTGCGACAGAATATTGAGGAAATGAAGGCACAACAAGACGAGATGGAAAAGAAACAGTATGAAGTGGAAGAAAGTAAAGCGCTTATGAGCAAAATTATTGATTTGGTTCCATTCCCAATTTTTGTTAAAAATATAAGTCGCGAATATATTGTTGCAAACCAGGCACAGGCACGACTATTCAATTTGCAGGCCGATCAGTTACTGGGTCGTACAGATAATGATTTAATAAGTGATTATACAGAGCTTGATGAAATATTAAAAACAGATAATAAGGTTCTTAAAGAAAATCAACCGGTTAAGTTACCTGAACAGTCAATTTCATTGCCGAATGGAGAACGTAAAGTGATGCAAACTATTAAAGTTCCTTTCGAAAACAATATTACTAAAAACCGGAATATTTTAGGTGTCTCGGTTGATTACACACAACAGCGTCTGCTTGAACAAAAATTAAAGGAAAGCAGGGAAAAGGTTGAACTATTGGCTCAAAAAGCAGAATAATAAAAAGGGGCTTATGATACAGCCCCTTTTACAATTATTAACTATTTGCCTGTACGTATAACGGTTGAGGCAACATGTATTACACTAATTATACTCCTGAAACCACAATATTGTCGAAAACCAGGCTGGGCATATTCCAACTGCTGTACGGCCAGGGATCGTTGGCAACTGCAATCAGTTTATTCCAGAATTCCAGATGGTTATCGGCAATATTCATTTCGGCAACGGGTTGAACCAATTCCCCATTATCAAATAAATGCCCGGTAATACCTACTGAAAAATCACCGGTTGCGGCATTTGAATTTCCGCCAATAAAACCGTTAATAATAATCCCTCGTTTTAATTCCTGCATCAGTTGGGCTGGCGATTTTTCTCCTTTGAGAATGGTAAGGTTTGTAGTATCACTCATAGTGGGTTTAACTCCTAATTTCTGACTGTAATACCAATCGATATAATAATCGTTTAGTACTCCTTTAGTGATGGCCTCGAATTTGTGAGTCATTAGTCCGTCCCAGTCGTACAAACGGCTGCCAAAACCTTTTTCAATAAAAGGATCATCTACCAGGCTAAGCAATTCCGAACCAATTTTCTGACCTTTTTTGCCAATCAGGAATGAACTTTCCTGTTGAATACTCTGGCCATACATGGCCTGCATTAAACCATTGAGAATTCTGCCAACATTCCGGTTTTGAATAATAATAGGAAATTTTTCGGTTTTAATTTTTTTAGAACCCAATAATTCAAGTGTTTTGTTTGCAGCCATGGTGCCCACCTCTGAAAAATCAGGTAATTCATCCGGTTTTCGTGCACCTACCCAATAGTACCCTTGTGGCCGGCGGTCGCCTTCGTCCTGGGCGGTCATTTGTGCACCTACCCAATAATCGGTACTTTCAGAACTTCCTATAAAGCCTTTACTGTTAACAACAACCTCTTCGAATTGCGAATCGTTACAACCGGCTTCTACAGATACAACTTTATCACCTCCTTGTTTCAGGCATGCTTTTTCAACCTGTTTTACATTTTCATGCCGTTTTTCGGGCGTATAATTTTCATGATCTTTATCTACCAGTTTTAAATCCTGGTACATTTCAGGTTTGTAATATCCTTCGTCCGGGAGTTTACGGAACTCATCATCCTCAACAAAACCGGCATTGTCGACAGCGTTTTTTATAAACTCCTCAAGTGTATTTTCCCTTAAATCGGGAGTGGACTGGGAAGCATACTTTTGTCCTTTGTATATATCAATAGACAAACCTTGAGTGGTTGCTTCTTTTATCGTTTCGGGTTTTTGTTCGCGATAGTTTATTTCAACAAACCTGCTTTTTGAAATGCGGGCTTTACAATCAGTAGCCCCGTGTTTTTTGGCCGTTTCGATAACCCAATTACATAAATCAACTAAATTCTGGTTCATGAGTTACCTCCTTTCTGATCAGTGCCACCAACAGTCATCGATTTTACAAGGCATGTAGGCAGGCCGAATGATACGGGCACTCCCTGTCCGGCTTTTCCACACTGTCCGGCTCCTCCGGCATCAAGCAGTAAGTCGTTGGCTACCATGGTAATATTAGCCAACATTTTAGGTCCATTTCCCATAATATTTACGTCTTTAATAGGAGTAGTAAGTTTTCCGTTTTCGATTAACCGGCCCTGTGATACGTAAAAAGCAAAATCACCTTCACCAATCTTTACCTGGCCATTACTTATATCTTCCACATAAATACCATTTCCGGCCGCTTTAATCACATCTTCAGCGGCAGCCTCACCTCCCAGCATATAGGTATTTCGCATACGGGGAATCGGAAAATGCTGATAGCTCTGGCGACGCCCGTTACCGGTAGGTTCCACTCCATAATACTTAGCCGAAATTTTATCGTGCAAATAGGATTTCAGAATACCATTTTCAACTAAAACAGTCTTTTTACCGGGAGTTCCCTCATCGTCAATATTAAGTGATCCCATTTGATTTGAAATTGTTCCATCATCAATAATGGTAATAAAAGGTTCAGCAACTTTTTTATTCATCATAGTTGCATAGGTTGAGGTTTTTTTACGGTTAAAATCGGCTTCCATTCCGTGACCAATGGCCTCATGCAATAATATTCCGGTAACACCGGGACCGAGCACTACCGGAATTTCACCAGCCGGAGGTTGTTTGGCCTCGAATTTTACTTCAACCCGGTTTACAGCCTCATTAGCCAGTTTGTTTACCAAATCCTGGTTATAATAACTAAAATCATGTCGGCCACCAAAGTTATACCACGATTGTTCTGTTTTATCTCCTTTTTTGGCTGTTACGGAGGCAAACAAAAAGTTGCGCGGTTGAATATCTTCGGCTTTCATACCGTCAGAGGTTACCACCATAATGCGGCGAATACTGTCATGTAACCCGGCATTTACCTTAGCAACATGGTCGGATAAAGCAAAACATTTTTCATTGATACCTTTTATCAGCGGCAATTTTGTATCAATGGGAGCAGCCAGGGCTGAAATTTGGTTAGGATAATAGCTGTTATTTAACGGATTTGAAAAGGAGCCGCTAAATAGAGCAGAACTTTCATTGGCTATGGTTGCTGCGGTTCCTGCGGCTGAAAGCAAGGATGCTTCGGTGAGATCCTGCGTAAAACCATATCCAATTTGCTGACCTTTTACAGTACGGATTCCAACACCCAGTCCAATCTGGGAATACGACTGATTAACTTTTCCATCCTCGAGTATGAGCCAGTTGGATACGGTATGTTCGACAAAAACATCGGCAAAATCGCCGCCCCGCGACAGGGCTTTGTTTAACAGTTTTTTGCATAATTCGTCGTCAATACCAAATTCTTCCTTGAAATAGCCCTCCTGAGGATCGTTCATTCTTGCCCACAAGCTGCTGTTGACAGATGGTGCTATTAATAAAGCTCCTCCCATAAAAGCAGAATGCTTAATGAACTTTCTGCGTGAGATAGATTTCATTAGATTTGGGTTTAAAAGTTTATAAATGAATCACTCAAACATGGGACAAGTGATTCTTTGGTTGAATGAAAATAATCGATTAAATGTATGAAAAAAGAGGATGCAAGGCAATTTTATTTTTTAAGAGGTTATTCCATTTTAATTTATGAAATTTTGAATTAAAGCAATCAGCATGATGGCGCAAATACCTTGTATAAATGTTGCCATGGTATGACTTTTCAGTGCAGTTTTAACATTCAGTCCGGCGAATTGGGAAACAACCCAAAAATAGCTGTCGTTAATATGCGAAACCGTCATGGCACCAGCACCGATGGCAAGAACAACCAACGATTTTGACAGTTGCGTATCCATGCCCGTGGTTGACTGCAAAGGTGCAATAATTGCTGCCGTGGTTATAATGGCCACAGTGGAAGAACCCTGTGCCGTTTTAATAATAGCTGCGATAATAAATGGTAAAAATATCCCTAAAGGAACACCGGCTAATTGTTGACCAATAATTTCGCCCACATTTGTTGTTTTTAATACCTGGCCAAATGATCCACCGGCACCTGTTATTAATATAATAACACCGGCCTCTTTTAATGCGGAAGTAATCCATTTAAACTTTGTATCGGACGATTTGTTTTTCCCCAGCATAAATGCCGGGATTAACCCCAGGAATAGCGCAATTAAAGGATGCCCGATAAAGTTGATTACACTTAGGAATGTACCATTTCCAAATGGAAAAGTCGGATACCGGGCGATAGATCGCAAGGCAATTAAAATGACAGGAATGAATATGGGTGCAATACTCAGGTAAAAATTTGGTTGCGATACCGGTTCCTTTTTGTCTGGCTCAGGAGCCAATTTTATGTTTTCAGTTAGGTTAGATTTTCCTGCAAACTTTGCCCAAAGCATACCCACAGTTGCGGATGGTATTGCTATTAACAGCCCGATTAACATTACCAGGCCTAAATCGGCATCAAGAATTGAAGCGGCAGCCAGGGGGCCCGGTGTAGGAGGGACAAAAACATGTGAAGCATACAAACCTGTGGATAGCGCAACGGCTAACGCTACCATGGTTATCCCGGTTTTTTTGTGAAGTTCTTTCAGTAACGATGATAATATTACAAAACCAGAATCACAAAAAACCGGAATCGAAACAATAAGCCCGGTAATATTCATCGCCAAAGGAGACCGTTTTTGTCCCAAAATTTTTAACATGACAGAAGCAAGAAGGCTGGTAGCTCCCGTATGTTCCAAGAATGAACCAATTATGGTTCCGAAGGCGATAATTAAACCAATATTTGACAGCGTACTGCCAAAGCCCTCGCCAATATTTTTAATAATCTCGTCGCTGCTGATTTTACAGGCAAAACCCACAAATATGGTGGCCACCATTAAAGAAATAAACGGATGTATTTTAAATCGGGCTGAAGCAAGAATAATAAAAAGTATTGAGGTGCCGATAATTAAAATTGTGGTCATCTTAAATGTGCCTGAAAACGAATACCTTTATTTCTTAACTTGTTGTTTTACAAAATCTTCAAGCAGCGGTAAGGTGTTAATTTCAGATTCGCGTTCACTTACTGTTGTAATTTCAGTACTTAAATAATGCATTGGTTTCGAAATCAATAATAATTGATCATCGCGATTTTGAATGGTGTCCATTAAAGCAGGATCGTAAATAATAGCACTTCCTATTTCACCCGGATTTATAGCCACATCTTCAGGATGTTTGCCCCACACAATAGCATAACCGTTTTCATTAATAAACTGGTTTCCCGGATGATGGTTGATGCCTGTTGCAAACTGAACGTCCTTGTTATTGAGTTCAGAAGCTTCAACGCGGGCCATCCGGTTTCCACCCCAAACAGTAACTTTTATTTTAATATCAACCGTATCGTTTTTGTAGGCTACGCCTTTTGCTATCATTTCCATTGATGAAGTGCTGTCGTTGTCGGTAACCCTTGCAATTCTGCCTTTTGTGGCAACCAAATCCAAAACATTGGTTCCATCCCAGAGTTTAATTCCTCCCAAACCAACGGTTTTCCCGACTTTATACTGATCGCTGCCATAACCCTGCATCTGCATTAATGAATCGGGGTACCATTCCGTTTCGGACAACTCAAGACGTTGCTGCGATTTTGAATATACATCGATTGACCCGCTGTTGTTAAAATATAAGCGTAAAGCGTAAAACTCATTTTCTATTGCCGGGCCATGATGTCCTACCTCATCATATCGTTCCGGTTGTTCTGAAACTATTTCGGGCACTTGTTTTTTATCGCTTTTCATAAATAAGCTAGCTGCAGTTTGCTTATTGTGCTGAACCTTGGTGTTATTACATGCAAACAGACCAATGATCAATGATACAACTAAAATTGATTTCATTTTACCAGGATTTAAGTTTTTAACTACTGCCTATCATGCCCACAATATTGGGGCCTTCTATAAACAGGGAAAATAATATAATCACTAACATAATAAAAATTAAGGTTTTCTCCGCTGTTTTATCTCTAAGATTCAGCAAAATTATTTATTCACGCGATTTAATAATTTATAGATTTCCGCTCCGGCCGTTAATACAGCACCCAGTCCCCGGGGATCATTATCGAAAGTGGCCCTTTTGTAATAAAATTCAAGATCGTAACCCACTCCTGTGCCACGGCATATGGAATGGACGGTTCCATCGGTATCAATTTTTGAATTGACACCCTGCCAACCTTTCAAGGCGTATTTTTTATATTTTGAAGAAAGCCAGCCGTTATTTATTCCCCGTGCCAAAGCAAGTGTGAACATGGCCGAACATGAGGTTTCTAAATAGGAATCGTCTTTATCGATCAGTTGATGCCAGAGCCCGCTCTCGTCCTGGTATTTTATAATGGAACACATAACCGTTTGATAAATATGTAGTAACTTCTTATAATTTTTATGGGAAGCTGGTATATATTTTAATGCTTCTGCCAGAGACCATACAATCCAGCCGTTAGCTCTTCCCCATTGTGCCACAGCGTGTTCCTTTCTGCCATCAAACCAGCAATGATAGTATAACCCCGATTTTTTATCATACAGGTACTTATGAAAACTGATAATCTGACGGGCTACTTCATCATATATTTCAGGCTGGTTATTATAGGCTGCCACACGAAGCAAATAGGGGACCGACATAAACAAATCATCTGCCCAAAGGGTATTATTTTCCGGTTCGGGACGGCTGAATGTACTATCGCTAAGGCGCTGTTGTTTGTGCAACATATAATCGGTAACCGGATCCAGAATTTTTTGATATTCCGGATTTGGGTTTCTTTTATATATTTCAGCAACGGGCAGGGCGGGGCCACCACTATCATCGAGCATGGTCAGCCGAAACAAACGGCAGTAGCTTCCATTAAAACAGTTTAAGGTATGGTACTGCCAGCTAAAATAGTCGTAGTATTTAAGCGTGGTTTGGGTATATTTTTCGACAAAATTCACATAAGTATTATTCGGTACTATTTCATCAGCGGCCAACAGCCCAAACAATGTACAACCATTGGCATAATGCCAGTCGGAATAAGGATCGCGCTTATACGTGGCATTATCCGGAATTTTTAATTTTTTAATATAAAAATCAGGTTGCGTCTGCCATACAATAAAATCGCCGTTTGTATTAAAAACTAAATTTGAGTCTTTAAAGGGGATTTCATGAGCAGAAAAATCATCGCTTAGCAACCAGGGGTGTGGGGAGTTTATATCAAGAGGATTTTCAAAATTTAGATCTTTGTCCAGCGTATTTTCTTCGGTAAGGGCTCTCATGAAGAACACCGGGTTGTCGGTGTTTTTTATTTCAATCCAGACAGAATTTTCTCCCTCGTTAAACGGGCACAACAAAGTCTTATTAAAATGGAACCAGTCGTAAGTATATTCTTTTATAAAGTATTCTTTTGCAGAATCCTGTAAAACCTTTTGGTTGTTTATCCATACGGTAAGATTTCCACTATAGCTAAAACCCAGAAGGTAATCACGTGATGATTTTGCCTTTATGTTGGTATGTGCAAAATAGTGCCCGTTTTGCATAACTTTAAATACGCTGGTAAAGTCGATCCGCTCAACACCCTGGCCGGTACTGTATTTTGTGTTTTCCAGGTCGAAGGAAGTTTCATTGATTATTTTGTTTGAAACGGCTGTTATTTTACTGAGTACCTGTTCTTTATCCATTGAAAACAGGGAAGAAAAACAACTTAAAATTAAAAACGATGCAAAAAAATAGTTGTGCATATCTGTTGCTTATCAAAATTAATTCAATTGTAATTCTACTTTTAAAGGTGAACCCCACAGCGTTAGCGGGAGATTATTGTTGCCCAACGGTAATTTTTTAACCAGCAAAGTAAATTCATCGGGAAATTCGGTTCTGATATCCAGCGAAAGCTTATAATTGCCTTCACTTAACCGGGTAGCAACAACTTTATATTTTTTATAGTCAATAATTATCTTAAAATCATGAGGATTAACCGACTCCAGGTCAAGTGGCGTTGAAACCCAGCAATGAAGCGTCTTTCCTTCAGTTTTGTATTTTACAATCCTGGAATTCTCTTCATAAAATTTTGACTTTGTGTGTTTAAATGCCGGGCCGTCAATAAGTTTTCCGTTATCAAAAGCTCCTATGTCGGGGGCTTTTCCTTCAAACGAACGGATCAGGTTGTCGTAATTTACACCCCGGTCGATGCAGGGTGAACTTTCCCGGAGGGTAAAATCGCCGTGGGCACCATCCACAAACCGGGGGTCGGCAATAATGGCATGTTGCTCACCGTTGTTTTTTGTTACAATTTCAGGAAAAGGAATATTGGAACAATCGTAATCGAAATAGTAACTATCACGCCAGGTAAAAATTCCAAATTCTTTTTGATTTTCAGTATAAAAAGCATTGTTAAACTGCTTAATGTTGTTGTTTTTCCAGCTGGAATCGCGACCGTGGGCATTATAGTCAACAAACCAGCTGTTATTGAAAATGTACAGGTTCGAATCAAGACCTTGCTGGTCGTCGTCGTTTGATGATAATTTAAAAATTGTCCAGCCGTCTTTGCAATCCGGTGTACTCCATCCCCGGTTGCCAAACAGGTAAATGGGACCGCCCTGAACTTCAGTAATTGAAATAAAAGCGTGGCCATTTTTCATCTGGTTATGATAAAAGTAAAGATTGCTCACATATACTTCGGGCTCCAACACATTATCGGCAGAGTTTTCGATATAGTTATTGTAAATTTCGAAATTGCAAGAAGTGCCGGGTGTTAATTTACGATCTGCCACTGGCGATAGCCGAAAAGCATTGAAAATATTTTTTATGTAGTTATTTCTGATAACAACATTTCCGCCAATGTTTTTTCCCTGAAAAATACTGCCATTAAAGCACTCGTATTTTCCGTGGTGAACCTCGGCCCAGGTAAAGCCATCAGCATGTGTCCAGATTCTGGGATCTTGTTCCCACCGGCATCCGTCAATTAAAAAATTGTGACATTTTTCGCCTTTGGCATAAACAGCCATTTTGCCGCCTTTAATATTACAGTTAATTACTGAAATATAAGAGCAATCAAAAAAGTCGAGCACATTAGTATAGCAATTTTGAAATTTTATATTCCGGAACTCAAGCCAGGAACAATTTTGTGCCCGTACGCCACTATTAACAATATTCATGGCTGGAGCCGCAGTTCCATCAATAGTGGCATAATGTGCTGAATCTTCACTTAAACTTTTAATAACGATTGGTTTTTCGGGTAAACCATTTATGTTTTGCAGTTTTATGGTACCATAATATACACCTTCTGCTAAAAACAGGGTGTCTCCAGGTTTCAAATTCGCGATGGCTTTTTCAATATTTAGTACGGGCGGTTCAACAATTTCTTTTTCAACGGGCTGTTTACATGATATTACTGTTGCTGCAATAATTAACAGGCTTAATAAGTTACGCATATAGGTATTATTTAAAAAACGAAGTAGTATTATTCAAGTTTTTTTATGGTTTCCCGGGTATATTGTAAGTTATAAATAATTGACTATAACTAATCCTTCGGAGAAGCTCCGAAGGATTAGTTGATGCCTTACATTATTATTTTACCAGGAATTTACTTACAGATGACAACCCATTAATTGAAAGCCGGGTAAAATAAATTCCACTGCTAAATTCGTCAGCTTTTATGGTAATTTTATTTTTTCCACTGGTAACATTTCCATTATATATGGTTTTAACCAAAGCCCCGGTTATATCCAGAATATCAATACTGGCAATGCCAGCTTTTTCAATATTGAATGACAGAACCGCATTGTTTATTACAGGATTAGGATAGCAATTTATAGTAAGTGCTTTACCTGAGTTAACTTCATCAATTCCGACATAAGTAATTTCCCAGTTCAGGTCACCAATTGCCGTTCCATCTGTTCCTCCTATGGATGAAACAGAGCTTGTATATCCAAAATCGTATGCTGCTGCCGGATAAGGTCTTTCAAAATCGGGAGCTGTTGCCTGATCAGTCCAGTAAGCCATTAATGGTAATACTGAAGGAGGTGCTGCTTTAAATGAAATATCTTCATTTACAAAAGTGTTTTCATCAGCAAAAGTCGCAGCAAAAGGATTTAAATTTACTGCCGGATAAACAGTGTCAGGCTGTGCCTCTACCAAAGCGGGATCAATAAAAAAGTTGTTGTTTGAAATAGTGGCCGTTTGTCCGTCCAGGGTGTCCAGTTCAATCAGGTAATAGGGATCTGCCTCATCATTAAGACCAAAGAACCCACAGTTGATAAAATGGTTATTGGTAACAATGGATACTTGTGTTTGATTTAAGGTGATGGCACGTTGTCCGAGATTAACCATGTTACAATGGTCAACTTTAACGTAGTTATTTACGCCACCATCGTCGCGTAACACCCGGCTTGAAATATTATACATGGTTGTATTTTCAATTACAAGCGTATCAATTTCATTACCTCTGTCGTCTACAACCCGTCCGTTATCAGGATCGTTTGCCGAGCCAATATTACTTATAATTGAGTTGGTAATATAAATTTTCATGCCTGGATTGTCAAGACGTAAAGCCGACTGAAGGTCATTATCCAGATGGCAATCGTCAATTGTAATTCTAATATCATCAGAGCTGCAACGGATTATACGGGTAGCGGTCATGCCTCCGTTTTCATCCTTATCGGTAATGTATAGCCCTTTTAGGGTAAGGTTATTTCTTGCCCTAAAAGCTCTTGAAGCTTCACCTCCGGTTGGTACTGCAGGAATCAGTGCCGGACGGGCTCCTGTTCCTTCTTCGGCTACAAGAGTCAGAGCAAAGTCAGAATTTTCAATGGATCCGTTTAAATAATAAACGCCGTCTCTTTTCAGAGTAAAAGTAGTATTAGCACCAGTAGCAGAATCAACGGCAGCAATTGCTTCCTGAATTTTACCAAAACCGGGCTCAATTACAACTGTATTTTGTGCCATTGCTGTTGTAACTAACATCAGCATAGCGAGCAAGGGATTGTACATTTTTTTCATAATTGAAAATTTAAGTTAATAATATGTTACTGTTTAAATTTGTATCTCATACCTATTTCGGCAGTAAAACCAAAATATTTTTCATAAGTCACATAAAGTTCCTGGCCCATATAAGAATTCTCGGGCGTGTTGGTTAAATTATTTATATTGGCAAATACGCTCCAGTTTTTGCCCAGCTTTTGTTGTGCTGAAAAATCCAAACGAATAAAATCATTGGTATAGGAATCGTTTTCAGGACGAACGCCAACAATATCTAAAGCATTGCCTTGGTAAACCATTGACAACCTGGCAGAGAATCCTTTCTTTTCATAGCCCAGCGACACGTTGGCAATATGCTCCGCCTGTCCCGGCATTCTGCCCACACGAACTGTATCGACCGTGGTTCCCTTACCGGTTACCGGGTCACGGAAAGTGTACAATAGTGGAAAAATAGTTTCAGAATTTATAAATGAATAATTGGCTGAAAACACTATTCCGTCAAAAGGAGAAGGCAAATATTTTAAATTGGTCTGAAAATCGAATTCAACGCCTTTTACTTTTGAAATACCGTCGGCATTAACCGGTTGTGTTATTTTATAGTTGTCGGTTCCAACTAATCCATAAAAGGTGCGTATATAATCAATGTTTGATAATTCTTTATAAAAACCACCTGCCGTGAAGAGTCCGTATTTATTATAGAATGAAAAGAACAGGTCGTAATTCCATACCGATGTATGTTTTAGTTCCGGATTACCCCGGCTTAAGGTAAGGGCACTTACATTTTTATTTTCCCAGGGTACCAGATTATAAAAGTCGGGCCTTGCCAATGTTTTTGTGACGGCCAGGCGAACATCAAACCAGTCGAAAGCCTTGTAGCGCAAATGAATCATCGGAAGAATTTCCTGATAACCTTCTGTGCCGCTTGAGTCTGACAAATCAGCCTGGCCGAGTTGAAAAATATAGCCGGTATAATTATTCCCGGTACTTTCGATCCTTAATCCCGGCGAAAAAATTACTTTATCGATAAAATTAAGCTCCCCCATTAAGTAGCCGGCCGAAATTTTTTCAGAGGCATTATAATCCTGGAGGTCTGAAATCAGGTCTCTGTTATACAAATACTTAAACTCCTCACCAAAACTATTTAGTTTATCTCTGTCGAGTATCAGGCCAAAGTCATAGGTTCCGTTTAAAAATTCATCCGAATTGTAATCCTGCACAAAGTTGCTTATTAATATATTGTCGGTTGATCCGCCCAGACTGGTCTGTTCTAAATCCCATCGTGTCGGATCTGCTTCAACAATGGGTTCCATTTGGGCTTTTACCAAAATCAACCGGTTAAAATCACGTTCACGTGATTTTTGGCGAATTTTTGCCCCGGTTTTCAGGAATCCGCTGATTTTTTTACCCAATTCAAAGTCGTATTTTAGATCAAGCTGGCCAGTTAAGTTGGCATCCTGAACATCATCGTCGTCCCAGTAACCCTCGTGAAAAATGGTGCCATCCAGATTATTCTTAGCATACAGCGGAATAGGTTCAGGTCCCTGATCTTCAATAATATCGCTGGTGTAGGCACCAATTTCCCGAAAACGGTATCGGGAAAAAAATGGGGTTGTTGCATGTGTTTTTGAGTATGATACCCGCCAGTTTAATTCGAAAACAGAAACCTGATGCGTGCCCGATAATGAATTACTCCACAGGAAGGTCTCTTTAAGTTGATCCTTCATTTCATATTCCTGATACGAATCGCCTATCCGGTACCTTCTTCTAAGCTGTACCTGATCTCTATCGGTTTCAGCCAGCATGGTATTGTATAAAATATTACCATTTAAAATATCAAAATCAACGGTAGCATTAGCACCATACCTTTTGCGGGTTTCAGAAATGTTGTGCAGGTTCAGGTTCATGATATCGACAATGGCAACCCCGTTAATTTCACCGTTGGTTACATAATCAGCATAAAGTTCGTCATTGCTTCTGTCCGCTTTTTGATAGTTGGCACCTAAAATGACACCTACTTTATTATTAAAAAACCGATTACTCAGGTTGATATTTCCCCGATATTGGCCAAACTGTTTTACCTGGCCGTTGTATCCATAATCGGCCCTGGCATCCACCTGATAGCCTTTTTGTGCTTTCTTTATCATAAAATTTACTGTACCACCAACAGCATCGGCATCTTTATCGGCGGTAAGTGCCTTAATTACTTCAATGCCGGCCAGCATATCAGGTGAAATCATGGATAAATCAACCGACCTGTTGTCTGCATCGGTTGAGGGAATACGTTCGCCATTTACTGTTATTGAATTGAAACGTGGTGAAAGACCGCGTACAACCACCTTGGTTCCTTCGCCACCTTCACGCTGAATGGAAATACCGGGTAACCGGCCAATCGACTCGGCTGCATTTTGATCGGGTAATTCGTCTATTTTGTCTTTTGAAACAACACTTGATATGGTATTTGAATTAATTTGCTGGTTAATAGCAGCCTGTTGGCCTGAAGCCTGGGCTGAAATCACAACATCTTCAAGTTGAATAAAATCTACTGTCAGATCAGCATCCAGAGTTACGGTTTGTCCTGCAATAATTTCAACCTCTTTTTTCAGGATTTTGTATCCCACAAAATTAAAAGAAAGTGTATTTTTTCCTGCAGGTAAACCTGACAGGAGATATGCACCATCAATATCGGTAACAGTTCCTTGTGTGGTTCCCTCAATACTGACGTTTACAAAACCAAGCGGGTTTTTTGAATTAGCATCACTAATCGTTCCTTTTACTGATCCGGTTTTTTGGGCAAAACCCGAGGTAAATGCAAGCAGAATCAAAAGATTGGATAAAGGTATTGTTCGTAAAAGTGTGTTCATAACTGTAATTCTCTCAAAATTCATTTAAGTTTTAATCTGTTATTTTGTAAGCATATTTTTTTTCCATTTCATCGTAGAAATTCTTTAAAATATAGAAAGCCATTTTTTTGTCTCCGTTATTCGAGATCAACCCTTTCCGATTCCAGCCGTCCTGTATTTTAGCAAGATTTCTCCTTGGTGATCTGAAGTCAACAAGAATCCACGGAGTCATACCTCTTAGCGAGGGTATTTTTTGCAGCATGGCAATTTGTTCTTTATACAGGTACTCCTGATATTCCTCTGTCCAGCAGGTTAACGAGTCGCCATGATATCCATACAAGGCTCCTGCGCCGAATTCACTGATAAGAAAAGGTTTTCCATTAGGAATATTCCATTTGTAATTATGTAAAGCATCAGGAGTTGAACCATACCATCCCAGGTATTCATTCACACTTAACATATCTACTTCATCAGCAAAAGGATCTTCAATGGTGATTTCGCTTGTGTTTTCAATGTTGTGACGTTCAAGAGCTGCTGAAATAAAGCGTTCCTTGTCAATAGATTGAACGCTGGCTTTTAAATTTTTAAGGAACCGGGTGCGGCTATCGGTAACCGGCGTTTCGTTGGCCAGTGACCAGACAATAACCGATGCCCTGTTTTTATCACGTGAAACTATAGTTTTCAATTGCGATTGTGCTTGGTTGTATGCCAGGGAATCTTCGTAATGTATTCCCCAATACACTGGTATTTCCTCCCACAATAAAAGTCCCATTTCATCAGCCAGGCGGGGCATATTTTCATTATGCGGATAATGCGCCAGACGAATAAAATTGCAGTTAAGTTCTTTGGCCCATCCAAAAAGTATTTTAGCATCGCTTAAGTTATAAGCCCGCCCTTTTCGTAAAGGCATTTCCTCATGGATAGAGATGCCTCTCAAAAAAATGCTTTTACCATTTAAAAGAATATCGTTTCCCTGCGTTTTAATTGTCCTGAAACCAATCTTATCGGCAACCGAATCATTCCCTGAATGAATTAAAACATCATACAATTTCGGGCGTTCAGGATACCATCGTTTTATTTTATTTGCGCTAAACTCAATTTGCGCTTTCCCCGTAGTATTAACACTAAAACTTTTTTTAAGATTGATTTCAGGAATTTCAATTAATATGTATGTGGGGAAATTTTTGCCATTAAGCTGAACAAATCCGTGGATTATGTCCTGTTGGTTTGCATCCATTTGAATATAATAGTCAGAAATATAAGTTGATGGAAGTTCCACCAGTTTTACATCGCGGGTAATACCTCCATAATTCCACCAGTCGGTAGTCAGGTTGGGAACATTATCAACTTCGCGTTTATTATCTACCAAAACAATCAGGTAATTGTCTTTTGCCCGTATTTTTTGAGTAATTTCAAAATTGAACGGATCGTAACCACCCCGGTGTGTACCAATTTTTTCGCCGTTTAAATAAACAATAGTTTTGTAATTACTTGCCCCAAAATAGAGATAAAGGCGATTAGCGTTTTTTAAATTATAATCGAATTTTTTGTAATACCAAATCACACCTTCGTAATATAATAGTTCACTATTTTGAGAGTTCCAGTCGCCGGGTACATTTATAGATGGTGATTCTTCAAAATTATATTCTATCCTGTCCCATCGATTTTCAACCTGGTTGTTTGTATAATACGGGTTAGCTGAAGGTTTATTAAAATCTTTTACATCAAAGGGAATCCAATTCCGGTGATTACGATAACCGGTTTCGTAAGGATCAATTATATATTTCCATTCGCCATTCAGGCTGGTGGTTTTTCTGTTATATACATTTTGTATAACCTGGGCTTTTGATGAAAACCAGACTAAGAAAAGCCACAATATTGTATAAGTAAATTTCATCCGTTTATAATTTATTTTCATTTATCGGATGGAACCGCATGATGAAAAATAATTATTGCAGAGTGTTAATAATTATTATCATGCTTGTTTCATCAGTTTTTAATTTTCTTAGATCATGTTATGAGTTCGGTTTAAAATTAGATTATTCAAGCAAAAAAAAGCCGTTAAAACCTGTTAATTACGGTAATTAACCTATTGATAAAAAGGTGTTTGGTTTTCATAATGCTGTGACACAGCAACGGTTAGCCTGTGGATGTTTTTTATAACATGTTTGTGGAAAAGGAGCTTTTAAAAGCAAAAAATTCCTAAAAAGCGACAAGATTCTATTCGAATTATAGATCAGGAAAGCTCAATTTGAAGTGAAAAAATTAGTTTTTTCCGGTAAAAGCAGGCCGGTCTATTTTATTTAAATACTGAAATTCAATATTTACCACATTTCTATAAAGGCCCTGAATTTTAAAACAGGCTTCAAAGGCTGAATTGTCCGGCTTATTTTTAAATAAATTGTCAAATTCTTTTAAGGTCTTAATTTTTGTAAGATAATCGGTAGTAGCCATTAAGCCTATATCGCGCGATGCCATAATAAATATTAAACTGGCATTATTGGCCCCTTTAACTTTCATCACAATTGAGTAATCTGTTTCGTAGGCGTTTTCCAGGTCTGAATCGTGTGAATTCAGGTGAATAACAGTATCAGGATTTAATTGATGAAAATCGAGTTGATTTGGGAAAATATTGTATTTAAAATCTGCATCTTCAAAAAATGTATTAAAAAAATGAGATGTTTTAAAAGGGCCAATAAAAATTAAATTGCTGTTATTCAAATAATTCCAGTTGAATTCGGATCCGATGAGCACATCAAAATCTTTTCCTGATGTTTGTAAAACTTTGTTAATGTCAAGCAAACAAATGGGGGCAAATTTTCCAAGTAAGGTATGTTTTGATTTCGAGTATTTATCGCGATAAGTGCTGTCCGAATCCATGAATTCGTAAAAATCTTCATCAGAATTTATAAGCACATCGCGTACGTATTTAATATGTTCCGGCATCATTAAGGTATCCTGCATCAGGTAATAATCGCCTAAAACCACGTGTGTGGGGAAAGAGTTATTCAGCAATTCAGACCAAACCACAGACGATTCAAATTTATTATTCGTTTGGAAATGCATTCTGAGCTTATATGCCGATACAAATACGAGGGCAAAGAAAAGGGCAATGCTCAGATAGATGAAAAAGCGATTTTTTGTTTTTCTTTTGTTCTGAAAAGCAAATTTTTTCTCAATCCATTCAACTTTATATCGGCCTTTGGGGATGGTGAATTGATAGGGATCATTTTGTCCTTCGCGCCGGTAATATGAATCCAGTTTTTTGCGTAAGTTGTAAACATATACCCTTATGTTTACTTCGCCAGAGGGTTGTTCATCAAGTGAAATTCCAAAAACTTCGTGGGCAATAGTCAGCTCTTTGGGAACTTCTCCTTTAAACGACTGTTCAACCAGATACTGTAATAAAATTTTGTACTTATCAGAATTGCTGAACTCGTTACTTTCAAGAATTTTGTTAAGATATGTTTTGTAATTCATTGAATTTGACCCTTTTTCAACAATATTGCCTATAGTAGTGCTGAAAATCAGCATAAGTAATTTGGAACCTGAAAGTACTATTTTTTTTTGAAAAATCGGGGTTTGCTAATTTAACGTGGGTTTTTATCAACTTGCTAAAAAATGTTTCCGGGTTGATGCGGATATTTGCAGGTTAATAGTAGAGGGAAAAATTATTGTTTAATCAACAAAACCAAAGGTGGGATAAAAAAACCGGGTCAATATTTAACCCGGCTTTTCTATTCTAACACCAAAAATTTATTTAAACCATATATGACAATTAATATAGTTTCACATTATTGAACAACCATTTTTTTCATTTGCATAAAATTCCCGGCTTTCATCGTATAAAAATATATTCCTTTTGGAAGACAGGCAGCATCGAATACCACCCTGTGTTCCCCTTGCGAATATTTTTTCCCGGCTAATTCGGTAATTTCATCGCCAAGTATATTATACACTTTTAAAGAAACAAAAGTGTTGCCGGGCAGGGTATATGAAATTGTTGTTTTACCTGTAAATGGGTTTGGATAGCAATCGTTTAAAATATATCCGGATGTTCCATCTATTGATTTTATACCAACGGGAGGTGTCCAGTTTAGTGCAAGAGAGTCAATTCCACCTTTATCAGTTGGTGCATAAGGGTAATTGGTAATGTAAAGTTTATCCAATTTAGCGCCATCCTCTCTGTATCCAATTGTGATTGTATGTTTACCCGGATCAAGAAGGGTTCCTAAAAAATTAGTCCAGTTCCATACGCCACCGGTGCCTAAACCATTCAGCATATTAAAATCACCATCATCTAATTTAAACCAAAACGAATCGTCATCGGCTGAGGCACAATTTATTCTTGCAAAAATATTGTAAGCATCGCTACCATTTGTAGTTGTAAAACTAACGGTAACCAGACCAACGCTATCTGTTGGGGCAGCATTTAAAGCCTGGGTACCGGGCGTTACTGTTATGTAATAACCATTTGAGGCTGCGGTGTCTTTAACCACCATGAAATCTGTTCCATGTCCTGGTGATACCAGTCGTTCGGCCTCAATGTAGATATTATCAAATGAAGTAGCATCAATGGCAGGAAATTCAGGTTTGTTGGTTCCCCACCAATCAATCCAACGCTCGTAATTCATGGTTTCATACACACTTTTTGTTATGTTGGTGTTAACCGTGGAATCACCCAGCAGAAATTTGTCAACAAAAGCTTCGATATCCGGAGTTTGGTCAGCAGGCAGAGCACAATGATCATGGGTGGATGTTAATACAAATCCTAACCGGTCTTCAATCCCCCAGGTTTTATAAACTTCGCGTGCAGCCATTAATGAAACATAAGCCGACGGGTCAGCTAACCAGGCAATGCCCGGGTTGCCCACAGTTATTAAAGCACGCGGTGCTACCATGACAACCAATTCATGATGATCGCTTGGAAGTTTTGCTACATTGGTTCCGCCAAAAGTAAACATGTCATCTTTAAACCATTTAGAATCTGTAGCACTTAGTTTTTCTACTGCACCAATGGTTTCTGAAACACGCCAGTTTGCAACACCTCCTCCACCTGATTCCTGAGGTATAGTTAATGCTACGCGTTCATCAAAAGCCCCGGCAAACAATGCCATTTTACCAGCGTATGAACAACCAGTAACCCCGATGTGGCTCAGGTCAATTGGAAGAACGTCCTGAACCAGTTCCAGGCCATCAATAATACGGCTGACACCCCATGCCCAAGCTGCATATTGACCCGTATTGGAAACATTTTGTTCAGGGTAAAGCCTAAAAAACGGATCATTATTTGTCGGACTTCCGTAGGTTGTTACCTGATTATGCATATAGGCAATTTCAGCAATATTCCGTGAACTAAACACCGACGAAGGAATGCTGCCCGTTGGACTATTCATACCAATGATAGCAGGAAATGGACCATCTCCGGCAGGAAGAATAACAGGACAAGTCATGGTCATTGACTGTCCATTCTTTGTAATGTTAATAGTTAGCGTGTCATTAGCAAAGCTGGCTGATAGGGTATCAGGACGAGGTGGTTTTGTCCCGATTTCGTAGTTTTGAATGTCCCAGGCAATTTCAGAACGGCGCTTGCTCCAATCGTTGAAGTTGGTTGAGCGGGCTGTTGTGGAATCGGTCCAGCCGGAAGGATCCGTTGATGACCACATAAAAGGGTCGGGCAAGGGTTCCACCACTGGTAACTCTGATATTGTGGGGAAGTTAGGTTTTGGGAAGTCTGCCCCGGTATTTTCCACATCGTAAACTAACGGAATCTGGGCAAATAAATTTACGGCTATAAAAGTGTTCAGTAAGAACACCATTGTGATTTTTAATTTTGATCTCATAATTTTTTGTTAGGTTTATTTATCAGTTCTAAATGGTGATGCCGGCAAACCTTCCTTATTGTACAGGTTTGCAAAATCCGGGTTGTCAGCCCAGGCATAACGAACATATTTTGGGTTGGGAACTTCATCGTTTGATACCACAACCTCATCGTTTACAATTTTTGTTGTGCCCCAAACAAATTTTTTATCAGCACCGGCAATGGCAAAATGCGAAAGGTCCTCTCCGTTACCGGATACCAATCCACCACCCACATTATCGAATGTCAGGATTATTTTATTCCCTTCAATACGTTGTGACTTGAAAATGGGTCCTGAAGTAACATCGTCTTTGTCGCCATAGGTAAGCTTCATGGCTGCCAAAGCAAGGCGTTCGCCCACAGGTTTTTTATTTCCCGGATGTATATCGTTCCATTCGCCAAGGTCGATGTTTACATCTAAACCGGTATTTGGAACTTCTTGCGAGACTTGTAACTCTGCTTCGCGAATCAGAGCCCAGTTACTGTCTTCCGGTAAATAATTCACATCCATATAATTAGGAAGCTGGGCAATTAAAAAAGAAAGGTCACCCAGTTGCCATTGGTTTCGCCAGTCGCTAATTAAATCGGTCAGGTATTTTTTATAAGGTTGGGGATTTCCGGCATTGCTTTCGCCCTGGTACCAGAGAAAACCACGAACCGCATACTTTGTTAGCGGGGCAATCATCCCATTGTATAGCGATGTGGGTTCGTTTTGGGCAAAAATTCCATGTTTAAAATGTTTATCGTGTTGATAAACATCGCCCACTTTATAATACCAGTCTCCTTTCAGATCAACTGTGTCATTAGCGGCAAGTAAAAAATAGGGTTTGTCGGGAACAAATCCCCCTTTACCGTATTGGTTCATTACCCGAACCACGAACAGGTTATTGCCGGGTTTTAAAACCCCGGCTTTTATTTTATACTCCCTTTGCGGATATTCATAGGTGGTTTTTCCTACGCTTTGCCCGTTAATATATAATTCATCGGCGTTTACAATACGGCCTAATTTAACCATGGCATCACATCCGGTCATCAATTTTGGTACATTAATTACCCGTCTGTACCAAACTACTCCGTCCAGGTCTCTGATACCCTGATCTTCCCAATATCCGGGAATATTTATTCTTTTCCAGTTTAAGGGTTTGTAAGCAGGGTTGAACCATTTTACGTCACCGGTTAAACCTTTATCCGTTTCTTTTCTGGGGCCTCCGGCCATCATGCTGGCCCGGGCCTCACGGTTCACTCCGTTTACATATGCAGTATCCTTGTTTTTTTCAATGTTTTTTTCGATGTCAGGAAATTCCTTAAAACCATTTTCACTAGTCCATGCTTCGATGATTGTACCGCCTACACAGGTATTTATAATTCCCATGGGTACATGATAAGTATCGTAGAGTTTTTTAACAAAAAAATAACCTATTACGGTGAAGTCGATTATGGACCCGGGCGTTGCTTCTACCCATTTTGAACCGGGCACATCATCAGCCGGGCCCGTTAATACCGCTGTTGTTGGGACATAAAACTGCCTGATTTCTGAATTTTTAGACTCTGCAATTTCCTTGGCATAGCGTTCCCTGTGCCTTCCAAAATAATGGGTCATATTCGATTGTCCCGAACATACCCACACATCGCCAATAAGGATATTATGAAGCGTAATTGAATTACTGGCTTTTAGCTCCATTTCATAAGGGCCACCAGCTTTTAATTCATCAAGAACGAGTTGCCAGTTGCCATTTTCATCTGTAGTAGCCTTGTATGTTTTATTCAGAAAGTTAACAGTAACCTTTTCACCGGGCGATGCCCAACCCCAGACTTTAACTTTTTCGCCGCGTTGCAAAATCATGCCATCGCTAACCAAACTCGGAAGCTTTATTTGTGCAACCGACGGCACCTGAATTATGAATAGAATTATCCAAATAAAACTAATATATAATCTTGTATTTTTCATGACTAAAGTGTTTGATTAGAAAATGGTCAGGTTTTAGTTTTTACCTGAAATTTGTTGAATAATGTGAGACTGTATATGACAGCCTCACATTAAAAAAACTAATAACTAATTACTTGTTTTGCAAGTACATCTTTCTGGTTTGTGAGAATTCATCGGCCTTTATGGTAAAGAAATACAATCCATTTGAAAGGTCTTTTGAATTGAAATCCACCGTATGTTTTCCGGCCTTAAAATCTTTGCCAGCAAGTTCAGCAATTTCTTTTCCTAATACGGAATACACTTTTAGTGAAACGTATGTTTCTTTTGGAATAGTAAATGAAATGCTGGTATTCTTCGTGAAAGGATTCGGGAAATTCTGGCCTAGTGAATAGCCTGTATCAGCTGCTTTATCGTTTATACCCACATTGGGCTCACAAAGGTTTGCTGCGTCTTGTTCCATGCCACTTGGCTCATAATACATTAATGAAGTAATGCATAATTTGTCTAACATGGCCCCGGTTTCACGATACGAAATGTATAGTGTATGACTTCCTTTAGTAAGATCAAAATTTCCTAATGTTTTCCATTCCCAACCATCAGTAACCAGACCCATTTTCATGTAATAATTGTTGGTATCCACTTTAAACCAATACGAATCGTTGCTGGAAGTGGGACAATTTGTTCTTGCAAAGAGAGAAAAGTTTGCGTTTGTATCAACCGAGAATGTATATTCAATGGATGAGTTTGTATTAATGTCATCTTTATTGGTTATGTTGCCAACATCTTTTGAAACCACATAGGCATGGTTAGATGCATTGGAATCACCAATTTTTTCCCAATCGGCACCGATACTTCCACATTCAGCTTCAAGCGTAACCGTTTCGCCAATATATTGTTCGGGGAAAGCCGGATCGTCAGTTCCCCACCATTGTGTCCAACGCTTGTAATTGATATCAGGGTATGGGTTTACCTCAACATTTGTTTCAACTGTATCAATATCAAGAAGGAATTTGTCAACAAATTTTTCGATGTATGGAACTTCCGCATCAGGCACCTGACAATGTCCGTGACCTCCGTCGATATAAAATCCGAATCTGTCGCCAATACCCAATGTGTTATAAATCCTTTGTGCTGCTCTTGAAGATACGTAACATGATGGATTAGCCAACCATAGAAAATCCTCATTACCGGTAACCAATAAAGCCCTTGGTGCACACATTGCCATTAATTCATGGTGGTCGTGCGGAAGGAATGATGTATTGGTTCCTCCATATGCGAACATATCATCTTTAAACCAGGAATGATCGGTTGCCGATAAAGTTTCAACACCTGCTAAGGTTTCTGATACCCTCCAGGCAGGAGCACCTCCACCGCCGGATTCCTGGGCGATAGTTAAGGCAATACGTTCGTCAAAGGCTCCGGCAAACAGGGCCATTTTTCCTGCATAGGAACAACCTGTAACCGCAAGGTGTTTCAAATCAATGTGCAAGGTATCCTGAACCAGTTCCAATCCATCAATTACACGGCTGATTCCCCAGCTCCAGGCGGCATATTGTCCTGTATTTACCGGATTTTGATCAGGGTATAACCTGAAAAATGGATCATCGACTCTTGCTCCGCCATAAGTTGAAACCTGGCTTTGGTTAAATGCTATCATTGCAATATTTCTGCTGGTAAAAATACTTGATGGCAAGCTGCCTGAACCACCAAATCCTACGCCTATAATAGCAGGATATGGACCATCAGTATTTGGTACTGTAACCCGAGAGGTGATAGTTGCAGTATCGCCATTTTTAATAACATTAACCGTTAATATACTATCTGCCCAGTTAAAATTGGCCTCAATAGAGTCAGGGCGATCAGGCTTAATGCCGATTTCATAATTTTCAATTTCTGCTTTAAAATCGTTGCGGTGGTGTTCCCAGGCGGCAAAAGTAGTATCACGACCACTATCATCAGCCCATAAAAACGGGTCGGGTAATGGACGTACCAATTTCGCTTCAGACATTTTAGGCAGTGGTGGTTTTGGAAAATCTGCACCCGTGTTTTCTTGATCGTACACTTTAGGTATATCCTGTGCGTGTACATTAAAAACTATCATAGTGCTACAAAGAGCAACCAATAGTTTACTAAAAATTTTAGATTTAATTTTCATAGTAGATTTGTTTTTGTTTCAAAAAAATTGAGTTTGAGTAGTTTCTTATTTAATTAATATTTTAACAGTTTCTGTATTATTTTCATTTGCAAGTCTGACATAATAAAATCCCGGATCCAGTTTCAGAGACAATTGCGTTGATTTAATTTTCACATTCAGGTCTCTAGTGAAAAACAACTGACCCAGTTCGGAATATACTTCAACGCGATTAAACTCGTAATTACACTCAACATGTATATTCCCCTCTGAAGGATTTGGGTAAATATTTACATTGACAAAATTTGCATCAGTAAAATTGATGGCATTTGTACAGCCTTGGGCTTCACCACCCATACCGTCGGGTGTTGTTCCTGTATTTGAGATCAGCCATTTGTCAAGTTGAGCACCATCTTCACGCATACAGACAGAAAGTGTATGATCACCCGGTTCGAGTTGATAAACCACAGCCTCGCCACCGTTGTTTGAATCGTGTACATCATCCCAATGCCAGGAGGAGCCACCGGGTATGCTATTCCACATTACCCAGGCGTTGTCATCCAGCTTAACCCAATAAGAATCATCATCGGCAGTGGGAGTAATAACCCGGCCCCAGATTTTAAAACTACCGGTTTCTGTCGTGGTGAAGTTATATTCTATTAAATCATCGGCACTTGTAGAGGCAGCGTCCAGACTTTGATGCCCGGCAATTGTTTCCACATACCTTTCATTTGAAGCATCTGCATTATACAGGTTCTGCCAGTTTAACCCAACTGTTCCACATTCGGCTTCAAGCCATATTTCATCAGATTTTGTGCTGGTGAACGAAACGTGTACTGTATCAGAATCAGTTGCACCATCATTATCTGTTACCGTTAAAACCAAGTCGTATTCACCAATAGTAAAGGTTACATCTGTAGTTGCATCCCATGATATCTGTGTTCCGTCTTTCGACCATGAATAATTTACTATATACCCATCTGAATCAGAACTTGATTTACCATTTAAAGTAACAACCGCAGACCCGGTTCCATCGGTATCGTCAACGGTAATGTCGTTGCCGGCATTTGCTACAGGTTTAATGTTATCCGCTTTTCCTGCATCGGCTGCATTCGAGGTAAAGGTGGTTATGCTTCTGGCATCAACGATGGCTGAAACAGCGCCTCCAGAAATAGTCAGTTCGCCATCGTTTACCATTTTTTTAGTGTCCGAAGAGGTAATTTGCGTAAGCTTATCAACATTGGCATTTTGGATATTGAAATTTAAGTCAACACTGGTGCTGTTAAGATTTACTACCTCAATCACCAGGGTTGTATCCGTTTTGTAAGCTGTTACTTCAACCTGGCTGGCGGCACTATCATCAACGCCAACACGAATGGCACCATTTCGTACAAATTTTGAATACTGCGACATGGTATACCCTTTGTCTGTAATTTTTCCATCATCGCCTATCAATCCATAAAAACGACGAATGTACCACCACACATAGGCATTAAAGTTGGCTTTCATACAGTCGTTAATCTCTTTACCCATAGTCAGGGCAGAATTCCAGTCATTAACTTCACCGGGATTACTGCCAAAAAGGTGTTCGGTCATCCAGACATCTTTGCCTTTTTCGCGGGCCAGGGGATAATCCATTAAACCGCCACCATAAATATGACCTCCCACTATTTCGATATTAGCGGCAGCTGTATCGTCAGTTAACAAAGGATCAGTGTAAGCACGTCTGAACTGAAATGATTCAGGAGCAATAACTTTATTATTAATACCCTGGGCGAAGTGCTTGACAAAATCCAGCATTTCGGGTCCGGTCCACTGTGTCCAGTCACCATAATCGGGTTCATTTTGCACCGAAATGGCGTATAAAGGAGCTCCGTTTTGCTCCATATAAGTATTAAAAGAATTTAAATGATTAACATATTGGGGATATTTAGCCGGATCGACCCGGCTTTTTGATGAAAAAGGATCAAGGCAATTTGCCGGAGCATTCCATGGTGTGGCAAATACAATAGCTCCTTTTTCTTCAGCAAATTTAGCAGATGGTATTTCGCGTTTGAAATTAGAGGAGTCGGGGTCAACATGTATCCTTAAAATGCTTAATCCAATTTCGCCGGGTTTGTTTCCAAATGCTTTTTCGCGGGTATCATCATTTAAATCACTAACCCAGGTGGTATAGATCATGCCACCAAATCCACGAACGGTTTGATATTCGTCTGATAAATCAATGTTAATATTTTGAGCTTTTAAAGGGAGTTGCAAAGCAGCAAAGATGGTTGATAAACTTAAAAACAAAAGTCTTTTCATATAATGCTGTAATTTGAAAGGTCAGCCTTATTAGCTTGAACCTATTAAGTTAGTCAATAATGCTTAAAAAATCCAATTTAAGTGATGTTAAAATGTCAGAAACCCAACGTTTTAGTGTAATAGATTCCTTTTAAGAAAACACAGCTTTTACAATGAGTAAAGATAATGGCAACGAGGTGACCGGGTTTTTAATTTTAGATATACATTTTACAATTTTGGATATTTTCCCGAGTGGGTTGAGGTGGAAATTTTGGTATTAGGTTCATGGTTCTGAATGTGTTTTGAAAAGAAGGTTACTTCGGCTCCGCTCAGCAACCTACGGCTCCGCTCAGCAGTCTTGACTTCACTCAGCAACCTCCGGTAGTATAAAATCTGCTCCTTTTAATCTGAACCTGCAACTTGAAACCTGAAAACTTATAAAATTTCAGTGGGTGATTTACCAAAATGTTTTTTAAAGACGGTGCTAAAATAGCCAACGCTGGTAAATCCACTTAATTCGCTCACTTCGGTAACGGTGTGTTTTTTGGTTTGTAAAAGTTCAAGAGAATAATTCAGGCGGACAATTTTAATAAAATCGGTGGGTGATTGATTGGTGATTGATTTCAGTTTTTTATAAAGCAACGATGAACTGACGTTCATTGCCGCAGCAAATGCATTCTTGTTAAACCCGGAATTAGCCATGTTGTCGCGAACCACATGCACCATTTTTCTTACAAACTGATCGTTTAGGTTATTTGAAAGTACAGGCTCTCCAGTATTGTCTTTAATAAGCTTCAACGCTTTATTCCTGACAATTTCACGGTTTTTAATTATAGTTTTAATACGCTCACGCAATAAAGCAATATCAAATGGTTTAGTAAGATAATCATCTGCTCCCAGACCTAAACCACGCAGTTGTTCTGCTTTTCCGGTAAGGGCAGTTAGTAATATTACCGGTATATGCGAAGTTTCAAACGTCGATTTAATTAAACGGCATAATTCAAAGCCATCCATATCGGGCATCATTATATCAGAAACTACCAAATCGGGTAATTGCTTCTGAATGGTCTCCCAGGCCGGAATGCCATCTTCGGTAGCTAAAATTTCAAAGGCATCATTCAGGGCATGATGCATGAAATTTCTCAGCTCGTCGTTATCTTCAACAATCAATATATGTAAATCATTTGCAGGATTTTCAATGTTTTCAGTTATAGTTTTGGTAATATTTTCATTAAAACCAGCCAAAACAGAATCATTATTTTTGGGTGACTCCTGAATATGAGGCCGGATTTCTTTTACAGGAATGGTTACCATAAACTGTGAACCTTTGTTCTCTTCGCTATTGTAACTGATGGATCCACCATGCATGTTGATGTAATTCTTAACCAGCAGTAAACCGATTCCTGACCCGACAATTTTTGAATTCATGGCATTTTCGCCGCGGTAAAATTCTTTGAATAATTGCCGTTGTGCTTTTTTGCTGATACCGATACCCCGATCAGCAACCTCAATAGTAAATTTATGCTGTCCTCCGTTAAATACAATTTTAATTTCTCCTTTTTGATAAGAGTATTTAATGGCATTTGATATCAGGTTATCGATAACCTTTTCAATTTTAATTTCGTCAACAGAAGCAATAAAGGAATCGGGGTTGGCAGTAAAGTTTAATTTCACTTCGCGCCCTTTGGCAAACGATTCAAACATTATCAAGCGGTTTCTTATTATTTTCACAATATCAACCTGTTGTAATACAAGCTGGCCTTTACCAACATCCACCTTTTGAAAATCCATGAGTTGGGTTGCCACAGAATAAAGCCGGGCTGCTTGTTCTTTAGCCAGATTAAGATAGTAGCGTCCGCTTTCACTGAGTTTTTTTTCATGTGAGAGTTCTTCAACGGGGGCTTTGATTAATGTAAGCGAAGTGCGGATATCATGAGCCGTATTGGTAAAAAAACGGACTTTTTCTTCAGCATGCTGATGTTTCAATAGATTAATGTAATACCATAATGAAAGATAGATGAGCAGTGTAAGAAATAAAAACAGAAATACTGAAAAATACCAGGTTTTCCAAAACGGGGGCTTAATGTTGATAGCGAGGTCCCTTTCCTGAATAATATGGGTTAATGAATTATCGTACAACCTGACTTTAAACATATAATCGCCTGGATTTATATTATTGTACGATACAATTCGTTGGTACGACGGATTGGTCCAGTTTTCATCGAGGCCTTCAAGTTTCCACGAGAATTTTGAACCCGGCACTACTCCAAGGGGCAACAACTCAAGTGTAAAAGCATTTTGATTGTATTTTAGATTTATTTCTTTTAGATTATTCAGGGGTTGTTTTAAGTTTAATGAGTGAAGTTTACGAATTGAATTTCCGGAGATACTCATATCCTGGAAATATATTTTCCCCTTAATATTATCAGGGTTTTTCAGGTCAGGATTGAAAAGTATAGCTCCGTAGTTGGTTCCCCAGGCTAATTGGCCATCATTTAAAGTACATTGTGCATTCCGGTTAAAACTTGCCATTGCCAGTGAGACAATCGATGAATATGTCAGAACACTTTTATCTTCAGGATTAAAACGGCACAACCCGTTTTCGGTTCCCAGCCACAAATAACCGTTTGCAAGTTGTATACTGTTAATATAGTTTGAGGGCAGTCCGTTTTCGATATTGTATTTTACGGTATCACCGGTTTTGTAATTATAACACATCAGTCCGTTGCCATTGGTTCCAAGCCAAATGTTATCGCCCATCACAAGAATATCCTGGATAAAATATCCATTTAATAAATAGCTGGTTTCCGAGGTTTTTTTATTCGCCATAAGCAAACCATAAGAGCACCCTAGAAGGATTTCGTTTTTTGAAAGTTCAGCCATGGAATTCAGCGGCTGAGTTGTAAAAGTCTGAAACCGGTTTTCATTAGCATGATAACAACGTATTTCACTGTTAATGCCACCCATCCAAATGTCGCCTTCGGAGTCTTTAAAAATATCAAATACAAAATTGTTGTTTATGGGTGAATTTTTTTCTGTACTGGCGTAGTGAGCAAGCTGTTTACCACTGTTTTCATCAATAATATATATCCCGGATGAATAGGAACCGGCCCAAATCTGGCCTTTGTTGTCTTCGCACAGGGTTAAAAAAACCAGGGTCTGATCCCGGTTGCTATTATAAAGGTTTAACCAAGAATTGTTTTTTTTGTCCCACCGGCTAATGCCATTATTGGTGGCAAACCACAAGCGTCCTTTTTTATCCTGGATAATACTGTTTACATCATTGTTAACCAGCGATTGTCGATTGTTTATCTGGTGTGTAATTTGTTGCGTATAGGGCGAATCCTGTTCAAAAAACGAAACACCGCCACTATAGGTACAAACCCATACGCGCTCCTCGTTATCACAGAATATATCGTAAACGCCATTACCTCGCAGCGAATAGAAACTATTTATATCTTCCTTATAGATATTTATAACTTTATTGCCTGAATTATCCATTTCCCAGATACCCTGCCCGTCAATTCCAACCAGAATAAGTGAATCGGCATAAGGTTCGATATCAAACACGGGCTGTTTGGGGAATGACTTTATTTTCGGGAAACAGATTTGTTTTTTTCCGAAATCGTAATATAAAATGCCATCTGAAAGCGTGCCCACCCACAGCTTTTTTCTGTTTTTAGTAAGAGTAAGGCATGAAATGCTTGATAATATATCGTTTTTTAAATCATAAACATACTTGTATTTTCCTGTTCTGATATTAAAGGTAAATAAGCTGTTTTTTGTTGATAAAAGTATATGAGTGGAGTCGGCCCAAATGGCTCTGACAATTCGCATGCGTTCTGTATTTGCCAGCGTAAGTTTATGATTTTGATACTTAAACATCCCGCCCGAAGAGGCGATCCAATAACATCCACCGGGGTCGACTAAAACTGAGGATAACCGTGTAAAGTTACTGTTTAAGGCTTTATTGATATTTAGTATTGACTCAAACCGGTCTTTAAATTCATTGTACAAAAAAACCTGTCCGTTACTGGTAAAAGCCACCAGGTTTGGATACCGGTAAACAAGTTTCACTGTCACAACATTTGTGGCCTCGTAGGGAAGTTGGTATATCCTGACATCATCGTTGGTCAGCCTTAAAACGCCGGTTTTTGTTGAAGCCCAAATAAAACCGTTTTCATCTTCACAAACCGAATAAGCCTCCCTCATGGCAATGCCAAACATGTAATTTATATTGTAAAACTTAACAGTTGAAGAATACCCAATGGTAAAACTTAACAAAAGCGAGAAAAAAGAAATGGTATATTTTATTCTCCAGCGATTTGACATCAGCAAATTTTTTTGTGGAATGTAAAATTAGCAAATATTGAATTAGTTTAGCCTGCGAGTATAAAAATTAAGAATGAATAAAATATCCGGACCCCAAACATATTTATCCGGAATATAATATTCAGAAAATCAAAATGCGTGATTAAAAAAACTTCTCCTGTTTTCTTTTTTTAGGTTGTTTGTTTTCTTTTTCCTGCTCTCTTTCGTAGCGCCTTTTTTCCCGGGCAAGTTTTCTGTCCTGCTTGCGGAGTCGTTTGGCAACGAATTTGTCATAACGGTGAATCATTTTATGCAGCCGCGAATACTGGGTATCCCTGATGCTGTTAATAACCCGGTAGGCATGCCGTAGCTGTTTCGATTTAATGTTTTTGGTTCTTTTCTGGACCAGGTAACTGTTGAATTTTTTTACATAATCCATAAAGTCGTAATAACCGGTCCTTAAATTGTAAGTAGTTGCCGCATCAGGGGAGTCGTTACTATATTTAACCCCGTTTACTTTGTACCAGCATTGTACCAGTTCCCCTTTTTCGAGCCGGTAATAGGCCTCTTTGCCGTAGGCAGATTTCATTAAAAGTTCAAAATTCAGGTAATTCGAATCCAGGGCAGCTTCATCCAGCACCATCTGGTACTCTTCGTTCACCACCTTAAAAGTCAGGTAGGTTTTTTGCTCGCTGCGTTTGTAGTAGGAGTCGGGATGCGTTATTAAGTTTAATATTAATATCCGGTAATCATCATTAAAATCTTTATAAATTGACGAAGATTTTAATAAACTAATGAAATCATCGTTTGCCACCTGTGCACGTGCTGAAGTAATACAAATAAAAAGTAATCCAACTAAAAATATCCCACCTTTCCTTATATTTACCATGATCGTATCTCTTTAGTTTAATTCCGCAAATGTGGATTGTGCAAAAGTAATACTTAGATTTATTTTAACCAGAAAAACTTTTATGCCTTCTAAATACTACCTATAAAGGTCGCGGATTGTCTTAAAAGCCTGCTTTTTAAGCTTTCAAGCACATTACATAATGTATTGAACAACAGATTTATAGCTATTGACTTGTTTTCAAAAAACACATAACTTGTATCCTATTATTTTTATTAGCCCAAATTCTAAATTGTTTCTAAATAAATTTCTGAACTGTTCGTTGTCTTTAATTTCATTTGCCACTATAATGTATTTTTGGTTTTGAATTTACCAATTAGAAACGAAGCTTAAAATACATATAACTTATACCAATTGATATTGCTTTTCGTCAATACAGGAGGCTTGTACAATATAATAATTTGTATCAATTCGCTTAAAATTTGATTGTTATGAAAGAAAAAATGAAAAATGACTTTTTTGATTTAACATCAAAAATTAGAATTCATGAAGCTGAAAACAAAATGATTCATGAATTGGAAAAACAAGGAGAGACAGACAAACTCATAAAATTGCATGCAAAATTAGATAAAATGCAGGCAGGGGTTACTTTGGACCAAGTTGCAGGAATTAGCAACAAAGTTGTTAATAAAACGGCTTTTATGGTTAAAGAAACTAATGAACCTAATATGATTGAAAGTGCAGCAATCATTAATCCTTCTGTTTTAGCGACTCTTACAAAGATTGAAGAAATAAAATGCAATTGCATTATTCCTTTCGCCTTTGATAGACTAAGAGTACTGGATAATATCAGCGGACCAGCCAATAATGATGTGACCCGGGGTATTATTGGAGCAAATAGGTATTATGATAGCGAATATATGATTTTTAATCCAGGGGACACAAATGGAACGACCCGTGTTCATAGCGTAGGTTCTTTGGATATCTTATTTTCTGCAGTAATGCCAGCAACTGACAGATATTGTTTATTGCTCCCGGTGGGTAATTTATGGATTAATGGGAAATCAAGAGTTTTAGGTCATGGTCATTCGTGGAATTGTTATGATTCAAAAATATGGTTTGATTATTTTTCTTTTTTGCATCTTGATGGAAACATATTAGAAGCCTCCCATACGGATCTTTTTTATGACGGAACCAGGAGTGAGGATAGAACTAAGGTGTTTTATAAGATAATTAAATTTAGTCCAAGATATCTTTTTTTCAGTGCCAATGCTGGTCAGAAACTTGAACTAATTATGAGAATACAAGTAGATACTGCTGCGAATGAAGATGGAAAAACCTGGGGATATGTAAATATGTTTGGATTTCCAGCTAATGATAAAACCGACTATGATACAATGGTAATTCGATCATAGTTTATATTATTTTTGGAACAAGCATTCTATTTGTAATTCAACAAGCCTCCTTTATATTTAAAATAATCATTACCTGATTATAATATTTGCTGATACTTTTCATTCCTCCAAATAAAATCAGACTTAAAAGGCGTTTCATAATAAAACTGACCTAAATTGATGTTTATAATTTTCTATTAGTCAGGTATTAAAATTTAATAAAGGGTAAAGGATCAATTAACAAAAAAGCACTCACAAAATAAATTGTAAGTACCTGATAATCAAATGAAGAATAGCGGAATCGAACCACTGACCTTTTGACCGGTCAAGCGCTCAATTATTATAAATTTTTGATGATTTTTTCTTTTACTATAAAATTGGCAACTCTATTCCTACTTTTGAGATTTTTAGAGTCCTTTCGATTTTTATTACATCAGCTCTGCTTTCCAATTCCTTATATGCAAATATTACCCAAGGAGTATATTTAGCAGTAGATGGAACTAATTTAGAATCATGTCTTATAAGCCTGGAATTTAAATCATTAGTTTGTCCGTAGTAATATCTATCGAATTTTTTAGAATATAGTATGTAGATATAGAAGGGCATTTAATAAAAAACCCATATAAAATGGGTTAGTGGAGCATATCGGACTCGAACCGATCACCTCTAGACTGCCAGTCTAACGCTCTAGCCAGATGAGCTAATGCCCCATAAAGTTTAGAACAACACTTCTGCTCATTATTCCAAAAGCGCAGCAAATATATAGAATAGATTCATTATACGCAAATGCGAATTTTATATCAGAAACCTTACCTGAGCTTGCGAAATTCATAACCTTGCTTACCATATGTTTCCAATACTTTAGGTACTGTAGCCATTAAATTTTTTCGGGCTTTTACCGAGTCGTGAAAAACAATGATGCTTCCTGGTTGGGTATAATCTGTGACATTTTTCAGGCATTGTTCTTCGGTAATATCCCGGTTGTAATCCTCTGACAATACATCCCACATAAACATTTTATAGCCGGTTTTTTTTAACCTTCGTATCTGCATTTGCCCTATTTTTCCGTAAGGTGCTCTAAATAGTCGGGAATGTATAAATTGCGAAGCCAAATGAACATCATCCATGTATTCCTGGGTGCCGGTTCTCCAACCTTTTAAATGACTATAAGTATGGTTACCCACCGCATGTCCGCGCTGAATAATGTTTTTATAAATATCGGGATGACGTTCCACATTACGACCGATGCAAAAAAATGTGGCTTTGGCATTATATTTATCCAGCAAATCGAGCACCCATGGGGTTATTTCAGGAGTGGGGCCATCATCAAAAGTAAGAAAAACACTTTTCGATTTACTTTTCATAGCCCAGTTAAAACTCCAGTACAATTTACGTAACCATCCGGGTGGATTATTGATATTCATGCCCAATGTGATTCAAATAATTTGTACAAATATTACAACATTTTTTGGCAATATTAAAAAATGTACTACTTTTGCCGCCACATTTATGGTACTGACCCATGGTGTAATGGTAACAC
>JBJKSB010000105.1:0-76684 GCA_046704385.1 Bacteroidales bacterium | reverse complement strand
TTGTCAAAAATAGGATACCATACAGTCAGGAATATATAAATCTTGACCCTAGAGAATTAGAAAATTTTAATAGCTCCACTGAAAAAGTGGCTTAAAAACTTGTAATTTATTAGAGTATATGACTTATTTATGAACCACCGGCCTAGTCATCCGATGAGTTTTATGTTAATTAATGAACCTTATACTAGTGTCAAACCAAGTTTGCACTTTCAGATTACGCTACATCAAATCGAATAATATTATATTACTTTTCGATCGTAATCGAATTTTATTATGTTATTCTTCGATTGTAATCGAAATTTATTATACTTTTGTATGGTTTTAAATACAATAAAAATGATATCAAGAGAGGTATTAGATAATTTACGGAGTTATATGTTTACCGGCAAAGCCTTGGTATTATTAGGTGCCAGACAGGTTGGTAAAACGACATTAATAAAACTATTGCTGGAAAACCGGCCTGAAAAAATTATAACTTTTATTGGTGATGATGCCGATACCCGGAGTATTTTAGAAGATCCGACAGCTATAAAACTCCAAAACTTTATAGGAGATAATACCATTGTAGTGATTGATGAAGCACAACGGATAAAAAATATCGGAATAACTGCTAAAATAATTATTGACCAATTACCTCAGGTTCAATTGATAATTTCGGGATCCTCCTCACTTGAACTGGCCAATGAAATAAATGAACCGCTGACCGGTCGCAGGTTCGATTACCAGATATTTCCCTTATCAACCAATGAATTAATAAATCAATTCGGATTGCTGGATGAATTACGCAACCTGAACCACCGTCTGGTTTATGGCAGCTATCCCGAAGTGGTTACATCAAAAGGAAAGGAACAAAGTTTACTTTCGCATATCGCGGGAAGTTATTTATACAAAGATTTACTGGCTTATGAAAAGATTAAAAAACCGGGAATTCTTGATAAACTGGTAAGAGCTTTGGCCTTGCAAATAGGAAATGAAGTTTCGTATAATGAAATTTCACAATTAATAGGTATTGATAAAGAAACCGTCGAAAAATATATTGATTTACTTGAAAAAGCTTTCGTGATTTTCAAATTGGATGCCTTTAGCCGTAACGTAAGGAATGAAATAAAAAAAGGCAAAAAGGTGTATTTTTATGACAATGGCATCCGCAATGCCATTATTGGCAATTACTCCCCGGCAGAACTGCGTAGTGATGTTGGAGCGCTTTGGGAAAATTTTGTAATCAGCGAACGTCAAAAATATAATGCCCGGCGAAATTTTTATGGTTCGTGCTATTTTTGGCGCACTACCCAACAACAGAAGATTGATTATGTTGAAGAAATTGACGGTAAACTTCATGCTTTTGAAGCAAAATGGAACCCGCTTAAAAAGGTGCGCTTTCCAAAAACTTTTATGGATGCCTATGATATTGCCGAAACAAAAGTTATTACACCTGATAATTATTACGAATTTTTAAGATAGAACTATTGTTTCTTTATTCGATATCGCAAATCCTTTTATAATAGCCCCATAACATTAAAGAAAATACAAGTTTTTTAAAATTTTAATTATTTAGTTCATTTCAAATAATTACTTTTGCACACTACTAAAAAACAGCAAAAACTGAATCCTAAGCGATTCATTTTCAATAAAGAAACGATAGATAAAATGAGTAAACAGGAAATTGCAACAACGTATAATCCTGCCAGTGCAGAAGAAAAATGGTATCAATACTGGATGGACAATGGTTTTTTTAAGTCAACACCCGATGAACGGGAACCTTACACAATTGTTATTCCCCCACCCAATGTAACCGGAGTATTACATATGGGACATATGCTTAACAATACCATACAGGATATTTTGGTCCGCAGAGCACGCATGCAGGGGAAAAACGCTTGTTGGGTTCCGGGTACCGACCATGCCAGCATTGCTACCGAAGCTAAGGTGGTAGCCAAACTTAAAGCCGAAGGCATTGAAAAATCACAGCTTACCCGCGATGAGTTTATGAAACATGCCTGGGAATGGAAAGAAAAACACGGCGGAATTATTCTTGAGCAACTCAAAAAACTCGGTGCATCGTGTGATTGGGACCGTACTTCCTTTACCATGGACGAGGGCTACTATGAAAGTGTGATCAATGTTTTCATCGATCTCTATAATAAAGGCCTTATTTACCGTGGGGTGCGGATGGTAAACTGGGATCCTGAAGCTTTAACTGCTGTTTCCGACGAAGAGGTAATTTATACTGAAGAACAATCAAAGCTTTATTATCTGCAATATAAAATTGATGGTGAAGAAGGTTATGTAACCATCGCCACCACAAGGCCTGAAACTATTTTGGGCGATACCGCAGTTTGTGTTAATCCGAACGATGAACGATTTAAACATTTAAAAGGCAAACGCGTCCTGGTTCCGCTGATCAATCGGTCAATTCCTATTATTGAAGACGATTATGTGGATATGGAATTCGGTACCGGATGCCTGAAAATTACGCCAGCTCACGACATTAACGACTATGAAATCGGAAACCGTCATAACCTTGAAACTATCGATATTTTTAATGATAATGGAACGCTGAATGAATCGGCCCGGCTTTATGTCGGGAAAGACAGGTTTGAGACACGCAAGTTGATTGTTCCCGATCTGGAAAAAGCCGGCAACGTAGTTAAAATTGAAGATTACAACAATAAAATAGGACGTTCGGAGCGTACCCATGCCATTATTGAACCAAAGCTTTCGATGCAGTGGTTCCTGAAAATGGAAGGTCTTGCAAAACCTGCGCTTGAAAATGTTCTGAACAGTACCGTACAGTTTCATCCGGCTAAATTCCAAAATGTGTACAAACACTGGATGGAAAATATCAAAGACTGGTGTATCAGTCGTCAGTTGTGGTGGGGACAACGCATACCCGCATTTTATATTGGAAATACCAATGATTTTGTTGTGGCAAAAACCACTGAGGAAGCCTTAAAACTTGCCATTGAAAAAACCGGTGATTCAAAACTGATCCTTGCCGACCTTCGCCAGGATGAAGATGTGATGGATACCTGGTTCAGCAGCTGGTTGTGGCCTATTGCCGTATTCGACGGAATCCGTAATCCGGACAATGCTGATATTAAGTACTACAATCCCACCAGTGATTTGGTAACGGGTCACGATATTATATTTTTCTGGGTAGCCCGGATGATCATGACCGGTTACGAATACCGGAATGCTCAACCCTTCAGCAACGTGTATTTTACCGGTATGGTCCGCGATAAACAGGGAAGAAAGATGAGCAAGCAGTTGGGAAATTCACCCGACCCGATTGAACTAATGAAAAAATATGGCGCTGATGGCGTACGTGTTGGGATGTTATTATGCTCACCAGCCGGAGGTGACTTATTGTTTGACGAATCACTTCCTGAGCAGGGCCGTAACTTCGCCAATAAAATTTGGAATGCTTTCCGTTTGGTAAAAACATGGGAAGTTGACAATAATATTGCCCAACCCGAATCGGCTAAAGCCGGAATTGAGTGGTTTAATCATAAATTAAATCAGACCATTGAAATTTTAAATGATCACTTTGACAAATTCCGCTTGTCGGATGCATTGATGACCGTTTACAGGCTTTTCTGGGACGATTTTTCATCATGGTATCTTGAAATCGTGAAACCGGCGTATCAAACACCATGTGATAAAGCAACCTATGAAGCCACTATCGGAATTTTTGAAAAATTGCTAAAACTGTTACACCCGTTTATGCCTTTTATAAGTGAAGAAATATGGCACCAGATAAATGACCGCCACGACAGCGATTGCATAATGCTTGCCAGCTGGCCAAAAGTTGAATCGTTCAGTACCGAAAAACTGACTCTGTTTGAAGATGCCCAGGCTGCGATTACCGAAATCAGGGCTATCCGAAAAAACAAGAATATCTCGTACAAGGAACAGTTAAGTTTGATGGTTAACCCGGGTTCTGATGGTTTCAGCGAGGTAAATAACGCCGTCATTCAAAAAATGGGAGGTTTATCAACAATTGAAAAGGTAGATGGTAAAATAGACAACTCTACCCCATTCATGGTAAAAACCAGCGAGTTTTTTATTCCGCTGGGTGATAACCTCGATGTTGAGGCTGAAATTAAAAAGCTGGAAGAAGATTTGAAATATCAGCAAGGATTTTTGCGCTCAGTAACCGGTAAATTAAGCAACGAGAAGTTTGTGAATGGTGCTCCGGCTCATGTGGTTGATATGGAACGCAAAAAACTGGCCGATGCCGAAGCAAAAATTAAAGCGATTGAGGAGCAAATGGCGGGGTTGAAGAAATAGTCTAGTAACCCGGATTAAAATACTTATGGGGCGGCTAATTAGGCCGCTTTTTTTGTCGTTTTAGTGCGAAAAGTTTTGTTTAATTGAAATTCCGCGCAACAAGCTTACTGGGAATGCGCTCAAAGGATTCAAGCCTTTTTCAATTCCATCATATTTTCAGGTTTCTCTAACGAAGTAAAACCACTGTGCTTATACAGTCCTTGGGCATCGGCTGTGGCAAGTCTCATTTTCGATAATTGTGCAAAAGCCGGGTAATTTACTATTGAATCCACAAGTTGTTTGCCATACCCCTGACCACGATATTCTTCGAGAATAAAAACATCTAAAATCCAACCAAAAACAGCAAAATCGGTTATTACCCTGGCAAAACCAACCTGCTCGCCGGTTTTAAGATAAACGCCAAAACATACCGAGTTTTCAATAGACAAGATTACGGTTTCAAGACTCCGCCCTTTTGCCCAATAGGATCGTTCCGTCAGAAATTGATGAATCATGGGAATATTCAGGCGCGATTTATCGATTGAAATTTCAATAGTCTGCATACTATTGTCGATTTACGGGTAATTGATAATAGGGTAATTCCCTGACAATTTCAAATCCAAGTTTTTGTGCCAGCGTTATAGATCCGGTATTATCGGCCCGGCAGGCCCATACGGGTTCATAACCTTTTTGAAGGCAATACGCTATTAGTTCAGAACAAACTATAAAAGCAAGCCCCTTTCCCCGGTAATCCGGATGGGTCTCAATTCCTAATTCCAAATAAGGTTCGTGCAAAAATGAAGCAAAGGCAGTAGAAACCGGCTTACCATCCACCAATGCAGAAAAACCTACGGCATCGCGGTAAAATTCCCCGCTGTTTCGCCAAAATTTCGACGGAACCACCACCCCGTGAATTTTATCAAACATAGTTTCAGAGGTTCGTTCCACTATCACATCAGGATAAGTCTCTGTCCGGATATCAGAAAAATTTTTATAATTAAACCGAAAATTAATTCTGCCCAATTGTATGATACTCTTATCGAAACCATTAATTTGATTCTGAACCAGGTTGGGTCCCAGCAATTCATCCAGTTTTTTAGACCACGCATTCGGGAAAACCTGCATAAATTCAGGCGTTTCCCTTTCAACGGATTTGTTCAAAAGGTAAGCAGCCAGACTTTCATTGAACTCCAAATTATTTGTTTCTCCAAACAATAAAGACATGCCATAAGGGTGTTTGATATAATAAGTAACAGGATTATCCGGATTATCAACATAAACAATCCCATCGGTTTTTCTCTCAATTACCGCTCGGGCAAACAGATTGTTAATTTGTACTATTTCCAGGGGTTGGTTTAATTTTCTGTAGTCATTGGGGTTAAGGAGTTTCATGCGGGTTTAATTTTAATTAAAGATTTATTATAACATTTCCAATTCGTTTTATTCCTTCTCTTATCTCATCCTCTTTGCGGTGTGCAATAGAAAAGCGAAAACCTACCTGATTATTTTCCGTCGCAAAAAAATGGCTGCCGGGAGATACGGCTACTCCTGCATTATATAGTTTTTTTATAAAAGTATCTTCATCAATAATGGGATCAACCGTAACAAACCATATTAAATAGCCTCCTTCAGGTTTGGTATAGGTTAGTTTATCACTATCAATAAACTCCCTGCATGCCTGCAAGGCAAATTGCATCCTTTTCCGATACACCCTGTGAATACGCTTTTTGTGAAGTTCATAGAATCCTTTATCACAAAACTGATGTACAGCCGCCTGGGTAAGCGATATACCTGATAATTCCGTGGTTTGCTTTAATGAGGCCAGTTTTGAAATCAGAGAGTCTGAAGCCACAATCCATCCGATCCGAATACCAGGGAAAAGAATTTTTGAAAAAGTACCCATATAAATTACTAATTTATTCCTGTCCATCGATTTAATGGGTAGTACCGCTTTTCCAAAATATTTCATCTCCTCCTCGAATCCATCTTCAATTAAAGGAACCTGGAATTGTTCACACAAAGCTAACAACTTCTCGCGATGAACCTGTGAAGTACTTAAGCCTGTAGGATTCTGAAAGGTTGGCATGGTATATATCGCTTTAACCTTATGTTTCTTTAATTTTTTTTCAAGAACATCAAGGTCAATCCCCTGAAAAGTAATCGGAACCTCTATAATATTCAGATTTAAATATTTCATTAGCCAGATCCCTTTTGTATAACTCGGGCTTTCAACTATAATAGTATCGCCCGGGTTGAATAACACGGGTAACAACAAAGCCAAACCATGTTGAATTCCATTGGTAAGTATTATTTCTTCCGGCTTTGCTGAAATTCCATGTAATTGCATCTGTTTAGCCAACAAGTTTCTTAAAGGCTCAAAACCTAACGAATGGCCATAATCGAGCAATTTGTTACCATTTTCCTTGAGAACCAGGTTTACACAATGCCTGTAATCATCAACCGGCAATAAATCGGAATCGGGGCTTAAGGGTCTGAAATCGAGCATATTTTTATCCTTTATCGGCGATATATGAGAGTAATGATTTAATGACGATGATGCAGTTGAAAACCGACTTTCCCAGTCAAAAATTGGTTCAAATGAATTCGAATCATTGCGTGCCAGGGAATTACGCTGCCTAACCCTGGAATAGCCCCCCACCTGGGTTTCAAGATAACCGGCTGCCCAAAGCTCATCATATGCCCTGCAAACCGTGGTTCGGTGAACTCCCAGCGTTTCAGCCATTTTACGTGTTGAAGGTAACTTATCGCCTGGCGACAGCGAACCCTTCTCAATCATCTCTTTCAATTGTCTGAAAATTTGTCCGAAAATGGGTTCTTTTCCCTTCTCATTAATTGTAATTAATACCATGATGCAAAAATAAACTGAAATCGGTTGTTGTGAAACAGCCAATTTGCGTATTTTTTCATCAGGCCGATTTTAAATGTAAGGAAAATATAGAATAAAAAATCCTGCCGAAATGTGTTTCCGGCAGGATTTAAGAATAATATTATAAATTTCCCGGGACTATTCCGGCGTATAAACCATCTTCCGTGTTTCCGAAATAGTCTGCCCTTCAATTTTCACAAAGTAAATTCCATAACTAACTCCAAGCTGTGATAAGGAAATCTGCGTCTGATTAGCAAAGCTGGTTTGGTATAACGTTGCCCCATTTAAATCGATAATTTTAAGATTCAGCTTCTGAATTTTTGTTGCATCAGCCTGAATGGTAAAAATGTCGCTGGTCGGATTTGGATAGATATTTACTGACGCATTTGTTAAACCTGCAAAAGTTTCATCCACACCCACATTATCAGAATCGTTATAAAAGGGCGAACCATCATCGTAGCGTGATGCTTTCCAGTAAGCAGCATTGTTGGGGTCGCCGGAAGGGTTATCTTCAACCGAAACCATGGATGGACCCTTACCGTCGGCCTGTTCAACCCATGGAAATTTATCAGTGTAGTAAAAGTCAATGATCCTGTTGCCCGTTTTGTTGGTTACTAAAACCTCTTCGCCACTATTTGAAAAATTCTTTTTAAAATTCCCTGAAGCCAGCCAACCATGACGGTCATAAAACTTTTTAGGTTTTGAGGCCACTACAAAAAACTGTTGGGGTGCCAACAAATAATCGTCAGGAAATTCATAATAAATGGCTGAATCGATAACCAGTCCCGTAAGGTTTATCGCTGAAACATCGCCTGTATTTTTAAATTCAATAAACTCATAATTACTGCCTGAGGTAGTATCAGTCCCAACTATTGTTGGCGCAGGGTGGTAATGCAGCTCGGTAACTTTAAAGTGTGAATAATCGGTTTGGTTTGCAATAAAATGAATCTCGTTTAGTGCACTCCATTTGTTATTTTTAAAAACACGGGCCTTTAAAACTGCTGATTCAGGAATTGATAAACTTGTACCTGTTGGTATTTTAATGGCGTACCCTGCCGGTGATCCACCAATTTTTCGGGGATCTTTTCCATTTAAGGTATAATAAATATCACCGTCTGAACTGCTAATATTAATAGTGACCGGACCGTTAATATAAACTTTCGGGTCAATAATCTCACTACCTGATTCTTTTACAACAGGTGCCTCAACTGAAGGATATAAATCGTATTCCTGTAATTGGCCTTTAACGATATCAGTCCGGTAAGGAAAGTAATCGTCACGCAACACATCCAGTTCGGGCAGCCAGGCATTGTCCTTGGTATAGGCCGTTCCTGTATGTGCATCACCCCAACGTGCCGATTCTCCGATAATGGCCATATCAATCATGTCGGCTCGTTTATTTAACCGTTCAATACAGGCATTTTCTGTAAAAATACCATTCCCGTTAAATTGCCGCCAAACCCTGTCAGCAAACCGTTGCCTGTATTCTTTATTGGTCGATAACATTTGGTGCAACCATTGTGGGTTAAAAGAATAAAACGATGGCTTGGTCATTGTTGCATCCTTACGGTATGCAAGGTTAACTCTGTTTTCGTAAAGACCCACTGTTCCCGGACCTGATGTGCCTACAGTCATCATAGTATGCTCAGCATCGTGAACCATAAAAATATATCCTTTGGTTTTATCCTCTCGGTTTTTAAGCATATAAAGGTTGTTTATACTATTATTCCCTCCCCATATAGTTACAGGAGCATCAAAGTTTCCTGAATAAAAAATATTTATCATATAATCAATCAGGTTATCGATATCGACCAGTATTTCAGAATTTTTTGCAGGCACACCATTGGCATCTTTTCCTTCAAGCCTGAAATACCTTGCATTATCAATCGATGATGTATTAATAATATTATATATCTGATGCCAGGAATCCAGCGTTCCGTCTGTGGCCAAAACACTTCCGTCATCACCCTTTTTTATCACATCCCAATCTTCAACATCTCCCCCTATATAATCAGCAGCCCAACGGGCTTCGGAGCGTTCCTGGGTTTCGAACAAACCCCAGTACATTCCATTCAGGTACAAATGATAATACCTTGTCCGGGTATACGGTTCACCTGCCTCACCCTGGGCATCACGCAAAAAAACCTCACGAATAAAAGTATTGTGCTCTCCTTCATAATTGCTCCAACTATAATTCTGTGCACAGCGTAAATCCACTTTATCAAAATGGTCAACACCTTCATTTTCAAACAATGGAAAATCCAACTCACCCGGACCGTAATCCTGTCTGAAAAATAAACGAAAAGCATGTTTGGGATAGTTATCATGGCGACTCCATCCTCCCCGAATCCTTAAACCTGCATCTACATTAAAACCAGGTGATCCGTCAGGATTAATAAGTTCAACGGAACATTCCCGCTCCCATGCTGACCCCTGACTCAATGCATTTACATAAATTCCTTTGGCTGGATCGAACAGATTTGCATTATCAGTAATTATTGAAATGGTTGGTATATCAAGAAGTGCGTTATTAATTTGATTCCTGTACTGGGTGCTGTTCACCACATCCGGATCCATATCATAGTCAATCTCCTGACCATTTACATTCCAATCGGGCCAATCCCAACCCGGGTATGTCTGTTTTTTTACATTTTCAAGATAAATATAAGTCCTTGCCTCAGGTTTTGAGGGTTTATACCCATTTTTGGTTATAGATGCACGCACCACCACTGCCGGAGTAGTTCCCCGATGGTCGGTACTCGAAGGATCAATAGTAATGGTAGCTGTAGCTGTAGTTTTTATACTGGTGAGTGAATTTTGCGGATTACTGCCATCAAGCGTGTAAACTATTTGAGCATCGGCAACGGGAGAAGCAATGGTTAAATTAAACGATGATTGATAAAAGCCCGATGGTTTACTAAAAGTTAATCCCAATGAATCAACAAATTCAGTCAAATCCGATTGCTCTGGCTGGGCAACAATACTCATATCGTAATAAAAATCGGAACTGCCGGCAAGCGAAATATTGCAACCTAAAACAGCAATGGTATTCTGGCCCTCAACTAAATGCAGATCAGCAGCATTAAAAGTAAAACTCTCCGGTACGCCCGATTCATGCAAATCAGAAGCAAGAGCGTCATAAGCAACGGTGGCAGGAGCCTGTTGTTTTGTAATCTCGAAACCATTTATCCATAGTATAAAGCCATCGTCCCAATCAAAGGTTAAAAGCGCACTTTTAATTAAACTGAGTTGCTGAACATCAAATTTAGTACGCATAAAAACGGTTGAATAATTTCCCTGCATATCCGTCAGTTCAGTACCTCCTGTTCCGTCCCCGTACCTAAAGGGTGCAACTCCAGTATCCCAGGCAGAATCATCAAACGCGGGTGTCATCCAATCTGAAGATAAATTAACCGCTTCCGTGCCCTTCAAATATTTATATTGAGATTGTAATGAAAAATTAATCTGCCCATAAAGTTGGGTGAACCCTAAAAATGGCATGAATAAAACTAAATACTTTAAAATTTTGTTGAAACTTGTCATGATTGTATGATAAATTTACCCTAATGGAAAGTTGGTTCCAGACTATAAAGATGTAAATTATTTTATAAAATTTATCATGATTAGAAGTTATTTTATTAAATGACAGGTTTTGGGGATCATTTGAAATTTAAGATGGATTTAATTTGTTTTTTTTCAAACCAAGAAATATTTACTTTAATATCCAATGATAAGATCAAAACAAAAAGATGCTTCCTCCCGCTATGTAAAATAAAAAGCGGAACACCCAAAGGAAGCTCCGCTTACTTATTTTTATATGGTTTTTTTAATATCTTAACTCATGAACATTCACTGCCCGCCCCGAAGGTTCATTAGCATTTTTAAAAGCCTCGTCCCACGCAAGAGCCTCGGCGGTACTGCAAGCCACAGAAGGGACAGAGGGTACGCTTAAAGCTGCCGCTTCGGACGGGAAATGCTCGGTAAAAATTGAACGATAGAAGAACTCTTCCTTATTCATAGGTGTTTGAGTTGGGAAACGGTACTTGGCATTAGCCAGTTGATCATCGGTTACCAGTTCACTTACCATTTTTTTCAACGTATCAATCCAACTGTAGCCTACTCCGTCTGAAAATTGTTCTTTTTGCCTCCATGCAACCGATTCGGGAATATATTTTTCGAAAGCTTTACGTATTACCCATTTCTCCATATGTCCCGGTGAAATCATTTTATCATTTGGATTCAACCGCATAGCCACGTCAATAAACTCCTTATCGAGAAATGGCACTCGCCCTTCAATGCCCCAGGCTGCTAATGATTTGTTCGCTCTTAAGCAATCATACTGATGCAATTTGCTTAATTTTCGAACCGTTTCTTCGTGAAATTCTTTTGCGTTTGGAGCTTTGTGAAAATACAGGTATCCGCCAAACAATTCATCAGCTCCTTCACCCGATAATACCATTTTAATTCCCATTGCTTTAATAGCCCTTGCCATTAAGTACATGGGTGTAGACGCGCGAACTGTGGTAACATCATAAGTTTCCAAATGATAAATTACATCTCTTACTGCATCTAATCCTTCCTGAATGGTAAATTGCACCTCGTGATGTACTGTTCCAATTTGCTCAGCCACTTTTTGGGCCGCAGCCAGGTCGGGTGATCCTTTTAAACCCACGGCAAATGAGTGCAACTGAGGCCACCATGCCGCTGTTGTTTCATCGTTTTCAATTCTGTTTTGCGAATATTTCTTGGCTAAGGCCGAGGTTACCGATGAATCCAAACCTCCTGACAATAAAACACCGTAAGGTACGTCTGACATCAATTGCCTTTTAACCGCAGCATCAAGAGCATCGTGTAATTGCTGAAGATCAGTTGTATTATCCTTTACTGCTTCATAATCAACCCAGTCTCTGTTATACCATTTTTTGGGTTCACCGTCGGTACTTAATAAATAATGTCCCGGAGGAAACAATTGAATTTGGTTACATGTGCCTTCCAGGGCTTTAAGCTCCGAAGCCACATAAAAAGTTCCATTTTCATCACGGCCCATGTACAAAGGAATAATTCCAATATGATCGCGAGCTATCAGGTAAATATCTTTTTCAGAATCGTATAAAGCAAAGCCAAAAATTCCGTTCAAATCATCCAGAAAATCAGCTCCTTTTTCCTTATAAAGAGCAAGAATAACCTCACAATCCGATTGGGTTTTAAATTTATATTTTCCTTCAAACCTTTTCCGAATCTCACGATGATTATAAATTTCGCCATTGACGGCCAAAATAATTTTGCCATCATCACTATATAGAGGTTGTTTCCCTGACGTAGGATCAACAATAGCTAATCTTTCATGTGCCAAAATAGCTTTATCCTCACAATGTATCCCATTCCAATCCGGCCCGCGATGTCTGACTTTTTTAGACATTTCCAACAAGCGGGGCCTTAATTCTTCAGCTTTCTGCTTTAATTCGAAAGCACACACAATTCCACACATATAATTTATTTTAACTTAAACGCTCTGTTACACACTAACAATTATCACGATATGAGCATTGTTTGCTTATAAATCGTGACCAAAGTTATAAAAATAGTTTTAAATTAAAACATTTTTGCAAAAATGTTAACGGAAATATAAAAAGGTATAAGGGAAGCCGTTAAAAATCTGAGAGGATGAATTTAATAATCACCCATACAGGTACCAACGCTTCGGGCACTATTTATCCAGGGATGGTCGAGAGGAACATATTTAATGAACCCGGCAACCTTTTCAATTGGAACGGCCTCAGTACTATCGCCCCGGGCAGCAACCATAACTCCAAACTGACCCTTTTTGATATAATCGGCACATGCTGTACCCAATCGTGTGGCCAAAAGCCTGTCGGCAGCTGAAGGAGTACCGCCGCGTTGCAAATGCCCCAAAATGGTAACCCGGGCTTCGAGTCGGGTTCGCTCTTCTAATAACTGGGCAATTTCCATTGTGGTCGTTTTATTATCAGCCTTTATCTTTTTTAATTTGCTTTTAAGTTCTTGCTTCTTGTCCTTGTCTTCCTCTTTATTCAATTTATCAATTACTGATTTAAGTTTTTTATGAGTCTCCTGTGAAATTGCACCCTCTGCGACAGCCACAATGCTAAAAGGAGACCCGGCACGGGCTCTTTTTAATATTGATTCAGCTACAAAATCGATATTATAGGGTATTTCAGGAAGCAGAATAACATCGGCCCCACCAGCCACTCCGGCACCTAAGGCCAGCCATCCGGCTTTATTACCCATAATTTCAACTACAATAATCCTATGGTGACTGTGTGCCGTACTATGTAACCTGTCGATGGCATCAACAGCAATACCCAGGGCGGTATCAAAACCAAAAGTCATATCGGTCAGTACCACATCATTATCGATAGTTTTAGGCAGCGTTATTATATTAAGTCCTTTTTTAACCAATTCATATGCATTCTTCTGCGTTCCGCCTCCACCCAAACAAACCAATGCATCCAGATGTTGCCGATGATAATTCTCAACAATCACATCGGTCATGTCCATAATATGGCCACCAATGGGCATTTTATGAGGTTTATCACGACTGGTACCTAAAATAGTCCCGCCAAGAGTAAGTATTCCTGACAGAATACCTTTATCCAGTCGCATGGTACGGTTTTCCATTAGTCCCCGGAATCCATCTTTAAAACCTGTTATTTGCATGTCGTATTTTCGGATAGCCGCTTTTCCAACACCGCGCAAAGCCGCATTTAAACCAGGAGTATCGCCACCTGAAGTCAGAAGTCCGATATGATTTGCCATGATATTATTTTATTACATTAATATTAATCTTTTGGTTAGAACATTGCAGCTTACTCATCTTCTAAATCTGAAAAGTCATAAGCATTCTCGATTAGTCGTGCACAATTATGAACTGTGAGAATGTCAATTCTGCTAATAATTTTCACTCTCTATTTCAAAATAACCTTGCGGATGTCCACATCCCGGACACATTTTCGGTGCAACTTTTCCCACATGCACATGACCACATTTGCGGCATACCCATCGGACTTCCGAATCGCGCTCAAAAACTTTGCCTTCTAAAATATTTGCAAGTAATTTCTTAAACCGCTTTTCGTGTAAGGCTTCAATTTTTGCAATAATTTTAAACATGGCTGCCACACTTTTAAATCCTTCATCAGCAGCTTCCTCTGCAAATTTTGGATATAATTGAGTCCACTCCTCGTTTTCGCCCATGGCAGCAGCTTCCAGGTTTTCAGACGTTGTGCCAATTCTTCCGGCAGGATACGTTGCCGTAACTACAACAGGACCTCCTTCAAGAAACCTAAAAAATGTTTTTGCATGCGATTGTTCCTGTTGTGCGGTTATCATAAAAATCTCACTAATTTGTTCAAAGCCTTCCTTTTTTGCAACTTTTGCATAAAATTCATAGCGATTCTTTGCCTGCGATTCGCCGGCAAATGCTTTTAACAGGTTTTGCTCTGTTTTGGTTCCTTGTATGCTCATGGTTTTCATAATTTATAATTAAATGTAAAAAAATTAAGGTTGAAATAAAATAGTAGTAAAAGATTCTTTAAGTAACAATAACGGTTTAATTGTTTTACGGTTCATTAAGATTTTAACCTTAATCTGCACTTTGTTTTCTTAAAACAATCTATATTCCGGCAAGATATACAAATTTGAATATCTGCTTTTTATATTTTTTATCTCCTTATAATTTCTATATAAACCTTATATTTAAAACAAGGGGATGAGTTATATATTAATTTTAAATTGCATTAAACAGGCAGATAAATATTGATGTTTAAGACACAATACAAATTAAAAATATGAATAAAACAAATACCAACTTGTTTAAAAAATTATTTCCAAAACTTACTCTGATACTGAGTGTTTTATTTTTAAATTCTTGTGCAAAATTGGGCTGCAATACTAATATCAACATTACATCCCCTTCAGGAAATACCATGGTGGAATTTATTTTATCTAATAGTGGGGAACCTGCTTATACAGTAAAATATTTTAATAAAGTAATTATTGATACCTCATTTTTGGGTTTTAAATTGAAAGATGCTCCACCAATTAAAGGTGGTTTTAAAATACTGAGTTCTGAAACTGACTCCTTGGATGAAACCTGGGAACAACCCTGGGGTGAGCAGCGATTGGTGCAAAATCATTATCATGAACTTACCGTTCACCTCCAAGAGAAAAATGCTAATCAAAGGCAGATGAATATTGTTTTCCGGGTTTTTGATGATGGTATTGGATTTAGATATGTTTTCCCGAAACAGGAGCAAATGAAAGAGGCTGTGATTCTTGAAGAAAATACGCAGTTTAATCTTACCGGAAATCACGAATGCTGGTGGATACCAGGCGACTGGGATAGTTACGAACATCTATATCATCATACCCGAATTTCTGAAATTGATGCTCTTTCACTTCCTGATGCGGGAATCAGTCAGTCCGCCATTATGGAAAATGCTGTTAATACTCCTTTAACCATGAAAACTGCAGATGGATATTACATCAGTATTCACGAAGCCAATTTAACCGATTATGCAGGCATGACCTTAATTGCAGATACCACCCATTTGATTTTTACCAGCGGTTTGGTGGGTTCGGAACGACTTGGGTATGCCGTTAAACGCGAATTACCTTTTAGCACTCCCTGGCGAACGATACAACTAGCAAAAAGCCCGGGCGATTTAATTAGTTCCCGAATAATTCTGAATCTTAATGAACCCAACAAACTGGGAGATGTGAGCTGGGTAAAACCGGCCAAATATGATGGCATCTGGTGGGAAATGCATTTGAATAAAACAGCCTGGGATATGGAAGGCGGAAACCATGGAGCTACTACTGAAAATGCCAAACGATATATTGATTTTGCTGCCAAAAATAATTTGCAAGCCGTTCTGGTCGAAGGCTGGAATACGGGTTGGGGTAACATTAACAAAACTGAAAATCGGGAAGGTGTATTCGATTTTGTTACACCTTACGCCGATTATAACCTGGATGAAGTTGTTAAATATGCTCACGATAAGGGTATTGAAATTATAATGCATCATGAAACCTCTGCTGCTCCCCTCACCTACATGCACCAAATGGATACCGCATACCGGTTAATGCAGAAACTCAATTTACATTATGCCAAACTCGGTTTTGTAGGTAAAATTTTACCAGAAGGGGAACATCACCACGGCCAATGGATGATTAATAATTACAGGCACATTTTAGAAACAGCCGCAAAATATAAAATTGCTCTTGATATTCATGAACCCATAAAGCAAACCGGCTTACGCAGAACCTATCCCAACTTATTGTCTGAGGAAGGACTTAGGGGACAGGAATTTAACGCTTGGTCGAAAGACGGAGGAAATCCTCCTGAACATTTAACCATAATACCGTTTACACGGATGTTGGCTGGTCCTATTGATTATACACCCGGAATATTCAACATAACCCTGAAACCTTACAGACCCAACAACCGGGTAAATACAACCCTGGCACAACAGCTGGCTTTAAATTTAATAATTTATAGTCCTGTGCAAATGGCTGCCGACCTTCCTGAAAACTACGAAGGGAATCCTGCCTTTCAATTTATCCGCGATGTTGCCGTCGATTGGGAACAAACAAAAGTACTGGATGGTGAAATTGGAAAATATATAACTATCGCCCGGCAACAGCGCTCGTCAGACAATTGGTTTGTTGGAACTATAACCGGGAAAAATGCCCGGAAAGTTGATCTGAAATTTGATTTTCTTGATAAAGATAAAATATACAACGCCACAATATATAAAGATGGTAAAGATGCCGATTGGCAAACAAATCCGACAAGTATAACTATTGAGAAAAAACAGGTTACAAATAAATCGGAAATTACAATTGACCTGGCCCGGGGTGGAGGAGCTGCCATAAGCCTGATACCTGTTAATATTAATTGAAAACTGAGCAACAATGACAACTTATAGACTTAAAATTATATTAATTGCCCTGAATTTACTCGTTGCAGGCTTTGCTAAAGGTCAAAAACCGGTTACAAAAACAAATCTCATGAAAGTGTATATGCATTATATGACCTGGTTTGAAACTCCTGCAACCATCGGTACGTGGGGCTGGCACTGGAAAATGAATACCAAAAATCCCGATATTATTGATGACAACGGGCATCGTCAAATTGCCTCTCATTATTATCCGTTAATTGGTCCCTACGCCAGTCGCGATAAAGATGTAATAGAATATCATTTGTTACTTATGAAACTTTCGGGTGTGGATGGCATTTTGATAGATTGGTATGGAGTTCAGGGTTCAAATAGCGATATTCAGGATTTACTAACCAGTTCAAACAGCATAATTTCGTACACCGACGATTTTGGAATGCAATTCGGAGTAGTACTCGAAGACCGTTTTAGCCGTAGTGTTGACGATGTTAAAGCCAATTTTGCCTATTTAAAAGATAATTATTTTACCAATTCTGAATATATCAGGTACGGAAGTGATCATGCTCCATTGGTTTGCATTTTTGGACCCGTGACTTTTACATCGCCAACCAACTGGGATGAAATATTACCTTCAGCAGGTGAAGATGTTGAATTTATACCTATGTGGTACAATTCCGGTTTGGCAGGTTCAAACTCCGATGGTGAATTTATGTGGGTTTACCAGGATAATCAAAATCATCTCACTCATCTTACAAACTTCTACAACAACCGTGCAGCAGGATTAAAAACTGTAATGGGTGTTGCCTATCCGGGTTTTGAAGATTTTTATGTTGAAGGCGGTGCCGGTGATAGTTATTTTACCATTTTACCCGACGATGGAGCCACACTGGATGCCACTTTAAATTTGGCCGAACAAAATAAAAGTAAAATTGATATGGTTCAACTGGTTACATTTAACGATTTTGGCGAAGGAACCATGTTTGAACCCACTGTTGAAACCGGGTTCAGTTATTTAATGAAAATCCAGAAATATACCGGCGTGAGTTATGGCGAAAATGAATTGCGCCTGGTTTACCGACTTTATAATTTACGGAAAAAGTATGCTAGTGATGGTTCCGTTCAAAGCCAGTTAGATAAAGCCTCATACGACTTGCGAAATTTAAAAATTGATAGTGCCGCTGTTATTATAAATGCCCTTGATCCCAGCTCAAAAATTGCCGACAAAACAAAATTCTGTCAAAATATTGCTATTTATCCGAATCCGTATACCGGAGGAAACATAGTAATAGCTTTAGGTGATAATTTGCAAGGAAGAACATCCCTCACCATTTACAGCTCCTTGGGCAGACAAGTTTATAACCATATCTCTGAAATCGAAAATCAGGAAATTACTATTCCCGATCCGAATCTTGTGCCGGGTATTTATACGCTAATAATAAAAAACGGAACTACTGTAAGAACAGGAAAATTTGTAATAATTAATGAATAGACCACCAGTAGTGCGTTCATAAGGTTATATTTAAATACTCATCGGATGATTTATTTATAAACCTGCAGTTTCGTCATCCGATGAGTATTAACCTTCAATAATGTTTCGGAAGTATAATAAAATTCCTAAAAAATCCTCCCCAATTGCAAGCATAGCCCCCGATAAATCGGGGCAGACTGTCAAGATAAGATATAAGTTGCTTAAAATGTGCAATATATGTGCGCACTATAATGATGAGCCAGTGAATTTCGTCGAAATAAACTGTACTATTCCAATTAAATTTTACTACTTGCGACGATTCTTCTGGCCAGGTCACCCAGAACCCAGGGCAACAAAACTTCAATAAGTTAGACTATCGCTCACTTATTTTCGTTTTTCTGCCCTGGGTTGAATTGAATTGCTCTTTCAGGATTTTTTATTTATTCTTCTCTTTCATTTCCAAGCCTTTGCCAGATTTTCATACCGAAAGAAATAAAAGAATTTAAAAAAATTGAAAAAAGTTAGATATTCAAATTATCTTTAGGTTAATTTTTTTATTCTCATGGGTTTTTCTCCTTTATCAAAAAAATTATATCAGATACTATCATTGCTTTACCTGTTTATTACTTTTCTGGGGTCATCGGTAAACGTATATGCCGGCAATAATACAGCTAAATTACTTTCTGACCTTGAGCAAACCCTAAAAAAGAAGGATGAATTTGAACAAGCCAAAGTTCAGCGGATTAAATATTTAATGGATGAACTTGATGCCACACGAAATAAAGGCAATAAAATTCTTGAATTTGAATTGACTAACCGTCTTTATGAAGAGTACCAATCCTATATTTACGATTCCGCATTTAAATATGTGAAAACCATGATTACAATGGCCGATGAATTAAATAATCAGGAATATATTAACCAATCAAAAATCGAGCTGGGTTTTACATTTTTATCCTCAGGATTATTTAAGGAAGCACTCGACACATTGCTAAGCATGAACGTAAAAACCTTTAGTACCCAAACAAAAATAAACTATTACAATGTATTGGCACGAACTTACTATGATTTAGGCGATTACCATAATGATAAATTCTATTCGAAGATTTACAGATCGAAAGGCAATCAGATTCTTGATGACGAAATTGCCCTGCTATCGGATACCACAGCACAATACTGGCTCGCATCAGGACTCAGGCGAATGAAGTCGGATGATTACCAGAGTTCCGCAGATGCTTTTAATTATGCAGTGAGCCATTTTAAAATATCACAGCACGATTACGCTATATCAACTTCAAGTTTAGGATGGATTTATACCCTTTTGAACCGGGAAAATGATGCGGTTGACATGCTCATAAAGGCTGCGATTGCCGATATTAAATCGTCAACCAAGGAAACCGTAGCCTTAAGAAATTTAGCAGTGATTTTGTACAAGCAGGGTAAACTCGACCTGGCGTTTAAATACATAAATATTGCGCTCGACAATGCAACATTTTACAACGCCCGTCACCGAAAAATTGAAATCAGCGAAGTGCTTCCCATTATTGAAGGTAAGCGTTTAACCACACTCGAAACGCAACGAAAGCAATTATTAAATTATGGTTTCATAACCACAATTCTTATTTTCCTGGTTACCCTGTTTGCCATAATTATTTATAAGCAGCTGCGTAATTTAAAAGCCATCCGCCAAATTTTGCAGACAACAAACAGTAGTTTACAAAGCATGAATGAGATGCTGCTTGAAACCAACAAAATCAAGGAAGAGTACATTGGTTATTTTTTCAACATTAATTCAGAATTTATTGACCGGCTTGAACATTATCAAAAAACGATTAACCGGAAAATTACATCTCGCCAATTTGATGATTTAAGTAATATTATTAAGCCTTCGGACCTGCATAAAGAAAGGGAAAACCTGTACAAAAACTTCGACAGGATTTTTCTAAAACTGTTTCCAAACTTTATCGAGGAATTTAATAAATTATTTGCCCCCGAAGACCAAATTGTAGCAGAACATGATGAGCTTTTAAATACCGACTTGCGCATATTTGCTTTAATACGGCTCGGTATTTCAGATAGTGAAAAAATAGCCAAGTTTTTAAACTATTCGGTAAATACTATTTACACCTATAAAACCAAATTAAAACAAAAAACAATTGTATCGCGCGACCAGTTTGATGATTATATAATGGCCATAAAAGCCATGTAAACTATATTCTGATAAATTTTGATCGGTTTCCCGGATTAAAGACCAGGTATATTCCGCAATTCCTTTATAAATCATCTATATTTTTTAAGAGCCCTGTATAATTTATATGGCTGTTTGTCAACCATATAAGACTTTATCTTATTTGCAAATATCTAGATTCCTTCTGAAAATATTCATTTTAGTTTGATGGTACTGTAATTTTGATTTAGGTAAAAAAATAAGGGGAAAAAACGTTTGCACGCTAATGCATCTGAACCTAAAAAATACTAACTAATTACTGATTTTATGAAACTGGAAGAACTAATATGGCTACGAATTTTTTCAACCTGCTTTCAGGGGTTTAAAAAATACGTAGATGGCAGTTGTGTCGCTCCGATACATATTTAAATAAGGAAATAAACCTGATCGCCAGAATTAAACCTTACGTCACAGCACACTATTCATCATGAATGCACTAATTTATTTAATGACGATTCAAATAACTATTAACAAAAAAATTGAATATGAAAACATCTACTAAAAAAAGATACTTTTTTATAGTACAATCACTACTTCTTGCTTTTTGCATGATAGTGATGAGCAGCCATTTGTTTGCTCAGAATAAAACGACCATTACCGGTATGGTAAAAGATCAGACCGGAGCACCCATACCCGGCGCTACCATTATGATAGTTGGTACTACAAACGGTACAATATCTACACCTGATGGTAGTTTTTCAATCGATTGTATGTCAACCGATTCGTTAGCTGTCTCATTTATTGGGTTTAGTACAGTGGTAACCGGGGTAACACCAGGACAACCGCTTAATGTTATTCTAACTGAAGATATTGCCAAACTTGATGAAGTGGTTGTAGTGGGTTACGGAACCATGCGTAAATCGGACCTTACCGGATCAATATCAACTGTTGCAGCCAAAGATTTGAACAAAGGGGTTATAACCACAACCGAACAGGCTTTACAAGGTAAAGTGGCCGGATTAACAGTAATAAGAGGATCGGGTGACCCGACTGCAGGAGCAACCATGCGTTTACGTGGAGGTACTTCATTAATAGCAAGTAGTACTCCACTGGTGGTTATTGATGGAATACCTGGTGCAGATATTAACTCTATTTCACCGTCCGATATTGCATCAGTTGATGTATTGAAAGATGCTTCTGCTGCGGCTATTTATGGATCGAGAGGAGCAAACGGTGTTATAATTATTACTACCACCCGCTCCAACAAAGGCAAACATGTAGAATATTCGAATTATTTCGCTTTTGGCAAACAGGCTAAATATCTTGATTTATTAACTGCCGATGAATGGAGGCAAAAAGTAGAAGAAACCGGTAATAAAAAAGCAGTTGACTTTGGTGGCGATACCGATTGGCAAAAAGCTATTACACAAAACTCATTTTCACAATCGCACACCGTAGCATTCAGCAATAATGTTGAAAGCGGCGGTTACCGTGCCTCATTAAGTTACCTTGATAATCAGGGCATAGTATTAACTTCACGTTTAAAACGGTTGGGAGCAAGCATCTCAGGTTATACCTATGGGTTTAATAATAAACTTAAACTTGATATGGGTATCCACTCAACTTTTGATGAATATAACCCGGTTGATCAGGTTTACTCAAATGCATATCTTTTAAATCCAACCTCTCCAATTTATGATTCATTGGGGAATTATTTCCAGACTGATAACAATGAATCTCTTAACCCGGTTGAAATTTTAAAAAATGGGGTCCATGATAATTCCAGAAAGAGGTTACTCGGTTATGCAAAAGCAGAATTAGAGATTATAGATGGTTTGAAATACATTGTAAATACTTCGTATCAATACAATACGAATCAAACCCGGCTTTATTATCCAACCTATTCAAAATATGGTGCTGCTGACATTGGTTATGCAAGACGTTCGGTTGATGATGGTACCAATCTTCAGTTAGAAACCTACCTGAATTACGAAAAAGAATTTGCAGCCGCCCACCGGATAAATGTTATGGCCGGTTATTCCTATCTTGACGAAACTTATGAGGGATTTGGCGCTGAAAGAAGAAGTTTTGATACCGACCTGTTTAAATACAATAACCTGGGTGCCGGTATTGATGCCCGCTCAACTGATGTAAATTCTTATAAGTCAAATTCAAAACTGATTTCATTCTTTGGCCGTGTAAATTACAGCTTTAACAGCAAATATGTATTAACCGCAACAATACGTCGTGATGGTTCAAGCAAATTTGGTGAAAACAACAAATGGGGGTTATTCCCATCAGTTGCTGCAGCCTGGAAAATTTCCGATGAATCGTTTATGGATTTTGCATCCAGCTGGTTAAATTATGCAAAAATACGTGCCGGTTACGGTGTTACTGGTAGCCAGGAAGCAATTTCTCCTTATAAGAGCTTAGCTTTGCTCGGTACTGAAGGTGGTAAATACTATGATCCTGCAACCGGAACCTGGAAAGCTGCCTACAAACCAATTCAAAATTCCAACCCCAATTTAAAATGGGAATCAACTTCACAAACCAACTTTGGAATCGATGTAAGCATATTTAACAAGTTGTCAGCCACGCTTGATCTGTACAAAAAATTAACCAGCGACCTGATATTTGAATATGCCGTACCTCAGCCACCAAATTTATATAATACAACTTTGGCTAATGTTGGCGACCTTTCTAATAAAGGTATTGAATTGGCATTAAATTATAACATTATGCAAAACAGTGATTTCCGTTGGGATGTGAATCTTTCATTAGCTAAAAATATCATGAAAATTGATAAACTTTCCGGTGCTTTGTTTGAGACTGATGCTGTACCTTCCGGTGATTTACATGGTATCCGCGGTATGTCAAATGAATACTCGCAAACCATCCGCGAAGGTTATGCTGTAGGTACTTTCTGGGGTCAGCATACTTTAGGACTTGATGAAAACGGAAAATTCCTGAACGTTAATGGTGATGTATTAAAGACATTGCCCGGTGACAGTTTACGTACCGACCTGGGAAATGCCCAGCCTAAATTTAGCTTAGGATTAAGCACAGGTGGAACGTTCAAAAACTTTGATTTTAGCATTTCAACTTATGGCCTTTTCGGTCAAAAAGTACTGAATGCAACCTCTATGGCCCTGAACGATTATTCCCGTTTTCCTCAATATAATGTTCAACCACGGATGTTCGAAGATAGCATTACAGCCAGTGCTACTTACAGCGACTACTGGATTGAAGATGCATCTTTCTTCAGACTTCAGTCATTAACCATCGGATACACTTTCAAATTCAAGAATATAGGAATTGAAAAAATCCGGTTGTTTGCTACCGGTGAGAATTTATTTGTGATCACAAAATATACCGGACTCGATCCTGAAATCAATATTGAATCGTACGATCCGAATGAAGGAAGAGTAAGTTCTTTAGCAAGTCCCGGAATTGACTGGTTTAATGTTTATCCGCGACCACGGACATTTACATTCGGACTAAGCTGTACCTTTTAAAGGTTGTGTATACTAAACAATAATATTTATCAACAAATAAATATAAAAACATGAATATAAAATCAATCATAATAGCAGGTGTTTTAGCTCTGGCAGCAGCAGCCTGTACCGACCTTGAAGAGGACTTCTACAGTGTGGTACCTTCTTCAGATTATGGAACTACTCCCGCAGAAATTAAAACAATTGCCGGTAGCGCTTATGCTTCGTTACGCGGTTTTAATGACGGAATATCAAGTTGCTATCCGGCCAGCGAATATATTTACTTTGTAAATGAAGCGGTTTCCGATGAATTTGTGGTACCGAACCGAAATGGTGACTGGTATGATGGTGGCCGATATATGCAGGCTCAACACCATGAACTTGATCCGAATAATGATATGGTTTTGGGTGCCTGGAAATACTGTTATTCAGGGATTTCAACCTGTAACTTTGTAATCCAGTCTATTGAACAGGGTGGCCTGCCAAAAGCAGATGAAGATATAGCAAAAGCAGAAATCAGAGGTGTTCGTGCTTATTATTACTACCTTTTGCTCGACTGGTTTGGAAACGTTCCTATTACTACTTCATTTGAGGTAGACAGCACTGCAACTAATGTTCCCAGAGCCCAGGTTTATCAATTTGTAGAATCTGAATTACTCGATATTATGGATAAACTGCAACCAGGTATTGAATACGGCCGGTTTACCCAAAATGTGGCAAATACGTTGTTGGCCCGTTTATACATTAACTCAGAGGCATTTATTGGAACTCCCAAGTGGCAGGCCTGTATTGATGCCTGTGATAAGGTTTCCGGTTACACCCTGGAATCTGATATCTTTAATAGTTTTATTTCAACCAACGATCAATCAAAGGAAATAATCTGGAGCATACCTTTTGATCATAAAGAAGGTACTATTGGTAATTACCTGCTTTCATTATGCTATCATTATAACCAGTGGCAGGCTGTTTCATCATCTCCTTCATGGGGCGGGTTTAACGTAAACGGACCATGTGCTACTCCGGGTATTTATTCTTCATTTGAACCCGGTGATAAAAGAATTGGTTCTTTGATGGAAGGTTACCAGATTAATATTACAACCGGCGATACTATTAAAGACCGGAAAGGCAACCTGCTTGATTATTGCGAAACCATTGCTGATATTAACAGCGCCACTGAAGGTGAAGGTTGCAGGCTTGCCAAATATAAATATACACCTACCGATGTGGCCGAACGCGACTACGACTGGGTATTAATGCGTTATTCTGAAATCTTAATGATGAAAGCCGAGTGTTTAGTTCGTTTAGGTAACGCTGCAGCGGCTAAACCACTGGTGTCTGAAATCAGAACCCGTGCCGGATTAACCAGTACTCCTGATATAACCCTCGATTTTCTGGATAAGGAATGGTTGCATGAATTCTTGTTTGAAGGTATCCGCCGTTCAGTAAATATAAGATTTGGAACCTATTTTCAGGCCAATTGGGAGCAACCCGCATGTTCAAAAGACATGGCATTATTCCCAATTCCTCAGTCTGAAATAGATAAAAATAGCAAACTTCATCAAAACCCCGGATATTAATAGTTGTTGGTGCAAAAAATGGCGCTTGTTTTTAACAAATAACAAGTGCCATTTTACCTTGCTTTTTTATAAGTGAAAACATTAAAAATTGGGTGTCGGAAAGTACCCAAACCCGAATTATTATATAACTGAACTAAACAATACGGTACTTTTTAAATACAATTTTAATTAAATCAGAATGGTAAAGAAACCCCACTTAAACTTCTGGCAATTATGGAATATGAGCTTTGGGTACCTGGGAATCCAATTTGGATTCGCCCTCCAAAATGCCAATGTAAGCCGCATTTTTGAAACCCTGGGAGCCCATGTTGAAAATATTCCTATCCTTTGGATTGCCGGTCCCATTACAGGACTGATTGTGCACCCTGTAATTGGCCATATGAGCGACAAAACATGGAACCGCCTGGGCCGACGAAAACCATATTTCCTGATGGGAGCTCTTCTGGCTTCTTTATCACTATTTATTATGCCAAATTCGCCGGCATTATGGGTGGCCGCTGGTATGCTCTGGATAATGGATGGTTCCATTAATATGAGTATGCAACCCTTCCGGGCATTCATTGGCGATATGCTGCCTGAAGATCAGCAAACCAAAGGATTTGCGGTTCAGACCTTTTTTATTGGAACCAGTTCGGTTGTAGCATCGCTCTTACCCTACATCCTGGCTAATTGGTTTGGTGTGGGCAATACTGCTCCGGCAGGCGAAATTCCGGCCTCGGTTAAATGGTCGTTCTACCTTGGCGGGATCGTATTTTTGCTGGCCGTTATGTGGACCATTATCAGAACCAAAGAATACACACCGGAAGAAATGGCAGCCTTTGATGCTGAAAAAGAAAACGCTTCGGAAACAACTGCAAATCAGCTTAATATAAATAAATCCGGCTATAATAAACAAGGCTTGCTTTTAGTAGCAGGTGGGGCTGTTTTAACGCTTTTTGTAAATCTGTTATCTCTTTATCCCGGACTGTATATTTTATCAATAATACTTGTAGTTTATGGAATCCTGCAAATATTAGCAGCAAACAGTTACAGCAAAGGTAAAATATCGGATATGGTTGAGATTATACACGATATGAAAAATATGCCAATAGTAATGAAAAAGCTGGCCTGGGTGCAAATGCTTACCTGGTTCGGATTATTTGCTATGTTTATCTATTGTACACAAGCAGTTACCAGCTTTCATTATCACAACACCGATCCGTCATCGGCTATTTATAATGAAGGAGCCAATTGGGTAGGTGTGTTAATGGCCGTTTATAACGGCGTGGCAGCAATAATAGCTTTTTTAATCCCGTCCATCGCAAAAAAAATAGGACGGGTTTTGACCCATACGGTGTGCCTGATAATTGGCGGGTTAGGGTTAATTTCATGGTTTCTTTTTAAAGATCCCGCGTGGTTAATAATTTCAATGATTGGAATTGGTATTGCCTGGGCAAGTTTACTTACTATTCCCTATGCTATACTTGCCGGATCGCTGCCTCAAAAAAAGATGGGAATCTACATGGGCATTTTCAACTTTTTTATTGTAATCCCTCAAATAATTGCCTCAGCCATATTGGGATTATTACTTAAAAGTGTTTTTGGTAATCAGGCTATCTATACCATTGTTTTAGGAGGTGTTACCATGATTTTGGCGGGAATATTAATGCTATTTGTAAAAGATAATTTTGATAAGGCTTAACTTTTTATGATGGATTTGTGGAAAGTAACATCTGATAAATTTACTAACGACACCGAAAACATTATGCGTAATGGCAATGTTTTCCAGATATCGAACGGCTACATGGGTTATCGGGGAACCCTGGATGAATTTGGCCCCGAACAACTGGTTGGGATCACCCTGGCAGGAATGTTTGACCAGGTTGGCGATGCCTGGCGGGAACCCGTAAATGCTCCCAATGGTGCCTATTCAAAAATAACTGTTGACGGGATGGAAATCTCCGCCCTTGATACGGAAATAATATCTCATCACCAGGTTCTCGACCTAAAGAATGCATCTTTTGAAAGAACTACTGTTTTCAAGGTTAATAATAAAATACTAACCCTGAATTCAAAAAGGTTTTTAAGCGCTTTAACACCTAATTTGATGGTTGTTGAGTACAGTTTTAATATCGACAAGGATTCTCTGGTTACATTAAATACGGGTATCGATTATAACATCTGGGATTTAAACGGACCACACCTCAGGGAAATTAAAGCTGAAAAAAATGATAATATTTTGTCGGTAACTGCCCAAACCAACGAATTAGGTAAAAAGCTGGCCGTAGTGGAGTTAATAGTTTGTTCCGATGGCACTGAACAGCACAAGGTGAAAAATAATTATAATCTCAGGACCATAAATATACAGGCCTTAGCAGATAAAAAGTACACTTATAATAAATACATCGCTGTGGTTAAAGAGGGCGATCCTTTTAATGACGATGTAAAAACAGTAGCACACCAGCTGGTTAACAAGGCTGCCCATAAAGGTTTTGCGCAATGCCTGGCGGAACACAATGCAGAATGGGAACAAAAATGGCAAAAATGCGATGTGCTGATTGAAGGCGACAACGAAGCCCAACATGCCTTACGATATAGTATTTTCCAGCTTTTAATGGTGGCTCCCGTAAAAGGAAGTGCCAGCTCAATCCCTGCCCGGGCTCTTTCCGGCCAGGTTTATAAAGGGGCGATTTTTTGGGATACCGAAATGTTTATGTTTCCATTCTTTGTTCGTACTTATCCCGAAAAAGCGGTTGAATTATTACAATACAGAATAAATACACTTGATGGTGCCCGCAGAAAAGCACAAACCGAAAGCATTGGATTCAGAGGTGCTTTTTATGCCTGGGAAAGCCAGGAAACCGGTGATGATGCCTGTACTTACTTTAATATTGGTGACCCACATACGGGACGGTTACTCCGCACCCATTTCAGGGATAAACAGGTTCACATAAGCGGAGATGTGGCCATTGCCATGTGGGAATATTTTAAAATTACCAGCGATGACTCGCTGCTTCTTAATGGCGGCGCTGAAGTTATACTGGAATGTGCCCGGTTTTATTATTCCTACGCCTACTTTAAGAAAGACAAAAACAGATATGAAATACTTGATGTGATTGGCCCTGATGAATTTCACGAGAGGGTGAATAATAATGCCTTTACCAATATGGTGGCCAAAGTTACCTTTGAGGTTGCCAACAAAACCGTTGAATATCTTAAAACCAATTATCCGGAAAAACTAAAGGAATTAATTAAAAAGATTGATATTGAAAATGAACTCCCGCTTTTTGCCGAAACTGAAAAATTGTTATATGTGCCTCAACCCAACAAGGACGGTATAATTGAACAATTTGATGCCTACTTTAAACTTAAGGATGTAAAAATTGATGACCTGGTTTCCCAAAAAATGCATCCTGATGAATACATGGGTGCAGGCCAGGGATTGGCGGTACCTACCAAAGTAATTAAACAGGCTGATGTGGTTTACATGTTAAGCTTTTTTAGCGACCGGTTTTCAAAAGAAATAAAACTTGCCAACTGGAAGTATTATGAGCCTAAAACCGAACACGGATCGAGCCTGAGCGCCTGTACTTACGCCATGGTTGCCGCTGAAAACGGTGATCTGGATCATGCCTATAATTACTTCTTAAAAACTGCAAAAATTGACCTTGAAGCAAAATACAAAGTGTTTGTAGGTACTATTTTCATGGGAGGCTCACATCCGGCAGCCAATGGCGGTGCATGGATGACTGCCATTTTTGGTTTTGCCGGTCTCCGGACCGATACTGATAAGGTTATTATTGACCCGAAACTATATCGAAAATGGGATGCCATTAGTTTTAACTTAAATTATAAACTGGATCAATTCCATGTAAAAATTACCAAAAACCAGGTAGTTATTGATGCTTTGAAAGAAAATAAATCATCTCACATTTTCGAGATCACCGGGAAGAAGAATACTTGTACCCCGGGTCAAAAAATTGAAATAAACTATTAATTATAGTCAAGTTAATCCTATGAAAACAAACCCATGTAACATAAAAACAATTTTTATTTTGCTTTTTACTTTAACAGGCTTTGTTATACCTGCAAAATCGGCTGAAATCAAAGACACCCTTAAAAACTTACCTGAATTTAGCTTGCCTTTAACAAACCAAAAATTGGTTATAGCCCATAATATGACTGATATAATCAGGTTTAAACATCATGACCTGGAAGACAGTGCCGATCCGGAATACTATCCCCGTGAGGGAAATATTACAGAAAGCCTGGGTGGAATGGTACAGGTAAATGTAATGTCAGAAAGGTACTTAAAAGACTCATCGCTGGAACAAGCTGTTGAATTTGAAATGAGGGCTGCCATGAAGTGTGGGATTGACGGTTTCCAGTTTTATTATCCGCTTAGGAAAAGAGGTCCTGATGATGAAATAATTAAAGCCTATTTTAAAGTAGCTGAAGAAAAACACATCCCTTTTAAATTTACACTTTGTCCCTCGCACCCTGGTGGATTAACTGAAAAAGTTAAAATTCAGGAATATGCCAAACGTATGAATTCCATTTTTGATGCAGTTGGCCATGACAACCCGCATTGGTTAAGAACCCCCGATGGCCGTTTAGTTATGTATTTATGGTATGGCGAACAAATTGCTGATATACCATCCGATTTACAAGGTTTGCCACGACAGTTTTATGTGGCCCGGGCTTTGAAAAAATTGGCAAATGCCATACACGAAAATCCAGCATTTGTATTAGGAATTAATTTTAATATTACCAAAGATGAACTCAACACCTGGCTCGATTACATACCGGCTGTCTGGCTTTGGACACTTCCTTATACAAAAAACTATGTGGGCGAAATGGTTGCTGAAACCTGCAAAGAACGGCACAGAACCTTTACCGGCTCGGTATTTCCTTCGTTTTATACATCTAAATTACTGCCTCCTGGTACATGGGATATGTATAATTTTGCCATTGATGCTGCCCGTGCCGGAATGGATAAAGTGGAACGCAGGGGTATTATAACAGGCCTTTCATACAACTTCAGAAAGCTGTTTGAATTTGCCATTGAAAAAGATGTTCCTATTGTAAATATTATTACCTGGAATGATTATCCCGAAGGACACCACCTTGCCCCGGAAGTAAATCATAACTTCGGATTTTCGGTTTTGCTGAATTATTATAAAAGCGTTTGGAAACACGAACCATCACCCTATCAAAATAAAGATGTGGCTATAGCATTCTTTAAGAAATACCGTCACGATATTAAACCGGCCCCATATAATATTCCCATTGTTTATTTATCGCAGGCAGTACCTGAATCTTACGAAGATTCCATTGAGGTAGTGACAATTCTCTCGAATCCTGCTGATGTAACGGTTAATGGTCAAAAGAAAAATGTTCAGGCTGGGCTGGTTTCAACCAAATTTGATTACCATCCAGGCCCGGTAGATGTATCGGTTGAACGAAATGGTACAAAGACTGTAAGTTTTGAAACACCGGAATGGATAACTGATAAACCTTACAGAACCGACAGGCTTATTTACACATTTTCAAGTGAATTTAATGAATTTCATAAGGCTATTTTTGGAAATAAACCGCCTTTGTATTCAACCGAATATAATATGAAAAAATAGCTTCAAACAGCATAATTGAATAATATGATCTTTACAAAACATAAAATTAAACTTTCGTTAGTTATACTGACAGCGTTAATTTCTGGGTGCTTTCCCTACCCTGAAAACGAGATTGTAACATCACCCGACGGAAAAACAAGCCTGCGCTTTGAAATAATTGACGGGGAGGCATTATATTCAGTAGTTTCTGACAATCAGGTTATTGTTCAGAATTCAAAATTAGGTTTTAGGTTTAAAAATATGCCTGACCTGGGGAATGCAATGACCATTAAAAATACTGCACGAAATTCAGTAAATGAAACCTGGGAACAGGTTTGGGGCGAGCGCCGACTTATTGAGAACCGATACGAGGAGCTAACCGTCAACCTGGAGGAAACGCAACCTCCGCGCCGACAACTTAATATTACGTTCAGGGTTTTTAATGAGGGCGTAGGATTCCGGTACCAGATACCCAAACAACCCAAAATTGATTCCATCATTATAATGGATGAACTTACCCAATTTAAGTTGGCGCAGGAAAAACAAGCCTGGTGGATTCCTGCTTATAAAGAAACTTATTACGAAAGCCTGTTCCGTCATACCAAATTTTCAGAAATGGATACGGTTTGTACTCCATTAACCATTGAAATGGAAAATGGTAAATATGTTGCCATTCATGAGGCAAATCTTACGGATTATGCGGCTATGAATTTATTTTATACAAAAGATAATGCCTTACAGGTTGATCTTACCCCATGGTCAACCGGCGAGAAAGTTTTTACAAAAGCCGGAATGCATACGCCCTGGCGGACTATTACCATCGGCAATAAACCCGGTGATTTAATAACATCGTACATCGCGTTGAATTTAAATGAACCCAACAAAATTAAAGACGTTTCGTGGATTAAACCTGGTAAATATATTGGTATCTGGTGGGCCATTCATATGGGTAAATATACCTGGGCACAAGGTCCTAAACATGGAGCCACAACGGAAAACACAGAATATTATATGGACTTTGCCGCAAAAAATGGCTTTAGTGGTGTTCTGGTCGAAGGCTGGAATAATGGTTGGGATTTCGACTGGGTTAAGCATGGCGATCAAATTAGTTTTACTGAAGCTTATCCCGATTTTAACCTTGAGGAAATATGCAAATACGGGGCCTCAAAAAATGTTAAACTAATAGGCCATAACGAAACCGGCGGGGCAACAAAAAACTATGAAAAACAGATGGACGACGCTTTTAAACAGTATCAGAAAGTGGGTGTGCACATCGTAAAAACCGGGTATGTAAATCCAAAACTCGATGGCAAGGAATATCATAGTAGCCAGTATGGTGTTCGCCATTTCAGGAAGGTGGTGGAAACTGCCGCCAAGTATCAAATTGTAATTGATAATCATGAATCAGTAATGCCTACAGGCATTCAGCGCACCTATCCCAACCTGATGACCCAGGAGGCTGTTCGGGGACAGGAATATGACGCATGGTCGAAAGATGGAGGAAATCCTCCTGAACATACTACAGTTCTACCCTTTACACGTGGACTGGCTGGTCCAATGGATTTAACCTTTGGCACTTTCAATTTTGAAAATAAGATGAACCCCGGAACAAGGGTGCAAACAACCATAGCCAAACAACTTGCTTTATATGTAGTAATTTACAGTCCTTTACAAATGGCATCGGACCTGCCCGAAAATTATGAAGGCAAAAAAGCTTTCCAGTTTATTAAGGATGTTCCTGTAGATTGGACCGAAACGAAAGTACTCGATTCAAAAATTGGCGATTACATTGTTACAGCGCGCAAAGACAGGAATTCAGATGATTGGTTCCTTGGTGCAATTACCGATGAAAACAGTCGTGTGCTTAAAATTGATTTAAGCTTTCTTGATAACGATGCTACTTACACTGCCCAGATTTATAAAGATGGCGAAGATGCCGATTGGAAGACCAATCCCTATAGTGTTGACTATTTAGAAAAAACGGTTACTTCCAACAGTAAAATAAGCCTGAAACTCGCAAAAGGAGGCGGTCAGGCTATTCGGTTTATTAAAAAGTCAGATTAGTTTGTGATTAACTAAGTGGGTATTTAAATGTTTTTGGCAATCGCCTCAGCAATTTGTTCAAATTCCTCGGGCGAAAACTTTAATTTAGGATTGGAAAATCGCACATCGCTTTCCGAATCCATAGGAATAAGATGCACATGGGCATGTGGTACTTCAAGACCCAATACTACAACAGCCACCCGCTTACATGGAATAGTTTTGTCGATGGCTTTTGCAATTTTTTGTGAAAACTTATGTAACCCTCCTAATTCATCTGGATTCAGATCAAATATATAATCAACCTCGTGTTTCGGAATAACCAGCGTATGACCTTTTTTTAAAGGATTAATATCGAGGAATGCAAAATAATTTTCATCCTCTGCTATTTTATAACAAGGTATTTCACCGGCCACAATTTTTGAAAATATAGTTGCCATGGTATTTATTTTAAAGGATTTATTTCTAAAATCTCAAATTCCATAATACCGGAAGGAACATGAACCTCCACTTTTTCGCCAACTTTTTTACCCATCAACCCTTTGGCAATGGGAGTATTTATAGACATTTTACCACTTTTTAAATCAGCTTCCGATTCAGAAACAATGGCATATTCCATCTCGGTATTATTTTTTAAATTTTTAATGCGTACCCGTGAGAGTATTTGTACCGATGAATAATCGAGTTTTGATTCATCAATAACTCTTGAGTTGCGGATAACTTCCTCTAATTGCGATATTTTCAGCTCAAGCAACCCCTGAGCTTCTTTGGCAGCATCATATTCAGCATTTTCTGATAAATCCCCTTTATCTCTGGCATCAGCAATAGCCTGAGAAATCTGGGGCCTTTCAACAGTTTTTAAATGCTCAACTTCAGCCATTAATTTTTTAAGCCCCTCTTGTGTTACATACGACAATTTGCCCATGATTCACCTCCTGTTATAAATCAGTTATTAAAAGAAAAAGAATCCCGCGAGATCACGGGACTCTTTAAACCGGAACAAATATAATAAATTTATAGATTAATTCTAACTCCTATGGTATGAATTCCATTAAACGGATCAGTATCACGGAACGAATAATCAACTCCAAATGTCTGATCTCCACCCTTTTTAAAAGGAACCTCGAATGTAAAACCTGCCGTAATCCCTGTCAATGCGGTTGTCCTGTTTTCGACGCTGGTAATACCGTTTTCGTAAACATATCCGCCCCTTATACTAAACATTTTGCGGAAACTATACTGCATACCAGCATGAAACTGGTCTTTTGAAAATGAATTTTCGGTAAAGGCTCCCATTACGGTTAACTTGTGCATCTCACCAAAATCCCAGTCGTACGACATGCCTAACTTAATTAACGAAGGTAATTCAAAATCATCGGGCCTGTTTTGCATGGTATTGATCGGTCCACCGTCAACACTTGCCCTAACTGCCATTCCATCGCCATTCATATGCATGGTTGGCCCGACATTTTTCATGGTAACCCCAAATTTAATCTGCTCGCGACTTCCGGTTATATATTGCAAACCGGCATCAAAAGCAACACCTGTAGCTCTTAAGTTATCAATACTTTCGTTAATTATTTTAACAGTAGCCCCGCCAAAAATACTGTTCGAAAATTCTTTGGCATATGAAACTCCGATATTGGTATAATTTGGATGAAACTTTGAACCATCACCATCAGGCTGGTAGGTCGTGGTTTTTATAATTTCTCCCCAATCCATTGACATTACAGATAATGATAAAACGCCCACATCACCCATTTTTTGCGATAATCCGAATGCATTTACCTTAATTCCGGCACCACTCAGCCAATTGGTATTGGTAAAAACAAGTTGTGTTTTATTCAGATGCGCCGTACCGGCAATATTTATAAATACTCCTTCAAGTCCTTCAATATTGGCAATATTGGCATCACCCAACGCACTTGAACGAGCCCACGGATTTATTAAAAGCTCGCTGGCTCCGGCCTGACCAATCCTTTGTTCGTTGCCCGCATATATTACTGAAATACAAACAAATGTAATAACTAATAAACCTGCTAATCGTTTTATATTTTTTCCCATATCTGTCATAATTATATAAAACTAAAATGCATTCAAGTCTACCGGCCGTAACGAACCAAACCACTTAATTACTTTTTCGCCCAATTCAGGCGATTTAATATGGATAATATACATCCCGCTGGCAATAGCTATTCCATAGCTGTTTTTTAAATCCCAGGTAATAAATGAATCAGAGTTATCTTTATCAAACCGGCGTATTAATCCTCCGTTAGCATTATAAATTGATACCACACAACGCTCAGGCAGGTTTATAATTTTAACAATATTATCAAGCTGGTTTTGTTCATACTCAGATGAACCGTAATAAGGGTTTGGCACCACATTTATCCTTTCGAGAGCTTTTGTTCCGTATCCATTCTCATTCCCTTTTTCAGCTCTCAAACCTGAAGTTGAAAAACGAAACATCGGAAAATTATCATTTTCAGGGTTTTTCTTAGCATCTGAACCAATACTGACACAATAAGGATTAGCAATCCTCAGCTTAATGGTGACATCATTATCCGGCATTGAATTATAATCCCAGAATTCAAACCCATCATTCGTCATAGGTATGGCTGTCCATGCACAATGCTTCCATATTAATTCCTCAATTATTCGTTTTACATTGGTCGGTGTCGATGAATTCGGTCGAATCTGTTTAAATAAAGAGTACAAAGTACGACCTTCGTCATAACCGGGCATTTTTTCACTGTATTGTTTCGTGGCCAGGTTAATTACATCACTGGTTTCGTTATGACCTACGATGTAAATATAGTGCTTACCCCCAAAATAGGGTGTTCCGTCGCTTCCGCCCGTGGCAGAAAATATATCATCACCAAATTTAGAAGTTGGATTCCAGAGCATGTCGTTCCCATTTTCTCCAACCAGCCAGCTATCTTCACCAAACATAATGTTTAAACGTTCGCCTGTTTCCACATCAATGGCATAACCCGGAAACCAGCTCATCCCGGTTGCCCCGACATAATTTGGTGAATTAACATCCGTCGGGTTATCTCCAAGGGATACATCGGCGCTTTTTCCCTCTTTATTTTTTGAAGGCGATTCACGCATTCTGAAACGCAGCGCACCACCCACTGACAAACTATTTGTGGCATCGCCATCGTCATTTTCAGCCATTTCAATAACCGGGCAACGGGTCCATAAGTCTTTGTTTTTGGTAATTACCACATCTACACTGGGTAATCTGTACTTATCAAACCGGATAGATGTTGGTAATGATCGGACATCAGCATTCCCATAAGGCTCTTTTGAGGTGAATACATACGGTGCCCAGGTTCCATCCAGTATTTTCTCATAAACCTGATCGGGATCGACAAATGTACCATCGGAGAACATAAAATCACTCCAATCGCCTATATCATTTTCGCCTTTGGTTTGCTTCCCTACCCTGATCCAGTTAAACGGCGTTTTTCCGTCTAAATCGGATACAAACGATAACCAGGGTGAAGCATTATCATCTTTAAATTTGATTTCGGCCTGCTGAAACCCGTTGTTTACATTATCTTTATCATCGAATTTTTGCATGGCTCCCTGGCCGGGAAAATCAACCTGTTCCCAGGTAATCGACAACCCCAGTTCGGGAATTAATTTGTCATCACCATAACGTATCCAGGAGTCAGAAAGTACACTATGTTCCTCACCCTGATATTCCCAGGAAAGTTCCCACTTTGAATCATAAATTAAACCCGTTAATGGATAATAACTGGTATCCGCAGTATAATTATTATTCTTAGCTTTATTAACTGAATCTTTAACTAATCGAAGTGTAAAATCAGCATCTATAACACTCATCGGGTCGATTACCTGAACCTGAACCGGACCAAAGTTTTTCTTATAAACCAGCGTATCGGCCCTAAACGGATAAGTGGTTTTTGAAAGTATATTTTTTACAGTTTCATTAGAAAGTTCCAACACATTATTTCCGTTCCCTTTCCCTTCAACCATGGTTATAACCGGAACATCGCCATAATTACTATTTAGTTTGGTTCCCTTATTCATGGCATCAATGCTATGAGGAATGGCCGTATGCACCACAATGTTTTTCCGTCCGGCCAGGTACGGGGTAGTCTGATTTCCCAGCGATCCTTCATCAACCGGATTATAGTGGTTATAATCGTTAAAAGCATAGGCAACTGCTACATAATAGTATTCTTTATAATTCAATAATTTCTTTGATTCACCACTACCAAAAGCATCTTCGGTCAATTCAAAGGTGTGAGTAATACCAGCATTTTTACCGTAAACCCGTTCTTCAGGATGTGAAGCATTTAAATCATTATCCCAAACATAATTAACTATCTGTGACACACTATCTTTTATATCACATTGAAATACCTGGCGGGCTTTATTAACATCGGTTATTTCTCCAAGTGTCACCGTCTTGTCTTTCAACTGGAAAACCTGGTAGCCCTGGAATTTGTAAAATTTATCTTTATCGGGTACTGTGGGATCGATAAAAGGATCGCGCTCGCTATAACTTTCCAGGTAATTATTTGAATTAGGCTGATTTGATAAATGAAAAATCAATTTGCCATCAAGTTCAACAACGCTCATATCCGGAGCGGTTGGTCCGTCAATCAGCTGGAAACAGTTTTCGAATAAACGCTGCGCTTTCATATCGGCTTTACGAACTTCACCAACCGAAGCCCAAGCTGTTGAGTTTGCCCTTGCCCAAACCACACCGACGGTAATGTCATTCACTGCGCCCGGTTCAAGAATAAAAGGTCCGGCCGACTGCACAATCCTGAAATCAAGGCCGTCCTGTACTGTTGGGTCGTCATTCTTAGTCCACGGATCATCAGGCCCTTTAATATTGCCATTGGTTCCCCAGCCACATTTATCGGTATCGTCAGGATACATAAAATCAGCAGGCTGCGTACCTCCCTGTCCGTTTCCTCCGTAGGTCATCCGGGTACCATCAAGCCAATATCCTTTTAAATATTGATAAAAATGGAGTGCTGTTGTAGGGTCGCCATTATTCGTCCCGCCGTTTACATAAAAAACAAAGCGCCGCATCCCCCAACGTTCATTATCAACAACGCCATCGCCAAAGTTTAGGCCGTTAATGTTTCCGTTAAAAATATCGCCCGGCTTACCGGTTGGAATGTTATCGCCGGTCCCGGCCGGATTTAATGTATAACCCATTTCACAGTCTAAACGTGTTCTTTCAATATCTTCCCATGATGTCGGGTTATCCTGTCCGTCCGGATCCTGATATGGTCCTTCAAAAAAGTCTACACCAATTGCAGGCGGGTGCGCACCATAGGCTTCCACTTCGCCTCCGGTACCATCAATATCTTTCGAATTATAAACGTATCCCAACCCGCGTACCACATCACAACCTGCCGCATCATCATAGGCATATCCCAAATCAGGATCGTTCCAAACCCCGAAATAAGCATCTGTTAATGAATAGGTTGAGCGATTAATGATCTGGTAATTATAAAAGGTCATATTATTAAGTTCATCGTTGGTGGAAAAGGCAAAGGCCTGAGCCCGGAACTCCATCCCAATAGCAGCAGCACCTTTTGAGGTAGTATGAACATTTCCTTTATCGTTATATACCCACCAGATGGTTTCATCGCCAAATAATTTTTGGCTTGTATTACCCAAATTTTCAGCTCTGCGCTCCGGCTGATAATTGCAGGGAGCATTTTTATCAAAAACATAATAAGGATAATCGCCATTACTTGGATTATAAACCCCATCACCATCAACATCCATAAACGGGGCCAGGTAATAATCGTACGCCCCATAATCTACCGGACCTTTTGCCGGCCATTCCTGGATAATTTTGGGTACAGTATAATCACTGAATTGCTCAGCCTTTGTTTTTGAATCAGCATTATTGTAACTTATAAATTTTTCCACTTCGTCACGAGTTATCTTAAAATGCTTATCATACATGACACATACGTCTGGTGATACGCTGGCAATTTGCTCACCGCTTGAAACCAGCGGGCCGGGCCAGAAATCATTACCATAACCGCTTCCCCGGTATGTCCGGGCACAGGTTCGCAACTGACCGTTAACATCAACTCCGCCAACCCAAACCGAACCGGCAAACATTGATGTTTTTTTCGATCCTTTGGGTATTTCGTATTCTCCTACAGCATCACCCTGCCATAAACCCCCGTTGGCTAAAATTAATGCTCTAACATTATTCAAATCCAGGTTGGTCTCTGAGGTAGCCGGCAAACAACCAGCTGTTATAGTTTGGGCCGACTTCAGTGTGTTATGGAGTTTGTTTTCGCGTGCAAAAGTATAATTGGAAGCAAACCCGCCAACAAGTAGAATTATTATATAGTTTAATCTTTTCATTTCTTCTTAGTATCGCATTAATTAAAAGCTAAAAATTACACCTAAACGTATCTGCCTCGGTAAATTATAATTGGCCGGGTTGTCAAGCATCATTAAATAATAGTTGATGAAGGCATTCATATCGTAAGCACTGTTAATTTTCGCTATTCCGCTCGATGAAGTCAGATAAGCATCATCGTTAGCATTACCTGTGCTTGAGTAAACTCCAAGTATGTTTCTTGTATTTAATAAATTTGTAACATCAAGGTATACATTCAGATCAGCCGAACGAACATCATCACCCTCACCAAAATGCAAAGTAAAGCTTTTGTCCACCTTCATATTAATGGTTGTGCGCCATGGCATTACCGATCCGTTAACACTGCCCTGTACTTTACCACTGTTAATGTCTCTGTAGGTGTACGGTGTGCCCGATCCTGAATTAATAGTAAAATTAGCTCCTGCGTTTTCAAAAATATCGGTACCAAACCATCTGGGACCGTTATAGCTTTGGCCTGATCCGAACCGATAATCAAGCAACACCGAAAAGGCGTGACGCTGGTCAAAATCGGTAGGTAAAGCAGCCCTTAAATTTGGTTGGCCCGAATTTATTAAACTTGCCCCGGTGGTAGCATCAGAACCGGTTGCATTGGCAAATTGCAAAGTATAACTTGCTTTTAACGAAACATTCTCAGTACGCCTTAAATCATACATAAAGGTGAAACCCTTGATGGTACCAAAATCGATATTGCCATAGGTGCGCATGCTAATCGGGTAGGCACCTGTAAGGTTTATTACCTGTACCATATCGCGCTGTTCCCTGTAAAAGGCAGATAATTTTAACGATGATTTATTGTTTAACTTTTGTTGGAAACCAAATTCATAATCGATAGTCTTTTCCGGTCGTAAATTTGGATTCGAGAAATAATCTGCCCCTTTTTGTTCGATAAACAAATAATCAATAGGATTCAACCTGCTTATGCCGGCAGCAGGACGTTTGGTCAAAATGTCGTAATGTGCAAAAAACAAGGCCTCGTCTGAAATCGGGAATGAAAATGATATACGTGGCATCACCGAAAAATCAGGCTTGTAATCTTCAAAAGCATCAAGGAACGATTTATCACCCACACGATCCTGCGGCCTTTTTAAATAGGGTTGGATTGACCCGTTCTGGTAAATCAGTGAAGGGTCGTTTATTTGATTACCTGCTGCATCAAACCATTTGTCTTCGTATCGATAACCAACTATGGTTTTGGCATCTTCACGATTATCGACATACACTGTAGCAGCAGGGTTTATATTTTCAGGAATGGTTCCATTATTGCGAGCCTGGTTCAGAATTCCTTTTCCAAAATCGGTTCCGTCATTGTCGCCTGCTTTATAAGCTGTATAAACCAGGTACGGGTCCTTTTGCACTTTCTGGTTTGCATCGTATCGATCGACACGAACCCCGACATTAAAAACCAGATCATTAAAAGCAAATTTATCCTGAATATATCCTGCCATATAAATGGGCTCAAATGGAGCTATATTTCGGCTGTACCATTGCTTTCCACCATAATTATATACATTGCTGAAAAATTCATCGAAGCCCGGTTTTGCAGATGTTTTGTTTCCGTAGGGATCAAAGCCGTAATAGTAAACCGCCGAGTTACTATTGTTGTATAATTCGTCAGCACTGAAATATTCTAATTTTAGTTGATCAGGATCATAGCTGTCAACATCAACAAATTCAGTTCCATCTACCGAAAGTCCCTGGCTTTCACGAAATTTGATATCGAATAACGATTGGGCAGCCTTATTATAAAGCCGGCTATAATTTATGGTATCATTAAAGATGGGGTTACCATCAGGACCTAATACCTGATTGCCATTTTCATCAGTAATATAACCCGGAATCGGATTACCTAGGTTTAATTCAAGAATATGATTATTCATGTAATTTCGGGCAAGTTGCCATAAACCAATGGGAGCCAATCCATAATACCGATCTGTACGCTTTTCAAATTCAAATCCCGCTGATATCTCATGATCGCCTATATCGGTTGAACCAGTAGCACTAATTCTGAATTGATCATCATCGGTTTTTGCATAGCTTGAATAAGGGACACCCGGTTGTTGGACCATATTATATATTGCACCAGGAGTTTGCCCGTTTAATAATCCATTTAATCCTGATAGATCGGTCTTATTTAGCGGGTTACCAAAATAGTCGTACCAAATTTCTGTAATTCTGGCAAGTTCAGGATTTAAAGTTCCCGGTTGGTATGTTACCACAGTATCCTGAATATTATTCATGATATAACCTGTCAAATTCAGAGAAGTGTCGGTACCATATTGATAAGTCGGTCGGCTGTAAGTTTTAAATTTTCCAACATATCCATAATCAAAAAAGTTATCCTTGTGATTTTCATCCTGTTGTTTCGACAAATATTTGGAATAATCAGCCTGAATGGTATAATAAGCATTTTTAAATAATGATGATTCGGTTTCCCCGTTATTTTGTGATCCCAAATGATGTGTCATCCTGCCATAAACCCTGTAGGTAGTATTATTTAACTGTCCGTTATTTTCATAATTAAAAATACCTGTCTGTGCAGAACCGCTTAATGAACCTTTTCCATTGCCGCCCAGATAATTCCCATTATCAAACTGAAAATTACCACCGAATGTAAAAACAAGATTCTTTAAAGGTTGAAAGTCAAGTTTACCTGAAAACATTGCCTGTTGCCTAGCCACATTTTCCCTGGCCTTAACGTTTTCGAAATCATCAGCATGTAAATAGGAAGCCGTTGGTACCGATACATCGCCTCCTCCCGGTCGTATGTAAGGTGTCCGTTTGATGCTGTCAAGAATATTATCTTTAACCTTCCAAAAACCCACAGCTGAAGGGTTCGGGTCTTTAGCATATTGGTATTCACCGGCTACAAAAAAGCCCAAAATGGGTTCTTTGGTAACTTTTTTAGGATTATTCGGATCAACAATTTTACGGGTAATAAGCGGCCCAGAAAGATTGGCCGCTGCAATATTACTGTTATATGGGTCTAGAAATTTTGAAGTTGCCAGCTCAAAACCTCCAAAAAAAGTTCTTGAAGCTCCCTTGGTTACAATGCTGATAACCCCTCCGGTTGCATCACCGTATTTTGCGGGCTGGCCTCCGGTAACTACCGACACTTCGGCAATTGATGCTTTGGGAAGATTATTTGAACCACGCACTTTTACTCCGTCAATATAATAAACAGTTGCATCCTGTCGTGCGCCCCTGATACTTTTTACCTGCCCATCCTCCTGGTAAACACCGCCCACCGTTGAAGCAACAGCCTCTGCCGAGCGGCCAGCCATTTTTGAAATTTCTTCCGAGGTAACCGTTCCCCCGGTAGAGGTATTATCTTTATCAATCAAAGGTACTGTATACGCAATTACGTCAACTTCCTTTATTTCCTGGGTTGAACTGTTCATGTGCAAATCCAGAAAGCGGATTTTATCGCTGTAAACAATTACATCGTTAACCTGAAGGGAATTATATCCAACGTACGAGGCTTTTACTGTGAAACGTCCTGCAGGAACTGGTTTTACCGTATAATTTCCATCAAAATCAGAAACTCCGCCACCAACCATATTCCCATTTTGTTGTACCACCACATTAGCAAAAGGGATGGCCTCACCCGATACTGCATCAACCACTTTCCCCTTGAGTGTCCCCGTTTGGGCATTTGCCCCAATGGTAGCAATCAATACGAAAAAAATAACAGGTAACTTTCTTATCATAATCGCCCTTTTTTACCAGCAAAATATACTACAATAATTTTAGTGTGAAAATATAGAGATAATCGGGTTAAAATTCAAACCCAATAGTGAGGAAAAGTATGCAATTATGCCACTTATTGATATTTTCGGTTTAGAATTTCAGAAAATATTACAGCCTGACGCAAATCAAATACTGAATTATTCTCAGTTTCGTTATCGGCTGATTCTTCAATTTCTTCCAAATCGTCATCAGGTATGGCTTTAACACCTTCTTTAGTTGTGGTTGGTGCTTCAATGGTGCTTTTTTCAACGGTTTGTGATTCAAAATCTGCCGGCCTGAAAGGATTTTGAGCCATTACCGGATTCTCAGACGGAAAACCAAATAATTCTTCAAGAACATTATCAAATTTTTTATTGGTTTGATTCGGTTTTTTCTTTTGCTTGGCTACAGCAGAAACTATAAAAATAATTATAGTACCTAAAAAGATGAGCACTTGAATTATGTCGTCCATTTCAAATATTTTTTTATTCTAACAATTAATGGTTCTGTTCCTTTATTGTGATGCACTGCATTTTTACTTGATTTACGCATGCGTTTTTTTACCTCATGTGTTTGAATTGCGTATGCGTGTTTTCTGGTTTTTCTTGATGTTTTTCTCTCAATTCGCTTCTCCTTATAATGCGCAATATCATCTTTTACAGTACCCTTTAGTTGCTTTAACCGGAACATTACCGGAACGTGACGCGCTTTTACATTATTAAGATCGAATGAATATTGATATTGCCCGTAACTACTGTTTATATTAAAAACATTAAAAAGTATAAATAATAAAGCAGTATTCCTAAATAACCTGTAATATTTTAACTCCCTGATATTTTGACTAAATTGCGCCATTGTTGTTATACAAATCAAAAATAATGAGAAAATTTTTTTTATTTACTGCAATAATCGTACTATTTTCTGCCTGTGGCAAGGACACACAACATCCGATACCAAATATACCAATATATATTGAGCCCATCTTAATTTATGATCCGGAATATATTGCGTTGCTTGATCCTTATGAAATGGTGACTATTCCAAATGAAGGTTACCTGGGAAACGGCATTATTGTTATTAACACCGGTACTGATTCAAATGGCGACTATCAATTTGTAGCCTACGATGCTACCTGTCCATATGATTTAAAACAGGGTTGTGCTGTTTCAAAAGACGAAAACAGTATCAGTCTGGTTGTATGCAGTTGTTGCGGATCAAAATTTGAGGTAAACTATGGTGCAGTAAACAAAGGCCCGGCGAGTTATCCGTTAAAGGCCTATAAAACTGCTTTTGATGGAAGTTATCTTAGAATATACAATTAAAAAAAGAGGCCGAAGCCTCCTTTTTTTAATATCTGTAATGATCGGGCTTATAAGGCCCTTCAACAGGTACGCCTAAATAACTGGCCTGAGCATCTGTCAGTCGGGTTAATTTAACCCCCAGCTTATCAAGATGCAAACGGGCAACTTTTTCATCAAGATGTTTTGGTAAAGTATATACCTGTTTATCATAGTTTTGACCATTTGTATGAAGCTCAATTTGAGCCAGCGTTTGGTTAGTAAATGAAGCAGACATTACAAAACTTGGATGGCCGGTAGCACAACCAAGATTAAGCAAACGTCCTTCGGCCAGAATTAAAATACTGTGTCCGTCGGCAAAAGTCCACTTATCGAACTGTGGTTTAATATTGGTTTTAACAACGCCTGGAACCTTAGCCAGTTTAGCCATTTCAATTTCGTTGTCAAAGTGACCGATATTACCCACAATAGCCATATTTTTCATTTGCTTCATATGTTCCGCAGTAATAATGTCCCTGTTTCCGGTTGTGGTTACAAAAATATCAGCCGTTGAAACTACATCTTCAACCGTTTTTACTTCGTAACCTTCCATAGCAGCCTGAAGGGCACAAATAGGATCAATTTCGGTAATAATAACCCGGGCACCCTGTCCACGTAATGATTGTGCACTTCCTTTTCCAACGTCACCATAACCGCAAACCACGGCTATTTTACCTGCCAACATTACATCCGATGCCCTCATAATACCATCGGTTAATGAGTGGCGGCAACCGTATAAATTATCAAATTTTGATTTGGTTACTGAATCGTTAACATTAATTGCAGGGAAAGGTAATTTTCCGGCCTCGGCCATTTGATACAAACGGTGTACACCAGTGGTAGTTTCTTCAGAAACTCCTTTTATCTGATTGCGGATTTTTGTCCAACGCTGAGGGTCTTCAGCCATAACTTTCCGGCAAAGTTCAAAAAACACGCCTTCTTCTTCAGAATGAACCTGGGGATCGAAATCGGGCACTTTACCAGCAGCTTCGAATTCTGCTCCCTTAACAACCAGTAAGGTAGCATCACCACCGTCATCAAGAATCAGGTTTGGTCCGGCACCGTCAGGCCACTGTAAGGCTTCATTGGTACACCACCAATATTCTTGCAGCGTTTCGCCTTTCCATGCAAATACAGGCGTTCCCTGAGGGTTATCAACTGTACCATTTTTACCCACAACAACTGCTGCTGCTGCGTGATCCTGAGTTGAAAATATATTACAAGATACCCAACGAACATCAGCTCCCAGTTCAACCAGGGTTTCAATAAGTATGGCTGTTTGTACAGTCATGTGCAACGATCCCATAATTTTTGCACCGGCCAATGGTTTTTTACCTTCATACTCTTGGCGAAGAGCCATTAAACCAGGCATTTCAATCTCGGCTAAATCAAGTTCTTTACGTCCCCATTCAGCCAATTTTATATTGGCAATTTTAAAAGGGATTGTTTCTTTAAGTACTTCTGACATTGTATTTTATTTTTATTTACTCGTTAGTTAAACGTAATGCTTCCAATAAAGTTTTATCAATTTCTTTGATAACAGGATAAAATCCATCGTTATCAAAAATATTCCGGGCTATGAGCGCTTTTATCTGAACTTCAATGGTTTGACCTGATTCTTTAATTCCAAATTTATCATAGGGCACTCCATTTTTCGCCGCAAAGGTAATAAACTTATCCAATAGTTTCTGTTTATCTAAATAGGCAACCAGATCGTCTAAATTTTTAAATGACTGTAATTTCTCACGGTTATTATCGGTAAATTCAAAACTAAACTGGTATTCAAGCCCCTTTCTTCTTACTTTTTCAAGATAATCAGAAACTCCTGATGTATCAGCAGGAATAAACTTATCAGGCATTATACCTCCGCCTCCGTAAACCACTCTGCCTTTTGAGGTAAAATACTTCAATGAATCAGGAAATTGAATACTGTCTTTATCCAAAAATTCACCATTTAAAAAGCGTTTATGTATATCGGCATAATAATCTTCCTGGCCTTTAGCGTACGAACGCTGGATACACCTACCTGACGGGGTATAATACCTGGCAATGGTTAACCTCATAGCCGATCCGTCGTTAAATACAACCGGTTCTTGTACCAGACCCTTACCAAACGATCTGCGGCCCACTATTAAACCCCTGTCGTTATCCTGAATGGCTCCTGAAACAATTTCAGATGCTGAAGCCGACCACTCATCAATTAATATAGTCACTTTGATATCGCCACATGAAGTCCTGTTTGTAGCATAATAACTTGATTTTGGTCTTGCTTTACCTTCAGTATAAACAATTAGTTTTCCTTTTTCAAGAAATTCATCGGCAATATTAATGGCCGAAGTTAAAAAGCCTCCGCTGTTGCCACGCAAGTCTATGATTACCTGAGTCATGCCGTCGCTTTTTAATTTTGCCACAGCATCCTGAAACTCTTTATAAGTAGTTTTGGCAAATTTCGAGATCTTTATGTATCCGGTTTTTTTATCGAGCATGTACGAAGCATCAACACTATAAAGCGGTATCTGATCCCTGGTGATGGTAAAATTCAGCAAATTGTCTTCACCATGTCTGAAAATTCCAACTTTTACTTTGGTGCCTTTATCACCGCGAAGTAATTTCATCACCTGATCGTTGGTTATACCATTTCCGGCAATTAAAGAATCATTTACGGTCACAATCCTGTCACCATCTTTTATTCCCACTTTTTCCGATGGGCCGCCAAAAATGGTTTTGACTACTGTTACCGTATCTTTCTGGATATTAAATTGTACGCCTATCCCGTCAAAATTACCTTCTAGTGGTTCATTCATAGCCTCCACATCTTTTGCGGGAATATAAATTGAATGAGGATCAAGATCCTCAAGAACCAATGGAATGGTTTTTTCAACAATTGCGGGAATATCTACTGTATCCACATATTCCTGATCAATATAATTTAAAACAGCATCAAGTTTGCTGCCCGGTTCTTTCGACCTACTTAGGATGTTGATTCGCTGGTTGTCGAGTTTTTGCTGCACATACATCCCCAGAACAATTGCCAATGCAATAACCAGGGGCATACCTGCTTTTGACATTTTATTAAAAAACCCCATAATTTTTAAATCTCAATTTGTTTTATATCAATTCCTGCTTTTTGGAGCAGTAAAATTCCATCCTGTAACCGATAACTATCGGAAAAAACCACCCTTGTAATACCCGCCTGAATAATAAGCTTGGCACATTCCATACAAGGTGATGAGGTAACATATAAAGTAGCACCCTCGCTACTATTGTTTGATTTGGCCACTTTGGTAATAGCATTAGCCTCGGCATGAAGAACATAAGGTTTGGTTTTATTGTCCTCGTCTTCACAAACATTTTCAAACCCTGATGGGGTTCCGTTGTAACCGTCAGATATAATCATCCGGCTTTTAACAATTAATGATCCAACCTGCCTCCTTTTGCAATACGAATTTTCTGCCCAGATACGGGCCATTTTGAGGTACCGTAAGTCAAGATTTTGCTGTTTTAAGGACTCTTTTGACATAGGCATTAAAAATGAAAAAAAAGCCCTCAGCGGGAGGGCTTTTGTACCCAGGGCCGGGCTCGAACCGGCACGGGTTTAACCCCACTGGTGTTTGAGACCAGCGCGTCTACCAATTCCGCCACCTGGGCGTTAATTTTCGGTGTGCGAATATATAGTTTTTGTTTAATTCAACCAAATTATTTAATTCTTTTTATCCGGGTTATTTTTTAATCATTAATCTCTTCATAATCAACATACTCACCGCCTTTAATATTTGATTGTTTTGAATTTCCTGTGTCAGTAGTAATCGTTACTTCGCCCTCTTTTTTGTTATTATTATAACTATTTTGATTCGTCTGATTGGTCACTTTTCTGATCCAATAATTAAAAATAAGCCTGCCAAAATAACCCAGTAAATAGAGAACAATAAAAAATATCAATAAAAATTTTAACATGCTTTTAAAAGTTTACAATTAATACGATTGCTATTGTTATAAACACAACCGCTGCTACGTACTCAGTCTTTAAATCAATTAATTGTCTGATTTTAAGCCCAACTATATAACCTGCCAAAATTAAGATATAAAAAATCAAAAAACTTAAAAAAACATATTTTATGTCCATATTGATTAAACCAAAACCCATACCTGCCAAAAAAGCATTTATTGCTGAAAACATGGTGAGTGCGATAAGTCCCTTTGGATTGAGCGGATTTACACTCTTTTTGGTTTTGTGCAACGATCGGCCATCATGGACCAGTTTTAATGTCAAAACAAAAAATATGGTAGCCGCGTACCAATTGGAATAATCAGATGAAATATAATTCCACAATTTACCGGTTAAAACCCCCAATTCCAAAAAAACTGAAACCGTAAGAGCCGCTACCAAAAATTTGAATAAATCAAAACTATTTACTTTTTGTTGCAAAAACCCGGTTACTTGCCCGGTAAAGAATAAGTCGAATGATAAAACAATGATCCCCCCTAAAAATAATCCTGTCAGCATTTAATTTAATTTATAATTATACAGATAATACTCATTTCCACCCACAATTAAATTAAACGTAGTACTTCCCGATTCAAGGAAACCAATACTAAAATTTGTTTTTCCGGGTAATGGGAAACCCTCAAGATAATCGCCTTTTTCATCGAACAGGTAAATTTTTAGGGCTGAAGCTTCCGTTATTCCAATGTGGGTTTTGTTAGCTGAAAACCTGTAAAAAGCCGGACTATTAATAATATTGGTTGAAAATTTATGTGAATAAATCTTATTGCCCGATAAATCATATACATTTAAATAATTTGCATCCACAAAAATGAAATCGTTGAGCCGGTCACCGGTAATATCTTCAACAGCAAAATAGTGACTGGGGGAACATTTCTGTATCTGCTTCTGCTCAACTGTTCCATCAAAATAAATATAGTAAATGGTGCCTGTAACATCCGTCCTGACCAATCGTCCGGGTCGGGTATTATTGCCTGTTTGATATTCAAAAGTATTATTTACTGATGGATGGAACTGCACTTTAAGATCGACCCTGTTGTTGCCTCTCCTGTCTAAAATATATACCCTGGACTCATCGGTTACCACAATATAATCCTTGTTATCGTCACGAAAATATTGAACCGGTGCTATAATTTTGTTGTCAGTACCCTGGAATTTAAATCCGGAAACCACTTTCCCCTCAATATCAAAAACTTGTATTTTATTATTAACCAAGGGCATAAACAACCTGTAATTTTTATTATTATCATAGTCGAAAATTGCCAGCGGTGCTGCGGCTTTATCTTCAAGTTGTATGGGGTACCGTTCCACAAAATTTCCATTTCGGTCAAGCAAATGAATTTTTGATTTTGTGCCAAAAAGATATTGCAATTTGCCGTTTTTATAGTAATCAACCTGATAAACCTCTCCCATAATCGGTTCATCAATTTTCTTTTTCCACAATATTCTGCCTGAATGATTAATGAGGTAAATGTTATTTTTCTCGTCCTGAACAAAAATCTCTTTTTCTTTTGTATAGTGGTTCGTTACCAGCTCCGGTTTAAATGCTATCACAGTATCAAGTCGCGTTTCCCATTCGGTTTGAGCATTCAGGGTGTTCGAAGGTTGAAAACGTAAAAGGAAATTATTATAGTACAAATCGGTTTCGGCCGCAAATTGCCAAGCCAGGGCATAAAAATCGCCAATAACTTTCTGATTATTTTTATAATAATTAAAAGTACGGGGTTCGCTTCTTTCTTCAAGCATCTTTTCATTTCCGGTTAGCGAAACAAAACCAAAGTAATTTACTTTTGATGATAAATAGTTATCAAATTGATTAAATGCTGCATCAAAAGCCAGCGTTTTTTGAAGTACATTATCATAGATTGTTTGTGATAAGGTTTTATAATTATCTCCAAAAATCAGGTAATCGCCGAATGCTGCAACATAATTTGCTTCGCAGGTCTTAAAAAAGGGACCAAAAAGACGGGTTGGGATATAATCGACCGGCATTTTATAAATTTTAAATACTGATCCGGCATCAATAGAGTAATTCGATATAAACTGACTGATGTTTTTATGGTTTTCGGTACAATAGTACGACAACCAATTTTTAATTAAATCGGTGGCATCGCGAAAGCCCTGTGTTTTAACATAAAAAAGTGACGCCCCATTAGCAAGTGTTACCTGCACGAGTTCATTCCTGAATATCTTTTCAAGATTCGTTTCTGCATCATCACCAAAAGCCGAACAAAAATTTTTGTTGTTCACCACATATCGTTCCGATTCGCCCATCTGATTCATGTAAGTCCGAAGATGTTGTTTAAACAGCTTATAATTACTTAATGAGAAGCCGCTAAAACTTTTCGCATTGGTGGGTACAAATTTCAAAAAATTAATGTTCTGTGCCGTTTGTCCCTGGAACAGGTTCATAAACCGGTTCTGATCAGCGTTGGAATAAGCAAAACCATTAAACAGCAAGGTTTGACTCTTCATGGTTAAATCGAACTCAGCCCAGTCACCGATTTCTTTAATTGATTCACTTTCAAGGAATTCTGCTGACATTATCTGATTTAAAAAGCTGCCAAAATATTGATAATGGATATAAATATTTGCTTCGGCGTGGTCGCCGGCGGTTTCAAGTAATCGTGCCAATCCCTTTTCATTGGTAATAATTGTATCGCTTTCCGACTGACGAACAGCATCCTCAATTAAAAATTCAGAATAGCTGGCCAGTAAAAGTCCGTTATTGTAGGCATAATAAAACTGCTCCTTACCATTTTGGAGTTTATAAATTTTAACCTGACTATATCTTTCACTGGTAATGGTGTAGTCGTTCCCAAGTATTGATTCTATCTCTTTAAATATCTGGTTCGATTCAAACCGTCCATTGCCCTTAATAATAAACAGGGGCTTAAATTCTTTTTTTCCAATGTCGTGAAATGAAACCAACATCGAATTTTTTTCAACCAAATGCTTTAGTTTTGGGCATTTTTCCAAGGTTGAATCAAATTCAACAAAATTCCTCTTCATTATATCAACCCCGGGAAGTTTTGAGAGTTGTTTAAATAATCCATTTTTCAAAAAAACCTCATTATAAAAATCAACCGGGTTCTTTATGTTTACAATGATGGCAGAATTTACCGGTACGGCGCTAAATTCATTTAATCCGGGATTTTGCTGCTTTTTCAGAAATATATAGAATGCGACTAATGCAACTACAAAAACGATAACCACCACAACAAAACCAGGCCTTTTATTCATATTATTAAGATTAATATTACCCAAACTTACATGATTTTGTTAAACCATACAAACCCTGCACGGAATAAATAAATCGCCCGGCTATAGCCTGCAAACCGTATTTTAATTTTGTATTAGTATCCGCTTTGATCCTTGAATATTTTCTCCTTGTATGGTTATAAGATAAATACCACCGGCCAGGTTTAAATGTTTTAAGTTAATGGTTTGGCTGTTTGAACCTGCTATACCTTTGGTTACCAATTCATATTTATTAACTCCAAGAATATTAGTCAGTTGTATTTTAACATCATCATCTGAAAACAAATTAAATTCAACCTTAATCTCATTGCTTGCAGGGTTTGGAAATACTCGGAAGCTATGGTTTAAAAATTGTTGCGAAACAAGTCCCGTTGGGCTCCCCACAAGTAAATTATCGATATACAAATAATTTCCACCATTACTTACTACCTGGAATTTTATTTTAAGATAATTGTTGGCCTTATAATTTGAAATATCAATTCGTCCCTGCTTCCATTCGCTGCTTTTGGGTATAAATTCAGAGGTTACAAATTCATTCTCACTTGTAACCAGCGATTTGCCGCTTTGGATACTCCGGATAATCCATTTTTCTCCACAATTGGGCGAAATAAATACCTTCAACTCATCGTCTGATCCGCTGTTTTCCATTGCATACGCATAATCAAAATAAATATAATCCGGATTGTCAATTTTAGACAGGTTAATATTTGAAGTTATCAAAGAATTAACCGTACCGTTGATATTCGTGTCGTTTTTAATACGCATGGCAGTATTACCATTTTTAAACAGCTCCCAATTGCCATGACCTGAATCTTCGAAACTCCATGATTTAAAAATATCGGATGGATAATAGGGGAAACCCTTTTCTTCCATATTAACCAAAGCGGGAGCCACTATTCCTTTAAGTGTATCGGGGACAAACACCAGGCTGTCTCTTTTTAATGTGCTTTCACCGGCTTCATTACTAACAGTAAGGGTTACCGGATATACTCCAGGAGTATGGTAAACTACCGTTGGATTTTGAAGCGTTGAAGAAGATGGTTCTCCTCCTTCAAACGACCAATTCCAACTGGTTGGCACTGAGATGTTCGAGTAATCATTAAATTCCAGTGGGTCGCCCGGATTATAAGCTGCAATATTATCAGTAAAATCGGCTACGGGAGCACACATCGGGGCAACATATCCATTATTTGTACCCGTTTTAAGACGGTTTTCTGCAGTCCACAAATTATTGCGGCCACTTAAAATGGAATGCAGTGCAGCCTGCATCCTGTCCGTTTGGCCAGCTGTAAACATTGACTCACAAGTTGAATAATCCATAAAGTTCTGAACATTGTCCAACGACCCACAAGTAGTCTGATCCAAGTTACAATTTTGAGTAGTCCCAATCGTATTAGGAGTGTCAGCAACCCCGTCATCCGTATTGCAGTTAGAATCCAAACCCGGTTCATTAGAATTACCCCAGGTGTGGGGCAGATTAAAATAATGGCCTGCTTCATGACTTAAAGTATGATCGTTCAAATAGTTGTAAAGTGATACTATTCCATCCAGATAAGCACTTACGCCCGGATACTGTGACCATGCCGCAGCCCCTGATTCTATTGATTTAACTGTCCACACATTTAAATAGCTTGAGGGATCCCAGTTTTTTATTACTGATTTTAAACTATTTGAAGCATCATTGGTTAAGGGCGTATTGTAATAAACCACTCCTGTGGTACAGTTTCCATTAGGATCTTTTTTTGCCAGCCTGAAACTAACCTGAGCATCGCCGATAATGTTTTTAAATTCACTGACAATAGAGCTTAATTCTGTGTTTCCGGCATTATAATCAAGATTCATCTGATCAATTCCCACCTGAATTTTCTCAATCGTTATATGTTCCTGGCCATATTCATGCAAAACATGAAAAACCATGGGAATTACAATAGTATCGGTAGCCTTATAACTTTGTTTTAAAAATTGCGCTGTAAATTTATTAAGTTCAGCCCTTCTGGTTAAAATGGTTGGGTCGTGGGCTATAGCAATGGAATCGTAATAATCTGTTGCACACTTAAATTGGGCCGAAAGAGTATTCGTCGAGAATAATATAAATAAAAAACCCAATGTTGTTAAAACCGGTTTAAAATTATGGTAACCAAAACCTTTAAATTTAAATCCTAAATAAAATAAATCATTAGAATTCCTGTATACGGATTTTGAAAAAAAATTAATTGGCATCGCTTGAACAATCTGTTTCATTACAATGATTATGAACTTTATTAAACGGGATAATCAATATTATAATGGAGACCTAAACTTTCTTTTCTGTTTTGTGCCGATTTGATAATCAGGTATCCTACATTAATTAAATTTCGCAGCTCGCATAGCTGTTTCGACAAAATTGATTTTTTATATAATTCGTCTGTTTCCCTGTAAATAATCTCCAACCGGCTAAGTGCTCTTTCCAAACGTATATTTGACCTTACAATGCCCACATAGTTGCTCATTATCATCTGCATCTCCTTAAAAGTCTGAGTAATAAGCACCATTTCTTCAGGAAGTGTTGTGCCCTCAAAATTCCATTCGGGAATTTTCATATTAATAACCCGATTCGGCAAGTTCTTAATGGCGTGCATGGCTGCCCTGTGTGAAAAAACGACTGCCTCACTAAGTGAATTCGAAGCCAGCCTGTTCGCACCATGCAACCCGGTTGATGCAACCTCACCAGAGGCAAATAAATTATGAATATGCGATTCACCATTTAAATCGACTTTTACTCCTCCGCACTGATAATGTGCCGCCGGGATAACCGGGATAAATTGTGTGGTTATATCTATACCTTTACTTAAGCATTTTGCGGTAATATTTGGGAAATGATTTTTTAAATTTTCAGGATCAAGGTGTGTACAATCAAGATATACAAAATCATCACCAAGTACTTTCATCTCATTATCAATGGCCCTGGCAACAATGTCTCTCGGAGCAAGACATCCTCTGGGATCGTACTTGTACATAAATTCGACCCCTTTTGTATTTTTCAGTTTTGCACCAAAACCCCGTAATGCTTCGGTAATTAAAAAGGCAGGTTTTTCATCAGGATTATAAAGTGCCGTTGGATGAAACTGAACAAATTCCATGTTCTCTACAATCCCTTTAGCCCTGTATACCAAAGCCACTCCATCGCCAGTGGCAACAATCGGATTGGTTGTTGTTTGATAAAGGTTCCCTGAACCACCTGAGGCTATCATGGTACTTTTTGCCAAAAACGTGTCCACCTCCTCAGTATCCATATTTAATACATAGGCACCATAACAATCAATATCTTCGTCGCTTCGGGTAACTTTTTTCCCCAGATGATGCTGAGTCAGCAGGTCGACAGCAAAATGTCGTTCAAATATTGAAATATTAGGGTGCGTTTTAACTGTTTCAACCAGCGCCCGCTGAATTTCCCAACCCGTATTGTCTTTGTGATGGAGTATTCTCTTTTCGGAATGGCCTCCTTCACGAGCCAGATCATACTGTCCTGCCTTGTCTTTATCAAATTCTGCACCCCAGTCAATAAGCTCCTGTATTCTTTCAGGGGCTTCTTCAACCACCATCCTTACCACATCTTTATTGGAAAACCGGTCGCCTGCAATATAGGTGTCCTCAATATGTTTTTCAAAATTATCGGGCTCATAAAATACGGCAGCAATTCCGCCCTGGGCTAAAGCCGTATTGGTATCAAGCAATTCCGACTTTGTAACTACTGCAACTGAACCATGTGGAGCAACTTTTAATGCAAATGCAAGACCAGCAACTCCCGAACCTATCACCAAAAAATCAAATTCCTTTTTCACCAAATTATATCTTAAAAAACTCTAAATACTGATTTTAAAGCCCAAAGAGATATGAACAGCAAATTAGGCAATAAAACCCTCCATTAATTGAGAATTAAATATGATTGGGCAAAAGTAAATATTAATTTTTTTATTAAAGAAATATATATCTAAAATAGGGTTTACTTAATTGAGTGCCGGATTTTTTAAAGAAATATTATGACAGTGGAAATAAATTTTTTATTAGAAACAATTCCGCTATTTTTGCCAGTTATTAGAAAATATTTAAATAAATATGGCTCAGGAAGATGTTTTAAAAAAAATTATAGCTCACTCAAAAGAGTATGGGTTTATTTTTCAATCGAGTGAAATTTACGATGGGTTGAGCGCTGTTTACGATTATGGACAGCATGGTGCCGAATTAAAAAACAATATTAAAAGGTACTGGTGGGATGCCATGGTTAAACTAAATGAAAATATAGTGGGAATTGATTCTGCAATTTTCATGCACCCTACTGTTTGGAAAGCTTCAGGCCATGTGGGTGCTTTTAACGACCCCCTGATCGATAACAAAGATTCGAAAAAGAGATATCGTGCTGACGTTTTAATCGAGGAATATCTTGAAAAAACAGAAGCCAAAATTCAAAAAGAAGTTGACAAAGCCGCGCAAAGATTTGGCGATGCCTTTGACGAACCACAATTCAGGGCTACAAATCAGCGCGTAATTGCTAACCAGGAGAAAATTGACACCATTAAGAAGCGCTTTATTACTGCGTTAGAGGATGACGACCTGGCTGATATTAAGAAAATTATTGAAGATTGTGAAATTGTCTGTCCCATTTCCGGATCGAAAAACTGGACTGATGTCCGTCAGTTTAATTTAATGTTTGAAACCAAATTGGGCTCGGTTAGTGAGGAAGCCAATAGTATTTATTTGCGGCCTGAAACCGCACAGGGTATTTTTGTAAACTATCTGAATGTACAAAAGAGCGGGCGAATGAAAGTCCCTTTTGGGATTGCACAAATCGGCAAAGCCTTCCGTAATGAAATTGTAGCCCGGCAGTTTATTTTCCGCATGCGTGAATTTGAACAAATGGAAATGCAGTTTTTTGTTCGTCCGGGTGATGAATTACAATGGTTCAAGGACTGGAAAGAAACGCGCATGCGTTGGCACAAAGCCCTTGGTTTTAAGGAATCCAAGTACCGGTATCACGATCACGACAAGCTGGCTCACTATGCTAATGCGGCTACTGATATTGAGTTTGAATTCCCAATGGGATTCAAAGAAGTTGAAGGAATTCACTCACGTACCAATTTTGATCTTTCGCAGCATCAGAAATTCAGTGGGAAAAAAATTCAGTATTTCGATCCTGAAACCAATCAAAGTTATGTTCCTTTTGTAATAGAGACATCTATTGGTCTTGATCGTATGTTCCTGTCAGTACTTTCAAATGCTTATACGGAAGAAAAGGTTACACAGGAAAACGGAAATACTGACGAAAGAGTTGTACTTAAAATTCCGGCTGAGTTGGCACCGGTAAAATTAGCTGTTCTGCCTTTGGTTAAAAAAGATGGATTGCCCGATAAAGCCCGCGACATTTTAAATGAACTGAAATATGATGTGAATTGTATGTACGAGGAAAAAGATTCCATTGGCAAACGTTACCGCCGTCAGGATGCTATTGGTACACCTTATTGTATTACAGTCGATCATCAAACCATTGAGGATAATACGGTCACTATTCGCGACAGGGATACCATGGCCCAGGAAAGAATTCCTGTTGAAAATGTTAGACAGATTGTTATGGAAAAAACCTCGCTAAATAATTTGCTTAAAAAGATAAACTAAACTAAAAAGCAATTGTGTTTTACCTGAATTAAGGCTTATTTGCTTTATTTTTTTTAATTTTGCCACTCCTGAAAATCGAAAAACATGTCGCTATGAAGAAATTTTTTGTATTAGCTATTTTTATCATATCAACACTATTTTCATGGGCTCAAACCCAGCCCATTAACAAACCAAGCAAGGGATATCGTTTTCAGTACCGAATAAAAGGTCCGAATTACAAAAAAAGTGAAGTGCTTGAACTTATGGTAGATGAGTATGGAAATTACCTGGTAGCTACATTCAGGGGAGAAAAAGCTTCGTTTGTTTATCTAATTATATATAATCTTTATACCTGGGACCAAAAGTACAAAATCAAGATGGACGATAACCGTTGCGAATTGTATAACAGTACTTTTGATGAGTCAGGTGATTTCTTTTATGTGAACTACGATATTTATCGAAATAAATTTAAAAAAATCAACCTGAAAACCGGCAAAATTGAAGAGGTTGATTGCTCACAAACGCCTAAAGGATGCCGCAAAATAGAACCTCAAATTTATAAAGTTGATGCCTATACAATCGGTAACAATTACTACATATACCGCGATGAAAAATTTAAAAATTATATCCGGATTTTAGTAAAAAAAGAGATGTATATTCCGAGCAGCGAGGATGATTCCCAAGAAAATACGGATAACAGTGGTTTAAAAAATGCTTTATTTGTTGATCCGAATAATGGAGGAATTATACAAATTACACCGGCTGAGTTAAGAACTTTAAAAACAGGAGCTCAGATTGAAAAAAACGGGGTAACTATTTTTTACGATGCCAATGCCATTGATGCCAGTGGTAATGTAAAACCCTATCAACCTGCAACAGGGGAACCTTTTAAAATGAGATTAACCAAAACAGAAATTGATAAATTGGATAAGAAGATTAGTTTTGTTTACCAAAATTTTGTCGTAAAGCTTGATTTAGATGCCTTAGAACAAGAAAAGTCAAAATAATTTTCAATAAGAAATATTTTCTTATTTTTGAGGTATGCAGAAATTACAAACGATTTTCTTACTAATGTTATTTGCCCTTGCCACATTAAATGTTAAAGGACAATGTGATGATGAGTTCATTAGCAAATGTGCGAATAGCGGTGGCAATGCCAAGTATATTAAGCATTTCAGGATTCGGTTTGCTGAAGCTCCCAATGTAAAAAAACGTTCAGAAGGGGTTTTTACCCTAATGTTAAGTAAAGGTAATCATTATCGTTTTTTAATCTGTAATGATCCTTCAAAACCAGGGCAAACTATCATGGAATTGTCGAATGATTTTACACAATTTGGCGGTAACTATAATGCAAAAACCGACACTGAATACAAAGCGTTTGATTTTATGTGTACCAAAACGGGGCCCTATTATATAAAACTGTTCTTTAAAAATGGCAAAGAGGGATGTGGGGTTTGTGTTTTAGCCCTGGTTACAGATTAAAGAACAAACCCCTTCTACAATTATATCCCCAATATAATTTTGGCTTCAGTGTATACTTTACTTACCGCTTTTTAAAATATTGCCTCTGCTATTTTTCTTATGCTATTCCCTGCTCCAAGCGTATAAAAATGCAAAACGGGTGCACCATTTTGTATCAAATCCCTGGCTTGTTCAATTCCCCACTGAGTTCCAACTTCAAGTGCTTCTTCGTCGGTTCTGCATTTTAGTATCTCCTTTTCAAGAGTTTCGGGAATATGCAGGTGGAATAATTTTGGTAAAACATTAACCTGATTTATTAATGCTATAGGTTTTAAACCCGGAACAATGGGCACATCAATTCCCTCCGCGCGACATTTATCTACAAACTCATAATATTTTTGATTATCAAAAAACATCTGGGTCACAATGTAATCAGCCCCGGCCAGTACTTTAGCTTTCAGGTATTGGATGTCAGAATCGAGGCTAGCGGCTGCATAATGTTTTTCAGGATATCCTGCTACTCCCACACAAAAATTCGATGGGTAACCCTGCTCCAGTTTTTCATCAAGGTATTTGCCTTTATTCATATGCATCACTTGTTCAAGCAAATCAACAGCGTGGGTATGCCCATTCTCTTCTGGTATAAATTTTGTCTGGCCTCGACCTGCATCACCCTGCAAAACTAAAAGATTTTCAATTCCCAGAAAGTTAAAATCGATTAAGGCATTTTCCACCTGGTCAAGGGTAAATCCCCCACAAGTAATATGAGGTACCACTTCAACCTTATACTTGTTCATTATTGACGCTGTTAACGCTACCGTACCAGGCCGTTTTGATATAATTCTCTTTTTAACCGAACCGTCCTTTAACGTTGTGTAAACAGCTTCATCCTTATGATAGGTAATATTAATAAAAGCCGGGTTAAATTCCACCAGCTGATCAATCTTTCTATAAATGCCCTCAAGTTTATTTCCTCTTAACGGGGGCACAATTTCAATTGAAAAAAGGGTTTTTTTTCTGTTGTTAATCAGGTCAATTACTTTCATTCGAATAATCGGTTAATAATTTTTTAATTTGTTTTAGTAACAGTAATTTCAGGCTGCTAAGCTATATTGTAAATGCAGAAATACCAAAAATCTCATTGTTTTTGTTGGTGATATAAAGTTGGCAAAGTTGTTTTTGAACTAATAATTAAGTAACGGACCCAGCCATTTCTCCGCTTTGCTTGTATCCCACTCTTTCCTTTTTGCATAATTTTCAACCTGATCTTTACCAATTTTACCAATCCCGAAATAGCTTGATTTTGGATGCGCCAACAACAAACCGGAAACCGAAGCATTTGGCATCATGGCAAAATTCTCAGTCAAACTGATGCCGGCATTATTTGCCCCGATTAAATCAAAAAGCATTTGCTTTTCGGTATGCTCGGGGCAGGCCGGGTATCCTATTGCCGGGCGAATGCCACGGTATTTCATGGCCAGTAAATCATCAAAACTGATTTTTTCATCAGGGGCATAACCCCACCATTTTTTCCTGATTTTTAGGTGGATTAATTCCGTGAAAGCTTCAGCCAACCTATCGGCCACAAATTTGATTAAGATACCCAGGTACTCATCATTTTTAGCTTTATACTCTTCCAGTTTCTTTTCGATATTGATTCCGGCTGTAACTGCAAATGCTCCCACATAGTCTTTAACTCCCGATGATACCGGAGCCACAAAATCCGATAGAGAATTACAATATTCACTGTTGGGGGCAGGATTTTGTTGCCGTAATCCATGGTAACGGGCAATTTCTTTGGTTTCGTCGTAAGCATCGTAAATAATAATATCCTCACCCTCACCATTTGCAGGGAATAAACCATAAACGGCATTAGCCTGCAGAGCCTTTTCTTCAATAATCTGATCTATGAGTTTATTGGCATCATCATATAATTTTTTAGCCTCTTCACCCTTTTCCGGATCATTTAAAATATCAGGGTATTTACCTTTAAAATCCCATGATATAAAGAAAAACGTCCAGTCGATATAGTTGCGAATTTCAGCCAAATCATAATCTTCAATCAAACTCAGACCTAATTTTTGGGGTTTCACTATATCTGCTTCAGAAATATTAAAAGGCATTTTTTTATTTTGCGCTTCTTGCAGACTTAAAAGCACTTTACCTGTGTTATTATGATGTATTCGTATCTTTTCGTATTCCTTTTTCAGATTGGCACAAAATGCCGGGCCTGTTTCCTTATTCATTACTTCGTTCATAAGCTTTACAGCCTCAGAGGCATCTTTGGCATGAACCACTGGTCCACTATAATGAGGATCTATTTTCAAGGCTGTATGAAGTTTCGAGGTTGTTGCTCCACCAACAAATAAAGGAATGGTAAAACCATTTTTCTCCATTTCCTGCGCCACTGTAACCATTTCATCAAGCGATGGGGTAATAAGACCGCTACAAGCTATCACATCCACATTGTTTTCACGTGCCGAATCCAGGATCGTCTGGCAGGGAGTCATTACTCCAAGATCCATCGTGTCGTAATTATTGCAGGCCAGTACCACATTTACAATGTTTTTACCTATATCATGAACATCGCCTTTAACAGTAGCCATCTGAATTTTACCGTTAAAGGTGCGCTCTCCGCCACCATTTTCCTTTTCAGCCTCAATGTAGGGTTGTAGGATGGCAACTGCCTGTTTCATAACCCGTGCAGTTTTAACCACCTGGGGCAGGAACATTTTCCCATCACCAAAAAGGTCTCCAACCACATTCATTCCATCCATCAACGGCCCTTCAATAATGCGTAATGTAGGTGAATATTTCTGCAAAGCTTCGTCAAGGTCCTGCTGCAAGAAATCATTAATGCCTTTCATTAAAGAATAAATCAACCGGTCTTCAAGCGATTTTTCCCGCCATTCCAAAGTTTTAACCTCTTCCTTACCATCATTTTTAATGGTTTCGGCAAACTCAATCAATTTTTCACCGGCATCGGGATGTCGATTTAACACCACATCTTCAACCAGTTTCAGCAAATCCTTTGGAATATCATCATAAATCTGGATCATTCCCGGATTCAGGATAGCCATATCCATTCCTTCTTTAATGGCGTAATACAAAAACACCGAATGAATAGCTTCACGAACGGTATTGTTCCCCCTGAAACTAAACGACAGGTTGCTCAACCCGCCACTGATTTTAGCATGGGGCAAATTCGCCTTGATCCATGTCACGGCTTCAATAAACTCAACTCCGTAATTATTGTGCTCTTCCATCCCTGTGGCAATGGCCAGGATGTTGGGATCGAAAATTATATCTTCAGGAGGAAATCCCAGCTGATGTACCCATATATCATAGGCTCTTTTACAAATAGCCTGCTTACGGTCAGCAGTAACAGCCTGGCCTTCTTCATCAAAGGCCATAATTACTACTGCAGCTCCGTAGTTGCGTATTTTTTTTGCTTTATCAATAAATTCCTCTTCCCCTTCCTTCAGGCTTATTGAGTTTACAATAGCCTTGCCCTGCAAGACTTTTAAGCCGGCTTCGATTGCTTCCCATTTCGAGGAATCAATCATTACAGGTAACCTCGAAATTTCAGGTTCCGAAACAATGTAGTTCAGAAAAGTTGTCATTTCGTGCACGGCATCCAGTAATCCGTCATCAAGATTTACATCAATAACCTGGGCACCACCCTCAACCTGGTTGCGGGCAATAGAAAGAGCTTCTTCGTATTTTTTTTCGCGAATTAAACGGGCAAATTTCATTGAACCCGCCACATTGGTACGTTCTCCAATATTTACAAAATTACGTTCCTTCGAAATTTTCAAGGGTTCAAGACCACTTAACCGGGTTTCGGTTTTTAACACAGAGCGTTCGTGTGGCTTATATCCTTTTATTATCTCAGCAATAGCTGAAATATGATCGGGAGTGGTACCACAGCAGCCTCCGACAATATTCACCAGTTGGTTTTTCAGAAAACCTTCAATCTGGCCTGCCATTGTTTTGGGCAATTCATCGTATTCACCCAGTTGGTTGGGTAGTCCGGCATTGGGATAAACAGAAATAAACCATGGCGCTTTAGCAGCCAGTTCCTCCAAATAAGGACGCAAACCTTCAGCACCAAAACTGCAATTCAGCCCGATGCTCAACAAATCCATATGCGAAAGCGAGATAATAAACGCCTCAACGGTTTGGCCTGAAAGCGTACGACCGCTTTTGTCGGCAATAGTCACCGACATCATTATAGGCAATTTTGTGTTATATTTTTCAAAGGCATTTACTACACCAACATAGGCTGCTTTGGCATTCAGAATATCGAAAACTGTTTCAATTAAAAGTAGATCAACTCCTCCTTCAATTAATCCTTCGGCTTGCTCCTGGTAAGCGTCCACCAATTGATCGAACGTTATTGACCGTTTTGAAGGGTCGTTTACATCGGGTGAAATAGATGCTGTTTTATTGGTAGGTCCCATCGATCCTGCAACAAACCTGGGTTTATCCGAATTTTGAGCAGTGAATAAGTCTGCTACTTCACGGGCATTTTTTGCAGCTTCCACATTAATCCGTCGCACCTGCGATTCCAAGGAATAATCAGCCTGTGATATGCTGGTTGAATTAAAGGTGTTGGTTTCAATAATATCGGAACCGGCCTCTAAAAACTTTTTATGTATCTCTTTACAGATTTCAGGACGTGTTACAGAAAGCAAATCATTATTGCCTTTTAAGTCAACCGGATGATCCTTAAATTCTTCTCCCCTAAAATCCGATTCAGTAAGCTTATATCTTTGAATCATTGTACCTGTAGCACCATCGAGAATTAATATTCGTTTTTTTACTAATTCTTCTATACTAACTTTCTTATCTGACATTTTTCTTATCCTTCCTGTTTTTTTAAGCTCGCAGACAAACGCTGATTTTGCTTCAATACGTATTAACTAAATCTCCCAAATAGGCGATAAATATATCTAATTTGGGAAGCAGTTTTTTAATTTTTAATAAGTTATCCAGCTTAATTGTACCAATAACATAGTTATTTTGTTTAGAGGTGTAACGTTCCAAAATTTCTTCGAAATCGAAATGGCTGAAACCAAGTGAGTTAGTATATCTTAAATATATTTTTAATTTGTGATCGGTGCTATAGTCGGGCACGGTAAAATATTTTTGTTTTTTGTACTCGTATTTGTAATTATGCAAACGGGCAGTAATATCCGACAATACTGCAGAACCCGTTGGATGTCCCCCGGCCCCTTTCCCAAACATAAATTGTTTATCATAAGCTTCGCCCTGAATTACCACTCCGTTAAATTCATCCTCAACACCATAAATATATTTATCAGGTGTTACCAGGCGAGGCAACACGTACATTGTAATTTTACCTTTGCTGATTTTTGTAACCTGGGCAACCAGTTTAATCCGATACCCTTTTTCGCGGGCATATTGAATATCAAAATCCGATATTTTCGATATTCCATAATTCAGTACATCATCAGGATTTACCATTGTTCCAAAACCATGCACTGCCAAAATCACAAGCTTATATAAACTATCGAATCCCTCCACATCAAAAACAGGGTTGCTTTCAGCAAAACCCAAATCCTGAGCCATTTTCAGGGCAGTGGAATAATCCATTTTATCATTAAAAATACGGGTCAGAATAAAGTTTGATGATCCGTTAAGTATTCCTGTAATTGATTTTAACAAATCATTATCGTAATATTCCTCCAGGTTCCTGATAACCGGAATGCTTCCGCAGGCTGAAGCATCATACAATAATGCTGCATTATATTCCTTCTGTATTTCAATGAGTTCCTTTATGTGGGTGGCAATCATTTTCTTATTTCCCGATACTACCGATTTGCCGCTTATCAATGCTTTTTTAACAATATGGTAGGCATCTTCTGCATCATCAATTAACTCAACAATGAGGTTAATTTCATCGTCGTTAATTAATTCATCAACATTTAGCGTAAAAATTTCGCCGGTAAGTTTCCTGCGTTTTTCCGGATTCTTTATGCAAATCCGTTTGATTTCAGCGCGTGCATTTTGCGACTTCTGCATAACCTCGTACAGTCCTTCGCCAACTGTCCCGAAGCCAATTAATCCTATTTTAATATGTGGGTTCATTTTATTATTATTCGAATGTTATATTGTTCAAGTGTTTGAATGTTTTATTGTTCCAATTTTCCAATCACTGGTTTATTCCAATCCCAGAAAATCAGCGTAAATTTTATTCTGCTTTTCAAATTCCAGTAAAAATCCATCGTGGCCGTAGAATGATTCCAAAAATTCGAGTTTGCTTCCGGGTATATATTTGTGAATAATTTGCTGATCTTCTGTTGTGAATAATAAGTCGGTGTCGATAGAGATAATTAACGCCTTTGCTTTGATTCGGGCCAGTGCTTTTTCAAAGCCTCCGCGGTTTCTTCCTACATTATGCGAATCGAGAGCTTTGGTAAGGTAAAAATATGAGTAAGCATTAAACCGTTTTACCAATTTATCACCCTGATAAGCCTGGTAAGAACTGGCCTTGTAATTATCGTGTTTATCGATATCTTCTTCGGCCTGTGTTTTATTATAGGCGTTACGATTCCGGTAACTGATTAAGGCCATGCTTCGGGCAGCTTTCATACCATTTGCACCACCTTCGGGACGATCTTCAAAATAGGTTTGATCGGCCAGTATCGCTAAACGCTGACTTTCGTCGAAGGCTGTAACCCACGGTGAATTTACCGCATTGGTAGCTACATAAAAAGCATTCTGAAACAAATCTGGGTTTGAGATGGTCCATTCAAGGGCCTGATGTCCTCCAATAGAACAACCTAAAATCAGGTAAATGTTATGAATTCCCAGGTGTTCACGTAAAATTTCGTGGGCTTTAACCTGGTCTCGTACTGTAACCTGTGGAAAACTTCTGAAATAAGGTCGGCCGGTTTTTGGATTAATTGAAAGCGGCCCTGTTGATCCATAACACGATCCTATAATATTGGCACATACAATGAAATATTTGGCAGGATCAAAAAAATATCCTTCCCCAACCATTCCCGGCCACCAATCTACAGGATCGGAGTTTGCCGTAAATGCGTGACACATCCACACCACATTACTCTGATCGGCATTCATCTTACCATAGGTGGTATAAGCAATATCTATTTCAGGTAACGATTCTCCGCTTTCGAGGATAAATTCCTGGTTATATTTTAAATATTTTACATTCTTACCTCCATCGTGCGATAAGTATTCCTCTTTTATCAAACACTCTGTTTCCATTATTTTCATTCTGTTTTTTATATTAAAAAGTTATTTCAACTTTTTGTTTTTATTTTCAATATTTAAAATGTCTGTCGCTTTATTATTCAAGTTTATCGGTGTTTTAGTCTGTCTCTAAAACACTTGTGTCAATTTTATTGGGTAATACCCTTACTGGTTCCTTGAATCAGGGGATTACATAAAAACCGGTTTGGGGAAAATGTTATTGCACCTGCTGGCGCATACTCGATTTTGAAAAAGCCAGACAATAAGATACCGCATAACAACGCAACAGCGCTCTTTGCAATTCATTCAGGTTTTCGTCATGTAATGTTGTGCAATTTTTCATTTAAATTGTTTGTTATAATTTCTCACCAAGAATATCCGGGCGAGTTAGGTGTTAGCACCTTTCCTTTTAGGGGGAAGGTTGCTAGAGCTTCACTGAGCCTAATCTCTCAGCTCTTCTTTATAACATCAACCATAAAAAGATCGTGTGTTGAAGGTGCAAATATAGCGTTGAAATCTGAAAATCAAAAAAATAATAGGAAAATCTTAGAAAGTTATTTAGATTCCGGTGAGGCAAGTTCCATAGCTTTAGCTTTGGAAAAAAAGGAATGTTTATTGATTATTGATGAGTTCAAAGGTAGAAGGGAAGCTAAACTATTAAAATTAGACTTTACCGGAACAATTGGTGTTTTTATAATTGCAAAAGAAAAAGGATATATAATTTCAGTATCAGAGATTATTACAGAAATTCAAAAAAACCAATTTTAGGATTAGCGAAAAATTAATCAGAGAAACTAAAAAATCTGCGGTGAATAAACTGTCCCCTTCCCCCACATAACCATTAGCTAGAATAAATGGGTTACAATATAGAACAATTTTAAATATCTGGTTTTTAAGAAATTTATTATCGATATAATAAATTTTGTCTTATTTTTGATTCATATTACAAAACCAAATTATTTGATATTCAATATTAACCAGAACACCAAAGTATAATTTATTGAATCCGGTTTTGCAAAATTCAGGTTTTTCAAATAAGGTAAAATTGTAGCCAAATGAACCATAAATTACTCTTATTGTGCGTGTTTTTTGTAAACTTTTTTACAATTAAGGCCCAAACCACCATATTAAAAAGCGGAATTATCGACTCAGATGAAGTATTGAGTGCCGATACGGTTAAAATCACCGGTAACATATCCGTTCAGGATGGTGTAACGTTGACGGTTAATCCTGGTACTCTTTTGGAATTTCAGGGTCATTTTAGTATAAACGTTGAAGGAACTTTGCTGGCGTGCGGCACCTTTAATGAAAAGATTGTTTTTACAGCTGGTGATAGTCTGCTGACAAGTTCTTCCGGTGGATGGCAGGGTATACGGTTTATAAATACGCCGGCAACCAACGATAGCTCATTTTTCGATTATTGCGAATTTTATTTTGGAAATGCTTTTGGTTCAAACTGGATTGATCAGCAGGGAGGAATTCTGGCCATTAAAGATTTTAACAAAATACGTATTCGAAATTGTAAATTCATAAAAAGCCAAGCTGTGGGGTCAAATGGAATTATTTACATTCGAAACAGCAATCCTCAAATTATTGACAACCTGATAGCCAGCAATTCAGGAACCGGAATTGAAATAAGCGACAACGGAAATCCGCTGATCGTCAATAATATTATTGTACAAAACAGTGGTTTCGGAATTAACCGGAACAGTTATACTCCTGTTATTAAAAATTGCATAATTGCTTACAATCAATCCGGCAATATAAAGGAGTTAACCAACCCGGGAAATTATATTTTATTCAGTGATATTCTTAATGCAGGTTTCAACACCAACGGAAATTTAGATATTGACCCTGAATTTGAAAATATTGAGAACGGCATTTATACATTAAAGCCTACTAGCCCATGTATAGATATGGGCAGCCCAAACTTTGGCGGCATTAATTTACGATACGACCTTGCAGGTAACAACCGTATTTATCGCGGGTTGACGGATTCTATAGTGGATATGGGTGCTTATGAATTATCGGAAGAACCGGCCCTGCTTTTTGGAGCAAAGCTGGATACACTTGAATTTGACAGCCTGCTTACCGGTCTTTCACAAACTAAAGAAATATTTGCTGTGAATTACAATTCGTATCCGGTAACAATAAGCTCAATTACATCAGGCGATAGTGATATACTGGCTCCTGAAGTCAACAACCGGGTAATTAACCCACTTGATTCACTGGCTTTTGAAATCGTATTTAAACCGAAAACTGATAAAACTTATAATTCATGGATAGTTATCGAAAGTAATTATCGAAAAGCCCCCAAAGATACCATCATCGTCTTGGGAAAAGGGTTGCCAGCTCCCGGTTTTTATATCCAAAATAAAAAAATTGAGGCCTCCTTGGATTGCACCGATTCTACTGTGGTAAACCTGATTATTGAAAACAACGGAAAAAGTTCACTGGAATACAAAATTCCAACGGATTTCACGGAAAATTTTGAAGAAGATCTTTCCCAATGGAATGTAACAGGCAGTTGGGGAATTCAATATGATACAATTACAAAAAACCATGTACTGGCTGACAGCCCCAACGATTTATATTCAAACAACTCAAATTCGATAGTATCACTTAAAAATAAAATCAAGGTTTTCAATGCTGAAAATTGTCAGTTAAACTTTGACTACCAAACGCAAATGGAAAATTGTTGTGATGCCTTTATGGCTGAAATTCAAATCAATAATAACGAATGGCTTGAAATTCTCCATAAAAATGGCATAAATAACCGGAATAACGCAACATTCAACCTTTCAGAATATCTTAACCCCGGCGATTCTCTCGGATTACGTTTCCGCTTTACCAGTGATGGTACCAATACTTTTGACGGAGTATTAATTGATAACATTAATATTACAGGAACCGGCACCGAAAACATCCACTTTAATAAAAATTATGGAACCATTGCTCCCGGGACAAAAGATACCGTCTTTATTAAATTCAATGCCAATATCATTGATGAGTCATTTTTCTTTACCCGGTTTTGTATCCACACGAATGATCCTTTAAAAAAATCAGACACCGTTTCGTGTTATTTTGAACTCAACCGTTTTAGTACACTGGTACTTTCAAATGATTCATTGGTTTTTAATCCCATTAATGTTCTGTTGTCAGATACATCCTGGCTATATTTAATGAATACCGGTTGCGACACCCTGAAAATAGAAAAAGTGTTTTCTGATAATCCAAGATTTTCCGGAATCTTAAATGAAAATATCTTGGTGGCTCCAAATGATTCAGTCAGGTTAAAAGTGACATTTAACCCAGTGGATTCCATAGTTACAAGCGGCAATATTTATATTGTCAAAAATGATATGGTTAACGACACAACTTATTTCAGAGTTAAAGGCCAGGGAAATCCCTATCCTGTTTTAGAGCTTAGTGCCACTGTTATTGATACCAGCCTGTTGTGTGATGAAACGGTCCATTCAAAAATTAAAATCCATAATAATGGTTCAGATACCCTGGAATATTCAATCCCCCAGGATTTTTACGACGGTTTTGACAACAACCTGGAAAACTGGGAAATCGTCGGCCCCTGGGCAACGGAAACCATTGATGGAAATACTTTTATTAGTGATAGTCCTGACGGTTTTTATCAGAATAATTCCGATGCATCTATCTGTCTGAAAAAACCTTTCAGGGTATTTGATAAAACAAATTGCTGGCTTTCGTACCGCATAAAATACGAAATAGAAGAATGTTGTGACCTGGTTGAAACGTTAATAAAGGTCAATAATGGAGCCTGGATAAGTATTGATCAGGAGACTGGCACCAGCGCCTGGATAACAAAACAAATTAATCTGGCTGAATATATCAGCACCAGTGATTCCCTGAATATTATGTTCAGGCTCAAAACTGATGGAGCAATTACCAAGGACGGTGTCAGTCTGGATGATATTAAACTTACCGGATCGGGCATCGGTAAAATATTGGTAGATATACCGGAAGCAATGTTAGCTCCGGGTGCCACTGAAGAATTGACGCTATCATTTAATGCCACCGAGACAGGAGGTGAAAATATTAAACAACAATTTCGGATTGAAAGCAACGACCCCTTCCAGAGGATAGACACCTTTTACTGCAAATACAAAATTAATAAGTACAGTACCTTAACCTTGCTGGACAGTTCCTTGCATTTTGGTAACCAAAATGTATTTGAAAAAGATACACTTAAGTCGGGATTCGTGAACCTCGGATGCGATACCTTACATATTACCCAAATCTTGGCCAAAATCCAGGCCTTCAGTATCAATCCAAATTATAACCGTTGCATTGCTCCGGCTGATACCGGTTATGTTGAAATCATTTTTGAACCTGTGGATTCCATTATCTACAACAGCCAGATTGGTATGGTTAATTCCGGCATCGGTAGCGATACGAGTTATTTGGATGTTTCGGGTAGAGGTAATCCTTATCCATACCTTGTAATTTCTGATAACCGGATTGACACCTTGCTTAATTGCAGTGAAAATATTAACTCTACAATCACGCTACAAAACACAGGTTCCCTGCCTCTTGATTATGTTATCAGTACTATTCCAAATAACCTCTCAGAAATTAAGGAAACAAATGTAGCGGATCTGGTTTTAAGTGATTCTTCAGGCACCATTCCGCCTGGCGTTTCCAGGGATCTTGTCGTTTCTTTTGATGCAAATTATACTGAAGATGATTTTTATAAATCGGCTGTTCACATTTTCAGCAATGATCCCTATAAACCGGATGATTCCATTTTGTGCACCTATTCCATCCAAAAAATGAGTTTGCTGGTGCCGGCTTCCGATAGCCTAATATTTGATGCAACTCCTGTTACAGTTTCGAATATGCGCACCATGCAATTGTTTAACCAGGGTTGCGATACTTTGAAAATTTTAAAAGTCTTTTCATCGTCAGATGAATTTATAGTAGATTCCGCTTTTAATCCTACCATTGTACCGGGCTCTTTCGAAAACCTTAAAATTAATTTCACACCCACTGATTCCTTGATTTATAATGGGAAAATCGGTATCATAAATAACACAAAAAATCTGGACACCACATTTATTTTTGTCCAGGGAAAAGGGAAACCCTATCCAATACTAAGCTTTTCGCCGAAAAACATTGATACTGTTCAGGTTTGCGGAAACGAAACCCGGTTTAACATTCTGCTTAAAAATGGCGGAAGTGCCCCCTTACATTATTACTTTCCCATCGATTTTTATGATGATTTTGAGAATGGTTTAATAAACTGGGATTTCACCGGTGGCTGGGGTTTAACAAATAGTTCTTACAATGGTAGCGTTGCATTAACTGACAGTCCGGATGCTAATTATGCAAACAACTCAGATAATTATATTTCACTGAAAAATGCCATTACAATAACCGATCCCGACAGTTGTAAACTCAGTTATCATATTTTTAATGATATGGAAGCCTGCTGCGATTTTTTAAGCACAGAACTTTCTGTAAACCATGGTCCGTGGATAACTTTAGATGAAGTAAATAATACCATTGACTGGCGCCTGAAGTCATTCAATTTATCAGGCTATGTCATCAAAGGCGATTCCCTTAACATAAGGTTTCATTTTACTTCCGATATCATAAATACCTTCGATGGCGTTTATATTGACGATGTGGCCATAAGCGGTGCCTGTTCAAACCAGATTAAACTTGATAAAACACGCGGCGAGTTACAGCCGGAAACTACCGATACGCTGGTTTTTACAAACTATATCCCTTTCAATACCCTTCCTTCACCGAAAGGTAACCTGCTAGTCATAAGCAACGATCCCTTCATTCCGGTTGATACTATTACATACAACATTAAAAACAATTGCGGAGGTATTGGCCTGTTTTTGGGTGACGGCCGTTCGGGAGCCATTAGCTTTGTTCTTAATAACGAAGTTTACATCGGGCTGGGAGAAAATGAAACAGCGGTTTTTAACGATCTTTGGAAATTCAGCACTTCAACTAATAATTGGACCAGGATTTCCACCTTTCCGGGAGAGGCGCGTTCCAATGCAGTTTCATTTGTTCTGGGAGGAAAGGTTTATATCGGGCTGGGATTTAACAAGTTGACTAATCATAACTTTAAGGATTTTTATTGTTTTGATCCTGCCATAAACTTCTGGAATCAAATAGCCGATTTTAATGGTAAGGCCCGCTCTGAAGCAGTGTCATTCGTCCTTAACAACAAGTCGTATGTAGGTACCGGCATTCAGTATTCTAATGGAAATGACACTGTTCGGTTTAACGATTTCTTCAGCTATAATGCCGAACAAAACCGGTGGAATTCATTACCAACACCTTCATTTGCCCCAAGGAACGGTGCGCTGACTTTTGAAATTTATGATAAAATTTATCTTGCCGGTGGTATAAATTCAAAATCAGTTGCTTTGGGCGATATTTATGAGTTTAATCCGGAATTAAACCAATGGATTGAGAAAAATTCACAAGATAGCTCAACTTTTTCCATATCAAACGGATCGGTAATTGCTGAAGGTAACAGCGCCTTTTTATGTTACGGTAACACAGCAAGTATTTTCAGGTATCACCCCCAATCAAACAAAGTGACGAAACTTAATGACATGCCCGGGATCTCCACCAAAAGACTGAACCCTGTCGCTTTTATTATAGACAATGAAGCTTACTTTGGTCTTGGAAAATACAGCACCTCAAAAAAAGGTAAACAAATTACCACCTACCCGCACGAACTTATAAAATTGCCACTGGCTTTCGATTATTCTCCTACCGATATCTTACTAAACAATCAAACCGTGGATGAAAATAATTCCGGTAACAGTCCTGTTGGTATACTTTCTACTGTAGATAAAACCCCTGATGATTCTTTTACCTACGAGGTAGTTGCCGATACCCAGCATTTTTTTGTGATTGAAAATGCTCTTTGGGGTAAAAACCTGAATTATGAAAAAGAAAAATCGCACCAGGTAAAAATCAAAACCCGCGACAATCAGTATAATTATTATGAGAAAACCTTTTTTATAAAGCTTGTTGATATGCCGGAAGCCCCATATGGTATCAGCTTATCATGCGATAGCTTGACCACAACTAATGAAAATAATCTTTTTGTGGGTATATTTTCCGCTCTCGACGAGGATACCCTGGATACCCACACCTTCATGTTTAACTACGATAACGGAGTTATCGACAGCAAATATTATACCCTGACAGGCGATAGTCTAGTGATGAAGAAACACCTGTCCTTTAATGATACCATTCATCGGTTTTTCGTAGATGCCGTCGACCATACCGGTTTAAGCTATACCGCTGAAATCAATATTAAAGTTATTAAAGGAGTGGGAATAATTGAATTCAAACCGGTTAATCAGGACATATTGATATATCCGAATCCTGCCTCAAACAAGCTCTTTGTCAAATCGAATAAAACCGGTATCAAAAAAATAACCCTTATGACAATCACCGGAGAAATTATTAAAGAAATTTCGGGTCACAACCAAAAGCTGATTTCATTTGAAAAAGGACCCATTAAACCCGGAATTTACCTGCTGAGAATTGATACAGGTATGGAAATAAGTTTACGAAAAGTAATTCTTAATTAGACAAACCTTATCAAAGGTATTAATACTGCAACTGACATATGCAAAAATGAAGGAATAAAAGGATACTATTTGTTTGAGGTCAAAAGCGCTGCTTATCAAGTCGTTATACGACAACGGCGGAGTACATAACCGATATTAATCGATGAATTTATTTATGAATTATATATCTATTAGTGGTTTCTTCATTAATCGACTAATTGTATTGTTTTGTCTACACAATATTCGCTTTTGCATATATTAATTGATAGTAAAACCCTCCTCAAATACTTTTGACACTTAAATAGAATATAGGCTATTTAAAATTAAGTATCTGAGATAGATACCTCAGATATCTCATTGCATTAAATTGGTAAATGCAATGAAAAAAGTAACAAATAAATGACTTTTTAAACTAAAGTTACTTTGGTTTAATAATGATTCACTCGTGATAAAACTTATTTAAAATTTAGCAGGGCATATTAACGCCTTTTAAAAACAATCTGAAATTGAATTCTTTAATAAAAGCCTTTGTCCCTAAAGCCGGTAAATCAGTATCTCAATACTATAATCACCTGATTCAGGTACTGCAGTCGGCTGATATAGGGGTTTTTACCAATCAGGAAGAGATCGGGAATACCCAATGTGCAATACATATTATTGGAAATGAATATCATGCTTCGGAATTTGATCCTACTATATCAGAAGAACAATTTTGGTTGCAACAATCGTATCTGCAAAAGGGGAAAAACAAAAAGTACAGAATTTTTATCTGGCAACCCGAAACTATTTCATTACAGGAGATTTCAGCGGAACAATCCCTTTTTATTAATTCCATACGAAATAACCTGATTCAGAATGTTGCCTTTTGTAACCATAATTCTCCGATATTATTTGTCGAAGACATACGGTCGATAATTCATGAGGAACAACCTGCTGAAGACAACATAAAACAGTCAAATATTTTCTTCATCCATAATGAAATTGATGAAGAAAAAGGAAAGGGAATAGTCGAACTTTTAAGCGATGTGGTAAAAGTCGAAAAACTGAATCTGTCATTACGATCAGAAATAGACTATTTAGAATTTATTGTCCGGCAAATTCAGAACTCTCAACTTACCGTTGTCTATTTTAATCATACCGGAAACTGGGCTTTGCCTTTCATTCAACAAATATGGAAAAATACTGGCGGGGCATCAACCAATAAAACCATGGTACTTATTGGCGATACAGAACATGAACAAAACAAGAATTTAAGTTTTGATGCTCCCAATGTGATTAATATTTCTACAAGTACTGAACTAATCCCTCTCGAAATAAAAGTATTGTTTGATAAACTATTTTCAAATTAAAAAATGAATAAAAAAAAATGTCCCTATCCCGGGTTGCGCCCATATAACGAAGAGGAGTCCATCTTTTTTAAAGGACGTGATGTACATATCCGTAAGATTATAAAGCAACTTGAGGAACGGAAAATTATTATGATTACCGGTGCATCGGGCGATGGTAAATCCTCATTAGTTTATGCCGGCGTAATACCTAATGCAAGAGCTGGTTTTTTTCATGCCGAATATAACAATTGGTTATTTGTTGATTTTAAACCTGAACGCAATCCTCTTTATACACTTGCCGAATCGTTGAGCAAGCAACTTAAAAAAGACGTTGATGAAATTGAAAAAAAGTTAAGTAATGGTTTTTCAGCCCTTGTTGAACTTTATAAAACTTCAGAATATTATATTGATGAATCCTCTGAACAATGGATAAACGCCAGTTCGTATGAGCAAAAAACAAGGCGCAATAAATCGGCAAACCTGTTTATACTTGCCGATCAGTTTGAAGAGTTTTTTACCAATAATGAAAATTACCGATCGGGTAAACCTTCGGTGGATGCATACACTACGGTGAATTTATTATTAGAAACTGCCAACATAGCTTTACATGACAATTTACCCATATATATAGTATTTACCATGCGGTCGGACTTTATAAGCCAGTGCGTGGCTTTTAAAGGTTTGCCTGAAATGATCGGTTTTAGCCAGTTTTTTGTTCCCCGTCTGAAGCGTAATGAAATAAGACAGGTTATTGAAGAACCGGCCCTGCTGTCAGGCGGTAAAGTATCGAACAGACTTACGGAAGTACTTATAAACGAACTTCGCGACGGCTTCGACCAGCTTCCGGTGTTACAACATGCGCTGCATCAATTATGGACACTTGCCGACAACGGTAACAACGAACTGGACTTAATTCACCTTGCCAGGCTTGGCGGAATGCCTTCAAGGTACCTGGCAAGCAAGGATAAGCTGGAATTTGACCAATGGTTTCAAAATTTACCTGAATACAGGAAAACTTTTTTTCACAACCCGGGTCTGAATAATATATTATGTCTATCGGGAAGGAATAATATTTATTATATTATAGGAAAAAAATTGATATGAATCTTATCAAATTCATGGAAGAGTTTCCAGATGAAGCTTCCTGTAGAGCTAAGTTTAAAGAATACCGAGATCAAGAAGGTGTTGTATGTCGTAAATGCGGACATACCGAACATTACTGGTTAAAAAGTATTGAGAAATACGAATGTAAAAAGTGTA
>JBJKSB010000104.1:0-54962 GCA_046704385.1 Bacteroidales bacterium | reverse complement strand
AAACCAGAGTGCGGATACCCTGGTAAAATTTGTTTATTTTAAACCAACACCCTATAATGCGGTAATTAATGAAATTATGTCTAATCCTGAACCTTCAGCTGGTTTGCCGGAATCAGAATATATAGAATTGCACAATAATTCAGACATAACTATTGATGCCTGGGAATGGACGCTCCGGGTGGGCAAATCGGAACGGATGTTGCCTTATATGGAAATACCGCCTAATGATTATATGGTACTTTGTCCTGCAAATTCATTTGATGAGTTTGACCCGGATATCGAACGAATAGCGGTAATTAACTGGCCGGCTCTGCCATTAAGCGGATCATTAAGTTTGTTTAACGGCCAAAAGGAATTGATCTGTAAAACCGATTATAAATCATCATGGATAACCGATGATTTAAAGGCCAACGGGGGATTTAGCCTGGAACGTATTGATTTTGCAAATCCGGGAGAAACACCAGAGAACTGGTTGGCTTCCGCTGATACAAAAGGAGGTACTCCGGGAAGAACGAATTCGGTTTACAAAAATAATCCTGATATTACTCCTCCTGATTTGTTGAGAGCTTATCCGGTTAGCAATTCCATAATAGGATTGCAGTTCAGTGAATCTATGTCATGGTTTAATTCAACCCCTGAAAAGTTTACTATTACCAATGAATCCGAATTGATTGACTCAGTTATTTTTAATGTTGATGAGTTGAACCGGCTGGATTTAAAACTAAAAAGGTCATTGAAAAATGGAGTGTTGTATCATATTAAAGTGGATGAATCTTTAACAGATATTGCGGGAAACAACATCTTGCATAATGAAACTGCCTTTTCCATTCCAATTAAAGCCTCACCAGGCGATGTAATTATTAATGAATTGTTATGGGATGCCTTGGAAAATGGTGTCAATTTTGTGGAATTATATAACCGGTCGGCATTTCCGGTAAATTTAAAGCAGTTTTACCTGGCTTCGTTTGACGAAAGCGGTGAGATTAAGAATCCCTGTCGTATCACCAGCCATGGAGATTTGTTGTTTCCCGGGGCTTACCAGGTATTGTCCATCAATCAGCAATTGATAAAAAACCAGTATTGGACAGAGTATCCACAGGCGTTTTTTGACATGAACAATTTTCCATCGTTGCCCAATACCGGTGGTTCAATAGTATTGGTAGATACTTCAGGGATGATTTCTGATTATCTGTATTATGATGATAAAATGCACTTCAAATTACTTACGACAACCAAAGGGGTAAGCCTGGAACGGTTGCATCCCGATTTACCATCAAAAGAAGCATCAACCTGGCATTCAGCAGCTGAAAGTGCTGGATTTGCAACTCCGGGTTATAAAAATTCAATGTTCACTAAGCTGGAAAATTCAGAAAATGAAATAAAAATTGAACCTGAAGCTTTTTCACCCGATAACGATGGGGTAGATGATATTCTTTTTATACGATACAATTATAATGTGCCGGGTTATGTGGCTAACGTTAAAGTGTTTGATGCCCAGGGGCGAAAAATTAGAAGTGTAGCCGAGAACGAGTTGCTGGCCACTGAAGGAACTTTTACCTGGGATGGAATAACTGATGCTGAACAGAAGGCTTCTATCGGAATCTACGTTATATATATTGAAGTTTTTGATTTAGAGGGTAATATTAAAAAATACAAAAGGGTTTGCGCGGTAAATGGCAGGTTTCATTAGTTCTGTACATGAAAAATTGAACTAATTATAAAACCTCCCTAAAAAAAACTAAATTAGTTTCCCAAAAGCTGAATAATATTTGTAAGAGAATGGGCATCAATAAAAAAATAGTACTCCACGGTATCAACGATGATTATATATTTTTTCCGAATGCCTCCAGGTCGCATTTGCGAAAAGTTTCCAAATTCAGCCGGGTTTTTAAAGGGGTATCATCTGAAGGTAAGTCGGTAGTTATTAAAATGTTGCCCTCTGAAATGGCCAAAGATCCTGGTGAGGTAGAACATTTTAAAAGTGAAATCGACTGGTACGGGGTTCATCCAAATTTGCTGGCACCTTTTGAATATGTATACCAGGATGAGCGTCACTATTTAATTTCAGAATTTGTGCAAAACCTCGAACTGGGGTATTACATAAGGTATCGCTGGGTGTTAAAAAAGAAAAGAATCCGCCTGGCACTTGAATGCGGGTTCCAACTGCTCGATGCGGTTGAAGCTATGCACCAGAAGGGTTATATTCATGCAGACATTAAGCCGGCTAATGTTCTTTTTTTGTGCAACAAGGCCGGGATTCTACATTACAAAAATCCGCAGTTTCAGCTTATCGATTTTGGTATGGTTCGTAAGGCAGGAGAGGCTCCTCCTCAAACTACTGTACGGTCGAAGCGGCCATTTGTTTTGGTTTACAGCCCCCCCGAACAGGTTTTGGGTTTTCATGAACTTACCGGTTTTCACTCTGACCTGTACAATATTGCACTGCTTATTTATGAAATGATTATTAAGGAGCCTGCCTACGAAAGTAATATTTCAGTTAAGCTGATGAACCTTCAAACGTCATTTCCATTAAAGGTAAAAAAGGTAATACCTCCTGAGTTAATGCAAATTTTACTGAAAGCGGCATCTAAATATCATTTTAAAAAGCCACCCAACCACTATACACGCGATGAGGTTTATCACAGGCTTTTGCTGGGAATCGAGCAGCGATACAAGTCGGCAGATGAATTTCGTCAGGCTCTGCTGGACTTTCGGATACGATATTTTAGTAGTGGTAAATAGACGAATGAAGTTGAGTTTCCTTTGATAAAAAAATTGAACCTATTTCAGGGTTCACCTTTTATATCCGAAATAAAAGTAATAGTATTCTTTTATACAAGTGTTACCAACAGACGATTAACGTGATTGTGCCAAGGGTTTCCAGGCTTTTTGCTTTCAAAATAACCAATGTATAAATTAACCTAAAACAAAAAGCATGACCATTTCTGACCATGCTTTTTTATATGTGCAGTGTTATTTTATTTCTCTTCTTTTTTTACTTCTTCCTTTTTTTCAGTTGAATCAGCTTCCGAACTGTCAGCTGTTTCTTCCTCTTTTTTATCAAGCAAATCAAGCATATTCAGTTTTTGCAAGGTATTGTACCACTGAACCACCTTTTTTATATCCGATGTATAAACGCGATCTTTATCATAATCGGGCATCACTTCATCAAAATATTTTTTTAAATCGTCGTTGCCTGATTTCGGATTAATTGCTTCTCCGCCATTTTCCTTTTCCCTGATGCTTTGCAATACTTCCGATAAAGGTCTGTCTTCGCTGTCGTCAGTATAGATGGCAATATCTTCAAGAGCGCTGACTTTAGCAGTGGCATAAGCCGGCATTCTTTTCCCGGTTTCTAAATTCTCAACAATAATCCCGTTTTTGGTATTCGATACCATTTTGTAAAGTCCTGGTTGACCTGAAATAGCTAAAATATCTTTCAACATAAATGTACTTTTAGTATTAGCCCGCAAATATAGTTATTACAATTATAAAATTTTTGTTTCAAAAACACAATTGTTCTTTTTTTAGGCAATTCCGCGTTCTTTTTTAATGGCCTCATAGGCTTCATTAATTTTTTGGAATTTCTCTTTAGCCGAACGCTGAATATCTTCGCCCAGGTACGAAACCTTATCGGGATGATATTCCACGGCCATTTTTCGGTAGGCCTTTTTAATTTCTTCGTCAGTGGCATCTTTATCTACACCTAAAATACTGTAAGCCACGTGCATGTCACTGTAGAACATCGATTTAATCGACATAAAATCATTATTGTGAACTCCCATGTAATTTGAAATCATTTGAATAATTTCAACTTCAGTTCGGTGCGTTTGCCCGTCGGAGCTGGCTATACCAAACAGGTAATGCAAAAGTTGTAATTTTGAGGAGTTGTCGAGGTTTTGCCCAATCTGACGGGCTACTTCTCCTACAGGAATTTCCTGTTTCAAAACATCGCGCAGCATTTTAATGGCATCGGCAGCAGCTTCCTGTCCGAATGAACGCAGCAGATATTGTTTCACATAATCAAGTTCACCTTTTTTAACGGTGCCATCGGCTTTCATTACGGCTGCTGTTAAAACAATAAGGCTTACCATAAAATCGCCACGTGTAGTTGATCGTTGTGGCCTTTCGCCGCTTGTAATTTTCTGGGGTGTATTTCCTTCAAGGGCACTGCCAACCAAAAAGCCAACAAGTCCTCCAACGGGTCCAAAAACGGCCCATCCCAGACCACCGGCTATCCATTTACCTAAACTCATAATCTTTGAATCTATGTTAATTTTAAAATTTCGTCGTAAACTGTTTGCACCTGGTTTTTAACAACCTTTATGCCATCATTTATTATAATAAAATCAGCAAATTTCAGACGTTCAGGTTCCGACAATTGATTATTTAATCGCTCCAAAACCTGTTTTTGTGTCATATTGTCACGGTCCATTACCCGTTTAATTCGTGTATTTTCGTCAGCTGTAACCACAATAATTTTATCGCATTGTTTATAAGCACCGCTTTCTATTAAAATAGCAGCTTCTTTAATAACAAAATCCGCTTTTTGCTGAGCTACCCATTGTTCAAAGTCTTCTCCCACAACCGGATGAACCAGTTTGTTAATCCAGTCAACAAGTACTTTAATGCTGAAAATTTGCTCTGCAATGAATTTCCGGTTTAATCGGTCGTTCAAAAATGTTTCATCTCCAAATTTTAAACGGAGTTGATCTTTAATGAACGGATGGGTCTCCATCAATATTTTTGCACGTGAATCGGAATTGTAAACAGGAATGTCCAGTTTTTTAAATTCGTCGGCTACAAAGGTTTTACCCGCGCCCATCCCACCGGTGAGTCCTACAACCATCATGGCTTCTTGTCAAGAATAAATTCAACGCTTTCAGGTGAATATTGAATTAATTTTGCATTTGATGGAGCTATGGCTAAATTCAGGGTTAAACGATTTCCTAAAAGGTTTTCAATGTCAAGATAATTTACATTAATTACAAAATCCTTGGCCTGAATCTTATCAAAATCATTTAATGCCACCAGGCACGTAACTTTAGCCAGCCGGGGGAAAGTTTTAAGATCGAGCGTATCCGGAGTATTTATAGCTTGAATAGGAACTTCAAAATTAGCCTGGGTAAACTTTGCCACGGGCAGGAACATAACAGCCTTTTTTCTGTCCATTTCAATATTTTCGATTTCGCTTAGGGTAATATTCCTGTGTAATGGTTTACTTAGGTTGTTAAATTCCTGATAGTGAGTATATACAGCCGAAAGAGTATCGATAATATTATTTGGACCATTCACCGTAACTGAATCGGGTGAAAATGTAATATCGCCATTCAGCATACATTCTTCTTCAAAATTCAGTTTTACGCGTGGTTTTATAGGTATTTTCCGGCTAATTATATTGGCAAACTGAAAGACTACAGTATCGGGCATAATGTCGAGAACATCAATATCGTTCGCCATTTGTTTATCGATGGTTTCCTTTATCTGCCGGGTTTGTAAACGATAGCTTTTTACATTGGGATTTGAAATGGTTTTGCTGTACTGCTCCATATTAATAACAACAGGAAACGAAGCCGGACTAAGTTTATACCGTAGCAGGGTGTAACCATAACCATTTACATTTAGCGTTAAATTTTTTGGCAGGTCGCTTACCAGTATTTTATTTTTTGGTAGGTTGGTAAACCTGACAGGGTAATTGATGGTGGTTGTATAGTTGTTGCTTAACTCGTTTAAGAACCAAAATACGGTTGATATGGCAACAAATACCAGGTAAACCAGTATTTTATGGTCAATTCTTTGAAATATTTTCCTGTTAAAAAGATCAGTTATTTTATGAAAATCATTCGCTTCCAACGTGATAATGAATTATATTTCAAAGTGTATAAATAAAAAACCCGGAAATTTCCTGGTTCATGTCAAAAATACAAATAAAATTTATCTGTAAAACAGGTCAACATCAACTAAAAAAGTTCCGGGATGCAGAATAGGCTGCTCATTATTTACCCTGAGCGGCAGCAACATCTGTAGTGTCTTTAACTAAACCGGCTTTGTCCACTTTAATTCTCACACCATCAGCAATTTCCAATAATACGGTAGTATCTTTTATTTCGCTTACTTTACCATAAATGCCACCTACGGTAAGCACTTTATCACCTTTTTGGATGCTGTCCCTGAATTGGCGAATTTCCTTTTGCTTTTTCATTTGAGGGCGGATCATAAAGAAATAAAAGATCGCAATAATTAGTACTAAAAAAACTAAGGAGCCTGTCGGACTACCTTGCTGCCCTTGAGGCTGCATTAAAAAAACAGTTAATAAGTTCATTTTACAAATTTATTTTGGTACAACAATTTCTGATTCAATCTGTAGTTTGGTTTTATTCGGCTGACTATTGGTCCAAACCGTTATGGTTTTAAATTGCCTGCCCTGGCGATTGTTTGAATCGAAAATTACTTCAACTTCACCATTTTCACCCGGTGCTATAGGTTCACGCGAAAATTTGGGAACCGTACATCCGCATGAAGTTGAAACATCGTCAACAATTAAATCGCTTTTGCCAATATTTTTAAATTTAAACGTATAGGAAACCTTCTCGCCTTGCAATATCAGCCCAAAATCGTGATTTTCCTCTTCGAATTTAATTAAAGGCAATCCATCGGAGTTAGTATCACCGGAAGCTGTGGCCGGATTGTTAATTAAATCTGAAGAGACTTCCTTTTTGGCTTTGGAGCTATTTTTACATCCCAGGCCAAGAACCACAACCGATAAAAAAATAAATAAGAATTTTGCTTTCATCTCTAATTATTTTTGCTGCAAAGCTAACAATTTCCCAACCGATTGATTACATATTATGTTAATTTTTAGATTAAAAGCGGGGAACTATTCCATCAAACCTCTGCCTGCTTTTTTTATAACTCCTTCGGCTTTTAACTTATGTATAATTTTATCAAGTACCCCATTCACAAATGCATTGCTGCGGTCGGTACTATAAAATTTAACCAGTTCAATATATTCATTAAAACTTACTTTTACCGGGATGCTTGAAAACTGAACTATTTCCGTAATAGCCATTTCCAGAACCAGTAAATCCATTTGTGCAATACGCTCAACGTCCCAGTTTTTTATGTGTTCCTGTATAATTTTAGCATTATCCTCATGTTTTAAAATGACCATGCGGAATAGTTTTTTAACAAATTCCTTATCTTCTTCATTTTTAAACAATTGAAATAAATTTACATCGATGGCACCGGGTTTAAGCCTTTCAATGGTTTTTATATTCATGCTTAGCACAAATTCAATATCATCATTCCAGAAAATTGAATGTTCCTCAAGAATCTGGTAAAGCGAATCATTGTCCACAAGGTATTCTGAGAAAAAATTAATGATGAACTCTTTATCGGTCTTATATGAATCCTCAGCTTTATCAATATAACTCAGATATAAATCTGAATCGGTCATTTCCTGGTAAACCTTTTTTATAAGTTCGGGGTGATTTTTCCACGACAGTTTTTTCTCATCAATGTACCTGAACAACCTGTTGGTGCTGTTTAATTGTTTAATAACCCTGTTTTCGACAAATCGTACATTAGGGTTCAGGTCTTGTTCGGTTGGAACTCTTTTGTTTTTGGCCAGATCAATTCTTTGCTGCGCATAGTCCCTCACTTCGAGCAACAGCAAAAAGAATAAATGGTATAAATCGTGCGATTTTTCGATACTGTAAAAAAGGTCTTTCTCGTAGCGGTTTAATCCTTCATTATTACCATTAAAATAAGCATATAAAATATGCAGTACCTTAATTCTCAACAACCTTCTGCTAATCATTTATTTAAAGAGCGTTATTTAGATTTGAATTTGCATTTCGCCTGCAAAATTAATTTTTTTTTTCTAAGCCCTAGGGGAATAATCTTTTTTTTTGAATTATAAAAAACTTATATTTCGGATAATATTATATTTTTGTCAACTTAGTATTTTTAATCATAATGAATTTTGATGATGGAAGGATTTGATAAGAAAGAAACTGGAAAAGACAGGGAAGAGATATTTTCAAAATCAGTAAGGGCAGGTAAGCGGACATATTTTTTTGACGTAAAAGCCACCAAGCGTAACGATTATTATTTGACTATTACTGAAAGTAAAAAACGTTATGAGCAGGATGGAAAATTCCATTTTGAAAAGCACAAATTATTTCTCTATAAAGAGGATTTTGAAAAGTTTTTTGAGGGATTGGAAGAGGTTGTTGAGTATGTGAAAAAAAACCAACCTGAGATTATTCCCAGGGAAGATGTTGAAGAAGGCAGTGAATTCACCAATGTAGAATTTGAAGATTTAAAAGAAGAAAAATAAAACAAAAAAAGCTACTTTCAGTTGAAGGTAGCTTTTTGATTTATAATATTCCTTTCTAAAGTTTAATTGTAGGCACTACATGGTATAGTCAACAGCCGATCGATTAGTGCTAATCTCCCTAACAAACTTTACAAGTTCCATATGATCAGGATGGACGCTGTAGGCCTTCAGGTCTTCAAAATTTTCAAATTCTGATACTAAAACCACGTCATGATTTTTTTCAGCATTGAATCCGTTTATACCCACTTCCAACGATTTAATTTGAGATATTTTATTTTTAAGATCTAAAAGCCTTTCTTTTAATTCCCTTGCCAGTTCAGCTTTATTTTGTCCGTTAAATTCATCTTTTAACGTCCACATAATAACGTGTTTAATCATAATTACGAGTATTTTTCCATTTTATCTTCAATAGTAACATCCTGGCTTGCCGAAGTTTGTATTTTGATGTAGGTCATCATTTTTTCGGTGCCGCTCGCATAACATTCAAGATGAATTTTTTTAACTATATCCATTAATTCATCATAATAGCCTTCAAGTACGGTTTCAAAAGGGCAAACCTTATATTTTAACCCCGAATCTTCTATAATTTTTATGGCTTTGTCAACTAATGAATAACTGTCTGTATTTTCGGTCTGGGGTAAAACCTGGATAGCCAGGTTTATTTTATTCTTCATCATCGTCTTGTTCGTCTATCTGATCAAAATCTAATCGGTCGTACTCATCTTTGTCAGGTAGTTCATTTTTTTCTACAAAATCTTTGATTTCGGTTAATGTTAAGGGTTTAACATTAGTAACCAAAAAATTTGGTTTTAAAAAACTACCGAATTGGTTACATTCCTCTAATGTGGTTCTGAAAATCTTCTGAAAGGGAATATCAAAAGGAATCAGAGCTAATATGGTTGTATAATTTTCCTGAAATTCAATTTTCTCAAGTTCACAATGGTTATTTTTCAAAGCAAATTCAAATTCGCTTGATATTATTTTTTGTTGGAATTCGGCAAATTCTTCAATTCCCTCACCAATAAGTACTATAAAATAACGAAGCATATTTCCTTTGCCACCTAAACCAGTCGAAATAAATATCTGATTTTCGTTGAGCAATGTACTTTCCAACAGCATTTTGCTTTCCTGTAATGCCAAAATAGCCCAGTCTTTTATATCTGGTGAAGCCATTTTTACAAAATCTTCAAGGAAACGAAAAGCTTTGGGATCATCAATTCCGGCAATTTTAACCAGGTAAGTCTTTTGTTCAGTAGATGATAAAGTACTGAAGTCAATATCATTAATTGTATCGATGTCAATTGGAGTGGAATTCTTTTCTTTTTTCAGTTTTCTGGAAAATTTGAAATATTCCATCTGGATTTTTACATCAATCTGCTCTTCAAGAATATTGAACCTTTCAGGAAATTTTCCTGTCATTTCTCGTATTTTATCAAACAAATTATCTTCCATAAAGCAGAATAATTAATACAAAAGAAGTAATACAATTTGTATTTGCAACATTTTTAACAAAAAACTTGCCACTAAATATTAACCTGTCAAAGTGCCTCTTTAATTGATTTAGTACAAATGAGTCAGCGTAAGATTTTAGATAAACTTAGTTATTTTTAATCAGTCTAAATAAAAAAAAATAATTAATTTTGCCAGCTGTATGTGAGTTTTTACCACTGGCAAATATCTGAAAAAATGAATTTAGCAGAATTACAACGCGGTGAGAAGGCGGTAATTGTTAAAGTTAAGGGTCACGGTTCTTTTCGGAAACGAATTCTGGAAATGGGTTTTGTCAGGGGACAATTAGTTGAGGTGGTAAAACGTGCACCGTTCCGTGGACCTACAGAGTACAATATAATGGGTTCTCATGTGTCATTGCGCCCGTCAGAGGCATTTTTAATTGATGTGGTTGCACCCGAAGAAGCTGAATTATTGCCAGGTAAAGGATATGAAGGTATAATTGACTCCGAGAAACTTAAATTAACAGCAAATGCCAGGCATCATAATATTAATGTAGCATTTGTTGGAAATCCAAACTGCGGCAAAACTTCGCTTTTCAATTTTGTGTCGGGGGCTAAAGAGCATGTAGGGAATTACAGTGGTGTTACAGTTGATGCTAAATATAACACCTACAAACAGGATGATTATAATTTTGATCTTTATGATTTGCCCGGTACCTATTCGTTAACCGCATATACACCGGAAGAGCTCTATGTAAGGAAATATATCTTTCACAATAATCCTGATATTGTGGTAAATGTGGTTGATGCTTCAAATATTGAGCGCAACTTATATCTTACCACCCAGCTCATCGACATGGATATTAAGGTAGTTATTGCCCTGAACATGTATGACGATTTGGAACGATCGGGTTCGAAGCTTGACCTGAATAAATTGGGTCGGTTGCTTGGCATACCCATTATACCAACAGTTGCTACAAAGGGTATTGGATTAAAAGAGCTTTTTAAAAAAGTTATTGATGTATACGAAAACCGGGATGAGGTTGTAAGGCATATACATATTAATTATGGCAGGGAGGTTGAAACCTCCATCCATAATGTCAGGGAATTAATTGCTGCAGATGAGATAATGGTATCGAAAATGTCACCACGTTTTCTGGCGGTTAAATTATTGGAACAGGACGGACACGCAATCCGGTTTGTATCAAAACATGACGACACTAAAAATGTACTTAAAACTGCTTATAAAGAGATTGACCGGATTGAAGCAATTATGGGCGAAAGCAGTGAGAGTATTATTACCGATGCTAAGTACGGTTTTATACAGGGGGCTTTACGTGAAACATTACATCAGGGTGAATCGAAACGTTGGTTACATACAAATGCTGTCGATAAGATATTGACACACAGGGTTTTTGGTGGCCCTATTTTTATGCTTTTCATGCTACTCATGTTTTTTGCCACATTTCAGTTGGGTAATTATCCAATGGACTGGATTGAAGCGGGTATTGAGATTTTAAACAGTTTTGTTAAATCCGTACTTCCACAAGGGATGTTCAACGATTTAGTTACCGATGGAATTATTGGCGGAATTGGCAGTGTCCTGGTATTTTTGCCCAATATCCTGATCCTGTTTTTGTTTATCTCATTTATGGAAGATACCGGGTATATGGCCCGTGCTGCCTTTATGATGGATAAGTTGATGCATAAAATTGGTTTGCATGGCCGATCATTTATACCATTAATTATGGGATTTGGATGTAATGTACCTGCCATTATGGCTACCCGAACCATCCGTAATAAAACCGATCGTTTGCTTACCATTTTAATTACACCTTTTATGTCATGCAGCGCCAGGCTTCCGGTTTATATTTTATTTATTGCTGCATTTTTTCCGAAAAGTCCGACATTGGTATTGATAAGCCTTTACGCAACGGGTATTTTTTTAGCTTTAATTACAGCCCATGTATTTAATAAAACCATGTTTAAGTCGAAAGAAGCTCCTTTTGTTATGGAACTTCCGCCGTACCGGATTCCTTCTGCGCGTAGTACCGTTAAACACATGTGGGACAAATCGGCCCAATATATAAGTAAAGTAGGAGGCGTGATACTGATAGCGGTTATTATAATTTGGGCCTTAGGATATTTTCCGCGTAACGTAAAGTATTCGCGTGATTATCATCATGAATTAAGTTTGTTGCAGGAAAAAGCTAATGATAATATAAACCACCCTGAAGGTCAGCAAAAAATTGCAGAAATTGAAACTCAAATGAAAAGCGAACAACTCGAAAATAGCTTTTTGGGAAGATTAGGCCATTGGGTTGAACCGGTTATCCGGCCACTGGGTTTTGATTGGAGAATGGGAGTAGCCTTGCTCAGTGGCACCGCAGCCAAAGAAGTTGTAGTAAGTACAATGGGTGTATTACTTCAGGCTGAGAACGGGGGTGAAGAGCATGATCAGAAACTGATTCAGAAACTGCGAACTTTAAAGCATGAGCATGGCAAAAGGGCAGGGATGCCTGTGTTTACTCCTTTAGTAGCATTCGCATTCCTGATTTTTATTTTAATATATTCACCCTGCATTGGGGTTATTGGGGCCGTTGCCAAGGAATCGGGAAGGTGGAAATGGGCATTGTTTATGGTTGCTTATACTACTGCTTTGGCATGGTTAATGTCATTTTTAGTATTTAAAATAGGATCAATTTTTATGTAATTAGCATGGAAAATCTGGTTTATAATATATTGACTTATTCGATAATTTTTATCGCTGTTTTTTTTGCAGTAAAAAGAATTATAAAGAAAACGTATTCGGAAGAAGAAACAGATTGTTCAAATGGTTGTGGGGGTTGTACTACGAAATGTGAGCTGAAGAATTTGGCACAAACCGGACGGTTTAATCATCAAAATATTCAAACTCGTAAGTAATTTTTTGTTTGGGTTTATCCAGGTCAGTGTCCCAATAAATATCTTCTTTTATAAGTCCATTCTGATCATAATTATACGTGTTATGCCTGATCAGACTGTCAGCTCCAAGAAAGTACTTAACATCAACCAGTAAACCAGCTGAATTATAAGATTTAACTTCGATGCCTTTAATATTCTCAAGGCTGTCTAAATCGACCACAGTAATAGCTGTATCCCTGAATTCAGGTTTTCCCGGAAGGGGGAAAGGGGTATTCTCTCCAAGAATATCAAACCGACCCACAACTTCACCATCCATACCATAGCGGATAAGTTCGTTCACAAAACCTTTACGGTTAAACCGGAATTCCTGCATTAACTGTCCTTTTTCATTAGGGTCTACCATTACAAAATCAGATGAATACATTTTACAGCTGCGAATTTTTAAATCAACCGGATTTTTTGTAGATTCTTTCTTATGGGTATTTAAATTACAAGCCGCAATAAGCAACAATATTAATACTATGTAAATGGGTGTCTTCATTATGATTTTATTAATATTTTGATTTTCTCCAGCTGCGTTTTTATTCTGATTTTAGGTTTTTAACAGTTAATAATATGTATTAAACTTATCAAATCAAATTTAATGTAAATTATAAAGAAAGAAAATCATTTAAGATTGAAGAATGATTGGTGATATAATCCATTATTTTTAAAGATCAGTTAATCAGTTAATTGCGAATTAATATTATTTTTTTTGTATTATCTTGTTATAATTTATTTTTTGAAGCGTCTCCCATATGAATTACAAAAATAAGGTTTAGAATGACAGCAGAAGAATTCAGGATTAACGTATTTGTTTTGAAAGATAAACTTTACCGATTTTCAAAGCGCATTCTAAATGATGAATACGAAGCACAGGATGTTACTCAGGATGTTCTTATGAAATTATGGGATAGTCGGTATGAACTGAAAAAATATAATAGTATTGAGGCTTTTGCAATGACAATGACCCGAAATTTAAGCCTGGACAGGGCTCGAAGAAAAAACCTGCGCATCCAGAAGGCTCCGGAAATAAAATACGAAGTTAATACTATTGATAACGAGAATCCGGTAGAAAATAATGAGTTGGGTGAAATTATTAAACAGGCGATTCAAAACCTGGGCGAACCCCAACGTACCATTATGCACCTGCGTGACATTGAGCAATATGAGTTTGACGAAATTGAACCAATTGTAAATATGTCGACAGAAACCCTTAGAGTTAATCTGTCGAGGGCGAGAAAAAAAGTTCGTGAAGAGGTTAAAAAAATTATGAGTTATGGAATTGCTGGAATATAAAATTTTACTGGAAAAGTATTTCGATGGAAATACTTCCACTGTTGAAGAAAATCAGTTAAAGCAATCTCTGCAAAATTATACAGGCAGCGATACTGAACTTATGGAAGCCAAACAAATGTTTCAGCTTTTACATGATGAAAGTGAAGTTAAACTTGATATTGATTTTAACCTGATTATTAAGCAGAAGTCCAATTTCAAAATCAGGCACTTAACCGGTTTTGTAAGTGCAGTAGCTGCCGGATTGGTAATAGTGTTTTCTTTAATGTTTTTATTAAAAACCCATAATCCACCTGTCGTATATGCTTACATAAACGGGAAAGCAATAACTGATAAGGAGGTGGCCATTCAAGAATCAATGCAGGCATTTTCAACTTTAAAAACCAATTTAGACAAGGGTACCAAAGGTTTAAACTATATAAATGAGATGAACAAACCGCTAGAGTTATTAACCGTTAAAAATGAATAATCCTTAAAACTTAAAAAAAATGAAAAAATTAGCATTAATATTATTAGCACTGCTGCCAATGTTGGGCATGGCTCAGGAATCGCAACTCGACAATTTATTCAACAAATACTCGGGTAAGGAAGGTTACACTTCGGTATATATTACCAGTTATATGTTCGAACTGTTCTCAAAAATTGCAGACGATGATGAAGCAGCTGACTTAAAAAATGTCACCAAAGGACTGAACGCCATTAAAATTTTGACTGTTAGTGATGCAAATCAATCCAGGAATCAGGATTTTTATAATGACATTAAGCAGGCTCTTCCATCAAGCATTTATAAAGATTTTATGATTGTGAATGACGGAGGACAGGAAATTGATTTTAAAGTACACGACGAAGGCAAAAAGATATCTGAGTTTGTTATGCTTGTGAAAGATCCGAAGGAGCCTGTTCTTCTTTTCCTCCAGGGAGATATTGATTTGGCTCAGGTGGCTAAAATGTCGAAAACAATGGACATAAAAGGTTTTGAACACCTTGAAAAAGTTGAAGAAAAAAACGAGGAATAAATAAACCGGGAATCATGCAGAGTATAGCACTTGCATGATTCTGTTTCGACAAAAATTAAAAACAATTATAACAGACCTGATTGATTGAAATATGAAGAATCTGTATTATCTTATTATTCAGGTCAAAAATCTTAAAATCATGAAAAATTTATATTTAACTCTTGTTGCATTTACTTTTGTATTTTCAAGTTGTGCTACTCCACCAGCTGGTGGATTTATGAAATTTTATCATGCCTATCATGATACCCCAAACACTATTTCGTTTAAAATTCCCGGAGGGTTAGCCAACCTGTTTGTTGGTAATGAAGACCCGGCGGCCAAGGAGTTCATGAAAAATATCGATGTTATACGGTTTTTTATTGCTGACAATGCCGACAGGGATATGCTGATTGACCTGAACCGTTATTTACCTGAAGAATTGTATAAAGAAATGATGGAAGTACACGATGGAGGTTCGGAAATAGTTTTTCTTGCTCGCGATAATGGAAAAGTTATCAGTGAAATTGTGATGACTATTTTGGATGGTAATCAGTTGGTAGCCATGTGTATGGAAGGTGATTTTACCCAGGATGATGCAAAAAAACTTATAAAATCTATAAATACCAAAAAAGCTGCAAATATGCGCGGATAGCGGAATATAAGTATGCTTTTTAAATTTGTTTAATCCGGTTTAATTAATGCTTTGTAATACGGGGCGGTCGCAAAATTACTTTTGAGGCCGCCCCTTTGTTTAACCTATGAACTTATGGCATGGCATTTTCATTGTATATCATATGGCAGGTTCTTTAAGTTAGCTAAAATCCTACAAAAATGTAGGAAAATAAAAGCAGATATAATTGTAAATAATTTAATATCAATAAAATAAACATAATTGTATTTAAAACTTACAATGCTACAAATAAGTAACTTTAAAATTTATATACCATGAAAATTGGATTTCCGGTACTAAAAAAAGCTTTAACAGATGCACTTGAATTTAATGATAGTTTGCATGGGAGCAAGTTATTTGGTGTTTTCGACACCAATGATAACACGGTAAAAATACTTAAAACCAGTAGTGATGATGAAACCATGGGCATGGATTTAATCCACTTCCTGAAAGGCGAGAAAGTTTCGTGTATTATTAGTTCAGCATGCCATCCCATGGCTGCCCGTTTCTTTATTAATAATGATATTGGACTTTTTAAAGCCTTGGGTTCAAACATTTTAAGTAATATAGATTTGTTAATGGATAATAAACTGAAACCATTCACAGATGAGAGTACTGTTTCAGTTGCTTCATGTTCTTTATCATGTTCGTCTTGTTCAAGCAGTTGCAACGAAGATTCTGAGGATATAGCTCAAATTTAAATTTACAAACGATAGTAATTATTTTGCCATGTCGATAAAGCAGTCAATGAATTTTTTATTAACAGTAATGCATGATGATAATTTCAGAATGCAGTTAAATGAATTATCGGTTGATGATTTTTATGAGTGCATCAAAGAAAATGGTTTTGAATTTACTCCTGAAGAATTTGAAGAATCGGTGAATATGATGCATGTAAAATGTCAGTTTGAAGAGGATGCCATGAAACTGTTTGAAACTGTAGCCTGGTATCAGATTTTAACCTCTGAAAATTAAATATATGAACTTAACAAAACGGAATTTACCCAATGCTTCTGAAATTATTGAAGCTACAGGATTAACAGTTACCTATCTTTTCGATGACCTGATTTTTGTGGAGCAAAATCCTTTTCTGCTTAGGTTTAATGATAAAAATCCGTCACAAATTTTTATCCACTTCAATCAGGATTGCTACAAAAAAGATAAAACCCGGTTACATAAGCTAATGGAGGCCAAAGCCTGTGAATTTGGCATGGAGGCCATTTTATGTTCTGCCTATACTATGGTGCAAAAAGATAATGATGAAATTGAAATTTCTTTTGAATCCAGGTAATTTACTATTTAATCAAAATTATTCCACAAGGTACGATCGTCGATTTTAAAATTCTATATTCAACGGTTCGATTTTTCCCATCCTTCAGGGTTTTTCATGCTGATGGGTTGACCGGTAGCTTCATGAATATTCCACCATAATTCGCCTGACACATTAATTTTTTTACGTTCAGCAATAGTAACAGGTATAGGCATAATGGTAAATTGTGAATTCCAGTTACCCACTACAAAATCGGTACGACCGGCCATGGCAGCATGTACGGCATTTTGAGCCAGTAAACTACAAAACTTGCTATCATTTGCATTGGCAGGAGCACTTCGAATTATATAACTTGGGTCAATATACTTCATGGAATAAGGAAAATCCTTGGCCTCAAATTCTTCCTTAATTTTTTCTTTAAGATACAAACCAATGTCTTTATTCTTAACGTTTCCTGAAGCATCTTTAACCAATTCACCTTCAAAGAAGTTTTTACCGGCTCCTTCAGCAACTACCACCACGGCATGATGCCTGTTTTCAAGTCGTTTACGCAAATGTTTTAAAAATCCGTGCGGTCCATACAAATCGAATTCCATTTCGGGAACCAGCACAAAATTTACTTCCTGTATTGATAAGGCTGCGTGCGCTGCAATAAATCCGGCATCGCGTCCCATTAACTTAATAAGAGCTATGCCGTTGTAAGCTCCTTCGGCTTCGTTGTGGGCGAACCGAATAATCTCATTGGCAATAGTGAATGCCGTTTCAAAACCAAAACTTTTTTCAATCAGGTTGATATCATTATCGATGGTTTTGGGAACCCCGGCAACTGAAATTTTGAGATTTCTCTTTTCAATCTCTTTATGAATAGCATGTGCACCCCGTAAAGTTCCATCGCCACCAATGCAAAACAGGATATTAATATTCATTATTTCCAGAGTATCCACAATTTGTACTACGTCCTGGTTTCCTCTTGATGAACCTAAAATAGTTCCTCCGGTCAGGTGGATTCCGTTAACCTTTTCAGTTGTGAGTTCTACAGTATCGTGGTTATATTTGGGTATCAGGCCTTCATAGCCATATTTAAAACCAACCACCCGGTTTATTCCGTATCTATAATGCAGGTGATTCACAATACTATGAATAACATCGTTTAAACCCGGACACAGACCACCACAGGTTACAACACCAACTTTTGTTTTGGCTGGTTCAAAAAATAAATTGTCGTGCGGTCCGGCTTTTTCAAAGGAAATAGGCTCGGTACCTGCTTTCATATTTTTTTTAAAACCATCAAGAGTTACATCATATAAAATCCTTTCATCGGATGAGATAAATTTATAGCTAGGACTATCGGATCGGGGGGTTTCTAATAAGGGTGATCTTACTTTGTTGGTTCCCAGTATTTTTACCAAAAAATCTTCCTGTTTCATTCCCATATTATTTTGATGGTTTTGTAATTTCCGGATTTAAATATTTGAAGTGCCAAGTTAACAAAAATGCAAATTCATGATATAAAATTTGAGATACTTATTTTGTATTAATTAGGTATCTTCTTTCTTCAACAATCCCTCAATTTCTACCAGTCGCTGAACAATTTCACGCTAAACAGGGTTCGACTGCGATAAATTCCGCATTTCCTCTTCACGTAACCCCAGTTTGGTATCGATAAACCCCAGGATTCAAGACATACCAAGAAATAAAAAAACGCTAAGCTCATCAAGAGTTTAGCGCTGCATTATCTGAAATTCTAATAAGTTAATAATCGTCATCATCGTCACCCATACCAGCGGTATCGTCGTCGGAAAGGTTATCGGCAATATAATCCAAATCGGAGTATTTATCTTCATATTCATCACGTACCCCTTTCTTCAGGCGGCCATCATCATCGTAATCGTCGTCAAGTTCAATAATTTTGTCGGCTTCTTTTTCGGTCATGCGAAGTAAATACATTTTATCGTCAGTTTCGAACGGCAAGGCGCTAACCAGCATTCCGTCTTTGTTGGTGAAGGTAATAAGGTTATCACTAAAACCGAACGGATAAATTAATTTGATTTGCTCCTGAAGTTCAGGCTCCAGTTTATTAAAATCTTTAATGATACGTGGTTTGTTTGTACTCATGACCCAAAAATTATTACGAATTTCCATTTAGTTTAATGCTTCAAATATCTGTATTTTTTTTTCTCTCGCAAGTGATTTTTTAAATCTTTTGAAAAAAAGTATAAAAAATCACATTATGTTCTATAAGTATCCGCTTTATGTGTAAAACTTTTTTAAAATTCCTAATTTCAAATGAGTTTGATATTATTCAATTTTACATACTTTGCATTACTAAACTTATAAAAATACAGCCATGAATCAGTTCAAAATAGAGGGAGGACATAAGTTGCAGGGTGAGATTACCCCGCAAGGTGCTAAAAATGAGGCTTTGCAAGTGCTTTGTGCTGTTCTGTTAACTTCGCAGGAAGTAATTATTAATAATATCCCAAATATTCGCGATGTTAATACGCTTATTGATATTATTGCCGAAATGGGAGTTGAGGTCACAAAACTTTCTGATCACGATTACAAGTTTAAAGCTGACAAAATAAACCTTGAATATTTACATTCAAAGGAATTTGTAATTAAAACTTCAAAAATCCGGGGTTCAGTAATGCTTGTTGGACCTTTGGCTGCAAGGTTTGGTAAAGCATATATTCCCAAGCCCGGAGGCGATAAAATTGGCCGCCGCAGGCTCGACACGCACTTTATCGGCTTGCAAAATCTGGGGGCTCAGTTTAATTACAATGCTGAAGGAAAATTCTACCGGGTTGAGGCACAAAAATTACAGGGTACCTACATGCTTCTCGATGAAGCTTCGGTAACCGGAACAGCAAATATTATAATGGCAGCCGTTTTGGCAAATGGTATAACAACCATCTACAATGCGGCTTGTGAACCTTATATTCAGCAATTATGCAAAATGCTTAATTCAATGGGGGCAAAAATTTCAGGAGTGGGCTCAAATCTGCTTACCATTGAGGGTGTTTCGGTCTTAAATGGATGTGAGCATACTTTGTTGCCTGATATGATTGAGATAGGAAGTTTTATTGGTTTGGCTGCCATGACAGGATCGGCTTTGACCATAAAAAATGTTTCGTACGAAAACCTTGGAATTATTCCCAATGCATTCAGGCGATTAGGTATTAAATTCGATAGAGTAGGCAACGATTTGGTGATTCCGGCTCAGGATTCCTATGAAATTGAGACTTTTATTGATGGGTCAATCATGAAAATTGATGATGCTCCATGGCCGGGACTTACCCCCGATTTATTGAGTGTACTTTTGGTAACCGCTACGCAATCGAACGGTAGTGTTTTAATCCATCAGAAGATGTTCGAAAGCCGCTTGTTTTTTGTTGATAAACTTATTGATATGGGTGCCCAGATTATTCTTTGTGACCCACATAGGGCAACAGTAATAGGCCTGAATAAAACCCAGGTGCTGCGCGGAATTAATATGACCAGTCCCGATATCAGGGCAGGGATGGCCTTACTGATTGCTGCACTTTCAGCTAAAGGAGTATCTATAATAGATAATATTGATCAAATCGATAGGGGATATGAACAAATTGATGTTCGTTTGAACGCTTTGGGTGCAAAGATTACAAGAATCTGATAAATCAGAATTTTAAATCAGACAACTTTATTATTAATTTGGTTTGCTTCTGCCATTCTGTCTACATTTGTCAGTTGGCAGAAATTTTGATCAGGCACGGAGGTTAATTTAAATTATTGGCAAAATGGTGAACAAGAGTAATAATGATGAGGCTTTAAATGCCGATGAGGTAAAGGATAATGAGGAAGTAAAAGATAGTACCTCAGAACAAAAAGACAAAAAAGAAACACAAGCAGAACATACGGAAGAGAAGAAAAAACCCACCCGTAAAAAGAAATCGGGCGATCATGCCGAATTGGAGAAAAAGAATAAAGAGCTTGAAGAAATTCGCTATAAAATGAGCGATATCAATGATAAGTATCTTCGTTTATCGGCAGAATTCGACAATTATAGAAAAAGAACACTGAAAGAAAAAACTGATTTAATTAAAACCGCCGGGGGTGATGTTTTAGCGGATGTTTTGCCAGTGATGGACGATTTTGAGCGTGCACTTCAGTCAATGGAAAATGCTGAGAATGTGGATGCGGTTAAAGATGGTGTAAATTTGATTTTTAATAAATTCAAGGAGTTTATCAAATCGAAGGGAATTGTTGAAATTGAAGCTATTAACCAGGAATTCGATACGGATTTACATGAGGCTTTGACAAAAATACCGGCTCCGTCTGAAGAATTAAAGGGCAAGGTTGTTGATGTAATACAAAAAGGCTACAAAATTGAAGAAAAGGTGATTAGGTATGCCAAAGTTGTGGTGGGTGAATAGTATATTTTTGACAGATAATTAAATACAGCATGGCTAAACGAGATTATTACGAAGTTTTAGGAGTATCAAAAGGTGCCTCGGCCGAGGAAATTAAGAAAGCTTATCGTAAACAGGCATTAAAATATCATCCTGATAAAAACCCGGGTGACAAAGAGTCAGAAGAAAAATTTAAGGAGGCTGCCGAGGCATACGAGGTTTTAAGTCATGCTGAAAAACGGCAGCGATACGATCAATTCGGACATGCTGGTGTTGGTGGTGCTGCCGGAGGAGGTTTTGGTGGTGGTGGAATGACCATGGAGGACATTTTTTCATCGTTTGGAGATATTTTTGGCGGCTTTGGCGGTTTTGGTGGCTTCGGTGGAGGTGGCCGGTCACGCCAACGAGTTAATAAAGGTTCGAACCTTAGGGTTAAGGTGAAATTGAACTTATCGGAAATGGCCAATGGGGTGACCAAGAAACTTAAGGTAAGTAAGTACGTAGCCTGTGACCATTGTGGGGGAACAGGTGCCAAGGATAAACATTCCTATTCAAACTGTTCAACCTGTGGTGGAACGGGTCACGTTACACGTATATCAAATACCTTTTTGGGACAAATGCAGAGCACTTCTGTTTGTCCGGGTTGTGGAGGCGAAGGAAAAATTATTACCCATAAATGTAGCGAGTGTGCAGGTGAGGGAGTTATCCGTAAGGATGATGTAATATCGGTAAATATACCTGCCGGAGTTGCTGAAGGTATGCAATTGTCGGTTAGTGGTAAAGGTAATGCAGCCCGCCGGGGTGGCGTTAATGGCGACTTGTTGGTAGTAATTACGGAAGAAGAACATCCTGATTTGATCAGGGAAGGAAACGATTTAATTTATAACCTGTTTTTGTCATTCCCTGATGCAATACTGGGAACCACGGCTGAGATTCCAACCGTTGATGGTAAAGTGAAAATTAAAATTGAAGCAGGAACCCAGTCAGGTAAAATATTAAGGTTGAGGGGCAAGGGAATTCCTGAGGTAAACGGTTACGGGAAAGGTGATTTATTGGTAAATATTCAGCTTTGGACACCACAGAATTTAAGCAAAGAAGAATCCAGGATTTTTGAAAAATTAAAAAGTTCTGAAAGCTTTACACCTAAACCAGACAAAAAGGATCGGAATATTTTTGAACGAATGCGAAATTATTTTGAATAAAATTTGGGGGCTGTCTTAAATGATAGCCCTTTTTTTGCGATTATTTTTATCTCTCCCCCGCTTCTCTTTGCAAAGAGAGTTGGCTGGTTTCTACTAATTTGAAACGACTGATTCATTGATGTTTGCAAAGCTCCAATTATTTTTCAGGCTTTAAGTTTGCCGGTTAAACAGCCCATTTTTATTTCTTAAATCTTCAACTTGCCGGTAGTGAAAATTTTATTAACGGTATCTTCAAACAAGGATACTTCATTGATGGTTTTCAAGGCAAACAAATAACTTTCTCCTTTATGAAACGACTGGGAAAAATATGCCCATAAGTTTTTCATATGACCCAGAAACCCCGGTTCAGTTCCGGTGTTTTCTTTATAATAATTGTGCAATTTGAAATAAAAGTCTCTGTATAATGAAAGTTTATCACCAGCGGCAATTTTAACACCCCTGATTTGTTGAGTGATAAAAGGATTTATAAATACTCCACGCCCAATCATAAAGCCCTTTATGTCTTTAAATTTTGATTCAATATTATAAACCTGTTCCTTATGAATGATATCTCCATTATAGATTACCAGGTTTTTAAATTTAGGGTAAATCCGTGCAAAGTATTCAAAATCAGCTTTACCCTCGTAATTTTGCACAGCAGTTCGGGGGTGAACTACAACCTCGGAAATTGTGTACTTATTTAGTACATTAACGATAGGCAGTATTTCATCCTGATGATAAAGCCCTAAACGCAATTTAACCGACAGTTCAGGTTTCAGGTCAGGCAAAATCGCTTTTAGGAGTTCATCAATTTTTTGCGGAAAAGGCAACAGTCCGGCACCACGTTGTTTTTTCATCACGTAAGGATTGGGGCAGCCTAAATTCCAGTTTATTTTTTTGTACCCAAGGTCGAATAAATTATTGGCGTAATATAGGAAACCGCTGGCATCGTTGCTCAATAGTTGTGGAATTAGGGTAATTTCCGGATTTAATTTTGAGAAAGCTTTTTTCAGGTTTTGAAGTTTCATGGGTGAATTACCAGTGGCCATGAGGTAAGGTGCCATCATTTCATTAAAACCACCAAAGAATTGATGATAGGTATTCATAAAATGAATGTCGGTCATGGCTTGCATAGGAGCCATCTGTAAAAATCTGCCCATTTTTAATTGTTCTGTGGCAACAAAAGTAATAAAACAAAGTGTTTGTGGGGATGGTTTTAATGAGATAAAAGAAACAAGTGCTTTTTAAATAAATTCTTTTGCATTTTCCTCTCTCCCGATAAATCGGGATATCTCCCAGGAGAGAATATAGTTCATGGGTGTCGTTTGAAAACAGGAACTTTCAAATTATCTACAAAGTATAAGCAATGTGTTTTCCCCTGGAGGAAATCCCTAGCCTAAGGCTAGGGAAAGGGGTAGACCCTCAATTACCAATTAATACAAATCTGACTTTCATAAAAAAGGCTACTCAACCGGGTAGCCTTTAAAATATATAAGCAAATTTTATTAAAATTTATAGCTAACTCCAATGGCAACCATTGAAGTAGTTTTTGCAAAATTTGTATTATAAGCAGGCATTCCCAGAGCTGCATCAGCTGGGGTATCTACACCAAAATCCTGGTACATTACATATAAGCCCCCTAAATCAATAGCAAGGTTTTCCATAGGACGTATCTGAACACCTAATCCAATAGTATTTGATGAATTGCTATAGCTGATGTCAGTTTGATAATTTCCACCAACACCTGTTGTATTCCTTGAATAACCTATACTACCGGTAAGTTTATCTGACAAATCATATTCAAAACCAAGGGCAGCTTCCCACATATTTTTATCAACCTGATCCTGGCGGCCACCCCAATCAGCTTGTTTATCAAAATATGAATTAAATGAGAATTGAGTCCTGAATTTGTCTGTAAATTTATAGCCCACACCAACAGCTAAAATAGCAGGGATATCTGCCCTGAATGAAGAATCGTTTGTAAACATACCGCTTCCATCAACCTTGGTATCGTTAGTAAGGGTAAGTGCTGTATTCATTTCATATTTAATGGCAATATTTAATTTATCGTTAGGTGAATACTGAACGCTTAATATTGGAGTAAATGCCAGACCAGTTTGGGTAGCATCAACTTCAATATCGCTAGTTGCTGTTGCATTATTTGCTGCATCTGAAGCAGCAGCAGCATATTGTGCACCAGCTAAATTATAGGCACCTTGAACTGTTGCCATAGGCATTCCGGTTACATAATTACCTTGTAAACCACCGGTTAATTGATCATAAGTTGCCTGGTCAATTAAATTTAATGCTAAAGCGGTTTCCAGATCTGGAACACCACCATCAACAAGGGGTTGCAGATTTTGAGCTGCTCCAAGTGCTTGTGCAGAAGCACCTGTTAAAGCCAAAGACATATTATTGAAAAAATCCGGGGCTGAAACCATGGTGCCAGCGTACATTGGTAAATATGCTCCAAGAGGATGGGCAGATAAATTGGGATTAATCATAATATCTCTGATATGTCCTTTATAAACATTTTTGGCATTTACCATTCTTAAACCACCAGCTATTGAAAACTGGTCATTAATTTCATATGTAACGTTTAATTGTGATCCCCAGTAAACAGAACTTCCGTCAAAATAAACATCTGCTGAATATTGATTTGTAGGAATTGATTGGGCTGAAAGCATCGAAGGAATCATTGAAACTGGTTGTTCAAATGAAGGTAAGCCTTTGTCGTATACCGCTGATCCACCGCCACCATTTGGGCCAAAAGCAAATGAAACACCAATTTTGTCTTTTTTGTAAGCAGCGAAAAATGAAGGGAAAAGAGGTGCCTTTACATCGCCTACAAATTCCTTGTTATTTAGGGTTGGAAATGTAGTTGTAACCGTTTTGGTCTGAAAAATAGTCTGGTTATTTAAAGCCAGGTGAAAACCATTATCTAATCCTGCAATCCCCGCAGGATTAAAATAAGCTGCATCTATTTGTAATGATGCATTACGTGACATCATTCTTACATATTGAGCACTTTGATTGGTGTTTGATACGATACCACCAGCCAATAATTGTCCGCCGATTAAAGCAGAAGCAAAAATTAAGGAAAACTTCTTCATGTTGTCTGTTTTTAGTTTAACGTAAAACAAAGATAGAATAATTTACATATGTTCAAAATATCACGGTTATAAATCAATATTATACAGGAGGTTAAAAAGGTGAATAAAACTGAATAAACCGTTAGGTTGAAGCAGCTAAAATGCGAAACAACATAAACAACAATTAATGTTTTATGTTATTCACCCGGTTTTATAGCGGATCACTTTTACTTATACCCATTACCTAAAAGCAGCTTAATAAATTGTTATTTGCTGTCTGCTTTAGCTGACGGTTTAAAGATTATTTATATTTTATTCGGGGCTTTAGCCCATTTCGAGCGCAAAGTATAGAATTCAGAAAAATGTGTTATACCAGTGCTATGGATAGTGGGCTAAAGCCCAAATACCTTTTTGTTGTTAGATAACCCGTTGGCTAAAACCAACGGTAAGCTCAGGTTCTAAACTTGCATGATAATTTTGAATTCTTACAAATTACATTGTATAAACAAAAAAAACCACCCCGTTAGTCAGGGTGGTTAAAAACCTATAGTAGTAGTTGTTAAAAAGGATTAAATTAATCCCTGATCGATCATTGCATTCGCAACTTTTAAAAATCCGGCCACATTGGCTCCTTTTACATAGTCCACATAACCATCGTCGCGTTTACCGTATTTCACACAGGCATCGTGAATATTGCTCATAATTACGAATAAACGCTCGTCGACTTCTTTGGGTGACCATTGTAGTTTCATTGAATTTTGTGTCATTTCAAGCCCTGATACAGCAACCCCTCCTGCATTGGCAGCCTTACCCGGAATCATACCGATTTTTTGGCTTAGTAAAAAATGAACGGCATCTGCAGTAACCGGCATATTGGCTCCTTCGGCTACCACTAAACAGTTGCTTGCCTGTAATGCTTTAGCTGATTCCACATCCAGTTCATTCTGAGTGGCACAAGGTAAGGCCACATCACACTTCACTTTCCAAACATCGTTACGATTTTCGCTGTATTTGGCGTTATATCTTGTTTCAATATATTCCTTAATGCGGCCCCGTTCAATTTCTTTAATCGTTTTAACCAGGTTCAGGTCTATGCCTTCTTCATCAATAATACAGCCATTGGAATCGGACATGGTAATAACTTTTCCTCCCAATTCTATTACTTTTTCGGCTGCATAAATAGCCACATTTCCGGCTCCTGAAATGGCTACACGTTTTCCTTTAAAGTCGGTGCCATGTTCTACCAGCCAGTGTTGAGTCATGTAAACCAGTCCGTAACCGGTAGCTTCTTTTCGTATCCAGCTGCCACCCCAGTTAATGCCTTTACCGGTTAACACTCCCTCGAACCGGTTTACGATGCGTTTATATTGTCCGTACAGGTAACCAATTTCACGTCCTCCCACGCCAATATCGCCAGCGGGGACATCCGTTTCAGGCCCGACATGACGGTATAATTCTGTCATAAAACTCTGGCAAAAACGCATAATTTCATTATCGGATTTACCTTTCGGATCGAAATTAGATCCTCCTTTGCCACCACCCATGGGTAGGGTTGTCAAAGCATTTTTAAATACCTGTTCGAAACCCAGAAATTTAAAAGTTCCTATGGAAACATCGGGGTGGAACCGTAGTCCACCTTTGTAGGGACCGATGGCACTGTTAAACTCAATACGATAGCCCTGATTTACCTGAATTTCGCCATTATCATCCATCCATGGAACCCGGAACATAATGATACGATCGGGCATAACCATTCGCTCAATGATTTTATTTGCTTCGAATTTTGGGTTCTGATTGTAAACATCTTCAATTGATTCAAGCACTTCGGCAACCGCCTGGTGAAATTCATCCTCGTTTGGAGTTTGTTTTTTGAGTTGGTTTAGAAATTTAGTTCTATCCATAATGTATTGTATTTGGTTTGTGTTGGGTTTAATTTCGCAAAAATGGATTAATAGTATAATTTGAACTTTAGTGTTTAATAACACTATGTTCAACGGACAAAATGAGGTAGTTTTAAAATTGTAACTTAAATGAAAAATTTTAGATCATGCTGAAATTTGTATCCATATTATGGCATAAAAAACACGATTTATTCGGGCTGCTTGTTTTAAAAAGTAAATAAGATATTATTGAGCAGGTTGGCTGTTTATTTGCTCATTAGTTGATTTGCTAATGTGCTCATTTTTTGGGTACAGGTTGCAAGTTGTAAGGTAACAGGGTAACAAGGTTTCAGGTCCTCATCAATGATTTAAAAATTACCTCACTTTTTTTCAAAATCATGTCCCTTCTTGTACAAATGACCTCCCTTCTTCTCCAAATGAAATCCCTTATTCTCCAAGTGAATGCACATCATCTCCAAATTAAGTCCCTTGTTCACCAAATGACTGTACATCTTTTCAAAATCATGTCCCTTGTTCACCAAGTGAATGCACTTTTTATACAGGTTATGTCCCTTGAACTCAGGTTAGTAAGTAGTAGCCATATCTTCATCCACTACAATAATAAAATCAGCTTTTCCTTTATTATCTTCTTCCAGCGTTGTAGGATCGGCCTGGGGAGCAGATGCAATGGTTTTGTAATTTAAATCGGGGAGGATAAGTTTCAGGTACCACAATATTCCCTGAAAATTTTCGGAATGATACGATCCGTTATAATGGACAAAAGTAAATTCGGGTTTATAATTTTTTGCTATAAAGTAAGCCATGGTGGCATCTTTAATGGCCTGGGCTTTAGGAAGATTTGGCCCTCCGTGATCATGGGCGGCCTGCATAATATTTTTATAGCCTGAAAGATTTTCATCATATTGAATGGGAAGGGGAGCAATCCATTGTTTTTCATTATCGGGTAATGAATCCAGGGCTTCAAAACCTTGTCTGTAAACTAAGCTGGCATACGTTCTGGGAATATTGGAGGCTATAAATTGTAAATGGTTTATTTTGGCCAAATCCAGTAATGGGGCATAATCTTTAAAATTAGGCCACAACCGGGCCATCGAATCAAGTCCTCTTTTATCAATTTCACCTGCCAGGTATTTGTTAACCGCCTGTTGATTGTCGGTTTCAAACATTTCAGATCCCAACATCAGTTTATTGGTTTTTACCAGGTCGTTGGTTATTTCGTATTCCAACCAGTGATCTATTGGGTTATTGTGTTCCTCGCCAAACAATATAATGTCAGATGTTTTAAGCTGTTTGAGCATTTTTTCATAGGTGATTTTTTTCCCGGTTTTGGTAAATATCTGATAAGCTGTTTTTTTTTGACCATAACCATAAACACTTATTATTACTGCTATTCCAATCAATATCTTTTTCATATTCACATTTTAAAGTTTTTAAATGCATCACTGTTAATTAAACCTTATAAATATAATTGTACCTGTTGTACGGGATTATAATTTAACCGGTCACTCAGACAAACAAGTTGGCTGGTATAAAGTTAAGATTTTCATGTTCCTGTTCAAATTATAACAAAAAGCACCAATATTAAGGCATGTTTATTTCTATGAAATGATCTGAATTATTGGATTTATGCTGAAATGGGGGAGTTTGGCAGAAACTTAAAATACCAATTATAAATTAAACCGATCCGAATAAAAAATAGATTGTACCATTTATTTATTTGCAAAAAATATGTTGTGGACATTGTATACTTTAGTGTCAACAAAAAAGGAAATAATTTAGCATTAAAGATACGCTGGATTAGCCCATGAAAATACCCTTTTGAGAAACACCCTATTTTCTAACCTCCTACATCCCCTCCCAGGAGGTTAGTTTTTTTATACCCCCCGTTTTTGAAAATGTAATTACCGGAGCCGACTGGTCTTTTTTAATATTATTTATAATCTGATTGGCGCATTCGTAATTATTAGTGCCAACTTCTATGGTAATACTGCTTACGTTTTTTTGAGCTTTTAGCTTTTTTTCCAGTTCACTGGGTGATAAAAACTGGTCATTATAAGCAATTTTATCGCATGAACCAATATAAATGAACTGTTCGGATGATTTTGGAGCTAAGGTTTTATTGATATTAGGGCCATTATTTTCAAGCATACTATAATCGAAGGCTGTATCATGTTGTGCAAGGTTTTCTTTTGATTTTCCAAAAAGAATGAATGAGGCAATTCCGAGTAAAATTGCTACAGAGGCTGCATAAGCTAAAACCTGGGCATTTACAATGGATCTGGTTTTTGGAAGAAGCTTTTGGGAAACCTGTTGAGTGGCTGATCTGATATCTGTAATTTGCATACTTTTGTAACCTTCGACAGCCTCGGTACATAATTTGCATTTTTTTAAGTGCAAATTAAAAGCCAGCAAAAATTCCGGTGTACCTGTATTGTTCAGGTAAATTTCGTAATCTGCTGATGAGGGGCATTTATAATCAAAATGGTATAATTCTTTCATACATCAATTATTTTTTAGTCATAAGTATCTGAAGGTTTCTTTTTCCGTTCTGTATATAACTTTTTACTTTTTTAATAGTGTATCCGGTAATTTCTGATATATCCTGATAGCTTTTATCTTCAATGTAAAACATACTAATACATTCTTTTTGTTCGGGTTTTAATTTAGTTAAAGCCTCCTCCAGTTTTTCAATTTGTTTTTCCTTGTCAATATGATGATCAATTTCATGTTCATTTTCCATAAAATTGATGCTTAGAATATTTTGATTTATAAATTCAACAGGTGTATACCGGTTGTGGTCTTTAATTTGTTTGAGGCAATAATTCCGCGTAACGGTTAGTAACCAGCTTTTAAAATCGTCAATTTTGTATTTAAGCAATTGCTCAAAAAGATGGTTAAAAATATCGAGTACTGCATCCTGGGCTTGTTCTGTGTCTTTAAGATATTTTAAAGCGATACCCAATACTATATGGTGATAGCGTTTGTATAATTCTCCAATAATTTCAGTGTCGAAGGATTGTTTGTAATACAAAACCAGTTCATCGTCAGTTTTTTCCTGCATCTTTTTCCTGAAATTGAGGTTGATTAGCTTCATATGTATAATAAGGTTATGCTTATATTAAAAGAACGAAATTTTCATTGGACTTGTACAGAATTGCCTGGTTTTTTTTATTTGGAAAAATGGAAAAATACATAATAACAGTTTCATCTTTCCATAATTCCAACATTCCATTATTATAATTACTTATCAACCATTCAGTTTTTTTTTTCTCTATCAGACTATTTATTATGGAGTAAAAAACCCGTTGTATCCATAAAAGAAAATTGAACTTTTAGCAGCCCCGAATGTATGCCTGAATTGCAAATAATTGAATATCAATAAAAACAAAAGATAATTTTTTCATTAAATCATCCGGTTTTGAAATATTTTTTATGGAAATGTTGATATGGAATTATCCTTTAAGAAACGATTAAAATTTATAGTTATGGAAACAAAAAAAAATAAAAAAGTGGATTTAAGAAGCAAACGACTTTTGTTTTTTGAAATCGGAATGGTGGTTTCCATTGCAGGTGTTCTTGCAGCCTTTCAATGGACAACCAGTGACAAACTGATCCCGGAAAACCTTTCTGAAAATCTGAATCTTAATTTAGATGAAGAATGGTTGCCCATTCATACCGAGCGTCAAAAACCACAACCACAACCGAAGTCACAGGTGGTTAAAACGCTTGATATTGTTGAGGATGACGAAAATATTGATGACATTGATATCATGGATACAGAAGGAGATCTGGATACTCCTGTCACCAATATAGCAATGGATGACGAAAAAGATGACGACACCGAGCCCGAGATTTTTTATGTAGTTGAGGAAATGCCTGTTTATCCTGGGGGAAACAAGGTTCTTATGAAGGATATTATGAGCCGGATCGTGTATCCGGAAATAGCCAAGGAGAATTGTATACAGGGAAGAGTTTATGTGCAATTTATTGTTAACAGTAAGGGAAAAGTGGATAAAGTTAAAGTTAGCCGTGGAGTAGATCCATCACTTGACAATGAAGCCATACGGGTAATAAAAACCCTTACCGGTTGGACTCCTGGTAAACAGCGTGGGAAAGCTGTAAATGTATCCTACACCATACCTATTAATTTTCAACTGAATTAGCCTCTTATTCATCCGGATTTTTACCGGGTTTCTCACATAAATTTCTTCAATTTTTATTATTAATTAAACGCATAAAGCTTTTAACCGGCTATTGTTTTACCTAAAAAATACCACTATGAAACTTAAAAAAAATCCCAATGTTGATTTACGAAATAAAAGAACTTTGTTCTTCGAAATAGGAATGGTTGTAACCCTAACCGCTGTTTTAATGGCATTTCAATATCATTCAGAAGAAAAGAATATGATGATTCTTGCTAACCAAATTCGGGATGATATACCTGAAGAGTTTATGCCAATAACACGCAGGAAACCACCTGAACCTCCTGAATTGCCTAAACCACAGGTGCCTAAGAATTTAGACATTGTTGATAATAAAACTGAAAATGTTGATCCGGCACCTGATTTTTCAAGTGAAGGTACACCTGAAGTTGCGATTCCTGTTATTCCTATGCCAGAAGAAAAGGTGGTTGAAGAACCTGAGTTTGTATATTATGCTGAAAAAATGCCTGAGTTTGATGGTGGTATGGAAGCTTTGCGAAAATATCTGCAAAAAGAATTGCAATACCCTGAGGAGGCTCGTGAGAACAACATTCAGGGTAGGGTATATGTTGAATTTATTGTGAATAAGAGTGGTGGGATTGAAAAAGCCATCATTAAAAAAGGTGTCGATCTTTATTGGATCAGGAAGCTTTGCGGGTGGTGAATAATATGCCCAAATGGAATCCCGGAATGCAAAATCTGAGACCTATTAGTGTATGCTTTACTATCCCGATTAGTTTTAAGTTGAGTAATTCATTTTAGTCTTCAGCCTTCAGTTCTCAGTCTTCAATATGGTTACAAGGTTGCAAGGTACAGGGTTGTAAATGAAACTAATTGTTAACCTATTACCGACTATGAACCGCCAACAGAGGATTGAGGACTGCTAAATGGTTTTAAAATGGACTATAAAAGATTGTATAAAAATTATTTCGGTAAATAAAAGAGAATATTAAAAATATTGTAAGCTTTTGTTAGGTATTTAGCTTTTGAATAAAGTATATTCACAATCTGAAAAATTTTATCTTATTCAAATTTGATATGAGTTTATCAATTTAATTCTTAAATATGCCCGACAAAGAACAATCAATTCAGTATTTTAACTCTATTGCCGATAAGAGAAAAAAATGGAAAAAAAGGAATCGTTTTTATCATCATACGCTTGAAAAATATTTTAATTTCTTTATTCCTAAAAATAGTAAAGTACTTGAATTAGGTTCAGGAACAGGTGAATTATTAGCTTCGCTTGAACCTTCGGAAGGTGTTGGTATCGACTTTTCAGAAAAAATGGTTCATATTGCTTCTGAATCGTTTCCTAATCTTAAATTTAATTTAGTGGATACTGAAAATATTACTATTGAAGATAAATTCGATTATATAGTTATTTCTGATTTGCTTACGGGTCTTTGGGATGTGCAACAGGCATTTTCTCAATTGAAGAAAGTAAGTCACAAAAAAACCAAAATAGTTATTTCAACTTATAACAGTCTTTGGGAACCGATATTAAAAACAGCAGAATTTCTTAGGTTAAAACTAAAGCAACCTATTCAAAACTGGCTTACACCAAACGATATTAATAACCTATTGCAAATTGAAGGATTTGAAATAATTAAAAAAGAATATAAAGTTTTATTACCCATTAGGATACCAATTATTGGTTATATCTTTAACCGTATTTTGGCCAACTTACCACTAATTAACAAGCTTTGCCTGGTTCATTTTATAGTTGCTCATCCCATAGTTGATGAATCCGAAGAATATTCAGTTTCCATTTTAGTACCGGCCCGCAACGAAAAGGGTAATATCGAAAATGCCATTTTGCAGACACCGAAATTTGGCAAGTGGCAGGAATTTATTTTTGTTGAAGGAAATTCGAGCGATAATACCTGGGAAGAAATATTAAAAGTTAAAGAAAAATATAAAGATCATAAGATTGTTGCCTTAAAGCAAAGCGGAAAGGGAAAAGGTAATGCAGTCAGGGAAGGTTTTGATGTAGCAACAGGAGATATTTTGATGATCCTGGATGCCGACCTGACCACTCCCCCCGAAGAAATGCCTAAATTTTATAACGCTTTGGCCACTAATAAGGGCGAATTTATAAACGGATGCCGTTTGGTTTATCCAATGGAAAAGGAAGCTATGCGTTTTTTAAATCTGTTGGGGAATCTATTTTTTGGAGCCTTTATATCGTTTATTTTAGGGCAAAGGTTAAAGGATACCTTGTGCGGCACAAAAGTTTTGTTCAAAAAAGATTATGAAATTATAAAAAATAACCGTTCGTATTTTGGTGATTTTGACCCATTTGGAGACTTTGACCTTATTTTTGGAGCTGCCAAACTAAATCTTAAAATTGTTGAAATAATTGTTCGATATAAAGAACGCAAATACGGTTCTACACAAATTAGCCGTTTTAAACATGGTTTAATTTTGTTACGTATGAGTTTATTCGCTGCTAAAAAATTAAAATTCAAATAATTAACGATCAATTTGATAGTGGTAAATGAAAAAGCTGAATTATAATAAATTATTACTTTTTATTCTTCCGTTAACGCTAATTGCCTATGGATACTATTTAAAAGGATCTATTTATTGTTATTCTCTACAGACCATTGATCCTGAATACTGTTATTTAATAAATGGTTTGAACCTGGCTCATTTAAGTTTTCCATGGCATCTCGATCATCCCGGGACTCCTTTACAAATATTATCTGCTATGGTTATTAGGGTGGTACATTTATTTAGGCTAGGTTCGTTAGATATGGATTTATTTCAAAACCCCGATTTTTATATAAATGCTATCAATTACACTATTATTTATTTACAGGCCGTTACATTACTTTTTGTTGGTTTATTTTTCTTTAGATTTACTAAAAATATATTTTCCAGTATTTTCATTCAGCTATCACCCTTTATTTCAACTGGTATAGCAGTACAGGCAAGAGTAATGGTTGAACAATTGGAAATTATAGCCGCACTTTTTTTAATCAGCGCAGTTATTTGGTTTTTATATTCCGATCAATCCAAACGAAATAAAGGCTTTATCGACAAATTCGTAATTGTTTTTGCTATTATAATAGGTTTTGGCACCTCAATTAAAATATTATTTGCCCCTTTGATTCTAATACCTTTTATACTCGTTGAAGGTTATAAAAAGAAAATCAGTTTATCCATTTTGTCGCTGGTATCTTTTAGTGCATTTGCATTCCCTATTTTCAACCGATGGGTTTATTTCAGGGATTGGATAGAGAAGTTGTTTATTCATAGTGGGCATTATGGAGCAGGTAACGCCAATTTTGTGGATAAACATCTGTTTATAAAAAACCTGAATACAGTTTTTCATAAAGAACTATTATTTCCGATTACCATTTTATTAATGGTTACTGCGCTTGTGATTTATTATATACCTTCTGTTCAGAAAAAATTCAAAAATACTAGCTATTTCAGGGCTTTATTAGGATTTACAGTCTCTACACTTATAATAGTTGTGGTTATCTGTAAACAATTTAAATACTTCTATTTAACACCGGCAATCATTTTGGTTCCTTTTGAATTATTTCTGATTTACTCCATATATTTTAAACACCAAAACCGGCCAAAAATTAATTGGATAAATTCATTATTAACCATTGGTCTGGCGGTTTTTTTATTTAGTCATGAATTAAGGGAAATTCCGGCAAACAGGAAATTGTCACGCGAACAAAATAAACCCTATTTTGAAAGTAAAACCTTTATAAATAAGAACTTTAATAATAAACCAAAATTAATTATATCACGACAGTACGGTTGCCCGTACCCGGAGTATTCACTGTTTTTTGCAATTACCTGGGCCGGAAATGAAATGATTAAATATTATTGGGACTCTTCGTTACAAAACCTGTATCCTGATTCGTATGTATACCATGGTTGGAAAAACTCTTTCTATGCTTTAAACAAAACCGGATATTCATATATTGATTTATTACGGAAATATAATGAAGTATACCTTTACTCAGGGAATAAAAAGGTGGAGAATTCAATAGCTTCAAAACTTCATGGCCTCAACAGAACTATTGACACCAAATCGAAAATTGTTTATAACAACAATCAGACCGGGGAAACCATCTACCTGGTATCTTTTGACTCGTTAGCCTGTCAGAGTACTATAAGCTATAATTGTGATGCAGAGCAGGTTGATTCTTCGGGAAACTATTTTATTAACTCATTGGGGCAAAAGTTCAAATTTGGGAATACACAATCTAATGAATTTGCCCATTCTGGCTTATATGCTGCGAAATTAACCGGGGATTCGCCTTATGGATTCACATGTTACTTAAGTGAAGTGCAAATTCACGATCGATATAAAATTAGTACTTGGCTTTATAATAACAATAATTCAGAAGCAGGATTGGTATTATCTTCACCTGATAGAAACTTGTATAAATTTGAAAGTACTCCGGTAGAGAGAGACGGCAATTGGTTTAAAATTGAAATAGATTATACAGTTACAAAAGAGACTGATAATAAAGATTTAAAAATTTATTGTTGGAACAAAAATGGACATATACCAGCCTATTTTGATGATTTGACTATTAAACGAATAATCCAGTCGGCAGTCGGCAATCGGCAGTCTGCAGAATAGTTGCATATTAAAGGCAATTTACTTAACTGCTTACTGGAGACTGAAAACTGCCTACTGTTTCGCCCGTTTAGCGCGGGTCTTTTTCTTTTCCACACTCCAGCCAAATTTACCAATGTGTTTTCCCAGACTATAGTAATTTCCGTGAGAGTATGCTAAAGGATTGGCTTTTGAAAGATCAAAGGCTCCTGTTTCTTCGTTGAGGTAAGCATCATCAGCATGAACAGCAACCACTTCGGCTAAAAACATATCGTGCGTTCCCAATTCTTTTATTTCGGTAACCTTACATTCAATATTAATCGGCGATTCCTCTATCATCGGGGCTGCTACAAATTGGGCTTTTACTGGGGTGAGGTTCATTTCCTTGAATTTATCGAATTTTTTACCCGAACGAACACCGCACCAGTCTGTTTCCCTTGCCAGGTCTTTAGTAGTCAGGTTTATTACAAATTCTCCGGTTTCCTTGATAATGGCATGTGAATGACGGCTTTTACGCACCGAGATATAACACATTGGAGGATCGGAATTTATTGTTCCTGTCCAGGCAATGGTAACGATATTATAGTTCTCAGGTTTATTGCCGCAGCTTACCATTACGGCAGGCACTGGGTAAATCATGGTTCCGGGTTTCCAGGTAGTTTTTGGCATGCAATGTTATTTAGTTAAGTGTATATGAAATTGTTAGTCTTAAATATCTGCTTGTAAAGTTTAATTCGTCAACAAAAGTGTTAAAAATAATCTTTAGATAAAAAATTGATTTGTGACTGGTATTATTATGAAAAGCTATATTTTTAGGGCTAATATTCATTTAAAATTGGTTATTAACCTTACAATAATGATCATAAGAAAGATTACAAAGAAAACAATTTTACTGGCGATTATTTATATCGTTTTTACAATAATTTTTTGTTTGATATCATTGGTTAACCAATACCAGTTCCGCACTGCTGCCCAGGATTTGGGTATGAATAACCATGCTATTTATAGTTATGCTCATTTTACAACCGATTATTATACCCTGGCAGTGGGCGATTTTAAAGTAAATTACCTGGCTGACCATTTTTCCCCCATCACTTTTCTTTATGCACCTTTTTATTACCTGTTTGGAAGTTATACACTTCTTATTATTCAGATAGTTTCAATTCTCTTTGGTGGATTTGGCGTATATAAATATGCGGAAAATTATTTTAAAGATAGTTATATGCCGGTTCTCATAGTGCTGCATTTTTTTGGTTTATGGGGTATTTATTCGGCACTTTCATACGACTTTCATAATAATGTGATAGCAGCTATGTTGGTTCCCTGGCTATTATATCATTATGAAAAAAATGAAAAAAAACTTTTCCTGGTTTATTATGCTTTAATATTGATTTCAAAGGAAAATATGGCCTTGTGGCTCGTATTTATTTTAATAGGTTTGTTTATAAAACACAAATTGAACCCAATAAAAGGAGGTTTGAAATTTGAGACTCCCATTTTAATATTTACGATATTTTATTTTGTTCTGGTAATGGGTTTTATAATGCCGGAACTTAGGGATGGAGCAGGTAAAAGTCAAATGGTTAGGTACAATAACCTGGGGTATTCTTTACCTGGTATTATGAGTACCCTTTTACACAAGCCGTTATATGTGCTGTCATTATTTTTTAGTAATCCTTCTAATAAGCATTTTTTGGATGGAATTAAAGCCGAGCTTCACATAATGGTTTTAATTTCAGGTGGAATAGCAATTTTATTCAGGCCCTATTATCTCATTATGTTATTACCCATTTATGCTCAGAAAATGTTGACCTACGATTATGCCGTTTGGGGAATCAGCAATCAATATTCAATAGAATTTGTGCCTATAATCAGTTTGGCCTTGATTGAACTTGTTGCGAAATTTAAAAATGAAAAACACACCAATGCTATTTTAATTTTGATAATACTACTAACTCATATTGCGAATATTCATACTATCAATAGCAGAAAAGCCGCATTTTATGATAGCACCAATACTGCATTTTATCAAAGCAAACATTATGATTCGCAACTGAATTTAAGTGAAATATATAAACAGATTGGCAGTCTGCCTAAAAATGCTATACTTTCAGTTAGTACCAATCTGGCTCCTCATTTGGCATTTCGTGAAAAAATTTATCTTTTCCCGCATGTCAGGGATGCTCAGTATATTGTGTTATTTACTGATAAAAGGAGTAGTTATCCACTTGGTAGCAGGGAGTTTCAGAAAAAGATTGAGTTTTATAAAGATTCATCCGATTTTGAAGCTATTTATGATGCCAATGATTTATTGATTCTCAAAAAGTAACAAAAGATCAAGACAAAATGATGCTTCCCCCCGCTCTGTCAAATAAAAAGCCTTATGGCAAAGTAAACTGAAACGAACCCAATGGTTGGAAGTAATAAGTTTAATGATCTTCACCAAAGTTTCGTTTCAAAACGCTAGCGCCTTTGCACAAAAGGCTAATTTATTTGACATTCACGCCTACATCGGCCCGCAAATTTTGTCAGGCTAACGCTCAAGTTAAAGTATGCAGATTTACAAATTGTTTAATTTTTTACAATATCCTGATTATTAAAGAATAACTTCATAACATCTGATTTGTCCCCATTTAATATTTTATAGTATTTACTGTCGGCTTTATAAATAAAAACCTCATCAATAATAATATCCTGTTTGGGTTTTTTTGAAGCACTGGTAAGCAATTTATATGTATAACCGGGTTTGGGACTAAAAGGCAATTCCACAAACGACCAGCAGCCATTTATAACAGTACTTTCCGATGGCCGGAATTGTGTCCATTTAACGTTGCCATCTTCGGACTTTGATTCCAGTATGGTTTGCATATTTAAAATATCCTGCCCATAATTTCTTCCACAGTTATATATCCAAAAGCTCAGGATGTAATTTTCCCCCAATTCTAGTGAATTACCATTAAATGATAACACTACATGCGTACCTCCTCGTTTGCAGGTAAAGGCACCCAGTCCGCGATAGGTTTTGTTGGTTAAAAGGGAATCAAAACCTTCATAGATAAATGCCGCACTGTCATTGGTTAAAAATCCATCTAAGCTGAAAAGTTGCGATGAATCAGCAATGAAATTATTTATTGCTTCGTCAGTATTTTTCTTCAACAATTCATCATAACTTATTTCATAGTACGACATGGTGTCGTTTAGATATATTGCCTTCGAACGGTTTAAAATATCCTGTTCATAGGAATTTAACGGGTTTTGGCTTCTCACAATTAAGAACGGTTTATTCGACTTTATATCATCTGTAATTACTTTTTTATTCCATCGTGGACTGATAACCTGGTTAATATTTTTAGCTTCCAGAATACCGTTGCGGGTTAAATGGCTTCCTAATATGGGCAATTTGGTGTGATATGAAGTCAGTTCAGTGGCAAAAAAGGATTTATTGTTTCCCACATGTCCAAAATTTTCACCACCTATGTAATAAAAGGGCAAAGGTAGTATAGCCTGATAATCATCCGGATTAATTTTTTGAAGTGCCGTTTTAAAGTAATCAGGCAGGTTATCTTTTTGGAAATAATTTGGTTTCTTAATTATTTCCTTAGAAAAATATTTGTGCTGGTTCCAGCCTTCAATCGTATTTGCCAGGGGAAATAAAATCAAAACCAATAAAGCCAACTTTCTGTTTTTAGCGGTTTTGAATTTATTATACAGGTAAATAATCACCAAATAATTGATTATGAAGAAGAAAACCCAGGCAAATCTACCGGTTGCACGAAATTGTTTTAATACCTTAAACCAGTCGAGTAAAAATTCCAGTCCGTATTTAAAGGGTACAGCCATTGAAAACAATAAAATCAGGAAGGCTGAAATTAATAAAGCCTGAAGTTGTTTATCGGTAAAAAACGGATCTGTTAAGCTCCATTTTTTGGTCCGTAAGCCTCTTTTAATTTGCCTTAAAACGTACGAAATACTTATCACCGAACTTACAATACCTATATATGCCCAACCTTCCCAGCGTTGTCGCGGACTTTGGCCTATCCATTTATAGATAATATTTAAAGGTTTGTCGTGGGGCAAAAACACACTGCCAAAATTGGCGCGGGTAAAGAAAAAGCCCCAGGGGTTGTCAGTACGGCCAACGTGAGTATCTGTAAAATATATAATTAACCGGAAAATAATTATTGGAAGAAATACCTGGATAAAAACCTTATAATAAAACGCTGTGCTCTTTTTTTTACGTTGAAAATCCCTTATAAACTCGACAATAAAATACGCTAACAGGAATGACGCGGCTATCATGCCTAAATAGGCATGTATAACCAGCCAGAAAAATATATTTATAGTTTGTACGATCATCCAGACTGCCTTTCTGGATTCTTCATAAAGCATCAATAAGTAAATAGTAAGCGGAATAAAAAACGAGTATGTTAGCGCCAAATGTCCTGTAATTCTTCCTATTTGGGGCGACAAAACCATAATACTAAAGCCGGCAAGTGCTGAAAGCCATTCCGGAAGTTTAAATTTTTTTAGAATTAAATAGGAAAGCAGAGCGGTAAAAATCAGTGAAAATATCATGAAGAAATTAATAATTCCTATTGAATTTTCACCCAAAACCGGAAATACCGGATCCAGTTTTTTTAGGGTATAGGCGATAACCGGATGGCAATCGGTGTAAAACATATTTTCGCCATAAGGATAATTAAAACCTTCGAGGTTCCAGGTGTCTTTATTATTATTAATGTAATATTCGTAAGTATAATAGTTTTTTATGCCATCGCCCCAGTCCGTAAATAAATAGCTGTTTGGATTAAAAATTACATTATGGTAAAAAAGAAGGATAAAAACAGAACTTAGAATAATATTCAATGATAATCCGGTAAATTTTTTTTCCATTTGAATATTTTTTTGTGGCAATATTTGATATGAATTAAGTTATTTGTGCCAAATATATAATTAAAAATGCTATCATGAGTAGCAAAGCGAGGAATCTTCACAATTTTGACGGATACCAGTGAAATAGAACCTTTCATTCCAATAAAAATCAATTTTAATTGAACATAAATAATGAAGTATTTAAATTTAGTTCTTGTTATTCTTACGCTTTTCATGTCTTGTAAAAACGGGGTCGACACCAATCAAAAAATTGATCTTTCAAAAAATACTATTGTCCTTAATCCTTTCAGAGTTGCACCTTTAACAGCTATTGTACAAGTAGAAGCCAATGTTGAAACGGTAACAAAGGTTAAAGAAATTTATGTAAAAGTCTTAGGAAAAGATAATGAATCTGGTCAAGCGGGTATTGATATTTCAGGTAAGCTATATCCACAATCAGAGGACTTTAAAAAACATTTCTTCGATATCACTAAAGATAAGGTGTTCAATAATAAAGTAATTACTTCAAAAGATAATATTGAGATTCCGGTTTTGGGTCTTTATCCCAATTATGAAAACAAAGTATTTATAGCACTTAAAGTTGGGAAAACAATTTATAGTGATACCGTTAAAATTCAAACAGATAGTATAATACCCGATGACAGCTTAAGTATTGATATTACAGAATGTCATCCTAAATTAATGGCAAAAGGTGATGTTACCTGGATAACAGCTGATAGTTATAATTATGATTTTATGTTCGACAGGCAGGGGAAGATAAGATGGATTATTAATGTTGAGGGCAATTCTGATTTAAGGATTCTTAAAAATGGCAACTTGTTAATCAGAACCTGGTGGGCAGAAAGCGATTTTGGAGAATATACAATGTTGGGTGAATCAGTTAATCGGTGGAAATTACCTGATGAATTCCGAAATCATCATGATATAGTTGAAATGCCAAACGGAAATTTTTTGGTACCAGTTACCTATACAATGAAAAGACCTGAAGGATACATAACTGTTCAGGATAATTTAATTGAACTTGATCGAAATTCGGGAAAAATTGTAAATAATTGGGACTTATTTGAATTAATGCATATTGCTGACCTTAAGGAAGTATGGCAAGAAAAAAAATTGTGGTATAAGAACCATTTTGTAAAAGATGGACCCAAAGACTGGTTTCATATGAATAGTATAGCTTACGATGGATTGCGGGATGAAATTATTGTTTCCGGTAAGCATGGTGGTGTAATTAAATTATCCCGAAACGGTGAAAATGGCCCGGGAGTAAATGCTAATAAAAAAATAATATGGTATATGCCAATGCAAGGTCAATATTCATATTATGCAAACCATAGTGCAACAAAAGATTATATTTTAACTGCTGTTGATACTTCCGGAAATCTTTATGCGGATCAGACTATCAGGCATGATAATTTTCATTGGATGAAATATCAACATGACCCAACTATAATATACTCCAAAGGCCACTTTATTAAGTATTTGATTTTTAATAATGTTTACGAGAAGGGCAGGAGTGCAATGGTTGAATATTTAGTAAATGAAAAAAATGCAACTGTTAAAGAGGTATGGCAATATGGTAGAAAAAGAAAAAAATTATATTCAGCTGCGTGGGCCGGGGCCGTTTTATTGCCTAAAACAAATAACCGGTTAATGATAACAGCATTTCAGGTAAATCCTAAAGTTGAGGTTACAAAGAATAAGAAAGTCGCATTTGAATTTTCAATTTTTTCAAAAAATTTTCAACCCAAATGGTATCGTGGCGGTCGTATCAATCTATATCCACATTCTAAGGTTAAATCGCCAAGATTTATTTACCTTATTATTATAATTTCAATGTTGTTGATTATGGGTCTGTTTTATGGTTTTAGAAAAATCCTAAACCTTTAATTAACCGGAAAAACCGATGGTTTTATCATTTAAACGTAAAGTTCTTTGTTTTCCATCAGAACTTTTCCATTAACGATAACTGTATCGATACAGCTACTGTTCATAGCATAAACCAGGGCTGAATAATAATCGTAAATGGGTTGCATGAATGTATTTTTAGTGTCGATTAAAACCAGGTCGGCATGTTTACCCACTTCGAGTGAACCAATTTTATCGAATAATCCTAAGGCTTTGGCGCCGTTAACTGTGGCCATTTTTAACGCTTCGCGGGCAGGAATTACAGTAGGATTTAAATTTACCCCTTTGTGCAATAAGGCTGCCAGGCGCATCTCTTCAACCATGTCAAGATTATTATTACTTGCACAACCGTCGGTACCCAATGCTACATTAATTCCTTTAAGTAAGTACGATGAGATGGGTGCCACGCCACTACCCAATTTTAAATTACTTGACGGGCAATGCACGATATGGGCACCGCTATTGGCGTATATTTCCTGGTCGTCTTCATCTAACCATACACAATGGGCAGCCAGTGTATTTTCATTTAGCATTTCAAGTTCTTCCAGGTAAGCTATGGGCGACATGCCGTTTTCTTCAATAAAATTGTCTACTTCACTGCTGGTTTCCGATAAGTGCGTGGAAATAAGTAAATTATACTTAGTGGCTATTTCTTTAATACGCACCAGGGTTTCCTTACTACACGAATAGGTGGCGTGAAAAACCATTCCGGGAGTTATCAGCTGATTGTTGCTCCAACGTTTTAAGAATTTTTCAACTTTATTAAAAGCGTCATCGATAGTTGGGTAGCTGTTAGTGGGAAAATCGAGTAATGCTTCATTCATTACGGCTCGTAATCCCATTTTTTCAGTTTCTTCGGCTACGGTATCGGCAAAAAAATACATGTCGCTGAACGTAGTGGTACCGGTGCGGATCATTTCTTCTAAACCTAAGCGGGCGGCTTCCCTTACCGATTCTTCATGAGTATGTTCTGCTTCGGCAGGCCAGATATAATCTTCAAGCCAAGTTTTTAGAGGCAAATCATCGGCAATGCCCCGGTACATGGTCATGGGAAGATGTGTATGTGCATTTACAAAGCCCGGAATAATAATTTTGCCATGGGCATTATAAAGGTTTTTTTGATTATCGGGTTTCCCTTTTCCAATTTCAGTTATCACGTTATCTTTAATGGTAATATAGCCATTTTCAATCAGTTCATACTGATTATCCATAGTGATGATGACAGCATTGTAAAGGGTTTTTTCGTTTTGATGAAGCATAAGATTTGATTTTGTGAACAAATTTAACACTTAAGATTCTGGTTTTGGCTTTGCCGGTGTAGTATATACAAAAGGATTTAACCTGAGATCTGGTGTTAGGGCTCAAATGAAGTTGTCCAGGACAAAAAGGCTGTTAAAGCTATAATTCATTTTGATTATTAATTGTTCAACTATTAGGGATCGAAATTAAATAAAATGATTGAGATAATGTGAAATGTGTATAGAATTAATTTAATTTAAAATGAGAAATATATGCAACGATTAAATTGTTCTCATTTTCAATGATATATGACCTTAGCTTGACGGCTATGGCCATAATAAGGCCGATAAAGCGGGTGATGGATAAATTTTACCAAAAGACATAAAAAAAGCTGTCACCTTTTCGGGACAGCTTTTTAATATTTCTGTAAATACTTTACTTCTTGTTTTTTTCGCGAGCCGCATAACGATTGCGGAATTTATCAACACGTCCGGCGGTATCAACAAGTTTCATCTTACCGGTGTAAAATGGATGTGATGAGCTTGAAATCTCAACCTTCACCAGTGGATATTCTGTCCCGTCTAATTCTATCGTATCTTTTGTGTTGACAGTACTTTTAGTAAGATATGTATTACCATTCGACATGTCTCTGAACACAACAAGGCGATAGTTCTCAGGATGTATTCCCTTTTTCATCTTTATAATTATTTAAAATTCAACCTTATTAAATTGGTCTGCAAAAGTAGGACTTAGATTTATAATAACAAAATATTTCACTACGTTTTTAGCCACTAATTCACTAATTTAGGTTAAATATTATTTTGAGGTGCTGGGAATATTAACAGATATAATTTTCTTGTTATTTTGAGACCCAAAGTTAAAAATTGCATGTGTGTTTTATCGTCAGCACCTCAAAATAATACTTAGCCAAAAAAATTTCATTTAATTTTCAGTACTTTCAACATTATGTGGAGCATTTCGTTTCGATTTTTCTGTGGTTTCGTTAGTAAATCTATTAAAGGGTTTCTCGCGGTCAAAAAGATACCGGTACGTAACGTGAGTCTTGGCTTTGCTGGCATTATCCATAACCTCGTACATTTTTCGTACAGTTGTGTTGTAATCGCCAACCCAGCTCATTTCCAGCTCGGTTATTCCATGTTTTTTACAGGCATCTGCCATATTTAAAAATAACGGCCCGATTATTCCGGCTTTCTGATATTCGGGAATCACCCCTGAAACCAATTGCCTTGCCCGTGTTATACTTCTTTTTTTATGGTACAATAATTTAAATTTATTAATTAGGCTGAGTTTGCCGTTTTTTAATTTTTTGAATACCTGGTTAAAATCGGGGAAAGTGATAATCATGCCGATTGGTTTATCTTCGTCGTAAGCAAAAACAATAAAATCTTCATTTAAAAGGGGTTTGGCATCTTTGTAAACCTTTTCAAATTCTTCGTAAGTTATGGGAGTATAGTCTTCATGAAAATCGGACCAAACAGCATTATAAATCTCTACCACATCACGAATATATTTCTGATAATTTTTTGAATCCAGATGATCCCATTTATAATTGGGTTTGCGCATAACAAACCGTGCGAATTTTTCCTGCCTCTCGGGGAAGGGTACAGTTAAATCAACATGGTAGCTGTACTGTTCAAAATAAGTTTTGAATCCATAATTTTCAAACAGCGATTTATAATAAGGAAAATTATAGGGCATACCATAAGCCTGGTGCATAAACCCGCTTACCAAAAGCCCCCAATGAACATAATTTTCGCCAAAATTAACGGGGCCGTCCATGGCTTCCATGCCTTTTGATATCAGCCAGGCTTTGGCTACGTCTAACAGCATTTTGGCTGCTTCGTAATCATTAATACATTCAAAAAAACCCACTCCTCCGGTTGGCTGACCATGTCCCGGATGGTTGGCTTTTTTTAAATCGTAAAAGGCAGCTATTCTGCCAATTACCAGTTGGTGGTTGTCAAGCAAAATCCAGCGGCAGGCATCTCCTTTTTCAAAACAGCTGTTATTTTTCGGATTAAAAATGCCTTCAATTTCGGCATCAAGCAGACAAGTCCAGTTATTATCACCTTTATATAACCGTTTGGGAAGGTCAAGAAATTGATGCCTGGTCTTTTTATCTTTAACTTCAGCTAATACCATAATCTAAATTTTAATTATTGCCTATAAATTTACAAGAAAATGGGGTATCATTCCTTGACAATAATCAGTTGTTAATATATTGTTTTCCTGTAAACTCTTCAAGTGTAAAACTTCTTTTTATGGCAAACCCTTTGGTGGTCGTTGTCAAAGAGCAACACTCATGCTCAATGTCATGTTCAAATAAAATGGTCATGTCGTTTTCAGCAACAGCTTGCAATAGCTTTGCTTTTTCATCCAAAACGTCGAGTTGAAACAAGTCGAAAGCTGAAATAAATGATAATGGTACATTTGCCATTGTTGGGATTAAATCAGCAGCAAATACCAATTTTTCACCTTTATAATCAATAACCGGAATTATTTGTCCGCGGGTGTGGCCCTGGGCAAAAAGCACATAGAAACCAGGGAACAATTCACCTTCTTCATAAATAAATTGCAGTTTACCGGTATCCTGCATGGGTAGAATATTTTCAGGTGGAAAGGCCGGGGCTTCACGGGGATTTGGATTTACAGCCCAGTCCCATTGTTGTTTGCTAACCCAAATATTTGCATTTGGAAAGGTAGGTACAATGTTTCCCTTTTCATCATATTTTAAAGTACCTCCGCAATGATCAAAATGCAGGTGAGTGTGTATTACATCGGTAATATCTTCCGGTTTATAACCTGCCTTTTGTAACGATTTAATCAACTCGCCCTCACCATTTAAGTAGTAGTGTTTAAAAAAAGCTTCATCCTGTTTGTTCCCATTCCCTGTATCAATTAATATTTTTCGGTCGTCGGAAACTATCAACAGGCTTCGCATAACTATGTTGCACATATTATTTTCATCACACGTATACTTTTTTTGCCATAGGGTTTTAGGGATAACACCAAAAAGTGCTCCTCCGTCAATCATTATATTTCCGCAATCAATAGCATATAATTCCATATGTTTTTTTTTACGAATGTAATAATCATCTTTTTAAAATTAAATACAACTAATTTCGTTTAATTATATTTACTGTTGGGTGAATTAAAAATATTCGACAATATTAACTTTGCACATTATTTGCATGATGATCTGGTTATGGTAAAACAAGGTTTAATAATTATTATTTTTTTAATAGCATCAGGCTCAGGTTATGGACAAAATAATTACCCCGACAGCCTTATTGTTTTACCCTCAGCCATAATTAACGGAGATACTTTGCCGAATTTTAACATGAAAGAAATTAAGGTATTTCCCCGAAGAACTTTTAAAAATAACCGTGAGCGGAGAAGGTATACCCGGTTGATGATGAATGTAAAAAAAGCCTATCCGTTTGCTTTGATTGCCCGCGATGAATTGCGAATTCTGAACGACAGTCTTCAATATATTCATGGCGACAAGAAAAGAAAAAAATATATTAAAGATTATGAAAAACAAATGTTTGCAAAGTATGAAGACGATCTGCGCAAGCTTACCTTTTCGCAGGGGCGTATATTGTTGAAGCTGGTTTATCGCGAAATAGGAAACACATCGTATAATCTTGTAAAAGATTACCGGGGTGACATATCGGCGGTTTTCTGGCAGGGTATAGCACGGTTATTCGGTTCTAATTTAAAAAGCACCTACGATCCTAAAGGTGAAGATGCAGATATTGAATATATTGTACAATTAATTGAGGCCGGGATTATTTAATGATAATTACCTTAATATTGGATAGTTATGAACTGCTTTTATACAAACGTTTTCCATATTTTCTTAATAATTTGGTGCATTTTTTGAATAAACAAAATATCAATCCATAAACCTTAATTTGCAGTAAATGAGGGTCTTAATAAAAATATTTTGAATGAATTTTAACTTTTCAACCCTAAATTATTGATAAATAATAATTTAGAAACTTTCTAAATTTTTATTTTCAGATTAAAACCAGTTGTTAAAAGTTTTTAAAATAAATATCTTGTGAGCAACTGTTATTAGTTATATTGAATCAATATCCGGATAATTATAATTAAATGGATATTTTGTAACAGCCTAAACCAACTAAATAATATATGGAAGTCCTTAACAAAACCACTTTAGCACAAGTTATTACCGTTGATGAGGAGAGTTGTGTAAACTGTCATGCCTGTATTGCAGCCTGTCCGGTAAAATATTGCAACGACGGCAGTGGTGATAGTGTAAGAGTAAATCCTGATATGTGCATTGCCTGTGGTAATTGTCTTGATGCCTGTACCCATGATGCACGAAAGTTTATTGATGATTTTGATCTGTTTTTGAACGATTTAAATAGGGGTGAAAAAATAATTGCTATCGTGGCACCATCCATTGTGGCAAGTTTCCCTGAAACTTATCTGAATTTAAATGGTTGGCTGAAAAGTTTAGGGGTTGAATTTATTTTTGATGTGAGTTTTGGAGCTGAACTGACTGTTAAATCTTATGTGGACCACATCGTTGAGAATAATCCCAAAACCATGATAGCGCAGCCTTGTCCGGCTATTGTTACTTATATTGAGTTGTACAAACCTGAATTAATAAAACATCTGGCTCCCGCAGACAGCCCGATGTTACATTCTATAAAAACCATCCAGAATCACTATCCCGAATACCGCGACCACAAAGTGGCAGTGGTATCACCTTGCATGGCTAAAAAGCGTGAATTTTCTGAAACAGGCATAGGTGATTATTTACTGGCCATTAAATCAATTGATAATTATCTGAAAAATAATGATTTAAACCTGGTTGATTATGATGCTTTGGAATTTGACAATCCAAAAGCTGAAAGAGCGGTATTATTCTCATCACCTGGCGGGTTGTTAAAAACAGCTGAACGGATGGTTCCCGAAATTTCTGAGAGATCAAGGAAAATTGAAGGTGTTGGCAGTATTTATGAGTATCTTGAAAGTCTGCCTGAAATTATTGAAAAGGATATTTCGCCTCTTATTGTTGATTGTTTAAATTGTGAATTTGGATGTAATGCGGGACCTGTTACACTGGCCAGGGGAAAGAGTGTTGATGAAATTGAGCATTATGTTAGTCAGCGGAGCCGTAGAAATAGAGAGCACCATGCTAAAATGAACGGTTCACCGGAAAATATTGAGAACCTGATAGATAAATACTGGCAAAGGGGGCTTTTTAAACGAGAGTATCAAAACCTGTGGGCAAATGTGGAATTAAAATACCCTAATAAACAGGAGTTAGAGGAAATATTTATAAGCATGCATAAATATTCTGATGCTGATATTTTTAACTGTGTATCGTGTGGTTATAGTTCCTGTGAAAAAATGGCAGTGGCTATTTTTAATGGACTGAATAAGCCCGAAAACTGTCACCATTATCTACAGACAGAGAAGGATATTTCGCAGGCTAAAACTCAGAAAAGTGAGCGCAGGGTCAATAGTATTCTTGAAACTGCTCACGACGGTTTTGTTGAGGTTGATAACGATTTTGTGATCCGCCAGGCAAATATGGCTTTTAAATCGATGGTTAAACGCAGGGACGTTGTTGGTCGTTCGCTATTTGAGTTTCTGGATGAGGAAAACAAAAAAATTCTTTTCTATCAACGCAAGCTTCGTGCAGAAAAGAAGAAAAGTTCATACGAATTAGAATTTACACAGGCCGACGAATGTAAAATTACCTGCCTGGTAAGTGGCGTTCCGATGTTTGATGACGAGGGTATCCAAATTGGGTCGTTTGCAATGATATCGGATATTACAGAATTAAAAGAGGCGGAAAAAAGCTTGCGGTTATCACATGAAAATCTGGAGCAAAAGGTAATTGAACGTACCGAGGAACTTAACGAAATGGTAGAAGAATTAAGGGTTTCAAATGAAATGATCCAGGCCTATAATTATGATTTGGAAAAACTTTCGATTGTGGCAAGTGAAATTGATAATGCTACCATTATTATGGACCCGGAAGGTAATTTTGAATGGGTGAATGCGGGATTCACAAAAATGTTTGGGCTTACCAATGATCATATTCAGGGTAAAAAAATAATTTCTGACTCAACACCTGATTATATCCGTGAGCAATTTAATTTACTTAACGAAACTTTAAAACCGGTTTATTACGAATTCGAGCTTAAAAAGCCGGATGAACCTTCGCGATGGATTCAGGTTACGTTAACGCCTATACTTGACGGCGACAGGAAAATTAAGAAGCTGATTGCCATTGATACCGATATCACTACTTTAAAAGAAAATGAATTAAAAATTATCAGTCAAAAAGAAGAAATTGAAACTCAGCGCGACGACATTGAAGAGCAAAGGGATATTGCAAGAAAGCAATCAGAGGATATCCAGGCAAGTATTGTTTATGCTAGCCGGATCCAGAATGCATTGCTTCCTGAAAATGAGATTTTTGCAAAATACTTTAAAGAACATTTTATAATATTTTATCCAAAAGATATTGTAAGCGGAGATTTTTACTGGATTCGCGAACGGGAAAACAAAATTTATCTTGCCGGTGCCGATTGTACTGGTCATGGTGTTCCCGGAGCTTTTATGAGTATGCTTGGAATTACCTTTTTAAATGAAATTGTAAATACTGTACCGGATGGTACCGATATTTCAGCCGGTGAAATTTTAAACCGATTACGCGACTTTATCATATCTTCATTGAATCAAACCGGGAAAGTGGGTGAAACCAAAGACGGCATGGATATGGCTTTAACCATTTTTGATTTCCAAAATAATACCATGCAATTTGCAGGTGCTCATCAGCCGGTATTAATATTACGTGATGATGAATTAACCGAAATTAAAGGAGATAAAATGCCGGTAGGTATCCATATGATGGAGAAATTACCCTTTAATGAACACGAGGTTCAATTGAACCCAGGTGACCAGATTTATATGTTCTCCGACGGAATTACTGACCAGTTTAATGCACTAAATAAACAAAAACTTTCAAAGAAACGCTTTAAAGAATTAGTCCAAAATTTTGGTAACATGCCCATGAAACAGCAATATTTAAGGTTTAATACTGCATTTGATGTTTGGCAGGGCGACAATAAACAAATTGATGATATGCTGCTAATTGGAGTTAAAGTTTAATAAGCTGAGTTTGGGATAATCTATCATTATAATCAGGATTATTCAACCAGGGAAACTTCAATTGAAAGCGTATGGGTATCGAAAATACAAAAACCGAAAATATTTCACCTTCGCGCTATGGCTGGTAATAAAACCCAATCATTGGGTACTATGATAAATTTTTCATGAAAATCAACCTCCACTTTGTTTTCAACTGACCCATAAATCTCCAAAATGCCGGTGCCCGCCAAAACTGAAAAGAACTTCCGGTTTTTTATAAAATCTTTATGAAATTCCAATTTATTTATTGTTCATTAATATTGATAAATTCACTTATATGCACTAGCTTTAATTAGCTTTTACTAAGAAGATGAATTGGAGAGTATATAATTTTAGCCTTTTATCTATCATTTTAATGGGGATTGATGTTGCTTTTTCGCAAATAATGGCAGATACCTCTCATGTAAATGAACAAACTGTTAAACTATGTGAGCAGGCGCATAATTATATTGAAGATTCCATGTTTGACGAGGCATCTGCTACCTTAAACAATCTTAATTTGCTAATTAAAGGGCATAATAAATCGTTTGAATATGGGCTTGTTATGAAAACTTATGGATTTTATTATTATTCAAAAAAGCAATACAACCTGGCTCTTGAATGTTTAAATATCAGTAATAAAATATTAAGTTCATTTGATGACTGGAAAAATCTGGAGGAATCTCTTAAACTGACCTATTATGTATATGAAGCTCAGGATAATATAGAAAAGGCCCTGGAATATAGTTTTAAGGCCCAAATAATTTCAGATAAATCTCCCGGCAAAATACATAACAGTTACTGTAGTATTGGTTATTTCTATCAAATGAAGGGGCAGTATGACAGCGCTGAATTTTATTATAATAAATGCCTTGACTACAGAAAATTACACCAACTTCACAACCGGATTCTGGATGCTTATGGAAACTTACAGTATTTGTACCGGATAACCAATCGTTACAAGGATGAAATGAATATTGGGAATGAAAAAATTGCCTATTGTATGGCTACCAATGATAGTATTGAACTGGGAGAGGCAGTGTGGTCGCAGGCTTCATTGTTGGCATATTTAGGTGATAGTTCTGCAGTACAAATGTTTTATAAATCGCTTGGAATTGGCGAAAAATCAGGGAACCAGAATACAAGGGTGCGATCGTTGATGGGTATTGGCGATTTTTATACAAAGAACAATCAGGTTAAAACAGCATTACCTTATTATAATCAGGCTATTGATATTTGCTATTCGTATAATCTTTCGCGAAATGGTGCTTATGCTGAATTATCGCTGGTTAACAGCTATATTACGCTTGATTCGCTTGATGAGGCAGAACAACATTTGAATAAAGCGATGATTTTTAACGAGAAGAGCAACTACGAACAACAGAAGCCCTATATTTATTATAATTATGCGCTACTATACAAAATCAGGGGAGATTATAAACTGGCCCTGAATTATGTCGATCAGGGAATTTCAATCTGCAGAAAGCATCGTAATGTTCAAAAAGAATTTGAGTTTGCTTTGATTAAAGCTGAAATATTTATAGATGCCGATCAATTATCAAAATGTAATCAAACCATTAATGAAATTGAGGAGGATAAATCTTTCTGTAAAAATGAGAATTTTCAACTGGAACTGGCAAGGATAAAATACCTGTATTCAAAAAAACTTAATCGATTCAATGAGGCTCTATCATATCTGGAGCAATACAGAAACCTGGAAGAGCAAAAAGCTAATAAGGACTTCCTTATCAGGGCACAAAAACAATCGGTAATTTACGAGACAGAGCAAAAAGATAAGGAAAAGCAGATTTTACTGACTGAAAAAAAGGCATTAGACTTAAAAATTAAACAGCAAAAGATAATAGTTTTGGTAGTTAGTCTGTTTTCTGTGATTACCACTATACTGTTATTTGTACTGGTTAGTATTCGAAAAAAATTGCTGCAAACACAGGAATTAATCATTGCAAAGAGGGAAAAAATTCAAAAACTGAATGATGCAAAAGATAAATACTTTGCTCTTATTTCTCATGATTTGCGTGGTCCCTTGGGAAATATATATGGATTTTCAAAATTACTGGCGGGTTATATTGAAAGTGATAATTATTCAGAAATTAAGGAATCGGCACACATTATTGAAAATCAAAGTTTCCTTATTTTAAGCACACTTGATAATTTACTGCAATGGGCCCGTTCCCAGCAGAGTGGTATGGTTGCTTCGCCTTCATTTAATGAAATAAAACCGATTATTGATTCAGTTTATGTTTTTAGCAAGGTAAAACTAACTGAAAAACAAATTAAACTAACGCTGGATACCGATGATTCACATATTGCTTATTTTGATAAAAGGATGATTGAGGTAGTAGTCAGGAACCTGCTGATGAATGCCATTAAATTTACCCAACCAGGAGGAGAGATATTAATCTCTACAATGACGGATAGCGACAAACTGGTTGTTTGTGTCAGGGATAATGGGACGGGAATGGATATAGAAACCCAGGACAGGATTTTTGATCCGGCAGTATTTGAGTCGAAAAAAGGAACTAATAAAGAGAAAGGTTCCGGTCTTGGATTAAAAATTTGCAGCGAATTTGTCAGGTTAAATAAAGGCCATATCTGGGTTGATAGTGATGTAGGATCCGGCTCTTCTTTTTATTTTAGCTGTAGTAAAAATCAATGGGAGTAAAGTTGGTAGGGAGATATGGAAAAATGGAAAAATGGAATCGCCTTTGGCGTATCCTGGCAAAATTCCAATTTTCCAATTTTCCAAAAAAACACACTTAATATTACTGTAGTTCAATTATATAGCGATATGCCGGATTGAATGAATGTTATTTTAACTGCTTCTTTATGAATTCCACCATTTCATCGAACTTTTTTGGATTATAATCTTTTTCTGAGTAAATTATTTTACCATTTCTGTCAATTATAATATGGCGCGGAATGTATATCGGAGCAAACATGCTGTATATTTCTCTTTTGGGATCGGATGCCATGGGCATGGTAAAGCCTTTTTCCTTTCTGAATTTAGTGATAACACTATCGGTTTGTTCACGGGCAATACACAGCATCACAAAATCAGGACTTTTAATTTCCTTCCATATTTTTGATTCAATTAAGGGCATTTCTTTCATACACGGTCCGCACCAGGTTGCAAAAAAATTCAGGTATAGTATTTTGCCCTTTAAATCGGCTGTATTTATGGTTTTTCCATCAAGTGTTTTTATAGTAAATACAGGGGCAACATCACCGACTTTAACTCTTTCGGTAGTATCGGTTTGTGCAAATAATGCCACATTTATTAAAAGAGCCACAGTAATAACAATCAGTTTTTTCATATCATAAATTTTATTCGAACAATTCCTTAATTTTTTCTGGAGATAAGGCTTTGAACGGATTATTAG
>JBJKSB010000103.1:0-109018 GCA_046704385.1 Bacteroidales bacterium | reverse complement strand
TATTCTTTAAACTTAGCTCTACAGGAAGCTTCATCAGGAAACTCTTCCATGAATTTGATAAGATTCATATCAATTTTTTTCCTATAATATAATAAATATTATTCATTCCCGATAGACATATTTATTTTTTATTGTTCCAGTCTAAGGCCAGAGAACCCCGCATAACTAAATAATCATTATCCCTTAAATTTTTCCGGGCAAGCTGAGTGTGCCTGCCTTGCCATCAGGCTGGTCTCAATAATTATTTAGTCATGCTTCGTTTCATATTAAGTAATTTGATCATTTTCCTTTTCCATGTTGTTTTCCACAAGTTCCTCATCGACAATAAGTTTTTTTAACTTTTGATACATAAACGAAATGGTAAGCAACAATGCACCAAGTAATATAAAAGCAATAATTTTTCCACCTTCCGAAATGTTTGAAATGTCATGGATAAACAATTTGGCAATGGTTATGGCAAATACAAATAAGGAGATTATCCGAATTACTTTGTCTTTTCGCTTCATTCCAATAATCATGAGTACAAAAGAACTTAATCCCCACAAAATAGCATACCCCGTTTTATGCACATTTACCAATACATCGCGACTCTTTGTTGCCAGAATAGCAAATGCATCAAGGTCGGCACTTAAAAAGTACAGCAGCACAAAAACCAAAAATACCATATTAGCTTTATACAGATCATTTTTCAATTTTTTGTTGAGAATATTAACCTGGTTAAAGGACAAAAATGCCATACAATATGCTGCTATAACTGATATCCAACGAAATAAATACAACCAGAATTTTGAATCTTCCGTTCCTGTTGCTAAAACGGCTACATTATCGACAAACACAGTACTTAATGCAATTAATAAAATTAATAAATAAACGTTTGACAATGCGGAAGTAACTATTGTGAATACCTTATTCTTTAAATTTATGGCTAGTACGGACACTGCAAGAATAAATAGTGTACAAAAAGTATATTGTGGAATGAGTTTCGACGATGATTCCATGAAATAATAATTTGCATGGTATCTTGTTTCTAGAAATCCACCAATAAAAAATACGAGTATTGTTGCTGAAAAAACCAATGCGCGATAAACAGATTTTGTTAGATTACCTATAAAAGCTTCATTTTCGCGTTTTAATAAAACAGAGGTAGCTATAAGCGAAGCACCAGATACCAGTGTTGTTATGAACATTTTATTAAAAATAATGGTGAAGTGTTTCATACCCTCATCAAGCAAATTGTTGAATGATTCATAATTGTTAAACCAATCCATGACAATGCTAATCAGCATTAGAATTCCAACCAGTACTGACCCGATTTTCATGATTTTAAATCCAGATTTTTGCCCCAACCACAGCAAAAGCACACTTTCTGCTGACCAAAACAAGGTGATGTAATTTCCCTTTAACTGTAAAGGGATGGCCAGGGTAACAAAGGTAAATACCAATCCAATAAGCAAATAAAGCAGGTTGGTATCGGTTTTTTTTCGAACGTGGGTAAAATAAGCAAAACCAAAATTAAATAATCCTAATAAAATGCTGAATAAACCTTTGTAAGCGCCATTATTAATATAGGGTAACATCAGCATCACGAAAGTGAAATAGGTAAACGTGTTACTTAATAACAACGTAATATCGCCTGCTTTGAAATTAATATCATGCTTAATGTTGTATATAATATTCATTAAAAAGAAAATCACATAGAAACCAGTGGCAAAGAAAACGCCCCCAACAAAATTCTCATGATGTCCTTTAATGAGCTCGCCAATAAGCCAGGCTCCAAATAACAGAACGGTAAAAGCAAACGACACAATATTTATCAGGCGCCACTTTTTGAAGTACGACAAAACCAACATGCCCACATTAAGCAACATTAAATAGGAAAAAAGAGTAATGTAATTGCCCGATCCGTTTGAAACCATAAGAGGTGAACTAAAACCACCCAAAATAGCCAAAATAGCCACTTCCACCCGATTGTAAGCAATAGATAGAAATACAGCAAAAATTGTAATAAATACCAGTAAAAGAAAAGCTAAGGTTTGCTGATGATACAACGGATACCCTTCCATGTGATAGGCCAATGTAACTGTAAAATATAATATTGCCAACCCACCACCAATTAACACTGAGCTAAACGATTTATAGTTTTTTTGAAGTTTATGTGCTAAACCTATCAAACCTCCAGCCGATAATACCCCAATGGCTACCCTGCCAATTTCATTTATCCAGTTTTTATCAATGGCATATTTTACTAAAAAACCTATGCCTAAAACCAGTATGACAATTCCAATTTTATTGATCAGGTTTTCGCCAATAAACCTCTCTAAATCGGGGTATTTTTCGAAAAATGATTGTTTTGCAGCAGGCTTCCCGGGTTTTTCAACTAATGGCTTTACAGGTTCTTCGGCTGTAGCTGGTTCTTCTATTAAAGGTTCTGTAATTGGCTCAGGTTCAGCTTCAAAATTAACGACTGGTTCTTCATATACTTCTTCTTTCAAATCGGTCTCTGCTACCAAGGGTGCTGAAGATTCTGAGACTTTTTCCTTCGATCTTGATTCTGGCAAACGATCCTCAAGTGTTACCAGTTTTTGCTTAATATCGTTAATCGATTTCTGCAAGCGTTCCATATCTTTACGGTTATATCCCGATTGGTCACGCACATGCAGGTTTAGCGCTATTATAATGATTAAAATAACCACTACAATAATAAGTGTTATTGCTGCCATATGATAGTTTTAAGTCAATACAATCAATTTACATTGAATTAGTTATTTGGAATTAAATATAAAAATAGCAATGTATTTTTTTAAAACAAGATGTATTAAAACCATTGTCCATCAATTTATAAATCTCAAATTAACACAAGCCGTTAAATATTAAGATGCTATGAACCACAACGCTGCAATCATACCAAGTATCAATTTATTATAATTACTATTTTCACAGTAAAATGGAGAGTCTCAGTATCGTTTTTCATTACACCTAATATTCTGTATCCCGAAATGGAATTTCTGAAAGTATATGATTAAAAATGAATCTATTCATAGCGAATCGCAAAGATTACTAAATTATGTATATTCCTATAATGGTTTCAATTATATTAGCAGTTGGAAGCTATTGACACACTTAATAATAAATTAAGTAAGAAAGTTTATGGTAAGTTTATTTGATCTTATAAAAACCAATGCCTGGTTAAGCCTTAAACTGACCTTGCAAAAACTTTATCCCGATCAGGAAGAATATTTGGATGATTACGAGAAAATGTTTCAACAACTAAAAGAAATGCAACCCAAGGCAAGCAATGTTACCATCGAGGTAGAATGGGTACACGATAGTTACGATAATACCGATTATGTTAATATTTCGGGTTATTATACAGACCCTGCCGACAGAATCGATCCTTATACAAATTCTTTAGCCATAGAATTTACTCCCTGGGACGAATGGCTGGGCATGCCCATTGATAAAAAAACACTTAAAACTTTTAACGAATTAGAGATTCTAGCCTATTGTCTGGATGAAATGAGCTTTGCGGGATTTGATCAGGAAGAAATACAATCACAATTTGACCACATTAAGAGTATAAAAGAGGAATATGACAGCTTGAGTCCTGAAGAAAAGAAAAGCAAAACCTTCACACTCGATGAGCTTAAAAATATGATTGAAGATAATGACCCTGAAGAACAAGACGATAATAATGATAATGAAAACGGTACTAAAAAATGATTTATTTAATCGGAAAGTTGAATGATTAATTCGCCGGTATTTTAAATATTCTTTACAATAAAATACCAGACATAATATTTTCGAAATAAAAATGGGAATTAAAGAAATTTAGTAATTTGCCTTTACAGACCAAATAGAATAAGGCTTTAGCTATTTTTGATTTTGTGTATCAAATAATGTATCAAATCCCAATAAAAATGCCTTTAAGATTTCTCCTAAAGGCTTGATTTTCAGTTGTCGGGGTAGCAGGATTCGAACCTGCGACCCCCTGCTCCCAAAGCAGGTACACTAACCGGACTGTGCTATACCCCGAAAATATTTTAAGAACTCCTCCGGCTTCTTTTGGGTGTCGCACTTGCGACCCTCCCGATACTAAATCGGGATACACTAACCGGACTGTGCTATACCCCGTCGTTGCTGTCGCAGCCTAAGCTTTGATGGCGTGCTTTTTTTTAAAAGCGTTGCAAAAATACTGATACTTTGTTTATTTGCAAATAATAATGTTATTTATTTTAAGGTTTTAGGTTTTGTTAGTCTCAATATGCATTAAATCAGCAAATTAAATAAAAAAAATCCGGTTCCAAATAGAAGAACCGGATCGTTTTTTTCAATTTCAGGTCTATGGTTTTAAGGTAATTATTCTGCTTTACGTAAATAAATATCGCCACTGATGGTTTCCAGTTCCGTTTTTAGTCCGCCACCATTTAGCTTGTAACTGAAGTTGTGCATACCAAAATGGTGATAATCATCGTCCATGTCCGATTTTAGGTCTAAGTTGCTATACATTCCGCCCGAAATGGTACTTAGCTCCAGATCGGTTTTCCGGTTTTTGGGACAAAAATAATCAATATCACCACTGATGGTGTGAAGCTTTTGCCTGCCGGTTAGTCCGGAGCAGCTTATATTACCATTTATGGTTTCTAGCGATAAGTTCATGGTTGCCGGGACATAAACTTCATAATACAAATCAAGACTGACATGGCAATCGGTTTCGAATATTTCACCGGTTTCAACATCCTGTACTTTCCGGCTTTTACTCATTTTATCCAGATCTTTGATTTTTGATTCAACAACCATTAAATTTTCTTTTGGTTTTATATTGAAGGAAAAATTATCGTTATTCTTTCCCCCGTTAATGGAAACTACGGCTTTCACATAGAGTTGATTTTTATCCCAGCTTTTTACCTGAATACTATCGGCAAACTGAAAATCAAGTTTAACTTGAGAATAAGCGCTTAAGTCTTTATTGACTTCTACAGTTTTCTGTGCATCTGCGAATTGAAACAGGCATACCCCTAGTATTATCAATGAAATTAGTTTCATGATGTTAAGTGTTAAAGGTTAGAAATATTAGTCGGCTGTTTTTTAGTAAATGCCTGTTATTTTTTTCTCAAATAAATGTCAGAGTTAATTGATTTTAAAGCAATTTCAACTCCACCATTATTGATGGTTCCGTTAATATTCGATCCACCGCCAATATATGACATACCATCTTTTGACTTTTTCTCCATTGTAACATCAAAATTGGTATAAACCTCGCCCTGAATAGTTCCCAAATTGAGATTGGCCGGAGTATTTGCAGGCATTTTAATATCAATGTCACCGTTAATAGCGGTTATGGACATGGGTGAATTCTGGTTTACCGTACTAAAATCGATATCAATACTGCCATTAATAGTATTTAATACTAACGGACCCGTCACATTTTTAAGATCAATATCATCGTTCAGTGTGGATATTTCAAGTTCACTGCTAAATCCATCAACGCTAATATTACCGGCCGCAAACGGACTTTTATAATCAATAGAAACTGAAATTCCTTTGGGAACCTGAATGGTGTATTTCCCATCAAGCGACTTTTTTGAGGCTCCTTTAATTTGAATTGTACTGCCAGTATTTTCCACATTAAGCGCCATGCCGGTATTATCCGGCCCATTAGCTGAAAGAGGTTGCAGGCCTTTAGCTTTCTCAGGCAGTTCAACATCTTTAAGGTTTTCTACACTTATTACAAGCTGGGTTCCGGTCGATTCTTCCAATTGAATCCTGCCAAAAAGTTGAGTGATTCCCACCTTTTTTGCGCCTTTGGTTTCCGTTTTAAATTCCTGCGCTCTGGTGATGTTAATTCCCATTAAAAGGCAAAGGCTTATCTTAATTACATGTTGTATCATTTTCATTGTTTTTAAGGTTTTAACGCCTGCGTTTCCACAGACAGGATTAATAATTAAATTATTGTTTGCGCGCAATATTTTATGAAAAAGCTTTAAGTCCTGTTTCTGCTTGTTGTTTTACTACTTCAGGCAAATCATTGTTATTTAACATTTTCTGTATGGGTTCTTTTGCCCTGGAGTCCTGGATGCCTGCCAAGATATTGATCAGTGTAATTTGCAACAGCGGGTCGGTTTGGATATTTAGAGAGGCAATAAGTGCCGTCCGGACATTGTCATCATCCGAATATTTGGTAAGGGCATACATGGCTGTCATTCGTACATTTACATTGGCATCGGTATTCATGGTGTTTATCAGGGCATCAATGATGTCGGTATTTACCACGGTTTGTTTATTCACCGCCTGTATCGCCTGTATGCGCTTGCTGGCAGTTGGTTGGGTTAACGAAATTAAACTAATGTTTTGCTGTAATTCGGTTACCTCGTTTTGCAGGGCAGCCAATTTTTGATTGTTATAATTATTATTTCTAACCCGGGTTCCAATTAGAATACCAATGGCCATAAAGATTATTACAATGGCAGCCATTTTTAGATAAGGGTAAAAATGCTTAAAGCTGATTCTGTCCGATAATGGTTTTAAGGGTTTAACAAGCATCGATATTTTTTCAGCTTCAAGCATTTGGTAAAAGTTGTTCTTTAAATTGTCTGATGGTTGACTCCATTCGGTTTTCGAAATTTCCTGCAGTAATTTTCCCAGTTGTATATACTCAGCTTCGCACTGCGGGCAATGGGTAATATGGTTTTCAATTTCTTCTTTTATGTTGTTGTCCAGATTATCTTCGATAAAGTCAATCAGCTGGTATTTAATTTGTTCGCATTTCATGGCGGTTGTTCTTAAACAAGTTCAAAATAAAATTCACGCAATTTGTTAATAGCCCTGTGGACCTTAACTTTTATGGCCGGTACAGTATTGCCCGTTATTTCAGCAATTTCCTGGTATTTCAGGCCCTGAAATTTCGATAACTCGATAATCTCACGATGTTCGTAAGGAAGTTTATTTAGTGCTTCGTTCAACAGTTGGTTTCGGTTTAATTTTTCCATTTCATCAATGGCATCCTGCTTTTCCCTTTCATAAAAATTCGATTCCGTGAAATCCGTTGAAACAATTTTTAATGAGTTGTAGTGTTTGGCAGCTGCATTCCGTGCAATCTGGTACATCCATGATTTAAAAAGCCAGGTTTCATTGTACGATTCACGGTACATTAAAATCCGTTTAAATACATTTTGTGTTAAATCTTCGCTGTTTATCCTGTCCATTGTCATCCGTAAAAAGAAATTAAACAATCTCACATGGTACTTTTCAAAAAGGGGTGCCAACGAATCCGGGTCGCCCTGTTTGACTCTCAGCATCAGTAACTCATCCGTAAGATTTTTTTCCATTTATTATCGTGTTACTAAATAGGTTATCCCGAAAAAGGGAAAAGGTTACACTGCCAGATAAAATTAATTCATTTTTTTGTTACTAAATTTGGGCTTTGGGTAAAACAACAAATCTACATTTATGAAAAAAATCGTTTTAATTCTTCTCTGTTTAAACCTGGCCATTGTTTCGATGGCTCACCCATGGAAACCAGGCCATTACATTGTTGTTGATACCGACGGCGGGATTGATGACATGCGTGCTCTGACATTACTGCTGGCATCAAGGTCGGTTCAGGTTCTTGCTATTACCACCTCGGCGGGAGCTGTTGATGCTGAGACAAACTATTGGAAAGTAAAAAGTTTGTTGCAGCAATACAATCACCAGGGTGTTTTAGTAGGATTGAATGACAATATTAAAAAGAAGGCTGATTTTATGCCTGCCTATAATTTGGTCTGGGGAGATTCATCTATGGAAAAATCGTCAACACCTGTAAAATATACTGATGTTTTAAACCGGGTATTCTCCTATTATAAAGGAAAGGTTTCCTTTGTGTGTTTGGGAAGTATGAATACCCTGGCAACCTACCTAAATGAAAATGATACCGTAAAAAACAGGATCAAGGAAGTAGTTTGGACTGTGGGCGATAAAATAAATGAGTCTTATAACTATAAAATTGATTCGGCTTCTTATAAAGAAGTTAATCAGCAAATAAATTTAAAATTACTTCATGTTCCATCAAATACATTTTCATATACAGATTCCATAATTACATCCATATCGCAGGTGAAAAATGTGTATACTAAAAATTACCTTCGAAGTTTAAATGGCGACCCGCACTTAAGGTCGTTTATTTACGATGAATTTGCAGCCATGTACCTGGCCAATTCAAAGATCAACATTCCGGAATTAACGGAAGATAATATTGCTGAAATGCTGTCCACAATTCTGAATACCAATGCGGGGAATAAGACTCAGGCATTTCGTCAATTTCCTTCGGATACATCACAATATATGGTAGATATAGCAAAAAAAATGGATGAGGTGATAGCAAAATATGGCGATGAGGAATGGAGCGCCTGTGTTTTGACCAATGAATTGCATAGGCATGTAGGTATTTATTCATTAATTGGTGCTAAAATGGGAATACGTGCCCGTGAATATTTTGATTGTGGTGCCGATGAAATGAAAGTGACAACTTTTGTTGGCAGCAAGCAACCGCTAAGTTGTATGAACGATGGTGTACAAACCAGTACAGGCGCAACTATTGGTCATGGTTTAATAACAGTGAGTAGTGATCCTGAAAAGGAACCCCGGGCGATTTTTGAATATTTGGGGCAAAAGGTTGCAATAGAATTGAAACCGGAATACCGGAAAAAATTACAGCGTGAGGTTAAGCAATTGGCATCCACCTATGGACTCGACAATAATGTATACTGGGATTTACTTAGAATGATTGCTTTAAACTGCTGGTTTACCTACGACAGGCATGATATTTTTAATATATCTGTTTTGAAGTAAAATTGAGGGTGTTGAAATTTACAGAAAAAATGAAAGTTACGGAGCATCATGAAAAAGAGCAATTAGTAGCACATAATAACCTATTAACAAAATATAGCCGCACCCCGTAACTTTCTATCTAGCCCATTTTTTATTTATCAGAGGTATTTGTTTTTATCAAAGAACACGTTCTTTATGGAATCCATTCTTTGCATTAATTCCATTAAATTTTGATCCTGGTTTACAAAACCGTTTTCAAAAAAATCATCATTAAAAAAATCTTTAAAAAACAATGAATCATTCTGAACAAAATTCTGGGGTATAAAATGTTCCATATTGTGATTAAAAAATCCCGGAAATTTGCTTATTATTGATTGTATGTCTGTAGAATCGATTGATTCGTTATTATACGAGTAGGTATAAACTGAATCGTATTGAACCAGGTTACCTTTATCGTCGTACTTTTTGTTTACTGTAACATTTTCATGTGGCACATTTTTGCCTTGTGGTTTAATATTTTCCTGTGCCATGGAACTCAAATGGACAACAAGTAAAAAGACCATACTAAATCCTAAAGTTTTCATAGCTGTGCTTTTAAATAATTTAAATTTTATAATAATTAAGTTACTTATTGCCGTATAAGCCAAACCTAAAAAACGCTTTAGGCAATAAGCAACTATAATTTTAAAAAGCCTAAAGCTTTAATTGAGATGTTGTTTTAAAATTACCCTTATTTGTTTTCGTTCCGGGTCATACAGGCTTTGTTCGATAAACAGACTGCTGTTATGAGGCAGCACAATTGTAAATGTCCGTAAGCATTCATATGACCGTTTTTCGAAAATATCTTTTGCATAATGATGTGCATATATGGGTCTGCGAACTTCTTTAACTTCAGAAACTATCAACTTTAAATTGCGGTGCGATAACATTAAATGATAATTGTCCTTTTCAAAAATCGGACTTTCTATTTCAACTACATATTGATACTTTGATACTCCATAATCAAAATACTGATATACATCGATGACTGAACCGTTATTTTGAATTCTATATGATTTTGCTTCTGTTCTGATTTCATCAGATTCTAATGCTAAAATATTCATAATTGATTTGATTTATTGTGAAACAATTAGTTTAAAAATATCAACCGGGAGGGTCCAATCACCTTATGTTTTTAGCAAAAGATTGAACCACCTCCTAAGTAATTGGTTCAGGAGGTGGTATATCCAACATAAAGGGAAGCAAAAATTCAGAAGTATGATATATTATTTTGTTGATTGATTTTGTAAGAAGGTTTTCTGATAGTATAAATGATTCTGTGCCTGAAACTTTTAGGGTTTGCATCGAAATGTTTGGTGAATCATCTTTGTCAGAATCAATTCCTTCATCGTCTAATGCGGCCAGATATGAAATATAAGCCCCTGGTTTCTGAAAAGCATTATCTTTATCATAATTGGCTATAACCTCAACCGGAGTTTGGAATATCAATTCAGCCGGATGTGTTGTAGCTATTATAATAAGGTATGATAAAACTTTAAACATATTGCTTTTAACTTTGACCTGAATGTTTTGTTGAAAACCTGTACGAATTTAACGAACTTTAAAAAGGGTTGTTGTTCTTATGATAGGGTTTAACACAACTTTAACAATCCTTAACAGTTGGCTGGTAAATTTTAACTTTTGGTGGGTAATTGATACCTGGTTAATTTTCAATGTACGATTGGGTGAGCCAATTAATTAGCTGGATATCAATGTTGTCGGGATGGTCGGCGAATTAAATGAGCAACCACATTTCATATAAGTTATTGGCTTTTCAAAACTAAATGCATATCAATATTATAAACATCTGACATGTATCCACCCATTTTGTTAAAACCAAATTTTTCATAAAACCTGACGGCCATAGGATTTGTTTCGCGTACGCCTCCAAGCAAAATAATGCTGCGAACCTGGTCCTCTTTTAACAAATTCAGCAAATGTGGCATTACCTGGCTGGCAATTCCGGTATTCTGAAACCTGTCTGAAATCGACGGGGCAAAAAATACATCTTTACCTTCTTCAACCAGAATACGGTATCCGGCATAACGATCAGCCTCGTACTCAACAAGTCCAAAATCGACAATAAAATACCCCTGGATATTTCCTTCATAATCGACCAAAACAAACCGAATTGCTTTCTCCAGATGCCGGTGGCACAAAAAGGTAGCATAACTTTGGGTTAAAGGATGAGGGCCAAAATTTTTTCTCGTTAATTCTGACAAATCATTGAAATATTTGCCAAGAGCCTCCGTATCATTAGGTGTTAGACGTCGCAATATGAAATTTTCACCTGATTTATTTACAACTTTTTTCATTTTTATCTAATAATGTGGTTCATTTCGTCGGGCAACTCAATTGAGATTTCAGTTAGTCCGGCAACTTTTCCGTTTAAAAACCAGGGCGATTGATGCACAAGTTTTTTCTTCCCTGATTTATCTATAGTGTAGGTATTCGGTTTACCTGAGGTCAGAATTTCTCTTATTATCTTAGTTGAATTTTCGTTATGGTAATCATACAAACTTTTACCGATAAGTTCCAAACCTCCCCATTTTTTAAATGTATCCGCGGCTTTTTTATTCATATAAATGATGGTGCCGTTATGGTCACTAACGGTGACAGCCGATGGATATTCATCCCAATATTTGTTTGGTTCCATGTGTAATTTTTTAAGCAAAGATAAAATCAATTTGTAACCATAGTGTAAAACATACAATTGAGTTTTTAACAACCTGTTAATTTATTGCTATTTTTAGCCTTCTGTTTTATATAAATTTAATAATATGCGTATATCAATCTTCTTATTTCTTTTATTTATTGGGCAATTGGTGTTGGCCCAAAATGGTTCAATTACTTCAGTTGAACTTTCAAAAATCCGTAAGTCATACGATAAAAACGATCCTTCAACTGTTGCGCTTACCAATGCACTGACAAATAACGATGTAATAAATCTGGTATTAAGCCGGGAGAATCTTCAGGGCATTGATCATGATTTTAAGTACAAAGTAGATGTTAAGGGAATTACCAATCAGAAGCATTCGGGCCGTTGCTGGATGTTTACCAGCTTAAATGTATTACGGCCGAGGGTAATTGAAAAATATAAACTCAGTAATTTTGAATTTTCTGAAAGTTACCTGTATTTCTGGGACATTTTTGAAAAGGCAAACCTTTACTTTGAAGCTCAGATTAAATATGCTGGCAAACCTATGGACGATAAATATGTGGATTGGTTATTCAAGAGCCCTGTTGGCGACGGTGGTGTATGGAGTTCATTTACAAACCTGGCTGAAAAATATGGATTAGTGCCTAAAGAAGCATTTCCTGAAACAAATTCAAGCGAAAATACATCGTGGATGATTCGTATTATTAACAGAAAGCTGAGGGAAGACGGACTTGAACTCAGAGATATGTTTTCTGCCAGGACAAAAAGTGAAAAAATAGAATCACGTAAGGTTGAGATGATGGGGGATATTTACCGGATTTTGGCATTGAACCTGGGTGAGCCGCCAGCTGAATTTAAATACAGGTTTGTTGATAAAGAGGGTAATATTGGCGAAACAAAATCGTACACCCCAAAAAGTTTTATGACCGAAGTTTTGGGTGAAATTAATTTTGCCGATGAAATTATGTTGATGAACGATCCCAGCAGGGAATACAATAAAGTTTACGAAATTGAGTACGATCGAAATGTGATGGAAGGTAAAAACTGGATATATTTAAATTTACCTAACGATGTAATCAAGAAATTTGCTATCGAAAGCATTAAAAATAATAAAGCTTTGTATGCCTCATGCGATGTGGGCAAGCAACTTAATCGTGATCTTGGTTTTAATGATGTTCATAATTATGATTTTGAATCGTTGTACGGTGTTAAATTCGGTATGGATAAGGCGCAGCGTATTATAAGTCACGAAAGCGGATCGACGCATGGTATGGCGCTTATTGCTGCCGATGTAGATGAAAATGGAAAACCTGTAAAATGGCAGTTCGAAAACAGTTGGGGAGAATCTGCCGGACATAATGGATATTTAACTTTTACCGATGATTGGTTTAATGAATATTTATTCAGGGTAGTAGTAAATAAATCATTTATTGATGCCGCAACTTTAAAACTGCTCGATCAAAAACCGATTATGTTGCCTCCTTGGGATCCAATGTTCCAGGCTGATGAATAAAAATATTAAAAACCGGTGAAAGCCGGTTTTTTAATTTGTTGATTCAATTCAAAGTATAATACCGTGAGCACGTTTAACTATTTTTAGGGTGTAGCTTTTTTTAACACAGTAATTATTATAATTTCGATGTTGAAATAGGGGAAACAAACGTTTAATGAAAATTAAAAGCAGCCATACCACCAATTCATCTATTATTGCCGAAGGAGTCAGGCTTCAAAAAGCGATGAAAGAAACGGGTAAAGAGTATCTTCTGTTAAATCGGGGTATAAATTCGGTAGTAAATATTAATCTTGAACCCATTATTTCGCAAATTAATTTTAATTCATCGGAAGTGCAGACTTATCCCGGGGCTAAAGGAAAAATTGATTTGCGCCAGGCCATTAATCAAGAGTATTTTGGTGGGGAAGCAGCTATCGATAATATTCTGATTACCGGGGGTGGAATTTCCGGGTTGGATACCTGCTTTCAGAATCTTGATATTAATGAAATTGTTTTGCCGAAGTTTTTTTGGGGCACCTATGTCCAGCTGGCCCGACTTAGGAGTTTAGCCTATAGTTGTTACGAAAGTTATAAGCAAATAAAACAATCTCCTGAGAATTATAAAGGTAAAGCATTAATTATATGCGATCCGGGTAATCCGTTGGGTGAAAAATGTCCGGATGTTTTGCTTTACGAAGTTATTTCAACTTTAAATAACCATGGGGCAACAGTGTTGGTTGACAGCCCTTATCGCCGATTGTATTTTGATAAGAATGATGGATTTTATCAAAAGCTGATGAAACTCGAAAATATTATAATTATTGAGAGTTTTAGTAAATCGCTAGGATTGAGTGGGCAACGTATTGGCTTTTTGTACAGCAATAATCCCGAATTTATTTCTGAAGCCCAATTACGCATTATGTATGCCACTAATGGGATCAATAGTTTTGCTCAAATTCTGGTGACTCAGTTGCTTGATTCAGAAACAGGGAGAGAGGTAACCAGTGAATTTAAGCTGAAAACAACAGCCGATATCAAAAAAAACATTGAATTTCTGGAGGAAAATAAATTACTTGCCAGGGAATTTTATAGCGAAACATCACCAATTGGTATTTTCAGTGTAATAAAAAAATCGACCGATGAGTTATTCAGGCATCGGATTGGTGGCGTGGGGCTCGATTATTTTATGGAGAAACCATTTGCAGGGATGGAAAATTATTCAAGGATACTGGTATCCTATCCCCACGAAAAGTTTGTATCTTTCTTCCGAACTTTAATATTAAGCTTAAAATAATGTGTGGTATCACAGGGGTATATGCCTTTACCGATGAAGGCAAGGAATTTTTTAAAAATGTTGAATCATCAGTTTCGACTTTACAACAACGCGGCCCTGACAACAACGCAGTTGTGGTAAAAGATAAGGCTTGCCTGGGGCATGCAAGGCTTTCCGTTATTGATCTTAGTGATGCTGCATCACAACCTTTTGCCGATATTACAGGCCGTTATACCATAATTTTCAATGGTGAAATTTATAACTATAAGGAAATCAAAGAGTACCTGAAAAAGAAAGGCCTTCCGTTACGCACACAATCCGATACGGAAGTACTGCTTTATCTGTATATTATTGAAGGGCCTCAATGTTTAAAAAAGCTGAATGGTTTTTTTGCTTTTGCCATTCACGACAGCCGCGAAGATACGTTGTTTGTTGCACGCGACAGAATTGGTATAAAGCCCTTATTGTTTTATCGCGACAGGAATAAACTGTTGTTTGCTTCTGAAATGAAAGCTTTAGTTCAATTAGGAATTCCCAAAAATCTGGATAAATCATCAATCAGTCAATATTTTCAGTTTAACTTTATTCCTTCGCCATATACCATTTTTGAAGGAGTACAAAAACTTAAACCGGGGCATTACTTTTTTATTCAAAACAATCAATTCAAAGAAGAAAAATATTTCAGCATCAACTATAACCGAAGTAAAATAACCGGATTAAACTATAGTGATGCCCAGGAAAAATTAAGGGAATTGATTAGTGATTCTGTCCGGCTCAGGATGGTTGCCGATGTTCCTCTGGGTTCATTTTTAAGCGGAGGTGTTGATTCTTCAGTAATTGTTGCTGAGGCATCAAAGCTGACAAGCAACCTTAGTACATTTTCAATTGGTTATAAAGATGAACCGTTCTTTGATGAAACGTATTATGCTGAATTAGTTGCCGAAAAATTTAAAACCAATCACCAGGTTTTTAAACTCACTAACGATGAGCTTTATGAAAATCTTCATAAAGTACTTGATTACATTGATGAACCTTTTGGTGATTCATCAGCACTTCCGGTTCATATTTTGAGTATGCATACCCGTAATCATGCCACAGTTGCTTTGTCGGGCGATGGGGCTGACGAGTTATTCTCAGGCTATAATAAGCATAATGCCCATTTTCATGCCATGAATAAAGGCCTTGACTCTGGTTTGATTAAATTAGGGCATCCGCTTTGGAAACTAATGCCTAAATCGAGGAACAGTAGTTTTGGGAATAGGTTCCGGCAATTGGAAAGATATGCCAAAGGTATGAAGCAGGATCGTAAGGAGAGATATTGGTACTGGGCTGCTTTGCAATCTGAAGATGATGCCAATGATATGTTAAACTTCCAGGTTTTGTTGAACGATTTAAAAGTACGCAAAAACGAAATACTAAAACATTTGTTGCAGGTTGAGTCGATGAGCGATGTGCTCTTTACCGATATGCAACTTGTTTTGGTAAGTGATATGCTTCACAAAGTAGATTCCATGAGTATGGCAAATAGTTTGGAAGTAAGAACCCCATTTCTTGATCACAATCTGGTTGATTTTGTATTTTCGTTGCCCGATGATTACAAAATTGGTCCTAAAATCCGTAAGCGAATACTCCAGGATGCTTACCGTAATGAGTTACCTTCTGAGATTTACCAACGGCCTAAACATGGATTTGAAGTGCCGTTGTTAAAATGGTTCCAGACAGAGCTAAAAGATGAGTTGATGAATGATTATCTGTCAGTCGAATTTATAAAATCCCAGGGGATAATTAAGCCAGAGGTTATAAATTCCTATAAAACCCGCTTATTCTCAAAAAATCCGGGCGATGTGCAGGCTCATTTATGGGCATTGCTGGTTTTCCAGCATTGGTGGAGAAAATATATGGTTTAATCAACTACTCGGGAAAGCTTATAGAATATATCCAACAATAATATTTACTTTGCTATATATAAGAAATGTAAAGGGATACATTTTGAAGCATGCCTAAAATTCTTAGAATTATAAATCGGTTTAATTTAGGTGGACCGACTTACAATGCGGCCTATCTTACCCGGTATTTGTCCAACGACTTCGAAACCATTTTGGTTGGAGGTGTTAAGGACGAGGCCGAAGGCAGTTCAGAATATATTGTCAGGAATCTGGGCATTGAACCGGTAATTATCCCTGAAATGCGGAGGTCGTTAAATCCGGCAAACGATTTAATCACCTACCGAAAGATTACTAAAATTATAAAAAAATTTAAACCGGATATTGTGCATACGCACGCATCAAAAGCCGGAACAGTTGGGCGGCTGGCTGCTATCAGGAATAAAGTTCCTGTAATTGTGCATACCTTTCATGGTCATGTTTTTCATTCATATTTTGGATCATCAAAAACCAGTTTTTTTATAAATATAGAGCAGGGTCTGGCAAATCAATGTTCAAAAATTATTGCCATAAGCGATAAGCAAAAGGAAGAATTATCGGAAGTGTACAAAATAGCCGCACCTGATAAGTTTGAGGTTATTCCTCTTGGTTTTGATTTACAGCGTTTTCAGGAAGATCAGGAAAAGCGGCGAAGCAATTTTCGAAGAGAATTTAATCTCAATAATGACGAAATTGCAATTGGTATAATCGGAAGGCTGGCACCCGTTAAAAATCATGAATTATTTGTAAGGGCCATTCATAGAGTGCAGGAGAAAACCAATAAGAAAATCAGAGCTTTCATTATTGGTGATGGTGAGTTAATGGACGATTTAGTGAGCTTGTGTAAAAATTTGAATCTGACATGCAGGCATCCAAATAATGGTTATGTCAGTAAAGCTACAGTAACCTTTACTTCCTGGATTAAGGATATTGAAACTTCATATCCGGGTTTGGATATTATAGCTATGACATCGTTAAATGAAGGCACTCCGGTTAGTTTGATTGAAGCACAGGCTGCAAATAAAGCCATAATCAGTACGAATGTTGGGGGAATTGAAAATATAGTAATTCCGGGAAAAACGGCTTCGTTAACAAAAAATAATGATCTGGATGACTTTTCAGATAAGTTGCTTGAATTAATTAATAATGAGCCATTAAGAGATGTATATGCCTTAAACGGCTGGGGTCATGTTCGTGAAAAGTTTCATTATACAAGGCTGACCAGCGATATGGAAAATCTTTATTACAGGCTGTTGAATGGTCATAATTAGGTTAAATTTCAAGTAAAGCTATAGAAAAATTTATATTTTTGAGGGAATTATTTGCTAATCCAATGAAAAGATTAAGCCTTGTAAAATTTATTTTTTCACTCAGTGGTGTGATTTTTATCCTCTCGGGTTGTAAGGTACTTAACCCAAGTGCCATGTTCGAAACCGGGTCAGATTATAAATATTCTGATTTTGAGAAAGAAATGAATGAGTACGTTATTAAGCCGTTTGACAAGCTTGATGTCAGGATTTATACGAATGATGGCTACCAGCTGATTGATATGGAGAGCAATTCAAATATTGTACGGGAGCAGAGAACAACTAGTCCTTATCTGGTTGAATATGATGGATTAGTGAAAGTACCAACCCTGGGACGGGTTCCCATTTCCGGATTGACCATAAAACAGGCTGAAGAACTATTGGAAGAAAAGTACAGCAAATTTTATCAAAAACCTTTTGTTCTGGTTAACGTTACCAACAGGCGGGTAGTGGTTTTCACTGCGGGAAGCACCAAGGGAACTGTGTTAAATATAGAAAATGAGAAATTTACATTGATTGAAGCCCTGGCGCAAGCTGGTGGTATTGATGATTTCAGCAAATCGTACAAAATTAAATTATTGCGTGGCGACCTTAAAGATCCTAAAGTTTATTTATTCGACATTAGTAGCATTGAAGAGTTGAAAAAATCAAATGTTGTTTTACAGGCAAATGATATTATTTATGTCGAACAAAGACCGCGGTATACTGCCAGGGCAACAAAAGAAATTATGCCTTACATAACGCTAATGAATACTTTAATTTTAGTTTATATCACTATAAAAGCATTATAAATTTTTATGGAACAGGCTAAAATTCCAATTATTAACGACAAATTTGATTTTGCCATTTTCATGCAGATCCTGAAAAAAAATTATTGGATTGCACTTATTTTGGTATTGTTAAGTGTTTTTGCAGCCTTTCTGTATTTGCGTTATACCCAGCCGGTTTTTAGTTCTACAAGCATAATCCAGATCAACGAAACAAATCGTACCACCAGAGTTTTGGATATTGAAGATGTTTACAGCAATCAAAATAATGATATATCAAAAGTTATTGAACTTTTGCGATCAAAGGAATTTCTGAAAAGAGCCTTTGCTAATCTTAATCTTGAGGTATCATATTATGTTGAAGGTACATTCCTGGCAACTGAGCAATATAACAGAAGCCCTTTTCGCATTGAATTCAAGGCTAACAGTGCAAGTTTGTACGATGTGCCTTTTTATATTGAATTTGATGACCTTGTAAATGCCAAAATAATTAATCATGTTGGCGATGACGAGGTTGTTACGCCGATTAAAATAAACGAATGGACTGACTTGCCGGGAGGTTCCATCCGGTGCCTGATTACTGATTTTAAAACCATAGCCGATCAGAAAGAAAATTATAAAAACAATCATTTCTTTTTTGTAATCAATAATCCTCAAAACATTGTAAGTAAGCATATTGCGAATTTGCAGGTGTCATTATTAAACCGATCGGCGCAAACCATACAAATCACTTATACAAGCGACAATGCCGAAAAATCAGCAAATATTGTGAACACCATTGCTGAAAGTTATCTAAAGTACGATGTTGAAGTGAAGAAGGAAAGTGCTGAAAAAATACTTGCTTTTATTGAAGAAAGGTTAAAGGCTGTTTACCAGGATCTGGATGAGACTGAAAAACAAATTCTGGCCTTTAAAAAGGAAAATAAAGTCAACTTTGAACAATTTCAAAATTCAGGGTCACCATTTCCCATTTTCACTACTAAAATTAATGAATTAGAAGATGAACTTATAAATACCGAATTCGAACTGGTTGCCCTTGAACGAGTTAATAAACAGATTCAGGGCGAGGATAACCTAAATATTTATGAATTGATTGCATCTTTATCAGGAACAAAATCGGAATCGGTGGTGGTTGAAGTATTAAATAATATGCAGCAATTAATCAGTCAAAAAGAACAGTTACTTAACGATGTTACGCCTGATAACCTGAAAATTAAAATGCTGGAGAAGCAGATTGACAATCAGAAACAAATATTGCAGGACTTTTTATCTACAACTCTTTCAAGGCTGAGAAGCAAAAAATCGGATTACGAGAAGAAGATTGCTGAATACGAGAAAAAATTATTTGACGACAATACTTTTAATGAGTTGGAGTATAGTAAGTTGGAACGTTTGTATGCCATAAACGAAGGTTTTTATCACAAGCTTATTGAAAAAAAGGCTGAATATTTAATTTCCCAGGCTGGCTATGTATCTGAGAATACCATACTTGAAAAGGCTGTGACACCTCATGATCCTGTCTATCCAATTAAGAATAAAATATATCCGTTATTTTTATTAATCGGACTTTTTCTGGGTGCTTCATATATTCTTTTGAGGTATTTGTTCTATGATGAAGTTCCTTCAGTAAATGTCTTACAGAATTATACCAAAGCGCCAATTTTGGGCACTGTACCCAGTTATAAAAAGGATATTCCGGTATCGCAATTACTGGTAAATAAAAAGCCAAATTCGGTTTTTTCTGAAGCTTTCAGGACTATTCGGTCGAATCTGCAATTTATCTCACATGGGGCTGAAACCAAAATAATTACGGTATCATCAACCATCTCGGGCGAGGGAAAAACTTTCGTAGCTATTAATCTGGCGGGAATTCTGGCCATTTCGGGTAAAAAGGTGATACTGCTTGATCTCGATTTACGTAAACCACGCATTCATTTAGGATTTAGTACAAAAAATGAGAAAGGGATTAGCACCCTGCTCATCGGTAAACATACCTTAGAAGAGTGCATAGAAAAATCGGAGCTCCAAAATTTCGATTATATTACTGCCGGCCCTATTCCTCCAAATCCCGCTGAATTAGCATCGGGCAAGCAAATGGAAAATCTGGTGGCCGAGCTTGAAGATAATTATGATATAATAATAATAGATACCCCGCCTATTGGAATTGTAACCGATGCATTATCAAACCTGCAACGTGCCAATTATCCGATTTATGTGATGAAAGCCAACGTTTCGAAACGGCATTTTATTGAAAATATCAATAACCTTATCGAACATAAAAACATGGCCAATTTATCTATAATTTTGAATGGGGTTGAACTTCATAGTCGCCGTTACGGATCGTATGGTTACGGATATGGTTACGGATATGGAAACGGCTATTATACTGATGAGGAAGAAACCACAATTGGTAAAAGATTAACCCGGAAATTGCAAAAACTTAAGAAATGATTCTTCCAGTTAAGCTTGCCATATTTTTCCTGTATACGCTGGTAATTACATTGTTCATGCATCGCTTTTTTGTGATCAGAGCCGAAAGGTATATGATCAAAAAGGCGAATATCTCAGCTGAACGATGGAGTAGTCAAACCAAGCCTATCCTTGGCGGGATTACTTTTTACGAAGCCTTTCTTTTTTCGGTAATTAACTATGTTTTTTATTTTGATGTTTCAAATTTATTCCAAAGCGAGATTTTTGGGATATTAATTGTTGTTACTTTATCATTTATGATGGGCATGGCCGATGACATGCTTAATACACCTCCCTGGTTTAAATTTGTGTTTCAGTTTTTAAGCGGCATTATACTTATTTATTCTGGTGTGTATATTCAAATATTCGATCAGGATTGGATAAATTATACACTGACTATATTTTGGGTAGTAGGCATTATGAATTCAGTTAATATGCTCGACAATATGGATGCTATTACTACCTCAATTAGTAGTACTATTTTGCTGGGGGCTATTTTTTTACTGTTTATTACACAGCCTTTTTCGGGAGTGTTTCTGATAATAGCAGTCGGATCATTGGCTTCATTAATCAGCTTTTTGTATTATAACTGGAATCCTTCAAAAATGTATATGGGTGATAATGGTTCCCAATTTCTGGGATCATTGTTGGCAATTTTAGGGATACAGGTTTTCTGGAATGGTTCGCATATGCCTGACCATTCCCACATTTATCCTTTTTTAGTGGCATTTATGGCCTTTTTAGTACCCATTTCTGATACCACTACGGTTACAATTAACCGGTTACTTCGCGGACAATCGCCTTTTATCGGCGGACGCGATCATACTACTCATCATTTATCCTATTTCGGACTGTCGGACAGGAATGTAGCCTGGTTATTAATATTTATAAATCTGGTATTTGTAACCTTATCGGTGGTCATCATTCTAATACCACAGAAACTTATCGTACCGGTTTGGCTTTTAGGAAGCCTTGCAATTCTGGTTATGATAAGTTTATATAGCATCACAAAAATAAGTAAACCAAAAAAATAGAACCTTTTTGCTATACCGGGGTATACATCATTATTACAAACGATTAAATGAAAGTAATTTAAAAATGAATAAAATTACAGCTTACGTATTTCTTTTTTTACTGGTGGCAATAGCAAGTGGTTTATTTTACGGTTCATCATCAAGTGGCGATGAAAATGACATGGAACAGGATAGCACAAAGCTGGTTGCCCGGCATTACAGTATTGTACCCGTAAAAATTCCTGATGAAATTTATTTTGCAGATGAAAGAGTTCCGGTTGAAAATTTTGATACCTACGAAAGCCTCGACAGGGAATTATTAATTAATATCTACTGGCAATCGCAAACCTTAATATTTTTGAAAAAGGCAAATAAATATTTTCCAACCATCGAAAGAATTTTTTCTAAAGACAGTATTCCTTCCGATTTAAAATATATAGCTGTGGCTGAAAGTGGTCTGTCGAACATCATTTCACCTTCGAATGCAGTGGGTTTTTGGCAGTTTTTGCAGGGAACTGCAACCGATGCTGATCTGGAAGTAAATGATGAAGTGGATGAACGATACCATCTTGAAAAATCGACTGAGGCCGCTGCTAAATTTCTAAAAGGGTCGTATGAAAAATATGGTAGCTGGGCTATGGCGGCAGCTTCCTATAATATGGGACGGCGTAATCTATCACGTCAGGTGGATCGTCAAAAAACCGATTATTATTACGATTTAGTGTTGGGTGATGAAACCGGACGTTATATTTTTCGATTAATAGCGTTGAAATTAATTATGGAGTCGCCGGAAAAGTACGGTTTTTATATTACTGATGAAGATAAATATCCTGAGGTTCCTTATCATACAGTAATGGTAGATTCATCGGTGCAAAGCTGGGCCGATTTTGCCCATCAAATGGGGATAAACTATAAAGTTTTAAAGGAACTGAATCCCTGGTTACGCGAGGACAAGCTGACTAATAAAAATCATAAACAATACCAAATAAAAATTGCATCTGACAAGTATCGTAAAATTCGGCCTAACCCAAAGTTTTACCCTGAATAATTTGTAAAATTTAACAGATCAAAGCGTAAGTTTTACATTAATTACGGTATTTTTGTTCCCCTTAAAGCAAATATTTTCCGGCTGGGATATTTATCTTCAGTTTAAATTTTAGGGGCTTTTAGGGATTTTTTACCAGGCAAATTTTTTTTAATGGCTGAACAAGTAAAAAGCCTTAATGAGGTTGAGGCTACACAGGAAATACAGGTTTATGGAGCAAAGGTTCATAACCTTAAAAATATTGATGTAAACATTCCCCGAAATCAGTTGACGGTTATTACCGGTTTGAGTGGTAGTGGCAAGTCATCACTGGCATTCGATACTATTTATGCCGAGGGTCAGCGAAGGTACATTGAAACATTTTCCGCCTATGCCAGGCAATTTCTTGGAAATTTGGAGCGCCCCGAGGTTGACAAAATAACTGGATTAAGCCCCGTTATTTCTATCGAACAAAAAACGACTAACAAAAATCCAAGATCCACAGTTGGAACAACTACTGAGATTTATGATTTTCTCAGGTTGCTGTATGCCAGGGCCGGAGAGGCGTATTCCTATGTTACCGGCAAAAAAATGGTGAAATACACCGATGAACAAATTACCAATTTGCTGATTGAAAAACTTGCACACAAAAAGATATATATTCTGGCTCCGGTCGTAAAAGGACGTAAAGGCCATTACAAAGAACTTTTTGAGCAATTAATCAAAAAAGGATTTATTTATGCCAGGATAAATGGTGAAATAAGGGATCTGATGCCGGGTATGCGCCTTGATAGGTATAAAACGCATAATATTGAAACGGTAATCGACCGCCTGGTAGTTGATGAGAAAGATCGCAAAAGGATTAGGAAATCGTTGCAAATGGCCATGAAACAGGGTGATGGCGTATCAATGGTGCTTGATGTGGATACCAATGAAACTCATTTTTTTAGCCAGCATTTGATGTGTCCGGTTTCAGGTATATCCTATAATGAACCTGCGCCCCATACATTTTCATTTAACTCGCCGGTTGGTGCCTGCCCCAAATGTAAAGGGTTGGGAGTAGTAAATGAGATTGATATGACCAAAGTGATTCCCGACACTAAAATTTCTATAAAAAAAGGGGGCATTGTTCCGCTCGGAAAATATAAAAGCAATTTGATATTCTGGCAGATTGAGGCCATTGCCGATAAGTACATGTTTTATCTCGATACACCAATAAAAGATATTCCGGAAGATGCGCTTGATATCATTCTTTATGGCAGCAGTGAGCCACTTAAATTACAGAATACGCCATTGGGCAGCTCCAGTAATTACTTGTTGAGTTATCCGGGAGTAATGAGTTACCTGGAAGCAGAACAGGGTGACGACACTGTTCCTGTTCGCAATAATTCCAGGGTACATCACTATATTAAAGAAGCCGATTGCCCGGAATGTCAGGGCATGCGATTACGAAAGGAGTCACTGCATTTTAAAATCGACAATAAAAATATTGCCGAACTGGCACAAATGGATATTGATTCGCTTTACCAGTGGTTGCAAGGGGTAGAGGACAGACTATCAAACAAGCAAAAGCAAATCGCTACTGAAATTCTTAAGGAAATCCGTTCACGCCTGAATTTTTTGTTACAAGTTGGGTTGAATTACCTATCACTTAACAGAACTTCAAAAAGCCTGTCGGGAGGTGAAAGCCAACGAATTAGGTTGGCAACGCAAATTGGTTCCCAATTGGTAAATGTGCTTTATATCCTCGATGAGCCCAGTATTGGTCTGCATCAGCGTGATAACCAGCGACTGATTGAATCATTAAAAGATTTGCGTGACAGCGGCAATTCGGTGATTGTGGTTGAGCATGATAAAGATATGATCCTTTCAGCTGACCATGTGCTGGATATTGGCCCTTATGCCGGGAGGAATGGAGGTAAGGTTGTGGCACAGGGTACACCCGATCAGATTAAACAATCGGGTTCACTGACTGCAGAGTATTTGAATGGTTCCAAATTTATTCAGGTTCCGGATAAAAGAAGAAAGGGAAACGGGAGAAGTATAATACTTAATGGTGCCACAGGCCATAATTTAAGGGATGTGTCGCTTGAAATACCTCTTGGAAAATTAATTTGTGTAACCGGAGTTTCTGGTAGCGGAAAATCAAGTTTGATTAATGAGACGCTTCACCCGATTCTTAACAAGTATTTTTACAATGCATTACGACAGCCTCTGCCTTATAAAACTATAAAAGGCATTGAAAATATCGATAAGGTTATTGAAGTAGATCAGTCTCCACTTGGGCGTACACCACGATCGAATCCGGCCACCTATACCGGCTTGTTTTCTGATATACGAGACATTTTTGCCCGACATCCCGAAGCACAAATTCGTGGATACAAACCGGGGCGATTCTCATTTAATGTAAAAGGCGGCCGGTGCGAAACCTGCAAGGGAGCAGGAGTACAAACCGTCGAAATGAATTTTCTGCCTGATGTTTATGTGCATTGCAGCGAGTGTTATGGCAAGCGGTATAACCGTGAAACACTTGAGGTACGGTTTAAAGGGAAATCAATATCTGATGTGCTCGATATGACCATCAATCATGCGGTTGAGTTTTTTGAGAATATTCCGAAAATTATGCATCGGCTTAAAGCCCTTCAATCGGTGGGTCTGGGTTATGTGAAGTTAGGGCAGCCCTCAACCACCTTAAGTGGTGGAGAATCGCAACGCGTAAAACTTGCTGCCGAACTGGCTAAAAAAGACACTGGCAAAACACTCTACATTCTCGATGAGCCTACAACAGGTCTGCATTTTGAAGATATCAGGGTTTTAATGAAGGTATTGAACAAACTGGTTGATAAAGGTAATACCATTATAATAATTGAGCACAATATCGACGTTATAAAAATGGCCGATTATATTATTGATATTGGTCCTGAAGGTGGAACTGGGGGTGGAAATATTTTATTTGAGGGCACTCCGGAAAATTTGGTGAAATCGGGAAAAGGTTTTACTTCGGAATTCCTGGGAGCGGAGTTAAAACAGAAATAATTTTGGGGTGTTTGTATAAATTATAAACAGATTAAATAATATATTATGATCCAGATAATCTGTACCAATTGTGAGTCAACAAAGGAATATGCGCCGGGAACCACCCTGGGTGAGATTGCCAAAGAATTGGAAGTGAAATTAAAGTATCCGATACTCGGAGCTTTTGTCAATAATAAGCTTAAAGAATTAAGCTATAATATTTATAAACCCAAAACTGTTGAGTTTATTGATATTACTCACCCCGATGGTATGCGGATGTATATCCGGTCTTTATCATTTGTATTGCAGCGGGCCGTAAACGAAATACTTCCGGGTAGGCGGTTGAAAATTGAGCATGCTATTTCACAGGGATTCTATTGCGAAATTGAGGGAATGAACGGCTCCCTGGATTTTGATATGATTTTTTCGCTGGGTGAACGGATGCGCGAAATTATTGCACAGGATATCCCTTTTGAGCGAAATGAAATATTGTCGACGGAGGCTATTGAGCTATTTGAAAGCAGTGGTTTAATGGAAAAAGCGTTGTTGTTCAAGTCGCGTCCGCAGCTGTATAGTTCGGTGTATCGATTAGGCGATACAATCGATTATTTCTATGGATTTTTGGTTCCATCTACCCGTTATTTAAAGGTTTTTGACCTGGTAAAATATTATGATGGTATGCTGCTCATGATTCCGAAAAGTGAAAATCCGGAAGAATGCGCTGATATTGTTATTCAGGAAAAACTTTTCGAAGTTTTTCAGGAATATAAACATTGGGGAGAAATACTCAACGTGGGCTATATTGGCAATATAAATGAAATTGTAAAGAAAAAACAGGTTAGTGAACTGATAAAAATTAGTGAAGCGCTGCAGGAAAAAAAGCTTGCTTATATTGCTGATTCAATCTCAGGCAGAGAGCATCAACCCCGGTTAATATTAATATCAGGACCTTCATCAAGTGGGAAAACCACTTTTGCCCAGCGCCTGGCAATCCAGTTAAAAGTTGCTGGACTTAATCCGGTTACGCTTTCGCTCGATAATTATTTTGTAAACAGGGAATTTACGCCCAAAGACGAAAATGGGGAATATGATTTTGAAGCTCTTGAAGCTCTTGATATCGAATTGCTGAATGATAATCTCCTGGGATTGTTCAAGGGCGAAAAAGTAGAATTGCCAAAATTTTCATTTCAAAGTGGTAAACGGTTGTATAATGGTGATTTTCTTCAGATTGATGATAAAACTATAATTATTGCCGAAGGAATTCATGCACTGAATCCCAACCTGACACCAAAAATTGAGGATGCTGACAAGTATAAAATTTACGTTTCTGCTTTAACTACGGTTTCTCTTGATAATCATAACCGGATTCCTACTACCGACACAAGGCTTATCAGACGTATTGTACGTGATTACAGGTATCGTGGATATAGTGCTATTGATACTATTAACCGTTGGCATAGTGTTCGTGATGGTGAGGAGAAAAATATTTTTCCTTACCAGGAAAATGCCGATGTGATGTTTAATACAGCAGTACATTACGAAACAGGAGTGCTAAAAAGGTATGCCGAGCCCATTTTGTTCGAGGTGCCTTCAAATAGTCCGGCATATAGGGAATCAGTACGTTTATTGAAATTTTTTAGTTATGTTGTGCCCATACCGGATGAGGAAATTCCACCTACTTCAATTCTTAGGGAATTTTTGGGTGGCAGCAGTTTTAAATATTAAATCCTGTGAATGCATCTTAAAATCCGCAGGTCTCTTTCACAATTGGGTGATAATCATCGGATGACAACCAAAACTAAAGCACCAAAAGAATTGAACGTATTACCTAATAAATCAACATGTCATCCGATGACTTGCGGAAATAAAGGTGCATTCCCGCGCAACAAGTTGAGAGGAGCCTTATTTACAGATTTAAAAAGTTTCATGAAATCTAACCGTGATTTATATAGATTATTATAATTTATTAACATTTTATCAACTTTTGACCTCTGAAACCCCTATCGAATTTGATAATAACGGCAATTTAAGTATTTTAGCATACAGTATTTTAGGCTAAATGTACATTGAAGTCCTATGTTTAAATCAATATTTATTCCCATAATTGTCAGCGTTTTATCGCTTTTCAATTTTTTTAGCGGCGATGTTAGCGTCGAACTCAATATGCCAACAACTGCCAATGCCGGTGGCGAATTTTTAGTTGAAGTTACTATCAGCAAAGGCGATATTGAGGGCTATGCGAGGTTTCAGCAGGATTTGCCGGTTGGGTTTACCGCAGTACCAAGGCAAACCATGAATGGTGATTTCCGCTTTGAAGACCAGAAGGTGAAAATACAGTGGATGAAGCTGCCTTATGACAAAGATATGGTAATAACCTACGCAGTTCAGGTTGGCCCGACTGTTTCCGGAACATTTGATTTCGAAGGTAAGTTCTCGTATATATTGGACAATGGTGTCCAAACTGCCGTAGTACCTGCACACAGTATTACCATAATTGGTGATGAAACCGCTGCAGGTACTGCAGAGCAGGCAAATACTTCTTATTCATATCAAAATGTGAATTTGAAAAATGTCGATTGTATTCGTCAAAAGCCCTATCTGAATGAGAATAACGAGGTAATTGTAAATTTGTTAATCAATAAGGGTGATTTAAAGGAATTTGGTAAAATACAGGAGCAAGTACCACGTGGATACCGGGCAGAAAGTCTTCGTAGTAAAAACGGGATATTTACTTTCCAGAATTCAATTATTAAATTTCTATGGATGAATATGCCCAGTGATCCCCAGTTTGTTGTATCCTATAAGCTTATTCCTGAAGGGGAAATTCCGGATCAGGCTTTTATAATTACCGGTACTTTTTCGTATGCTGAAAATGACCGTACTAAAACCATAAATATTGCTGACCGTGATGTTGATCTGTCGAAATTTACATCTGAAGAAATGGTGGCCCAGAATACTCCATCGGAAACGTCAACCGCGACACAACCTCAACAGCAAACTCAAACACCGCCACCAGCTCAGACTCAACAGGTTGAAACTCCCGTTGAAACAGAAACGCAACAAACTGAAAATGTAGCCGATGTAACACCTCCGGTTACAGAGCAACCTAAAACCGAACCTAAACCAACACAAAATACTTACACTCCACCAGCTGTTGATAAAGGGGCACTTGCTGATTTAACTTCAGCAACTTCAGGAGACGAAGGTATTGGCTACAGAGTTCAGATTGCTGCCGGTCATAATTTAGTGGATGAAAAGTATTTCAGAAAGTTAAATGTAACCGACGAAGTTCAGATCGAATTACACGAAGGCTGGCATAAGTATACCGTTGGCAATTTCCCCGATTATAAGGATGCCCGCGACTATCGTGTTTATATCTGGAATAACACACCAATTCACGATGCCTTTGTTGCTGCTTATAATAATGGTTTGAGAATAACCGTTCAGGAAGCCTTAATGATTGCTAACCAAAAATGGTACAAATAATATCAAGTAATTTCTTAAATTCGCAGGAATCGTTATATATATGAAGATCGCGAGTTTTTTCATATTATTTTTATTGGCATGTAGTAATTCTGTTTTTAGCCAAAGCCAAAAATTGAGCGAAGAGTATGAAACCATGTTGCTCGAAGAAGAAGATAATACTGAAGGCCTTGCCTTTAAACCTGTTATTGGTGGTGGTTTAGGGGCTTTTTCTTTTTTTGGTGATGTAAACGATTATTTCAGAACACCTTTAAATGGCTTGACTTCGTACAGGCTTTCGATTTCACGGAGTGTCGGGAAATATTTTGATATTGAATTTAATGGAACATTTGGAAATGTAACTGGTAACCAGTTTAACGGAAATATCGACAGGCAGTTGAATTTCCGAACCAATGTGTTCTTAGGTGGCGTATCATTATATTATAACTTTAACCATATTTTAAAACGGCAACGACCTATTCACCCTTATTTTTCTATTGGGGCCGAAGTATTACAGTTCACCCCTAAGGCTGATTTGTATGATGCTCACAACCAGTTGTATTATTATTGGACTGATGGGACCATTCGCGATATGGCGCAATCATTAAATGAAGGGGGGAATGTACTTACACGTGATTATGATTATGAAACCGATTTACGCGATTATACAAATGTTTATTATTCTAAAACCAGTTTTGCCCTCCCGGTGGATGTAGGAGTAAATGTTACTGTTTCCGACAGGGTAAAATGCAGGTTAGGGGCAACGTTTCATTTGGCTGCAACGGATTATATTGATAATGTAAAGGCCGGATCGGGTTATAAAAATGATATTATCCTGAATACTTATGTTGCATTGACTTTCGATTTATTCTCGCCATCGGGTTCGTTAACTGCAGTTCAAAATTTTAGAAACCTGAAATTCACCGTTACTGATCACGAAGATGAAGACGGAGATGGTGTTGATGACTTTAATGACGAATGTCCGGGGACACCTAAAGAGGCCAAAGTTAACCCTAATGGTTGCCCTCAGGATTCGGATAATGACGGAGTACCCGATTACCTCGATAAACAGAATGATACACCTCCGGGTGTAATTGGGGTGGGAGCCAATGGTATTAGAATTAGTGATGCTCAGTTAATCGTTTTATTGTACGATCCTGATGCTGTAAATCGGAATGAAGTTAAGCTATATTCAAAAACAACTGAAGCAAAAAATCCCAGCAATGTAAAAGGCATACCCGATAAATTTAAGGTGGTTGACACAAATGATGACAACTACATTTCACACGATGAGTTACAAAAGGCTATTGATTCTATATTTGAAGGGAGCTCAACCTTAACTCCGGCAGATATCTATGAATTGCAGGATTTCTTCTTTAACCAGGAATAATATGGAATGTATTATCATGCATTTTTACATTATTCATCGTTCTTAACCTGGTTTATTTTACTTGAGTTAATTTTACAATAATTACCTCAGGATCAACATCATGTTATCTTATTTTATTCATCCGGTCCAATTCGCGTTTTGAGTCTTTCTGTTTAATATCTTCACGCTTGTCAAACTGGCGTTTACCTCTTGCAAGGGCAATGTCAATTTTCGCAAGGCCTTTTTTATTGGTAAACAGCGACAGGGGAATTATGGTAAAACCTCGCTCTTTAATTTTTTTCTCAAGCTTGTTTATTTCCTGGCGGTTCAAAAGCAATTTTCGGTCACGGCGTGGTTCGTGGGTTACATAACCTCCCAAATCGTATTCAGCAATATACATATTTTTAATAAAAAGCTCATTTCCTATAAAAGTGCAGTAAGCTTCTGTTAAACTTGCTTTACCGGCCCTTATCGATTTAATTTCGGTCCCAAGAATTTGTATACCGGCAGTATAAGTTTCAATAATCTCATATAAAAACGTTGCCTTTTTATTTTTAATCCTGATGTCGTTATTTCCCTTCATTCCAACCTAATTAAATCAAAAAAATTGTACCTAATATCAGCCAGATTACCAAAAATACGAGAACAGTAACCAACAGGCTTATCGGTACAAATATCTGACGTTTCACTTTTATCATATCAACTATAGCTGCCGTGGCAATCCAGTAAAGGAATACCGAATATAAACCAAACAAATTAAACAGGACAGATAATTTTGGTACCAATCCCGACAAAACCAATGAAATATAAGCCGGGGTTAATGAATAGGTTATTAATGAATAGGTTTTTGTAATATCTTTTTTTGTATGAAAAAAAGGTAAGATTTCATTTATGGCTAACGAAACCAGGTAAATTCCGGCAACCACCATCAAAATAATTAACAGAATACTTTTTAATATTACACCGGTTCCGGTACTGAATGTTGCGGGACCAAATACAATTCTGCCCAGGTATGATGCCACGGTATATAATCCCAGGAAAGGTAATGTGTAGTTAACAAAAAGAGAACCTGGTTTAACAGACTCTTTCGAAATTTTAATGAATTCTTTTACGGGTTCCGAAATAATATTCCTTACGCGTTTAATAAAAGATGATAGTTGCATTGCTTATGAATTTAACCACAAAAATAAACTATTTTTATAATTATTTTAATTCTTATTCATAGTATGCCATTAACAAAGATCAACCTTATCACAATACTTGGACCCACTGCCACAGGGAAAACACAGTTTGCAGCACATTTGGCCAAACTTACAAATTCAGAAATAATTAGTGCCGATTCACGTCAGGTTTATCGGGGTATGGATATCGGTACCGGTAAGGATTTGGCTGATTATGTGGTAGATGGATTTCGGGTGCCTTGTCATCTGGTTGATATTGTTGATGCTGGTGAAAAATATAATGTTTATGAATACCAGTCTGATTTTTTGAAAGTAAATGAGGAATTACAAAAACGGGAAGTTATTCCAGTACTGTGTGGTGGTTCCGGCTTGTATATTGAATCGGTTCTGAAAGGATATAAATTGATAAATGTTCCTGTAAATGAATCATTACGAAAAGAATTGGAGCCATATACATTACCAGAATTAGCTGCCCGGCTGTCAACTTTTAAAAAAATGCATAACAAAAGTGATGTAGATACCAAAAAAAGGGCTGTCCGGGCAATTGAAATTGCTATGTATTACCAGGAAAACGGGGAAATTGATTATGAATATCCGGAAATAAATCCATTGATTTTTGGTATTCAAATGGATCGTAAACTGGTGAAAGAAAGAATTACCTTGCGACTAAAACAACGCTTGCGCGAAGGGATGATCGATGAGGTTGAAATGCTATTAAAGAATGGCGTGCAGGAGGAAACATTGATTTATTATGGCCTTGAATACAAATTCATCTGCATGTTTCTTAATAAAGAATTGTCATATAATAATATGGTTGAAAAATTGAATGTTGCCATTCACCAATTTTCAAAAAGGCAAATGACATGGTTTCGTAAAATGGAGCGTGAGGGGTTCAACATTCACTGGATTGACGGAACTTTACCTATGGATGAAAAGCTTAAATATGCATTGAGTGTAATTGGAAATTATTCATAAAAAAGCCGGCAATGTTTCTTAACTACCGGCCTTAATTTTATAGTAATGTTTTGTCATTTTACTCCCAGCCCAGTATCTTCTTAAAATCAAAGTCTTCCGGATCTTTTACATATTTGCGGGCAGCATTATAATCCGATTTAGTTATATAATGCAAGTTGTTTTGAAATATGAGCTGAACATTTTCAGTCTCTACATTTACCAGCCTTGGTTTTACTTTTCCGTCCTTATCTTCAACATCTTTTAAAAACAGAGGTCTTACATCTCCTTCGCGGCTAATGGTAACCATACATCCGGTATAATCCTTGGCGTAAAGTGTATGTACGCCCAATCCCAAACGTGTGGCATAATTCAGGTCGTAGGCTACCGGGCGGCAACAGCGTAATTCATAGCCTAATTCATTGGGGCGGCTTTTTACTTTTATCCGGTGATTTTTTAGCTCCTGTTGAGTTAACATGTTAAAAATATGCGATTTACTAACATTCCCCAATTCAGGGTGACCATGCTCGTCAAAAGTAAAATTGATACCCGTATTAATGATTTCTTCTTCGCTTAAAAAGTGGAATACACCCTCACTGATAATTGCCACGCCATAATCAATTCCCATAATCCTCCGTTTTACCATGGCTGAAATAACCAGCTTGGTAATTTTATCGAAACTGATTTTGGTTTTGTTGAACATTTCGGGAATGATGATCATAGGATAGTGGCAGGCCGTGCCAATACCAAAAGCCAGGTGGCCAGCCTCTCGCCCCATGGCCGAAACCACAAACCAGTTACCGCTGGTGCGGGCATCCTCATAAATAGTAGTTGCCAAACGTACACCTTCCTCTTTGGCCGAATGATAGCCGAACGTTGGAGTACCTTCTTCCAGAGGCAAATCATTATCAATGGTTTTTGGCACGTGTATATTTTTAATATCCAGCTTTTTACCTTTTAAAAACTTTGATATGCGGTTTGCGGTGGAGGCCGTGTCGTCGCCACCAATGGTAACCAGTAATTTCACATTGTTTCTGCGGAAGAAATCGTCCTTAAACTCATCCTCTTTGGGTTTGTAACGGCTCATTTTTAGTGATGAACCACCCCTACTGTAAATTAAATCGGCAAATTCAAAATCGAGGTAATCGAATTCCGGTTCTTCGGCAAAAAGGCTTTTGTAACCTCCGTGAATACCAAGAACGTCATAACCGTTTTGCAAAAATATTTTGGTAACTGAACTAATTACTGTATTTATCCCGGGTGCAGGTCCACCGGCACATAAAATAGCTACTGCGTCTTTCATAGTAATTGGGTATTAAATTTTAATGATAAATTCCTCAAAAATTAGAAAAACTTTTGCAGAACAGCAAAAAAAGAGGCTGCTCAATTACGGGCAGCCTGAATATTATTTTTTTGTGATAAACTTTATAATGCGTCTTTTTCCAACGCCAATGTTTTAGTTGGGGCATCGCAAACCTCGGCAGGGCCAAAATACTGAATTGGACCCGGGTAAACATAGCTTGTTTCCAGTGCCCATTCTTCGCGGTTTGAAACGAATTTTTTGAAAGGTTTGCCCTTAAGTTCAACCAGGGCTTTTTGAATAACCGGTTTCATTTCGCCGTGACGACGTTCCATGTTCATCATCATAGTGGTAGGCACACCACCTGCAATCCATTGGTCGGCTGGTTTTGTGGTATTCCGGATAGATGACATATAACCGGTTTTACCTTCACCAATCAGGTATGCAGCTGCATAACCCAGTGAATAAGTATAATCGGCATCAAAATTTGATGGAGCAGCACAACGACCTTCGTATCCAAAAAAGTGGTTCTGAGCTGCGAATTTACCCTGATATTTTTCTTTTTTCCTCATTTTTTTCAGGCGGGTTTCTACCATTTCAATCAGAAGCTTTTCGGTTTCAATTCTTGATACCTGAACATTTCCATGAGGATCACGATCCATAATTAACTGATCGGCGATATCGGTAGGTAAACTGTCATAAACTTTTGCTGATTCCTGTGATAATTCACTGGCAACAAATTCGCGTTTCTCAAGTTTCGATTCAATGGCAGTAAATTCGGTTTCTTTTTTAGCCATAATTTCGTTTAATTCTGACATCAACACCTTCATTTCGGGAATAAATTCAATTAAACCTTCAGGAATCAGTATTGAACCAAAATCTTTACCATTATTTGAGCGCTCAGCTACAACATCAGCAATATAATTTACAATTTCGCTCAGGGTTTGTTTTTTCTGTTCAACCTCTTCCGAGATGAGAGCAATATTGGGTTGGGTTTGTAACGCACATTCCAAACCAATATGCGAGGCTGAACGGCCCATTAATTTAATAAAGTGCCAGTATTTTTTGGCTGAGTTGGCATCACGTTGAATATTTCCGATTAACTCGCTGTATACTTTGCAGGCTGTGTCAAAACCAAATGAAGTTTCGATCATTTCATTTTTTAGGTCACCATCGATTGTTTTGGGGCAGCCAATTACCTGGATTCCTGCATTAATGCTTTTATAATATTCAGCTAAAACACAGGCATTGGTGTTGGAATCGTCTCCGCCAATAATTACCAGGGCATTAATCCCAAGTTCTTTACAATTAGCGGCACCCTGATCAAACTGTTCCGTTTTTTCCAGTTTGGTACGTCCTGATCCTATAATATCGAATCCTCCGGTATTGCGGTAATGATCAATTACATCGGCAGTTAATTCTTTATATTGATTATCGGTCAGGCCTGAAGGGCCACCAAGGAATCCATAAAGCTTGCTGTCAGGATTCATTTTCTTTAACCCGTCAAAAATACCGGCAATAACATTGTGGCCACCGGGAGCCTGTCCGCCTGAAAGTATAACACCCACGTTCACGGCCGGATATTCTTTTTCTGCACCCGGTTCAAATTTTAATAAAGGCATTCCATAAGTATTTGGAAACAATTCTTCTATTTCTGCCTGATCGGCAACTGATTGGGTTTTTTCGCCCTCAATCAGCTTAACTGAACCTTTCATTGAATCGGGAAGCTTTGGTGCATACTCTTCTCGTGCAATTTGTAATGCGCTTTTAATCATGATAATATTAATATTTATTGTGTTATTTTTGGTATGATAATACTGTGGATTCTATAACTTAATTCAGGTTTACATCAAGATTGTCAAATAAATCTTCTTGATAATCAAGTTCAGCATCAAGAAATTCTTCGGCAGCTTCAATCAATTTTGCTACCTCAGTTTCATCCTGAACCGGATCATCCAACCAATGCATAACCTGATCTTCACTGAAATCTTCGTCACTGCCTTCGAGTATGAAGCGGGGAGCTTCTGTATGCATTACAAAAAGCCTTCCCAGACGTTCCTGGCTATTGTCAGCCAACAAAAATTTTGGTAACATGTTATATAGTATAGTTTTATGGCACAAATGTAATATTATTCAATTCTTTTACAATGAATCAGGTATTCAATTTAATATATTATAGTTCTGAATTTTTATTAAAATTAAACAATCGTTTGTTTTAGAGGAATTAAGGGAGTTAAAACCTTTGCATTTAAACAGCTAACTTAGAATGATTCTAATTTATTGATAAACCAAATTCGTGAATATTATTGTCAGTAATTGTCAGGAGTCATGTTGTCCTGTATTTTTTGTAACTTTCAGCCGGTAAACCAAACACCTGTAATTATGAAACTAAGAAATATTTATCTTGTTTTAATTGCATCACTTATAATAAGCGCCTGCACCAGCGAAAAGCCCGATCATGTGAATCTTAAACTAATTGAAACTACTGATGTTCATGGAACCTTGTTTCCTTATGACTTTATTGAGCAGACAGAAAGTTCAAATTCGTTGGCACAGGTATATTCCTATGTAAAAAAACTGAGACAGGAAAATCAGGGGAGCGTTATTTTGCTGGACGATGGCGATTATCTGCAAGGACAGCCCTGTGTGTATTATTATAATTTTGAAGATACAGTCGATCCTCATGTGGGCGCTCAGGTTTTCAATTATATGGCTTATGATGCTGCATGCGTTGGGAATCACGATATTGAAACTGGTCATGCTGTTTACGACAGATTCCGAAAGCAACTGAAAATGCCCTACCTGGCAGCGAATGCAATAAACGTTAAAACCGGAGAGCCTTATTTTGAACCTTATACAATTATTGAAAAAAAGGGAATCCGTATAGCTGTTTTGGGATTGATAACTCCGGGAATCCATAATTGGTTGCCTGAAAAATTATGGTCAGGGATCGATTTCCAGGATATGATTGAAACCGCAAAAAAATGGGTTCCGATAATTCAGCAGAAAGAAAATCCGGATCTATTGGTAGGTTTATTTCATTCCGGGGTAAATCCAATGTATGATAATGCCAATCATGATGACTATATGAATGAGAATGCTGCAAAACTGGTGGCCGAAAAAGTACCTGGTTTTGATATAGTTTTGGCCGGGCATGATCATCTTAAATGCAATGAAAAAGTAGTGAATGTGAATGGTGACACTGTTTTGCTATTGAATCCCGGAAGTCATTCCAGAGCTGTGGCTTATATGAGTATCGATTTTAATCTTGAAAAAAAGAATGATCGGTATAATAAAACAATTCATGGTGATTTAGTAAGCATGATGGAGCAGGAGCCCGATAGCGGGTTTATGGCAACATTTAGTAAACCTATACAATTGGTTAAAGACTATGTGCATAAACAAATTGGAGAATTTAGCGCTACAATGGATTCCAAATATAGTTATTTTGGGAATAGTAGTTTTATGGATTTTATCCAAACCGTTCAATTGGATGCCACCCATGCCGATGTTTCTTTCGCCTCACCCTTATCATATCGCTCTAAAATTGAAAAAGGCCCAATTTACGTTGGCGATTTATTTAAGTTGTATAAATATGAAAATCAGTTGTATACAATAGCTTTAACGGGAAAGGAAATAGACGGTTTCCTGGAATATTCGTTTAATTTATGGTTTAACCAAATGAAGTCGAAGGATGATCACTTGTTAAAACTTAAAGAGAATGAGAAGGGTAAATGGGTATTTGTTAATAAGTACTACAATTTTGCCTCGGCAGCGGGTATCGATTATATTGTAAATGTGTCAAAACCCGAAGGGCATAAAGTTCACATACTGGGTTTCAACAACGGGCATCCTTTTTATAGTGATTCAACCTATAAGGTGGCTGTTAATTCATATCGTGCCAATGGTGGTGGCGGTCATCTGACTTTAGGTGCCGGAATAGCTCCCGAAGATATCAAATTGAGATATATTGATGCCACCGAATACGACATCAGGCATTTGATTATGAAGTGGATTGAAGAGAAAAAAGTAATTAATCCCCAGGAATCAACAAACTGGCGAATTATACCCGAAGATTATTATTTATGGGGTAAAAAGCGTGATATGGAGTTGATGTTTGGCGGGGAATAGATTAATCATTTTCTTTCAATTCCAACGTTTTCACCCTTTTGTAATGTGCCATAATAAACCTTACCTCGGTCCAGGTTAAATCATCCAGCACAATTTCTTTTATAGGCCCCAGGTTGAAGGTTTCAAGTTCGTCGGCAATTTCAAAAACCTGGTCGATTTGTTCCTGATTGGCAAAATCACCAATGTCCAGTGTTCCGGATTCAATAAAATGAGCCAGGTGGTTTTCAATAGTCATCGGTTTTAGTCCGCGTTCGCTGGCAATTTCTTTTATGGTCATTCCATCAAGATATAGGCGCAAGCTTTCTGCTTTGGTATCAGTTTTAGGCTCCTTTGGTTCCTTTTTGGCCTTGGTTTTTGATTTTTGTTTTGCGGGTTTTTCTTCTATAGCGGTCATGCGGTCTTTATAAACCGAAGTTTGGTGGAGATCATTTTTGGAAAGTTCGGAATTCGAAATAATGGAATCGATTAATGATATAGCTTTTTGAATGGCTAAAAGTTGCTTGAAATATAGTGATTCTAGTTCGGTAAGTTCGGTTACATATTTTTTGGTTCCTTTAACCTGGTTCAGTTCTGATATTTTTTCTTTTATCGTGTTACTCTGGCTTTTAAGTTTTTCGTCAAAATAATTTTGAGCCGCCAGTACCCGACCTTTAATAATTTCAAAAGTATCGTTAGTTTTTTGGCTTAGAATGGTTGTTGCCTGGTTCAGAAATTTGTCGGCTATTTCTTTTTCGGGAATCAAAGCATTTAACATAGATGCTGCCCAGGGTTTGTGACTTTGTTTTACCGAGCGGCCTTCCTCTTTATTATAGGTAGAAAGGTGGTATTTAAATTGTGAAACCATTCCGGAAAAATCAAAAGCCTGCAATACAAAACTTTTTATATACTCGAATGATCCTTCTGTTATGGATTTTTGCAGGTTACTTACCGAAGTTTGCTGACGCGTAAAATTGTAAATTAACTGATCCTGGTCGAGTCCGTCTTTGGGTAACCGGCCCGTAAGCACCAGGCCTTTCAGCGAAGTTAAACGTGATAGGGCCACGTAGGCCTGTCCGGGAGCAAATGCCCTCGATACATCAATAATGGCTTTTTCGAAAGTCAACCCCTGACTTTTATGCACCGTAATTGCCCATGCAAGTTTAATCGGGAAATGGGAAAATGTTCCCACGACTTTTTCTTCAATCTCGTTGGTTTCCTGATTTAAAGTGAATCGTTTGTTTTCCCATATATAGGGTTCCACCCAGGATGGCTGCGAGCCGTCGGGAAAACTAACTTCAATACCTTCTTTAGATAATGCAGAAACGACTCCGATTTTTCCGTTAAAATATAGCTGTTCGCCCGAATAATCATTTTTAATAAACATTACCTGTGCTCCCTCTTTTAATTCCAGTGTAAACTCAACCGGGTAATTATATTCTGAAAATTCTCCTTTTATCTGTGCGTCGAACGTTAATAATTTTCCGGGCAGTTTTTTAAGCTCATCGGCATTGATGTTGTCAGCCTGGAAATTATGAGTGGTTAAATAAATGTAGCCTTCATTCTTTACGGGATCAAAATCCGGATTAAAATGCCGGTTTAATACCTCAAGGTCGGACTGTTCGATGGTGTTTTCACGTAAGTGGTTCAGAATAGTAATAAATTCAGGATCAGCCTGCCTAAAAACGGTATGAAGCTCGATATACACCGGTTTATTCTGTTGTAAAGCTTTGGCATTGAAGAAATACATTCCTTCGTAAAAATTCCGTAGGTAATTCCACTCGTCATCTTTTACAATAGGCGGAAGTTGCAGCATATCACCAATAAAAAGCATTTGGACACCGCCGAACGGAGTCGATGATTTCCGGCGAATGCTTCTGAGAATTGTGTCGATGGCATCGAGCAAATCGGCACGCAACATACTAACCTCATCAATAATTAACAGCTCCATCTCCTGCAAAAGGCGACGCTTGTATTTATTCATTTGGATAGATGCCAGAAGCGATTTGGGCGTATGTAGCTGAAAATTAATATTCTGGTGAATAAGCTGGTTTGTAGGTAAAAATGCCCCAAAAGGTAATTGAAAAAGAGAATGTAGGGTAACGCCGCCGGCATTAATAGCAGCAATACCTGTGGGTGCGGCAATTACCACATTTTTATGAGTAGTTTCAACAATTTCTTTCAAAAATGTGGTTTTACCGGTTCCGGCTTTACCCGTCAGGAAAATGTGCTGGTTGGTTTGGTTAACGAATCTTGAAGCAATGTTTGTCAGGGTTGTCTGATATTCTTTCATCTTTATCTGGTTATTTTTAAAACCAAAAGTACGGTAAAAATTAAAACTATCGAGTTTATATTAAAACCAAAAATATTAATTGTAATTTGTACTTTTAAAATTTTCAAATTAAATTCAAGATTATTCTAAAATAACATAATGGTTGTAAAATGATCATGAAAAAATCAGTTAAAATTTTCAAGTTAATCCAATTAAGCCGGATCGCGGGTTTTGGGCTTTTAATTTTTCTATTCGGGCACTGTGTCTCACAAGAGACCATGGAAACAAGGGAACGAATTTCCATAAATAACGGGTGGCATTTTTATAAGTATCCGGAAAACGTGAAACCAGATAGTCTGATTTATGATGAACGTCCCGAAGTTAAAGACAGATTTGATGCCAAACAGGCTGACAGTAAGCCTACTGAAGCAGTTGTGGTCGAAAAGACCAAGGCGACTTTAAAAGCCTGGATAATGCCGACGGGGAATGCTTTTCTAAAAGGAGCAAAACCTTATGTAAGGCCTGAAGGTAATCCGGGAGCTGATTTCCCTTTTGTGCAACCTGATTTTAATGACAGTTCGTGGGAAAAAGTAAATCTCCCGCACGACTGGGCAATCAAAGGACCGTTTTACGAAGGCTGGGATGCACCTGTTGGTGGAGGTATGGGTCGCCTGCCGGTTCAGGGAGTGGCATGGTATCGCAGGAATATTGACATTCCTTCGGCTGACAAAGGAAAGTCCATATTTTTGGATATCGATGGTGCCATGTCGTACGCAATGGTTTGGCTGAATGGTAATCTGGTGGGCGGATGGCCCTATGGATATGCCTCTTTCAGGCTCGATTTAACACCTTATATTAATTACGGAGGTAAAAATATTCTGGCTATCCGCTTAGATAATCCTGAAAATTCTTCACGATGGTATCCCGGCGCAGGGTTATACCGGAATGTTTGGTTGGTAAAAACGAACAGGGTTCATATTGGTCATTGGGGAACCTTTGTTAATACTGAAGATGTTAGCAAAGAAAAAGCAACCGTTAATTTTGAAGTTACAGTTGAAAATGATGCCGACCAGAATGCCGGGATTGAGGTGGCTTCGAAAATTTATTTACTGGATAAAAACGGGAATAAAGTTGGTAATCCTGTTGCTGAATTAAAATCGGTAAAAACCGATGTTGATGCTCACAAAACATCAAAAGTAAAAGGTTCGGTTACAATCGAAAATCCAAAACTTTGGGGGCCTCCTCCTACGCAGCAACCCAATTTATATGTGATAGTTACGTCGCTTTCCAGCTTTGGTAAACAAGTAGATACTTATGAAACAACCTTTGGATTCAGGGACCTTCGTTTTGTTGCCGATTCAGGCTTATACGTGAACGGCGAGCACATTTACCTTAAAGGTGTAAACCAGCACCACGACCTGGGTGCTTTAGGGGCGGCTTTTAATTACAGGGCGGCTCAACGCCAGCTGGAAATTTTAAGGGATATGGGTTGCAATGCCATTCGTATGTCGCACAATCCACCGGCTCCGGAATTATTGGAATTAACCGACAAAATGGGTTTTCTGGTTATTGATGAAATATTTGACTGTTGGGAGCGGAAAAAAACACCGCTTGATTTTCACCTGATTTTTCCCGACTGGCACGAACAGGATTTAAGGGCCTTTATTCAGCGCGACCGTAACCATCCTTCTGTTTTTATGTGGAGCCTGGGTAACGAAGTGGGTGAACAGTACACTGACGAAGCCGGGGCCAAACTTGCCAGGCAATTAAAAGATATAGCCAGGGATGCTGACAGTACAAGACTAACATCAATTTCTTTAAATTTTGCCAAACCTCCCATGCCGCTACCCGGCGTGATGGATGTTGTTTGCCTGAATTACCAGGGTGAGGGAATTCGAGATGCGCCGGCCTATGAACATCTTCGTAAAGGCAGAATCAGTACCCCGCCTTTATATCCATCATTTCATGAGGCTTATCCTGATAAACTTATTATAAGCAGCGAAAATGCTTCTGCATTCAGTAGCAGGGGAGAATATATTTTCCCGGTTTATGAAGGAATCAGTGCTCCTGCAGAAGATGGTAATGGTGGCGACCCAAAAACATGTCAGGTTAGTTCATACGAATTGTATACCGCGCAGTTCGGGGCTTCGGCCGATAAAGTATTCCGCTCACTCGATCAGCATCCTTATGTGGGTGGTGGCTTTGTATGGAGTGGATGGGATTATTTAGGCGAGCCTACACCTTATTACCAGGCCCGGAGCTCGTATTGCGGAATTATTGATCTGGCAGGATTTAAAAAAGACCGGTACTATTTGTACCAGTCACGCTGGTGTCCTGATCTGCCAATGGCCCATATCCTTCCTCACTGGAACTGGCCCGATCGGGTTGGGAAAGTTACCCCGGTACATGTATTTACCTCAGGTGATGCAGCTGAACTTTTCCTGAATGGAAAGTCGCTGGGGAAAAGGGTGAAAGGACAGTATGAATACCGTTTGCGTTGGGATTCTGTTATTTATAAGCCTGGCCAGTTGAAGGTAATTGCCTTTAAAAAGGGCAAAGCCTGGGCCGAAGATAGTGTAAAAACCAATAGTGAAGCTGCAAGCCTAAATCTCAAAGCTGACAGGACAACAATTAATGCTGACGGTAAAGATTTATCATTTATTACCGTTGAAATTCATGATCAGGATGGGGGATTTATCCGAAATGCCATGAATGAAATTGAATTTTCGATTGAAGGAGCAGGAGAAATTGTGGCTACCGATAATGGTGACCCGATGGATTTTACGCCATTCCCTTCATTGAATAGAAAAGCCTTTAATGGTTTGGCATTGGTTATTGTGCGCACTTTGGAAGGAAAGCAGGGCACTATTACATTAAAAGCCAGCTCGCCTGGTCTTGAGAGTGCATCGGTAACACTGGAGAGTAAATAATTTTGAAACTTTTAATATACTTTTTAAAACCCGGACAATCAGCCCGGGTTTTTTATTTAAAATAATCAGAAAGAAATTTGTTATTTGTTTTGTTTTTAGTCAATATTGGCGATACGTTTAAATGTCCGGTTATGAATAAAGCCCGTATACCATTTTACCAGGAAAAACTTGAAGTTTACAATACAAAGCTTACCGTTTTAAAAAAGAAGCATGGACTGGTTTCGTTGTTGCGGCTTGTAGGTTTTTTGGGACTGCTGATTTCATGGTTTTATATTATTACAGTAAACTTTATTTTAGGTATATCGTTGGGTTCAACTTTGCTGATTATATTCTTTATCCTGTTGAAATGGCATAAGAAAATTGAAGATAAAAAAATATTTGTTGAGAATATAATTACGATAAACAGGAATGAGGTTGACGCATGCAAAGGAGAATATTCAGTATTTTCAAATGGTGATGCCTATATTGACCATAATCATCCTTATTCTTACGATATCGATTTGTTTGGGGATGGATCATTATTTCAATACCTGAACCGCACGGTTACCAATAAAGGCGAGGGTTTGATGGCTTATTGGCTTTCGACCACTCCGCTACCCAACGGCCAAATCAAAAAGAATCAGCAGGCTATTTATGAATTGACTGAAAGTGTTGATTTCAGGCAAAGTTTTCAAGCCATTGGCAATATTTATTCGACTGAAGGTGATGAACAACTTCTGATCAAAAAATGGCTTGAACATGGGGCTTTTTTTGGTAAAAGAAAGCAAATGAAAATAGGGTTGTGGATATTGCCGGCTATCATGTTTATAGCGATTTCTACAGCCACATTCGGGCTGCTTTCGTGGAATTATGTATTTTCGATGTTTTTATTGTATCTCAGTATTCTTGGGACAAAACTTAAAGCATTTAATAAATATTATCGGGAGTTAAATCAGAGCCATGCCACTCTTCGAAAGATTGTTTCATTAATGGAAGTAATTGAAAAAAATACTTTTAAGGGAGATTATCTGAATCAGTTAAAAGAGCCTTTGTATAAAAATGGTTTATCGGCGAGTAATCAATTCAGGCAGCTTACTAAGTTGCTTGATGCACTTGATAATCGTGGAAACCTGATACTTGGTCCCTTACTTAATGGCTTTTTGCTTTGGGACTGGCAGTGTGTATATCGTATAGAAGGTTGGCAGCTGAATCACCGTGTAGAATTTGAGGGATGGATGGATTTAATTGCCCACTTTGATGCATTGAGCTGCCTGGCGAACCTGTATTTTAATAACCCTGATTTTACTTTTCCGGAATTATCACCGTTGGCTTACGAGTTTACAGCTAACGATCTGGGGCATCCGTTGCTTACAAAAGAAATCCGGGTTTGTAACGATTTCAGCATTGATGACATCCAGCGATACGCTATTATTACCGGGGCTAATATGGCCGGGAAAAGTACATTCCTGCGCACGGTTGCTACAAATTTGGTACTGGCTGGATGCGGAGCACCGGTCTGTGCTTCAAAACTGATATTTACGCCTTTACCGTTGAATTCAAGTATGCGGACTGAGGATTCGTTGATGAAAAATGAATCATACTTTTTTGCCGAATTAAAAAGATTGCAACGAATTACCCAGGCTTTAGAAAATGGCGATAAGCTTTTTATCATTCTTGATGAAATTTTGCGAGGCACCAACTCTGAAGACAAGCGAAAAGGTTCCATTGGTTTTGTAAAAAAAATTACCGAAAAAATGGCGCATGGATTAGTAGCAACCCATGATTTGGAATTGGCAAGACTGACTGAACTTCAGCCAGACATTTTTAAGGCACTTTGTTTTGAGGTAACTATTCAAAACAACGAACTGCAATTCGATTACAAACTGCATCCCGGGGTTACCCAAAATATGAATGCTTCATTTTTAATGCTTCAGATGGGCATTATTGATGAGTAATAATCATAATTCTCAAAAAGCGCAAAAGTCCAAATAAGCAATGTTGTAATTGCCTGGAAGTATAAAATACTATTTTTGTTTTATGGAAAATAAATCAGAAAATTCTGTAACAGAAATAGCTAAACGTCTGAAAGCCATGGCCGATACTGGCTTACTTTATGTGGAGAATGATTACGATAAAGAACGATACGAAGAATTGCTTCAACTTAGCTATAAGCTGATGCAAATGCACTCTGGTAACAATATTAATTTTATTGAAGGTTTTTTTGACGAAGTTATTGAGTATCCAACTCCTCAGGTTGATGTCAGAGGATTTCTGCTAAATGCTAAAAATGAGGTGCTTTTGGTTAAAGAAAAAAGTGACAGTAAATGGACCATTCCCGGTGGATGGTGCGAAGTGGGTCTGACACCGAAAGAGAATATATCAAAGGAAATGAAAGAAGAGACCGGGTTAGATGTGAAAGTGGAAAGAATATTGGCAGTTTTTGATAAAAAATGCCATCCCCACCCGCCGCAAGCACATTATGTATATAAGCTGGTTTACCTGTGTTCATCGCAAGATGGTATGGAACTCAATCCCAATCATGAAATACTGGATGCCGCATATTTCCCTTTAAATAATTTGCCTGAGTTGTCTACCGATCGAATTCTGAAAAATCAACTGGAAATCTTGTTTCAGAAAATAATTTCGAACGATAATAGTGTTTATTCAGATTAGCTATTTATAAAAGAACGATCCTTATAAAACATTTGTTTCGGGGAATTGTCATCGGTAATAATTACTAATTTTGCTTTGCATATGTATATTACTATGATAAAATATTTTTGGTCTGCTTTATTAATTCCGTTGTTGGTTTTATCGGGATGCAACCACCAGTCTCAAAAACAGGATAAACCAGTGGTAAGTGTAAGCATAGTACCGCAGAAATTTATTATTGATCATATTGCAGGCAGTTGGCTTAATGTTAACGTGCTGATACCACCCGGAGCAAGTCCGGTCACTTATGAACCTACTCCACAGCAGCTCAAAAATCTTGCTCATTCGGCTTTATATTACCAAATCGGGCATATTGGTTTTGAACTTGCCTGGATTGATAAACTTAAATCGGTAAGTCCGCAAACCAAATTTATAGACACTTCAAAAGGACTTAAGCTGTTATTTGAGACGGATTGGGATGAAGGCCATGTTGGTGAATCGCATGAAGATGGTGGTGATAATTACAATCCTCACATTTGGTTGTCACCTGATTTAGTTAAGGCACAGGCAAAAGTGATTTATGAAACCCTGGTCAAACAATTTCCGGAGCATGAGTTAACAATGAAATCAAACTTCGAAAAGTTTTCGTATCAGTGCGACTCGGTTCGAAGTAAACTTGATTCAATTTTTAAACCTTTAAGCGGCACGAGTTTCATTGTATATCATCCGGTGTGGAATTATTTGGCGCACGATTACAACTTACACCAGGTGGCTATAGAGTTTAACGGAAAAGAAGCCAGCGCAAATAAATTAAAGAATATCATTGATTTTGCGAATGAAAAAAATATCAAAGTAATTTTTGTTCAAAAGGAATTTAGCGATGCCCAGGCTCAGGCCATTGCTCAACAAATAGGCGGCCGGGTTGTTGAGTTAAATCCGTTGGATTACAATTGGTTTGAGGTGATGGAGAGTTTTGTTGAGGCCTTTGAGAAGGGATTATAAAGTGAATAATTAGCAATTGGAATAGATGATGAGAAAATACCGATTGCCCGTAAATATATTGCTGAGCAAGAGGGTCATCATAAAGGAATGTTATTTGAACTGGAATTTCAGAAATTTATTAAAAGATATGGATTTGAATTAATAAGAAAATTTTGAGCGTGACCTTAATAAACATACAAAACCTTTCTGTAGGTTATGGGAGTCAAAAAGTCCTCGAAAATGTGAACCTGGCAGTTGAGGCGAATGATTTTATTGGAGTTATTGGCCCCAATGGCGGGGGAAAAACAACGCTTATAAAAGCTATCCTGGGTTTGTTACCGGGATGGAAGGGTGATGTTATCACAAATATTTCCCAGTCAAAAATTGGATATCTTCCTCAGTTTAATCCATTTGACAAAGAATTTCCAATTCGTGTCAAAGAAGTTGTATTATCAGGTTTAGCCGGAAAAAAGGGAGTTTTCAGGAAATATTCTGCCGAAGATAAAAAACGTACAGATATATTGCTGGAACAGGCCGGAATTAAAAATCTTGCCAACAAGGCCATTGGACAGCTGTCTGGGGGGCAAATGCAGCGTACCTTATTGTGTAGGGCGCTTATAAATGATCCGCAGCTTTTAATTCTTGATGAACCCAGCACTTTTGTTGACAGCCAGTTCGAGCATGAACTTTTTCACTGGCTTAAAGATTTAAACAGTCAAATGGCTATTATGATGGTTTCACATGATATCGGAACGATTTCATCGCATGTTAAAACCATCGCCTGTGTTAATTATCATTTGCATTATCATAAATCGAATAAAATATCAGCCGAACAATTAGCTGAATATAATTGCCCGATTAAAATTATTTCGCATGGTGATATTCCTCACCAGGTATTAGCAACACACAACGATTAAAATATGGATCAGTTTCTGGATTTATTTAAATACACCTTTATCAACCATGCCATCCTGGCTGCATTATTTTCCAGTATAATTTGTGGCATTTTGGGTACCTATATTGTCAGTAAGCGGATGGTTTTTATTTCCGGTGGTATCACTCATTCCTCGTTTGGGGGGATAGGTTTGGCGTTTTATCTTGGGTTACCTCCTTTTTTAGGAGCAACGGTTTTTGCCCTGATTTCAGCTATGGGAATTGAATGGTTTTCAAAAAAAGGAAATGTTCGTAACGATTCCAGCATTGGCATTCTCTGGTCGCTCGGAATGGCGATAGGAATTATATTTGTGTACATTACTCCCGGATTCACTCCAAACCTTATGAGTTATCTTTTCGGAAGTATTCTTACCGTAAGTAATGCCGAATTATTTGCGATGATTGGTCTGGCTGTTATTACCGCTCTTTTTTTTATATTTTTCTATCGGCCGGTTTTATTTTTTGCTTTTGACGAAAACTTTGCGCGATCGCAAAAGGCACCGGTGAATACCATAAATTACCTTGTAATTTTGCTCATTGCCCTGGCAATTGTAATAAACATTAAAGTAGCCGGAATTATATTGGTGATGAGTATGCTGACGCTGCCACAAAACACGGCTAACCTGTTTTCAAACAATTTTAAGCATATTATAATTTATTCAATACTCATTAGCTTTGCCGGTACTATGGCAGGATTGGCAGGATCTTTCTGGTTAGGTATTCCGTCAGGAGCTTCCATTATTTTTACCTTAGCCCTGATTTTTTTCCTGGCAAAAGTGACAAAATGGTTTATCGACAGGGCAAAGCGAAAACAAAAGATGAATGAACCTGTTATAAATCGTAGCTAAAATTTTAAAATAAATCGGGTTAAAAACCTGTAAAAGAAATATTAAATGGATTTTGATGTATTAATTATAGGTAGCGGTCCGGGTGGTTATGTTGCCGCCATTAGGGCTTCGCAATTGGGACTTAAAACAGCTGTGGTTGAAAAGGCTGAGTTGGGAGGAATATGTTTAAACTGGGGTTGTATACCAACAAAGAGTTTATTAAAAAGTGCCCAGGTATTTGAATACCTGACTCATGCTGCAGATTATGGTGTAGCCATTGAGGGAGATGCAAAGCCCGATTTTGGCAAAATGGTTGAACGCAGTCGTGGAGTTGCTGATGGGATGAGTAAAGGAATTCAGTTTTTATTCAAAAAAAATAAGGTTGAGGTAATCACCGGATTCGGCAAACTGAAGGCAAAAAACACTGTTGAGATAACCGATACTCTGGGTAAAAAATCGGATGTTACTGCCAGTCATATTATACTGGCATCCGGCGCTCGTTCAAAAGAATTACCCAACCTTCCGCAGGATGGGAAAAAGATAATTGGATACCGGAAAGCATTAACCTTGGAAAAACAACCTGAAAGTATGATAGTAGTGGGCTCGGGAGCTATAGGCAGTGAGTTTGCTTATTTTTATTCAACTATTGGCACCAAGGTAACATTAGTTGAGTTTCTTCCCAATATTGTTCCCAATGAAGACGAGGAAGTATCCAGACAATTGGAACGATCCTTTAAAAAGGCAAAAATTAGTGTTATGACCAGCTCGTCGGTTGAGAAAGTGGATACTTCCGGTGAAAAGTGTGTGGTAACGATTAAAACCAAAAAAGGAGAGGAAACCTGTGAGGCCGATGTGGTGCTTTCAGCGGTAGGTATAACACCTAATATTGAAGGTATTGGTCTTGAAGAATTAGGTATTGAAATGGAAAAAGGTAAGATAAAGGTTGACGAATTCTATCAAACCAATGTTGGAGGAATTTATGCTATTGGTGATATTGTTCACGGACCTGCTTTAGCTCATGTAGCTTCAGCTGAAGGAATTGCCTGTGTGGAAAAAATTGCCGGACAAAATCCTCATCCGGTTGATTATTCCAATATTCCGGGATGTACGTATACTTCACCTGAGATTGCGTCACTAGGTTTAACCGAAAAAGCTGCACGTGAAGCAGGGTACAATCTTAAAATCGGTAAATTTCCATTTACAGCATCGGGAAAAGCAAGTGCCGCAGGAGCAAAAGAGGGTTTTGTAAAGCTTATTTTTGATGAAAAATATGGTGAATTATTGGGGGCTCATCTAATTGGGGCCAATGTTACCGAAATGATTGCCGAACTGGTGGTAGCCAAAAAACTGGAAACCACCGGTCATGAGCTCATCAAGTCAATACATCCTCATCCAACAATGAGTGAGGCTATAATGGAAGCGGCTGCTGCAGCCTATGATGAGGTTATACATTTATAGTACTATAAAACATCTAAATTTTAACCTTGCTGGTTGAGCAGGGTTTTCTTTTTTTCAGGGTTAAATTACTATATTTACCGCCTTATTTTAAAACTAAAATTTGTTGTTATGAAAAATGTATTTTTGATTCTTATACTATCAATAGTAATTGTTTTTACTTCATGTAATTCAGGCTCCATAAAGGAAGCAGAAAATTTGAATGGAACCCATAAAGTAAAAGTGCTTGAGGTACAACAAACAAAGGCTTATACCTACCTGAATGTTGCTGAAAATGATTCTGAACAGTGGATTGCTGTTCCTAAAATGGAAGCTAAAGTAGGTGATATATATTATTATGATAATCCACTTGAGATGAATAATTTCGAAAGCAAGGACTTAGGCCGTACCTTTAAAACAATTTATTTCCTTCAGAAACTCAGAACCGATCCTAAACCTGATGCCGCTGCTTCAGCACAGGGAATGCCCGCTGATCATATGAGCATGGATCACCATAAGGGCAAACCAACTATTGCAAAAGAAGAAGTTAAAGTTGAACCAGCAAAAGGGGGTATTACTATTGCTGAATTATTTACAAATAAAGATAAATATAAGGAACAGAAGGTAAAAATAAAAGGGAAAGTGGTTAAAATCAATACTCAAATAATGGGCAAAAACTGGTTTCACCTTCAGGATGGAACCAATGCAAATGGCGATTTTGATTTGACTGTAACTTCAGTTGAAGGAAATGTGAAAGTTAACGATGTGGTAACTTTTGAAGGAAAAGTAGCTGTTGATAAAGATTTTGGTTATGGATATTCCTATTCGGTATTATTGGAAGACGCTGTATTAGTTAAATAATAGTATCTATAAATATATATGGGTCCGCATCATTTTTGTTGCGGACTTTTTTTTAGGTACTTTTTCTGGATTGTGTATTCGGCTGATAAAAGAATGTTTCTTCCATCTGTTATCGAATGTCTATATTAATAATGGCTTTGGGATACGTACCATAAAAGGGTAAACAAAAAAATTCACTGTTACGGACAAGATTCAAAGTAAAATGTTACAAAATATTATAGTTAAATAAACGGCCTTAGTACCTCTGTTTACATGTATTTGGGCGTAAAAATGACAATTTTTGTTAATAAATTAGTATTTTTTTAACAAAAAGCTCATTTTTCTTGATATTATTGCTGTTGAATACAAATCTTTCCTTATATTTAATCCACCGATTTAAAGAAATTAAAGTTTAACTTAAGAATTAACACTATGAACAAACAAGAATTAGTAGCAGCAATGGCTTCAAAAGCCGGTTTAACAAAAGCAGATGCAGAAAAAGCTCTTAACGCTTTTATTGAAACCACAAAAGATACTTTAGGTAAAAAACAAAGCATTCAGTTAGTAGGTTTCGGTACATTCTCAGTTAGCTCACGCGCTGCCCGTACAGGTCGTAACCCTCAAACTGGTAAAGAAATTAAAATTGCTGCTAAAAATGTTGCTAAATTTAAAGCAGGTAAAGCTTTAGATGAAAAAGTTAACTAATTAGTTAAATTCGATATGAAAAAAAGGCATGCAGTAAGCATGCCTTTTTTAGTTTCTTATCACTCAACCGTATTTGCCCTTCTAAAATTTATTTATAATATAATTGATTATTATCTGCTCCCTGGGTATTTATCATCCAGTTTGAAAAGTCATGCAGGTAATTCCAGAATTTTAAAATTACCTCCTCAGGCAAGTCCTGTTTAAGCAATACCTTACGATAACATTCCAGCCAAACCATTCTTCCTTCCGGGGTTACTTTAAAATAGCTGTGGCGCTCCACTAGTTTTGGTGTCCCGCGTTTTTGATTAAAATATCCCGGACCGCCAAGTTTTTGAATAAAAAAATCGGCTGATCGTTCTTTGGCTTGTTCCAAACCTTCTCCCTTGGGAGGGAAAAGATCTTTAATTTCACTTTCAGCCAGTAAATCATAATGGTCGGAAACCATTTTGCGGATGTTTTTTTCACCCATTAATTTAAACATATCGTGGTGAGGCATTGTGGGTTCGGGGCGGTAATTCAGAGGTAATTTATTTATTTGTAAATCCATTTTATAAGCCAAATGTTTGATAATTTTCAGTAATCATAAGTACAAATTAGAGTGAAAGTTGTTTGTAATTATTTTAGTTATGACTGCAATTAATGTTAATGGGGTCATTTTTTGGATATTATTAAGTTAATATTCTTTTAGTACCCGCAAATAGAATATAAATGCCAACGTTCCAAACACCAAAAAAACCAGTCCAGCTAAAGTAAGTGCAAAACCCAGTGAATAATGGCCGGTGAGGTATCCCAGCATAGGCCCAATTCCGGCAAAAATCAACCGAATAATAAAATTACGTACTGACAGTACTGTGGCTCTGATATCGGAACCGGTCATTTGGTTGATATAACTTTTTAACACAGGCGTTGCCACGCCACGCACCATATAAAAAAAGAAAAGAATGCTTATGGCCCAGTAAGCCTGGAACCAACCAAGAAAAAGGTAACCTCCTCCAACAAATAATGTTATAAATAAAAGGGTCCGGGTTTGCCCCAGTTTGTGTTCAATGCGGTGGGCAAATAGCGAGGTAAGTCCTACGGTAAGGTTCAAAAAAGTCCATAGTACGCCAAAAAGCGCTACCGGCAGGTTTACCGCTTCAAAATATAACTGGGCGAACCACGCCATGGTCAGTGTTGCAGCCCCGATTACGGATGAGTAGACAATATTATTACGCAACTCTTTATTTATAAACAAGGCATATTTTGAGATATGCAGTATATCTCTGAATTTCATCTCCTTAAGAGCATTATCGCGATGAGGTTCCACCAACATCAGGGCGGCAGGAATAGCCAGGAATGCTACTCCTGCCTGCACAATATATGGAGTTCGTGTACTAATAGTTGCCAACAAACCACCCAGGATTCCCGCTATGGCTTCAGAAAAATTCCCGATGGAGGTGATTCTTCCCTCCAGTTTCAGGTATTCTTTTTCGCGTTTTTGTATAACTAATGAATCGTATAACAGGGCAGAATCTGCCCCGCTTATCATGCTTTGCCCGATGCCCAGCGTAATTTCTGCCAGTAAAAACCCGGTAAAACCGTGCGATAAACTATAAATGAAATACCCTAAAAAGCCAAAAGTACCCCCTATAAAAAGTGTTTTCTTGCGTCCAAGCACATCGGCAAAATAACCCGAAGGAATTTCAAGTGCCACAATAGAAACCGAGTAAACGCCCTGAAGTAAAAAAATGTGAAAGGCTGTTAATCCATTGTCCTTATAAAAGAGCACCACAATGGGCATTACCAGCATAAACCACTTTGCAATTTTTATGATATATAATTTATAAGTATTATAGCGGATATCATGAAACATATTCAAAATTTGCTGCAAAACTAGTTTTAAAATTGTTAATTCATGCAACAACAGATCAATCTGTTAAATTGTTGTGATTTAGCGAATCTATTTCACCTGCCTAAAATCCATATTCAGTCTGAAAAATTACAGGTTCACTCTTTTTTTCTTTTCTAAATACAGCTTATAGCTCACATTTGTATTGTTATTAAACCTTAAAATCATGAAAGTATTGTATCTCTTCTTTTTGTTATTGGTGAGTCTTTTTACAGCCTATGGTCAACGGCCCCTGGATGAATATATTAAAATGGGTTTGGAAAACAATCTGACGTTGCAGCAAAATAATTTATCGCTTCAAAAAGCTGAATTTGCATTGAAAATTGCCAGTGGGATGTTTTTGCCTGAGGCGAGCCTACAAAGCAGGTATACCCTGGCCAGTGGGGGGCGTACTATCGATTTTCCGATTGGTGATTTGTTGAATCCGGTTTATAGCACCTTAAACCAAATGCTGCAACAACAAGGACAATCGGGTAATTTTCCCGTGCTTGAAAATGAACAAATTAATTTTTTACGACCCCAGGAGTACGATGCAGCAATAAGCGTGGTTCAGCCTGTGTTTTCCAAACAGTTGCAACTGAACAGACAGATTGCAAAACAACAATGTTCAATGAATCAGGCTGAAATGGAATTATTTAAAAATAAACTGGTGTTGAATATAAAAGAGGCCTACTATAATTACCTGAAAACAGTTCAACTGGAAGAAATGGTAAATAGAACCATTGAAATGGTTAACGAGAATTACAGGGTTACACAAAAGCTGTTTGAAAACAATATGATAACCCGTGATGCTGTTTTGAGGGCTAAATCGGACATCAGCAAAGTAAAACTTTTTGAAACCAGTGTCCTGAAGAACAGAGAAATGGCAAGGAGCTATTTTAATTTCTTAATAAACAGAGATTTGCAGGCTGAAATATTATCAGAGGATGAGGATGATGTGAAATATGAAACATCGTTAGACCAGTTGACACAAACCGCCTTGGATTTACGCGAAGAACTGAAGCAAATCGACCTGCAAACAAATTTGTACGATAATGTTGCAAAATTAAACCGTGCCGAAAATATACCGGTATTGGCTTTAGCAGTAACTGCAGGTTTACAGGGCGACAATTCTACTGAATTTAAAGATGCTGATTATGTAATGGGCTCGGTGGTGCTCAACTGGAAACTGTTTAATGGTAATATAAATTCCAACAAAAGGCAGCAGGCGCTTATTGAAAAACATAAATCGGAAATTCAGAAACAGGAAGTTGCGAATCAGATTATGCTGGAGGTAAAGCAAAAATTTTTGGATGTTGAGGAGCAAAAGCAAAACCTGGTGCTGGCAAACGACCGGTTTACTGAGGCTAAAGAAGCATACCGGATTATGGATAAAAGATTCCGGCAGGGCGAAGCACCTCTTATAGAACTGATGGATGCCCGTAATACCTTGGTGGAATCGGAAAGTGATTATATAAGCACCAAATATAATTTGTTAATCAGTATTGCCAGATTACAGCAAAGTTCTCATACTGCTTTAATTCCTTAGTTTCGTGTTCAACCCAATATAATACAAGTTCACTCTATTCTTTTATGAAAGAAAATTGTAATTAATAAAATTTGTATCATGTTATTAACCCTGTCTGCCGACAAGTAGGCGAAAGGCAGACCTTAAATCTTAAAAATATGGACCATAAAAGCCCTCTTCAGATTGGATTATACCTGGCGATATTAGTTGCAACAGGTATATTAACACACAGTTGTGCGAATTCATTGGCTACTGATGCTTCTTTAGAAAAAAAAGAAGTTGGTATTCCGGTTACTCTTGCCAAAGTTGAGTTCGATACGGTTGCATTTCCTGTTCATGTTTCAGGGAATTTACAGGCAAGCCGGGAAAGCAGGCTTAGTTTTAAAACCGGGGGAATAATTAAGTTGATTAAAGTGCACGAAGGCGATAAAGTAAAATCCGGTGATTTGTTGGCGAAGCTTGATCTGAAAGAAATTAATCAGCAGGTAATGCAGGCCCGTGTGGGTTTAGATAAGGCAAATCGCGATTTTGAACGGATTCAAAACCTGTATAACGACTCTGTGGCTACACTTGAGCAGATGCAAAATGCCAAATCGGCTTTTGAGGTGGCCAGGGCAAATATGAATATAGCCGAATATAATCTTAAATATTCGAGTATTACAGCACCATGTGATGGAATTATCTTAAAAAAATTTATGGAGGAGAGTGAAATTACGGGACCTGGGATGCCGGTTTTTTATTTTGCCTCCGATGAGGATAGTTGGAGAATGACGGTTGGCGTTTCTGATAAAAGTATTGTAAAAATTTCGATGGGAGACAAAGCTCAAATTACTACTGATGCCTTTCCTGACCAAATCTTAGGTGCGAATGTCTCAAAAATAGCCAATGCACCCGATCCCAAAACAGGTTTATACGAAATTGAGTTGTCGGTTGAGGAAACCAGCCTGGAATTAAAGCCGGGCTTTTTTGCCCGTGGCGACATTTATCCATCGAAAACACTGGTTTGTGGTAAAATACCTGTGGAAGCTGTTCAGGAAGGTTTTGGAAAAACAATCAGCTTTTATGTTCTTGATGAAGATACTCAAAAAGCCAAACTTAAGGAGGCTGAAGTGTTATTCCTGCAAAATAATTTTGTATATGTGGCTCAAAATTCATTGGATCCCAATGCCCGGGTTATAATGCAACGACAAAAAGAAATAAAAAATAACGATAAAGTAAGCGCAAAAAGCTTACTTGCTAAACGTTAGGAGATATTATGGGTTGCAATTTCATTGATTTGTTGCTACACTTATTTAGTCCTGAAAAGTTCTTACGGAAGAACCCAGGTAACAAAAATCGCAATCAATAATACATTATAGATTAAAAAACATGAAATATAATTTCTAATCAATTTAACATGCTGATACCCAAAATTGCATTAAAAAACTACCAGTTTACACTGATTGTATTCATTATTATTACACTATATGGTGTTATTTCGTATAATACCATGCCAAAATCAGAAGATCCTTATACTGAGTATAATACAACCACAATTCTGGTTATAAATCCGGGTGCCACCCCTGAAGATATGGAAACCCTGGTGGTGGATCCGATTGAAAAATCAGTGAATGAACTTGATGGCATTAAAAAAATAACCAGCAGAATTTCGGATGGGGTTTCATTTACCTTTGTTGAATATAATATTGGGGAAGATAATGATAAAAAGCATCAGGAAATTTTACAAAAGGTAAACGAAGTCAGGGGTGACTTACCTGAAACGGTTTACAGCATCAATGTAGCGCAACCGTCGGTGCTAAATGTGGCAATTTATCAAATGGCTTTTGTGTCGAATGGGGCTTCTCCAAACCAATTACGAAAATCGGCCGAGGATTTGAAAAAGAAACTGGAAAAAGTGGATGGAATACGAAAAGCCGAAATACATGCCGAACAGGAGCTTGAGGTACAGGTAAAATGTGATATGGAGCGTCTGGCCGCCTATAACCTGACTTTAAATCGTATTATTGCCATATTACAAAGTGAAAACCTTAGCATTCCGGGTGGAAGTGTCGACCTGGGAAATAAAAAATTCAACATACAAACCAGTGGTTTATATAAAAGCCTTGATGAAATTGAGCATACTGTAATTAATGCCGGAAAAAACGGGATAGTTTTATTGGGTGATGTGGCTGAGGTATCATATGGTTATAAAAATCCGGACATAAAGGCCGATTTCAACGGAAAGGAAGCTATTTGGTTAACCCTGGAACAGAAAAAGGGAATCAATATTTATAAAGTATCCGATAAAGTGGATAAAATTGTAAACGAATTTAAAGCCGGGTTGCCCGAAAATATATCCCTTGAATATGTATTAAAACAAGCCGATGGGGTAAGTGACCGTATCAATGGCTTTTTCCTGAATTTTTTACAGGGTATCATCCTGGTTGGTGCCATTGTTTTCTGGGCCCTGGGTTTCCGTTCAGCTCTTATTGTAATGATTGCCATTCCGGTTTCAGTTTTTGCAGGTATTGGTTTAATTGATATTTCCGGTTTCGGTATCCAGCAAATGACTATTGCCGGATTAATTATTGCCTTGGGCATGCTGGTAGATAACAGTATTGCCATTGTGGAAAATATTTACCGGTATATTAGTAAAGGGTATAAACCTGTTCAGGCAGCTATTGAGGGGGCTTCGGAAATTGGAATGGCTTTGGTAAGTTCAACCATTACTACCTTGCTGGCCTTTTTGCCTATGTTGTTGATGAAAAATGATGTGGGTAATTTTATTCGAAGTATGGTACTCATCGTAGTCTATTCTTTGTCAGCTTCATTGGTTGTTGCTCTTTGTCTGACCCCATTCATGGGCAGCCGGTTACTAAAAAAACCTCAAAAAGAATTAAAAAAGGGGTTGTTGAATCGTTTTATCGATAATATTTACGGAAAATATCTGGGCAGGGCAATAAACCGACCGGGCCTGGTTATTACTGCATCAATCATTATTTTTATAGGCTCTGTTTCCTTAATGCCATTAATAGGAGTAAGCTTTTTCCCAAAAGCTGAAAAAAACCAGTTAATGATTAATGTGAATGGTATTGAGGGCACCAATTTATTGAATACCGAAAATGCTATAACTTATATTGAAAAGGAATTACATGAAATTCCGGAGGTGCAAAAAATTGCCTCAACTGCAGGTGAAGGTAATCCCCAGGTTTATTACAATATGTTAAAACCAAATCCGGCTGCGAACCGGGGTCAGGTTTTTGTAATCCTGAAAAAGGTAAAACCTGACAGAATGGATCAGATTGTAAATCAATTGCGGATGGTTTTTGCAAGTTACCCGGGAGCAAAAATTGAGGTTAAGGAATTTATACAGGGTCCTCCCGTGGCCGCACCGTTACAAATAAGGTTATTTTCGGAGAACCTCAATGATTTGAAAGTAGCAGCAGCACAGGTTGAACAGATTTTTAATGAAACTCCCGGGGTAATTAATATAAACAACCCATTCTCGGTGGATAAAACCGACCTACAGGTAAAAGTTGACCGGGAAAAGGCCGGAAGGCTTGGAGTAAATTTAATTGATATCGACAGGACAGTACGTACAGTGGTAAACGGGCTGAATGTAAGCAGTTACCAGGACGAGCTGGGAGACAAGTACAATATTGTTCTGAAATCAAATGAAGATAATACCAAAGACCTTTCATGGTTGAATAAAGTATTTATTCCAAATGCTATGGGTGGCCAGGTACTTTTATCACAAGTGGCAGATATTGAAATGACGAAAGGTAAAAAACGTATTGATCATTACAATCTTGACCGATATGTTTCTATACTTGCTGATGTGGATGAATCAGTACAATCCATCGATAAAGCAACAAAAGCAGTTGTTGCCCGCTTAAAACGTACTGATTTACCCGAAAATGTTGAATTTACCGTGGGCGGAGAGCAGGAAAGTCGTGAGGAAAGCTTTGGAGGATTGGGACAATCATTCCTGGTGGCTTTACTGGGTATTTTTGCTGTTCTGGTACTACAGTTTCGTTCATTTAAGCAGCCCCTGATAATTTTCACGGCCATACCATTATCAATTACAGGTAGTTTTTTAACCTTATTAATTACTGGTTACTCATTCTCATTTATGGCTTTTGTAGGTTTAACCAGTTTAATTGGAATAGTAATTAACAGCAGTATTATACTGGTGGATTATGCCAACCAGTTATTACAAAAAGGCATGAATATAAGTGAAGCTGTTGTTGAAGCAGCTAAAACCCGTTTTACACCGATCCTGTTAACCACCATTACTACGGTGGCCGGTTTGTTACCACTAACCTTGTTTGGTGGCAGGATGTGGGCACCTATGGGCTGGGCAATTATAGGGGGATTATTGTTTTCAACCCTACTGACATTGATATTGGTACCTGTTTTGTATAAAGGTTTATCCGGAAATCAGGTAGCTGAAACAGTAAATACTTAAACCAGTTTGATTGTGTAATTGTATAATTCATGCAAATGTAAATAGTATAAGAAAGATAATTGAAAGGGATAAAAATTATTTTTAGTTAACGTTGCCCCTTTTCAGGGAGTTTAATGGTTCAGGATGACGCGGCTCATCCTGCCATTAAACCAAAAATTTTAATTACATTGAGGATGAAATTTCTGATAAGTTTTATTGCTTTATTAAGTTGGATAGGCTATCAAACAGCACCTCAAATATCTGCTCAAATGACTGAAAAAGAGAAAGTAAGAATGAAAGAGTCGTCCAATTTTAAGGATGGGAGGTTTGTGAATCTGGAAAAAACACCTGTTATGAATCCCGAATCGTCAACCGGTAAAATCATGCATGAATTTATGCGAAAAGGTGAAAATCGTGAGCCGAAAACTACCATTGAAACCAAAGTTTTCAAGAAAGAGGAATTTATAAACCAGGATCAGGGGATTAGCCTGGTTTGGTTTGGCCATTCATCAGTTATTATGAATGTTGACGGAAAAATAATCCTGGTTGATCCGGTTTTTAGTAAAAGAGCCTCGCCGGTTTCTTTTACCGGCACAAAAAAATTCGATTATAGCCATGATTATAATGTGGACGATTTGCCACTCATTGACCTTGTTCTCATTTCGCATGATCATTACGACCATCTGGATTATAAAACCATTAAACAGCTTAAAGGCAAGGTGTCAAAATTTGTAGTTCCGTTGGGGGTTGCAGGCTATCTACTCAAATGGGGTATTCCGGTGGACCGGATTATTGAACTCGATTGGTGGGAAAGTTACACTGAAAGCAATGATTTGAAAATTACGGTTACTCCTGCCAGGCATTTTTCAGGTCGTACGCTTAAACGGAATACAACACTTTGGTGTTCATTTGCTATTGAAATAAAAGGCAAAAAGATATTTTTCAGTGGTGATTCGGGTTATGGAAAGCACTTTGCCGGGATTGGAAATAAATTAGGCCCGTTTGATATTGCATTGATGGAATGTGGCCAGTACAACAAAGGTTGGCCACTGATTCACATGGACCCCTCACAAACTTACCAGGCTTTTAAAGATGTAAAGGCTTCCGGAATGATACCTTTGCATTGGGGCAAATTTAAACTAAGCCTGCATGCCTGGACAGAGCCGGTTGAAAAGTTACTGGCCAGTTGTAATGGAGATACCGGGTTGATTATTACTCCTCAGATTGGAGAAATTGTAAACCTAAATAATGAAAGAAATAATAACTATTGGTGGAGAGCTAAAAATGGGAAGTATTGAAGAGTTGATTAAAAGAAGAATATCAGTCAGAGATTATAGCGAAGAATCACTGAATGAGGAAGTTTTACAGAAAACAGAAGACATTTTAAATACTGATATAGCCACTCCCTTTAGTTATAAGCCACGTTTTAAACTGGTTGATAAAAAGGAGTTTGCAAGGGATCAAAAATTGAAATTGGGAACATACGGTTTTATAAGAGGAGCCCGGTATTTTATTGTTGGGTCAAGTATCAAAAACCGCGAAGCTTATATTGACTATGGTTTTGCACTAGAGAAAATTATTTTGGAGTTAACCCGGCTTAATTTAGGTACCTGCTGGCTGGGCGGTACATTTACCAAAGATGAATTTGGCAAAACTATCGATTTAAAAAATAATGAGCTTATTCCTGCTGTTACACCTGTTGGGTACACCACGCAATCCGGTATAAGGGGGAATTTGGTACGTTTTGCGATTAGTGCATCCAAAAGAAAACCGGCTTCGGAGTTGTTTTTTTATGATGAACCAGATAAAGATTCTGTAAATGGTAGCGAAAACATTGATTTTGCCCTTGAAATGGTGCGACTGGCCCCATCGGCTTCAAATAAACAACCCTGGCGCTTATTTGTGGAGGATAAGTATATTAATTTTTATTTAAGAGGATCATATCCGTCAAAAAATCCTGAAAAAGGAGTGAATTTACAATGGCTCGATATAGGAATAGCCATGTGCCATTTGCAATATGCCTTGACTGAAAATGGAATTGGTGGTATGTGGATGGTTAAAAAAACAGATACACCACTAAATCATCTGGAATACGTGAGTACATGGGCATCTGAATAATAATGTGTAATATTGTGTGTTATGAAGGAGTCGTCGTATGCAAAATTAAACTGGAAAATATTTAAATGGCTGTTATTTGCAGGCATAATTCCTCCTTTTTATTTCCAATTGCGATTTTTATTTGACTACCAGATAGATAAATTACATTCACCAATGAATTTCTTGTTTTGGATGGGTGTATCAATTTCCATGACTGTTGGACTTAGTGTGGTGGTATTCCAGGAAATCAGGTGGCTCGAAACTGTGTTACCCTGGAAAAAGAGGGCAAAAACCCGTATTGCAGTTGAGTTCTTATTAACGAATGCCACAGTTTTAGTGGCCATGGCCATACTCGGAATTTTTACCTATCAAGCTCATTGCGATTTTCATGAAGGAGTTTCGTTCAGGTCGCATATGTTACAGGAACTTACTACGGGGGTTATTTTGCTAACCATTGTATTAAGTATGATAGAAGGGTCCTATTTCTTTAAAGAATGGAAAAATAGTCTTGTAATGACCGAACAGCTTAAAAAGGAAAGCCTGCAGGCTCAATTGGAATCCTTAAAAAACCAGGTGAATCCCCATTTTTTGTTTAACAGCTTAAATGTGCTTTCCAATCTGGTTCATAAGGATGCCAACCGTGCCGAAGAGTTTATCGATCAGTTTGCCTCTGTGTACCGTTATGTACTTAATATTCAGGATAAAATGGCCGTAACCCTGGGCGAGGAACTTGAATTTTTAAAATCATATATTTTTCTTCAGAAAATTCGTTTTCAGGATGGTTTTGAGGTTGCCATTGAAATTGATGAACATTGCTATGGGCATTATGTAGTGCCGATGTCGCTGCAAATGATGGTTGAGAACGCCATTAAGCACAATGTAGTTTCATCGGAGGAACCGCTGAGGGTACAAATTTATTTGGATCACAGCAGGATACATGTAGTGAATAAAATCAATTTACGAACCGATGAAAATAAATCGGTCGGGATGGGACTGAATAATTTACGTCAGCGCTATTTTTTAATGGCCGGAATTTTACCGGATTTTGAAAATACTGAAGGTGAATTCGTGGCTACTTTACCTTTAATAAAACCTGAAAAAACTAATGAAGATGCCGGTGAAAGTGACTGTTGCAATCATAGAGGACGAAAAATTCGCCTCTGAGAAGCTGGAAAGGCAGCTTCAGAATATTGATCCTGATTTTGAAGTAATTGCCAGGCTCGACTCCGTTAAACAGGCGGTGAATTGGCTCAAAATAAACTCAGCCGACCTCATATTTTTAGATATTCATTTAGCCGATGGATTATGTTTCCGAATTTTTGATGAAGTTGAAATAAAAATACCTGTAATATTTACCACAGCCTACGATCAATATGCTATTCAGGCTTTTAAAGTGAACAGTGTTGATTATTTATTAAAACCCATTAATAAATATGATTTGGCTCAAAGTGTAGATAAATACAAGGAAATCCATTCTTTAACCCGACCCTCATTTGATTACAAAAATTTAATGGAGGCTCTGGCCGGCTTTAATGAAAACAATTATCAAAAGCGGTTTATGGTAGTTAATGGCGATTCCATTAAAACTGTTTCCTCTGAAGATGTAGCTTATTTTTTTGCTGAGGGTAAATATGCATTCCTGGTCGAGAAATCAGGAGACCGGTATCTGATTGACACATCGCTTGAAAACCTTATAAAAAAACTAAACCCAATTCACTTTTTCAGAGTAAACCGCCAGATAATTGTTCATATTGATAGTATAAAGGAAATGCATACCTGGTTTAAAAGGCGGATCAAACTTGATTTGAAACCTCCGTTCGAAAAGGAAACCATTGTTGCCACTGAACGGATAAAGGACTTTAAAGACTGGTTGAATAACTGATCCTTCTAATATCCTGATTAAAACTATGTAATACTTTTATTGAGAGTCAAGGGTTATTGACTTTGGTTAGGAAATGTTGTAATTTTATAGACTAAACGTTATAACCAAACTCATGAAAAACCTTAATCTGATTTTAATGGTTTTTTTGTCCAATTGGGGTATATCCCGTACCTCACCAGTTTATATTTATGACAGTGTTGAAACAGCGTTGTTTACCTCTCAATATGATACCATTACAATGATGGTTTCAAACACAACTCCCTATGCAGTTAATTATGAAATTATTTCCTCTGCTGATACTACTTTTGATATTGTACCCCTCTCAATGGCAAATATTTGGACATATTTACAAGAAATATCAGGCAGTAATCCCGTAAGTGTAATTCGAACCGATTCGGTTTTTGAAAGTATTTCCTATAGTGGAATTTCGTGTTATTTGGTTAAAGAGGATATTATTTATAACAACAAAACAGATCGATTTACCCAAACCAAAGTTGATAATTATAAGGAATATTTTAGTACCAAAACCTGGCGAATTGACGAGTTTGGTAATTTTTGGGAGGGTTATGGTGAGGACCCTTCAGATTTTGATGAATTGCTGATGGTCGGTAATCCTCGTATTGGTATGGTATGGGATTCGACCGGTTCGGATGACTATACCCGAATAATTAAAAAGGAAGATGTTGATACGCCATGGGGAACATTTTTTGATTGTTGGAAGGTCGAAAACATGCAATCGGGGGGCTACAAAGCTTATCGCTATTTTAAAAAAGGAGTTGGATTAGTTAAATATGAATATTTAAATGATGCTGGGGTGTTGATTGAAAAGGAAACTCTTAAGAATTATTCAATCGATCCCAAATGGCTGGCGGTTTCCGATAGAAATGTATTAATTATACCAGATTCGGCAATTCAATTAAAGTTTATTTTTGATGCTTCTGATTTATACAGTGGCAATTACACGGGTTATGTAAATTTAAGAAGTCACGATTCTGTGAATAATAATTTATCTGTAAAAGTAAAGCTTAAAGTTACAGGAGTTCCGTTGATAGAAAGGATGGGTTTATATAATTTTGGAGAGGTTTTTATCGGAAACTACAAAAAGGTAAGAATGCGCATAAAAAACACAGGTACTGAAAAATTAGTTGTGGATAGCATTGTGTGTACCAATAATGTTTTAACTGTAGATACAACCTGGTTATTAATTTGGCCTGGGTCTGAATTTGAAATTGAGTTAACTTTTAAGCCTCAAAATGATACTTTATATACTGAAAGTCTGAAAATCTATAGTAATGCTTTTAATGACAATGAGTTTGATATTGCTATTAATGGTGAGGGTTTGAATCCTCCTGAAATTATAGTATTTCCAAATGAAATTTATATAGAAGTTTTACCGGATGAAAAAGTTAGCAAAACTCTGACCATTGAAAACAATGGATTTAGTACACTTAATTGGCACCTGCTTTTGGGCGATTCCTTATCAATAAATTCATTCATGCCTTTGCAGGTGGGTAATAAATGGGTTTATAAGGATGATAACTATATCAATCCTGATATACGGGAGATAATCCGGGATACCATTGTAAATAATATAAAGTATTATATATACAATGATTACAGGTCAGATTTTTCGCAACAATTAAAATCGGAAAATATTAAATATACTCAATGGGATGCTTTTCGGATTGATGATTTTGGAAATGTTTTTGATGCCTCGTATTTTACTAATTTCTATGGAAATGACACTATCACCGAAAAAAAAATAATGATTGGTAATCCATCTGTTGGGAAAGAATGGTATCCTTATGATAATGCCTATGATAGCTATAAAATTATAGATCAGGCCAACCTTGAAACTTTGGGTGGATTGATTGAAGATTGTTGGGTTGTTGAATATTTTTATAATTATCCTCAGGGCAGTAATTATTTCACCTATTTTTGGAAAGAGGGTTTGGGTATGGTTAAACAATCTTCAATTTTTGAATACAATTTAGGAGATATTAGCTATAGCTACGATACAATAATTTTATCTGATTGTAAATTAAACGGACCACACTGGATAAGTTCAAACGATTCGTCAGGGAGCATTGTTGCTGGTGAACAACAGCAAATTACACTTAATGTTGATGCTTCGTTAATGGAGAGTGAAAGTAATGAGGCGTATATTAAAATTTTATCAAACGATCCATTAAAAAAAGAATTGTTAATTCCTGTTATTATTAAAAAGTTACCAGTGGGTATTAGTCAGCATGCTTTTGGTGAAGTAATGGTATATCCCAATCCGGCAAGTAATGATGTTACTATAAGCTTATGTATCAAAAATCCTGGTTTTATAAAGTTAAATGCTTGCGATATCTATGGTAGGATAATCGATGAAATTTATGAAGGAAACACCTTACCAGGGAAATATACCTTTATCTGGAATACCCGGTTGGTGCGTAATAATATTTGTATTATTAATATCAGGGGAGCAGGCGTATCCTTGTCTAAATGGGTACAAATCAATAAATAATTCTGCTTTTTTAGGGGCTTGGAAGTTATCGGAATTCACTAAAATATAGCCAATAACATAATACCTCGTGAATAATAAAATTAAAAAAAGTAGTTGCGGTCAACGGGTTTAATAACGCATGACCTATGAAAAGGAAGAAGAGAAATTGATTAAGCTGATAAATTTTATTATTTTCAGCTGGCAATTTTTACGTTATGTTTCAAAAGGGTAGCTTACTCATAACTGTTTTTATATCAGTAATTTCATGGCATGTTAAGGCTATCGATATCGATTTTGTTTTCAGGCATTTAACCCTTGAAGATGGATTATCGAACAGTAATGTAAATTGCATTACCCAGGATAGTACCGGGTTTATATGGATAGGGACAGAAAATGGATTAAACAGGTACGACGGCTATAATTTTACGCATTATTATAACGATGCCAATAAACCTAACAGCATTTACAGTAATGAAATTCTGACTATGCTGGTCGATTCAAAGGGTATTTTATGGGTGGGTACTTTCGAAGGACTTTTCAGATATAATGCGATATTCGATAATTTTGAATATATCAGGCTCGATACATCAAACCATACACAGGCCAACATCCAGGTGTATGCCATTCTTGAGGATAAAAATGATGTGCTTTGGGTAGGTACTTCAGGCAACGGACTTTTTAAATACGATGAGCGTAAAGGCGAAATTATCAACTATAAGCACGATGCCGGGGTGCCAAATTCATTAAGCAGTAATTATATTTTTAAATTATATAAAGATTCCCGCGATCGATTGTGGATCGGCACCATTGACAACGGTCTGGACCGGTTTGATACTAAAAACCTCAGGTTTTATAATTATAAACCTATTGAAAATGTGGAAAATCTGCAAAATGTAAATGCAGTACTTGAGATTTTCGAAAATTCAGATAGCACTTTCTTGGTAGGTACACGCGGCGATGGGTTGTTTTTATTTAATCATCACACTAAAAAATTCAGGCCTTATGAATTTTTACTCACCAATAATGAAAAGGCCAGGCCTAAAGAAATTTACAGCATTTATGCCGACAGAAGCCAAAGGTTTTGGATTTCGGCTCATGGTAAGGGCCTTTACTGCTTTGTTCCCGGAAGTACTAAAGCTCAGCGGGTTGAGCACATTAACAATGTAAATTCGAGCCTGATTAATAATAATTGCCGTACAGTTTTTGAAGACAGGCAGGGGAATCTTTGGATTGCAAGTTACCAGGGGGGCATTAATGTTTTACCCAATATGTATAAAAAATTCAGGAGTTTTAATTTGTATGATGCCTCATCGGATTATGTGAGTACCACGGTTACGTCTATTTGTGTCGATAAAACCGGGAATCAGTGGGTGGGAACCGATGGTGCCGGGTTGAAATTTGTGGATAACAGGTCGGGAAAGGTTACCCATTTTTATCCGGGTAACAACGTTTCACACTTTATTCCCGATAAGGTAATAATTAGCCTGATGCTTGAAAACGATTCAAAGCTATGGATTGGGACTTACCTCGGAGGATTATCTGTTTACGATACCTATAAAAAAACTTTTAAAAATTATAAAACTTCGGAAATGCCCGGTGCTTTAAGCTGTAATTTTGTTTCATGTATCCTGAAAACCGTAAAAGGCGATATATGGATTGGTACTAACGGGGGTGGAATTAATAAGTACAATAAAGAAACCGATGATTTTACTACCTATAGTTCTTCTGATACCGTATTGGATAATCAATTGGTAAACAAATATGTAAATGTACTGGCCGAAGACAATAACGGGCGGTTATGGATAGGGACTTTCTGGGGGTTGAGTGTTTTTGATCCGCTTAATGGATTGTTTTTTAATTATTTGCGCGATGAGGAGCGTCCCAGCAGTTTAAGTAATAATACGGTTTATTGCATCAAGATAACTTCAAAAAATGAAATATGGATTGGTACCCGTAGCGGCTTGAACCGGTTTGTTCCTGAACAAAATGCTTTTCAGTCGTTTAACCTGGCGGACGGATTGCCGGGTAATGTAATTTATGCCATTGAAGAGGATGATGCCGGAACTTTATGGCTGAGTACCAATAATGGATTGTGTAGTTTTAATCCGGAAACCCATGAGATACGCAGTTACTATGAAAGTGACGGTTTATTAAGCAATGAGTTTTTCCGTAATGCATCGTTTAAAGATTTTAAAGGAGAACTTTATTTTGGAAGTATAAATGGTTTGAATTCGTTTAATCCGGCCAACGTAGATGAAAATTATGCTATTCCAACCCCCATTATTACCCAATTCAGAATTTTTGACCAGGTTATTCATCCTGGCGATAAGCTGGATAACCAGGTAATACTTTCACGACCCGTTTATTTATCGGATACTGTGGTGTTAAAGCACCGGTTTAATAGTTTTGCTTTTGAGTTTGTGGCTATGGATTATCTTTTGCCCGGAAAAAATATCTATAAAGTAAAAATGGAAGGTTTTGACCAGGAATGGCGTACCCTGGCTTCTGATCACAGGTATGTTACTTACACAAACCTCGATGCCGGAACTTACAAGTTTATGGTAAAAGCTTCCAGTATCGATAATAAATGGAACAAAAAAGCCTCAAGTGTGACGCTTGTTGTAAAACCACCTGTTTACCGCACCTGGTGGGCTTATTCTATTTATTACCTTTTATTAATGGGCCTTGTACTGTTCTTCTGGCTGCTTTCCATCCGAAGGGTAAAACTGAAAAACGAAATTAAACTGGAACGGCTTGATAAGGAGAAAGCCAATGAAATTAACCAGGCAAAACTCAGGTTTTTTACCAATATTTCACATGAATTCCGTACTCCGATTACCTTGATTGTTGGACCGTTGGAAAAAATGCTGCATGATAAGCAGATATCGAAAAAATACAGGCATACCATTCAATTAATGATTAAAAATGCCAACCGGTTACTTCGTCTGATTAACCAGATAATGGATCTGCGGAGAATTGAAAACGGCCAGATGAAATTAAAAGCGGAAAAATCTGATATTATTTACTTTTTAAAAGAGATTTTTACCACGTTTGAAGATCTGGCCGAACAAAAAAAGATTGATTACCGCTTTTTGACAGAAATTGATAATCTGGTTTGCTGGTTTGACCCGGACAAAATTGATAAAATTGTGTTTAACTTACTTTCAAATGCTTTTAAGTTTACCCCCGATAATGGTGAAATAGATTTGATGGTGGAAAAAGCACAAAAACCGGATCATTCTCAATGGATTAAAATTTCAGTAATTGATACAGGCAAAGGCATTGCTGAAAAAGATAAACCCCGGATTTTTGATCGTTTTTACCAAACCGGCGATCCTGAACAAAATTACAGTATGGGTTCGGGAGTTGGTTTATCGCTTACCCACAGCCTGGTTGCCCAGCATTATGGTGAAATAACTTTTAATTCCACCGCCGGCAAAGGGACTGAATTTAGGGTATTGTTGCCGCTTGATGATTCTGTTTACAGTAATGAGGAAAAATTCTCACCCGAAGTGCCCGGAGTTAAAAAGTATGTGCATAATTTACCCGACGATGTGGTTGAAGATGAAATTAATATTGAGCTTACTGAAGAAAAAGGCCAGGTAATACTGATTGTTGAGGACAATTACGATTTGCGTAAATACCTGGTTAATGAATTAAAAGAATATTTTGACATCAGGGAAGCTGAGAATGGAAAGGAGGCACTTGCCATTGCCCTGGATGAATTGCCTGATTTAATTATAAGTGATGTACTAATGCCTGAAATGGATGGACTGGAACTTACCCGTCGCGTAAAAGAGAATTTTTTAACCAATCATATTCCTGTGGTATTATTAACAGCCCGGGCTTCCATTGAGCACCGGATAAGGGGAATTGAACAGGGAGCCGATTCTTATATTCCCAAACCATTTAACCCGGCTCATTTAAAAATAAGAGTAAAAAAATTGCTTGAATTGCGCCAGGTACTTCGGCAAAAATATGCCAAAGAATTAAGCACGCCCGGCGCATCAATTTCAATCGATGAAGATTCATACCTGAAGGAACTACACAAGTTTGTGCTGGATAACCTGGATAAGCCCGATTTGAATATCGAAAATATTTGTCGCGAAATGGGTATCAGCCGGGCGCATTTTTATCGAAAAATAAAATTGCTTACCGATAAAAGCCCAACTGAATTTGTAAGAATAATACGTCTGAATGAGGCGGCCAAATTACTTTCAACCAATACCAGGTCGATATCGGAAGTTTGTTACCAGGTGGGTTTCAATTCACCTTCGTACTTTTCCATTTGTTTTAAAGAGCATTTTAATATTTCACCGGTCGACTTTGTTAAGAAAAGCAAAAAAAGGTAGAGATTAATTTATTTGCTATTGACTAAAATTCAATCAGTTACGCCTGGTATTCGAAAAGGTTTACCTGGTTTTCAAAGAGGGTTGGAGAGTTTTTGACCATGTATGAGTTTAGATTGAGATAACCGATATATTAGATTAACCTAATCATTTCAACAATACATACCTTATGGGCATCTGTCGTTGAATTTTTGTATTATTGTATAAGAGACATTGTTGACTTTTAAACCTTTATTTATTTTGACAATAAGCAATGAAGCGAACTGCTACAGGATAATCATAGCAGAAGGATAGAACAATTTGTTTTTGTATTTTTGAGTAATATTTGTAAGAAAAATGAGTGGAATTTGATAATGCAAAAGACAATTTAAAAGGATTAAAAAGACTGCCAATAAATACGCAAATGTTGAATATAATGAACTTAAAGATACTTCAAAATGGATTGCAACAGTAAAGAATAACAATGAGACAGAATTAGTTTTTACTGCCGTTGATAAATGCATCATTAAAGATACAGCGTTGAGTAATTATTGATTAAGTAAAATATAAAGGGATACCCAATACCTTAGAAAGTATGTATTAACTCTAACTTTGATTTTATGGATAATGATTCAAAAGTTGTTTATCATATTGCGATAAACGAAAACTTCAATCAGGCAATTGAAAATAAATATTACAAGCCAGGTGATTTTGATACAGATGGATTTATTCATTGTACCGGAGAGCCTGATACAACATTAATAGTTTTAGGGGATTATTTTCAGCAAGTAACAAAAGAAATTTTGTTAATAAGGATTGATATAAATAAGCTAACAAGTCCGATTAAATTTGAAAAACCAGTTCCAATTAAAGGAGGTGGAACAAATCATGTTATAGAGGGTTTGCTTTTTCCTCATATCTATGGGGCATTAAATTTGGATTCGATTAGCGGTGCTGCGATTATTGAGAGGAGAGATGGTGTGTTTGTATGGCCTGATAAATTTATACCTTTAGATAAAATAACTAACAATTGAAACGGAGGAATATCAAATTAATCTGAAACATCAATTTGTAAAGTTGTTATAAATTTAGACCAATGCAATTGAGATTTAAAAATATACTTTTTGACCTTGACGGCACCCTGACCGATCCAAAAGAAGGGATTATCAATTCAATTTTATATGCACTGAATAAACTGGATATTGTAGAGAATTCGGTTAGTGAACTCAATACATTTATAGGCCCTCCGCTCCGCGAATCTTTTCAAATAAGATATAATCTCACAGATAGCCTTGCCGATAAAGCATTATCCTTTTACAGGGAGTATTTTTCCACCAAAGGACTTTTTGAAAATAAATTATATGGTGGGATGACCGAGGTTTTGGAATCACTATTTTCAAACCATTATCAACTATTTGTTGCAACCTCAAAACCAACGGTTTTTGCTGAAAAAATTCTTAAACATTTTAATCTGGATAATTATTTTACAAAAATTGTTGGTAGCAATTTGGATAATACCCGTACCAATAAATCAGAAATAATTTCATATATAATTTCATCACAAGGCCTTGATAGTGGTAATTCGGTAATGGTTGGCGATAGAAAATACGATATAATTGGAGCCAAAAATAATTCCATGAAAGCTATTGGCGTAACCTATGGTTATGGTTCGCTGCATGAACTGTTATCAGAAAAACCCGATTTAATAGTTAATGACTGTAAAGAATTGGAATCTGCAATAAATTTAACATAAAACACAATTTTGCATTTGATGTGGAGTAAATGGCATATTTTTTGGGTGATATAAATCAAATTAATTCAATCATGAAAAAAAATATTCTAATCAAAGCATTGGTAAGCGTAAGTTATTTCGCCCTGATTAGCGTTGGTTGCGAAAGAAATACCCTGGAACCAGAACACATAATGCCGGTGTTAACTACTGATACGGTAATTAATATTACACATACAACAGCAGTTATTGAGAGCAATATCGATTCTGTTATTTTTAAAGACATTGCTGAGCTTGGCATTTGCTGGAATAATAATCCATCACCCACATTAGCTGACCACAAAATTAGTGGCAGTGCTGATAGCAGTCAATTTTCCCGTACAATTGAAGGGTTGGCACCGGATACTTATTATTATGTTCGGGCTTATGTTATTTATAAAAATGATACCCTATATGGTAATTCATTGTCATTTAAAACATGGAAACCCTTTCCCGCAAACGGGACCCTGATTCAGGACATTGATGGCAATACCTACCATACTATAATTATTGGTAATCAGGTCTGGCTTACTGAAAATTTGAAAACCACCAAATTTGTCAATGGAGAGGCTATATTTCATCACACTGACACTACCCAGTGGGCCTGGAATAGTGTAGATTATAGTGCTTATTCTGATTACAACAATGATCCAAACATCAGTAAAGTATATGGCAGACTATATAATTGGCTGGCGGTTGACGATCCAAAAGAATTGTGTCCCGAAGGCTGGCATGTGCCTTCTGAAGCTGATTTGACAGAACTAATTAATTATTTGGGTGGTGATTCTATTGCAGGAGGAATGTTAAAGGAATCGGGTACAGCCCATTGGGTTAATCCTAATGTTGATGCCACCAATGAAAGTGGTTTTACTGCTTTGCCTACCGGATATAGAGAAGTTGATGGTAGTTATCAGGCCTTGGGATTTGTGACTTACATTTGGTCTTCTTCAGAAATGTATTCTCCATACGGGGTCTGTCTCCCATTAGGGTCTGGAGATGGAAAAACTGTAGTCTATACCGCTGACAAAAAGCTGGGTTCTCCGGTACGCTGCATTATGGACAGGTAAAATTAATTTATGCTTCTTTTCTTAATTTAAGTTAAATCTACAAGGAAATTTCTAATCCATTTCAAGGGAAACTATCATAAAAGTTTCCCTTGTTTTTTTTACATTAGCCAACATAAAACGGGTTGGTTGTTACAGGATTTAGCCTGAGCAAATAGGCCGATATAAGACAAAATTGCGGGGTTATGGCCAGCTCTGATTTTTGCCTCGGACGATAGTGAACCGTAACTAATCAGTTAAGAGTCTTATAATTGACTTGTAAGCTATTAAAAGAGAAAATGACTATATGAAACAAATCTAATCCAAAATAAATTATGAAAAAGATAGTAAAAGCATTGATTATTTCTATCGGTTTAATTTTAGTACAAAATGCTAAAGCTCAACCCAGTGGAGGCCCTTATGGACCTATTCCTCAAACCTATGAGCTACAGAAAGTATCGGGAATTATATATTTTGTTTCTCCTGATGGTAAGACGGATGCCGATGGCAAATCATTAAAAACACCAACAACAATTGAAAATGCCATTTCGAAAGTAGTTACCGGAGATGCCATAGTGTTGAGAGGAGGTACTTACCGTACCGGGGATTTGATGCTAAATCAACGTATTGTTATGCAACCTTACCAGGATGAAACACCTGTTTTGAAAGGAACTTATATTGCAAAAGGTTGGGAAAGTGTACGCTCTCCGTATACCGGCGATCAGGGATTGTGGAAAATTAAATGGGAGCATCTATTTCCATCGGCTCCGGACGATTGGTGGAGGAAAGAATCGGCAGGCAGGGTAACACCCGTTCACAAATTTAATAATGACATGGTTTTCGTCAATGGCAAATATCTGCAATCGGCTGGTTGGCTGGGGGATTTAGATAAAGACCATTATTATATTGATTATGAAAACCACTATGTTTATCTAACCATTGATCCTACCGATAAACAGGTGGAAATTACTGCCTTCAACCAGGGATTGATAATTACATCAAAGGACGCAAACGGAAAGAAAGCTGACCACCTGGGGCCAACACTTAAAGGGATTACTTTTACACAATATGCATTCCATGTTATTGATGTGGAAGGATATTATCCCAATGAGATATCAAAAGAAGAAGAACATGGCAAAGATGTAGTGGGAACTACCATTGAAAATTGTACTATTTCATACGGGGGGCGTGTGGGTGCCTTTATGTTGGGTGATAAACTCACACTAAAAAATTGTAAAGTTACTCATACCGGAACAGAAGGGATTTATATTGTGGCATCGAGCGATGTGTTGCTGGAACGAAATATTTTCACGAAAAACAATGTTGAGGATATACATGGATATTACGCTTCTGCCGTAAAAATTTTCAACCAGACACATCGGGTGACCTGTAACGACAACCTGATAATAGACTTACATAATTCAGTGGGTGTTTGGTTCGATGTGGGTAATGAAGACGGTGTATTTACCAATAACTGGATTCAAAATGTAGGTGACCGGTACAGGACCTTTGTTCCAAATACTGCATGGCCTGCTGATAATGGTTTCTTTTTCGAAATTTCGAAAAGAGTTGTTGTTGCGGGCAATGTTTTTGTAAATGATGATAATGGTATTGCCATTTTAAATTCTACCGGAGCAAAGGTTTATAATAATACTTTTGTTAACAGTACTGCCGTATTCAACCGCGACCGCAGGGGTGAAAACGCCGATCACTTTGGATGGCATGTTACTACCGGACCCGATGTGCTTGGAAGGATCAACCACGAATTTGTTAACAATCTTATGGTAGGTGATGTAAATTACAACCGACCACTTTTATCAATCGGCCAACGACCCGATCAATGCGACCAGCAAAAGATTCCGGCTTTAAAAGTATTAGACCATAATGTCTATGTGGAGTTAGGTGACAATGATCAACCTATTGTTTGGTTAAGCCAAAAACAGGGCGACGACTGTGAATCTACATTTAAAACAACAGCAGAACTAAACAATAAGGTAAAGAACTACGAAAAGGGTGGTTTAAGTTTATTAAATTATTCGGGCCCGCTTTTTAAAAGTACCGAGTTAAACAATTTTCACATACAGAATGGGTTTAAAGGCGAAGATGCCGCTGTGACTATTCCAAAGGAAATTTTGGATGTTGTGAAAAATCAATCAGGAACAAAATATATTGGAGCTTATCCTCCTCAAAAATAATCTGAATCATTGGGCATCCTAAAGAATATTTTAAGTTGTCGTTGGTAGGAACGAAGCAATCTTTAAAAATTCATAAATGGCTGATTTTAAAGATTGCTTCCTCATTCTTCGTCGCAACGACATCAATAAAAAGCTTTTAGGCAGCTTCATATAAATTTAATAACTATGAAAAATATCTTGCTCAACTATTTTACACTGGTAATTATCTATGTAGCATTGGCATTTTTTGTCATTTATCAATTTAATACAAATGTCTCTGTAAATCCTTATAATATTTCGGGATTGATTTTAATGCCTGTTTCCCTTGTTTTTTTCACCATGGCCCGAATAAAACTGGGCAGGGCATTCCAGGTATCCGCCGAAGCAAATAAGTTAGTAAAAGATGGAATTTACAGGGTAATTCGTCACCCCATATATGTTTTCGGATTTACATTCATTCTGGGATTCATCTTGTTTATGCAGCAGTTTTACGTGCTAATTGTACTTTTGGTATTAATTCCAGTGCAAATGAACCGTGTCAAAAAGGAGGAGAAAGTACTTGAAGAAAAATTTGGAGATGAATACCGTGAATATAAGAAGGGTACCTGGTTTTGAAATTAATCTCCATTAAAAATATCAAAAGCACGTGCCAGTTCATATTCCTTTTTCAATTTTAAATGATTATTAGAGAGAATTGCTTTTAACTTTTTTTGATTTTCAGCTGAAAACAAGGCATATACCGACGATTTTTTAAGTTTTATTTTAATCATCTGTCCGTTTATTTTTAAAAAATACTGGTGCTTCTGGCTAAAACTATCGTTCGATTTGTTGTAAGATACTTTGCGGTAACAATACAATGAAATTTTTCCCTGGCTGAGCACTTCCAGAAAAATGGTCTGGTTAAAAATACCGGACTGGTCATAGTATTTTGTAAATTTTTTGGTTTCACCGGCAGCATTGATCAGGGTAAAATCTGCCACAAAATCCTTTATTACGGTTCCGGTTTTGTAGTCGGTATTGCGTAACCAAATCAGTTCGTCTTTCCAACAATTGTATCGTAAATTGCAGTTTTTTGATATCGATCCATTGGTGTAAAAAATGTCTCCTTTCGCCCAATCGCTGGTAAATTGTTCTTTTTTTGATGGAAATTCATTTATGTAGAGTGTAGCTGCCACTGGTACTGACACTGATTGGGCCAGGGCCTGAGCAAAGGCTTCATTAGCTTTATTTTGTGTAAAAGCTTTATTAGTTAAACAGTTAATTGCTACAGCAAGTATTATGATAATTAATTTTTGCATTTTATTTTAACTTAATAATTTTCTGATATCCAAAAGGATACAGCTGATTTACCAATCCGTTTACTGAAATAATATAGCTTGTTCCGATTTCCGGTTTTGGAATTCGAATACATTGCGATTCCTTTCCTTTTAAATTGACAGACGGATTCCAGTAATAGTCAGGATTTACATTAGGTGATGAAGTTGTTGGGGATTGGAAAGTTGCACTATTCCCGTCGCTATAATAACTATTTGTAAAAGCATAATAGGGATTACAGAATAACCGTTCGTCCAATCCGTCTTTGTTGGTATAAATTCCGATAACACCGTTAAATGTAAGATCGCCATACATAAGCACCTGGTTGAATATTTCAATTTGCTTAATATCTTTCGAGTTTAAATTCTCTATAAAATTCATATTCAAACAGGGTATTCCGTTAACACATAATAAAATATTATCATAAATTACCTGCTGGTTGATCACCATGCCAATCTCCACTTTATTATTTTCAACTTTAAATCGTACCGAAGGCAGAATATTATCACAAATATCACGGAAGTCATTCAGATCAACGTAATCAGATGGTTTTACCACATAAGCAGGTTTATAAAAGAAATTGGGCTGGATGATTTCGATCGGGGTGTGTTTTACTTCACTTTTTGATGACTTATATACCTGGTTTATAATTTCACGTTTTTGCAATTCATCTATATAATCTCTCTCAGAATCCGATGTTTTTCTATGATAATAATGGTATTTAAAAGGCTTGTTGGGTTCCTTTGAATCTACATCCCAGAACAAACTATCCTTTGGGCATTCCAGGTCATCAAGTTGCAGATATAGGATTTTATTATCGTAGGCAGAGTCAATAAGGAAGCAAAATTCGCCATTTTTAGTAGTTTTAAAATAGCTAAAATGAATGGTGCTGTCCGGTGAGGCAAGATAAATGTATTTTTGAGCAACCGGAACTGAATCGGGCAGATACAATAAACGGCCTGAAAGTAAATAATAACCATTTTCATGGGGCAGCAATTCCGGTTTCTTTTTGAAAAGAAACTCCCGGCTATTTTTTGCTTTGGCTTCAAAATTTATGGGGGTGTTTAAAAAAAGTATATCGGGTAATTCTGTAATTGCCACCGTGAGATCAGAATTTTTCAGTTCATCTCCAGCAACCAAATTCAAAGTAAGGTCATTAGTTTGGGATACTTCAATATTTAAAAATTTATGATTACTTCCCTGATTTTTAATTTGTATGGTATCAGTTAGCTTATAGGTATCGGTCAGGCAAACGGAATCGGCCGGATCTTCATAAATACGTTGTATTAAAATAGGTGTCGTAAAAACTGCCTCATTCGGATATTCCCGCATGGCATTCGTATAGGCCCTGAAAAAATACAAACCGTTGTTTATCGATTCCGGTATGGTTTTTTCACCGGAACACTTGTGTTGCTGTGTTTTCGATTTCCATTTTGAAACCGGCCAACCATTACAGTCAATAATTTCAAAGTAGATAATATTGCTGGTTTGTTTATCCGTTTCATTGGTTACCCAGGCACTATATTTTAGTTCCGATCCACTTATAAAAATGCTTCGGTTGATTTGCACAAAAACCGTTTCATACAAAGATTCAGAATTTCCTTTTTCAGTTGTAAAACCAGAATTCCATGCCAGGGAAAGGAGGATGAATAAAATGAAAAATAATATATTGCCTTTTAAAAACTTCATGTTTGCTCAATGCTTTATTTGAAACGAGGGAGTGAATCTCTGAAAACCGTATCAGTCCTGTTTGAATTTGGGTACCAGCCCTGCCTGATTATAGTGTCTTCCAGTACTTTGCTTTGATACGACCGGTAACCCAGCGATTCAAAAACATAAACCGAGAGGTATTTCCGGTTTACGGATGAAATATCAAACAGCCCAAGTACAGGCCTTGTAGGATCAGTTTCGTTATACATATTTCCCATCAACTGTTCAGGTATGGGATCGAATATTTGTCCGGCAGCAGTAAGTTGTTCCACTGCATTGTTATAATACTGGTAAATATCCCTGGAATTATGGTACAAATCGATAGGAATTACCCACTCAATAAATCTGTCGGGAGTATAATGGGTAAAATTTCGGCAATTACGATCAGCAGGTAAAAACAGGGGGTTAAGGATCAAATCAGCGGGGCTGTAATCGATATAAGGTTTAAGTTCACCAATTAGGGGAAAATCGGTATAGGTTATTCCTTCGTAAATATCGTACAGCGTATCATAATAAATATCGTAAACAACATCCCATTGGTCACTGGTTATAGTAATTTCACCTCTTCGGCTTACCCACCTCTGTGAATGTACATAATAATTAGCATTGGCCCGGTAGTACACCGGTTCAGTTGCAGGCTGTTTTAACTTAAATTGCACCAGAATGCCTTCCTGGTTTACATTTGAATAACCGCCTGAAGTATTTTTAACCACACTGCTTTGAATATTAAAATCAAAAAAAGTACTGGCAATGGGCAAGGTATCGTAATAATAAACCGGCTGTGATTTTAAAATTTCACCATCAGGCATTTGTATGGTAGCTACATAAAACTGGTTTTTGGGAAGGCTTTCATTTCCAGCAGGTAATGTATAAATTCCGGGTGAGGGTTCAGCCAGTTCAACCGTGTGGTTTAAACTGTCGGAAATGGTAATGATGGCCCCTGGAATGCGTTGCATGCGCTGGTTGGTATACGGCATGGCATAATAAAGCTCAAAGGAATTTATAGTGTTAATATTAGATAACAATCCGCTAAAAACCGGAATTTGTTGTTGTGCATCTAATGCATCATTAAAATAAGGTTCCTGGCACCGGTTGAATAATAATACAGCCATAAGAAATCCGATTCCTAAAACGGATTTGAATAAGAGAATCTTTATATTTTTTATTTTTTCAACCATTTACAGTCATTTAAAAAATGAAATTGTAAGTCACCGTAGGCATCGGAATACCGATGAGATACATTTTATACAAAGTAAATACCTGGTAATTATTTTCAGGAGTAGGCGTATCTTTCTGATAAAATATGGAATAGGCATTTTTACGTCCGTACACATTCAGCACTGAAAATGTCCAGCTGCCTTTCCAGTTCTTTTTCTTTTTCAGACTTTCGTCAATACTCATGGAAATATCGAGGCGGTGATAATCGGGAAGCCTGTATTTATTGCGGTCAGAGTAATATACTAGTTTGCTGTAACCCAGGTTATAAGTATATTCTGGCAAGGTAACCGGGCGACCTGATGCATACGTAAATGTTGCTCCAAATCTTACGCGTCGGTTCAGTTTATAATTGGCATTGATGTTTAAATCGTGTGGTATATCGTACTGTGAAGGGTAACGCTCGTTACGGTTTATCATATCGGTCAGCCATTTTCCTGAGGTTTGCTTCCAGGCCCTGGAATAGGTATACGAAAGGCTTCCGTTCAATTTTCCGTTATTCTTTTTTAACGAGAATTCAACTCCATAATTAGTTCCTTTGGCATTCAGCAATTCGGTTTCAATATGATTGTTAAAATTAAGATTGGCTCCATTCCTGTACTCTGTGAGGTTTTGAAGTTGTTTGCCATAAATTTCCACAGAGGCTTCCAGGTTATTATCTAAAAAATTCTGGTAATAACCTAAGGCCAGCTGGTCGGCAATAACAGGCTTCATATAAGGATCGGCCAGTTTCCAGGTATCTTCAGGAGTGGTTATTGAAGTGAACGATAAAAGTGAAATGTATTGTTTGTTGCGGTTGTAGCTGAATTTTAACGAGTTGTCTTTTCCCAGTAATAACTTTGCTGAAATCCGTGGCTCCAGTCCGTTATACTTAATTATGGATTCACCATTATCATATGTTGTACTGTCGGTCATATTAATAAATAAACGGGGAACATCATCCGCATAATTATAAATAGTTTTGGCACCCAGATAATTGAAAAGAGTATACCGCAAACCCACCTGCACAGAAAACTTTGGAGTAAAACTTATATTATCTCCCAAAAAGGCTGATAATTCATGTCCCTTTTCCTGTTCGGCAGTAAAGGGTTCCGATTGGGAATAATCCAGTGGTTTCCGGTTGCCCGGATCAATAGTGTATTTCACGCCGCTAAATCCGGCATTCATTACCTGATCACTTAATCCAAGATACTCAAAGTTAATTTTTCCTGAGTTCGATTCAATTTTCGACCGCGCGATGTTTTGAAAAAGTTCATCCTGCCGGTTTTCATTTGTTAAATTATAATTACTGTATGCCCCGCTCATTTTTACTGAAAACGAGGGACTAAAGATATGTGTCCAGGCTAACGAATACAATTTATTGCCGTATTTGTAGGAATAGTCGCTGGCATATTTAAAATAGTCGTTACTGTAATAGCCAAAAAGGGTAACCGGATTGTTTTTTAGGTTAATAAAAACAGAACCGGTCAAATCGTAAAACGATGCAGAACTATGCTGAAGGTTGTAATCCGGCATTTTTTTCAGCAAATAGTCAGAATAGCTTGAACGACCGCCAATTTTCAGTTTCACCAACTTATCGAAAAGCGGGGTTTCTACCAGAAGCCGGCTACTGTAAATGCCAATACCGCCTTTGGCCTTAAATTCCTCAATGGTAGGATCGTCAATTTTAATATCCATCACCGACGAAACCCGTTCGCCAAATTCAACGGGTATATGACCTTTATAAAGTGACACTTTTGATACGGCATCAGGATTAATTACTGACAGCAAGCCCATAACATGTGAAGTATTATATATCGGGCAGTTTTCAAGCAAAAACAGGTTCTGATCTTCACTGCCACCGCGGACATTGATTCCTGAACCAAATTCGCTGGCTGATTTTACTCCTGGCATGCTGGCAAAACTTTTAATAATGTCGGGTTCTCCAATAAGAGATGGCAGTTGCTTGATAGCCTTGGCATTCATTTCCAGGATACTCATCTGATCGCGGGTAACATTTTTATTAGTCCGGTCGGAGTTTACTACTACTTCGTTAATTTCATGCGATTCCTCGAATAGTTCAATATTCAGGGTTCCCGGGCTAATTGCTTTGATATCGATATAATTGTCTTCGTAGCCCATGCTTACCACTTTTAGCTTATAAATGCCCGCCGGAATTTCCAGTACATAATTACCGGTATATCCCGATATAGAATACCATGAGGTGTTTTCAACAAGGATTTTAGAGCCTACCAGTAAAACTCCCGTTGTTCCGTCACGCACCGTTCCGGTGATTTTTACGGTTTTATACTTTCCTGATTCATTGGGATTGCCTACAACGGTGTATTCTTTGAGTAGATCGGCATCACCATTTTGATTGGTCATTTTTTTTAGCAACAAGGCTACATCTTCCCTGGGGATCAGGTAAATAATATTGTTCAGAGTCAGGTATAGTAAACCAGTCTCATCCAGAATCCTGTTCATAGCTGTTTGAAGAGGTACTGTATTAAATGTACCCGTATAATTTTTCCCGGACAGCCATTCGGTTTTATAATAAACCTTTATCCTGTAATTCGACTGAAATTGGTCTATAATTTCAGAAACGGGTCTTTCCTTAAAAGTTTCGGTTACATAAATGTTTTCAATATTCTGGGAATAAACATGGCTGGCCTGAATGAAAAGTATTATAAGCCATGCGAGTGTTGACCTGACTTTCCTTATACTTGAATATTTTTTCCCTGATTTGAGTCTCATTTGGATATTTCTGTTCTGATTTTTGAATTTTCGACAGAAGCAAAAAAACCAAATATCAGTGACAATCAGTTTCAATATTGTTGCTTTATCATATAGAAATGTCTCAGGTTTTGGCAAAATAGATTAATAGAGACCCCAGCTGCTTGCTTCTTTTACCGAAAGTGTTTTCAACTCATTTTCTCCATTTAAAGCAAAATGAGACATATTTTAAAGCAAAATGAGACATGTTTTACATCCTGAATCAAAACTAAAAGAGTTTGAGCCAATATTGAAATAGCTTGCTCCCACATGGCTGTACTTTTGATTTTACGATTTGTTCAATTAAAAAGCATGTTGAAACTAATAAATAAAATAGTAATTACAGTTCTGGCAGCCACGGCTGTTTCATGCGCCTGGCAACCTAAATCCGTCGAGCAGCCCAATGTAATAATTGTGCTTGCTGATAACCAGGCATGGGGCGATGTGGGTTTTAACGGGAATCAGATTGTAAATACTCCGGCTATTGATTCACTTGCGCAAAATGGAGTAGTATTTAAAAGGTTTTATATTTCACCTGGCGAAGCACAAACACAAACCGAAATTCTGACTGGCAAATACAATATTAAACAGAATACAGAAGCAAACCCGGATGAATCAATTAAAAATAAAACGGAGTCGTATATCCTGCCACAGCTTTTAAAACAAAACGGATATATTACCTCATACTTTGGAAAATGGAGTAAAGAATTGGAGCCGGTTTTGGCAAATGCCGGTTTTGATCGTTATTTCAGTTGTGTTTCCGATAATCCCTCGCCGGTTGATGATAGTGTATTAAATGATTATGATCAAACGTTGCCTCGAAAAAAACCGATAGATGACAGGCTTACTGATTCCGTAATCGATTTTATAACTTCTGCTGAGGTTCCTTTTTTCACTGTGGTTGCTTATGGTTGGCCAACAGAAACCTTTGAATATTCCACAAAATATACTGATAAATACCTGAGAAAAGGTATTGACAGAAAACTTGCTGCTATTTATGCCAATAGTGAAAATATTGATGCTAATATTTCGCGGATTCGCAGCGCTATGAAACGGGTAGGTAAACTCCGAAGTACAATTTTTATTTACATGAGTGATAATGGACCTGATTTTGTCAGGTATAACGGTGGACTAAAGGGCCGTAAACCACAACTGGACGAAGGTGGTTTACGGGTTCCATTTGTGATAACCTATCCTGATGGTAACCTGAAGCATCAATTGGTACAGAGGGGTTTTGGTGCCGATATTGATCTTGCTCCTACTATTATAAACCTGTGTAGTATTGCTGCCGATACTTTGAATTTTGACGGTATCAGCCTGACTAAAGTTTTATTTAATTCCAGCATAACTATTCCGGATAGAAAGTTTTTTACCCTATATGGATATGGTGGCGAAAATATGTGTGTTGCTGTCAGGACCAATCAGTATTTATTAACCTGGAACCAGCGGGATACACTATTGTACGACCTTGTAACCGATCCGTGTCAAATAAACAATATACATAAAGCTAATAATGTTGTTACAGATTCCTTATGGTCGGGATTTAACAACTGGTTGCTTAAAATGAGTTTGAATCAAAAGGAGAAATTCCTGGCTGCTGAATAATTGATTAATAAAAATTATTAAGTGAAAACGAGTATGAAAACAGATTTTAACAAAAGAGTCGAAAAAATCAGGAAAAGGCATGAGGCGCTTATAACCCGTACCAATATAAAATCAGAAAATGACGATAATGGAATTTATAACCGTTACGAATTTCCTGTTGTAACTGCTGAGCATATTCCATTGACCTGGCGGTACGATTTTAATCCGAAAACCAATCCGTATTTTATGGAACGTATAGGTTTTAATGCCGCCTTTAATGCCGGAGCCATGAAGTTTAATGGTAAATATATTGTGGCAGTCCGGGTAGAAGGAAACGATCGTAAATCATTTTTTGCCATTGCTGAAAGTCCAAATGGGGTAGATAATTTCAGGTTTTGGGATTATCCGGTATTGATGCCCGAAACCGATAACCCGGATACCAATGTTTACGACATGCGCCTGGTTCAGCATGAAGACGGCTGGATTTACGGTATTTTTTGTAGCGAGCGAAAAGACCCGGATGCTGTTGAAGGCAACACTTCTTCGGCTGTGGCTGCAGCAGGTATAGCCCGTACCAAAGATCTTAAAAACTGGGAACGGTTACCTGATTTAGTTACCTATTCGGGCCAGCAGCGTAATGTGGTACTTCATCCTGAATTTGTAAACGGAAGATACGCTTTATATACCCGTCCACAGGATGGTTTTATTGATACAGGATCGGGTGGCGGAATAGGCTTTGGCTTAAGCGACAGCATGGATCATGCAGAAGTTAAGGATGAAGTAATTCTTGATAAAAAAACCTATCACACGGTTTACGAAGTTAAAAACGGGTTAGGTCCGGCTCCCATAAAAACAGATAAAGGCTGGTTGCATTTGGCTCATGGTGTTCGTAACACCGCGGCAGGATTACGTTATGTGCTTTATGTTTTTATGACCGATTTAAACGATTTAACAAAAATTATTCATAAACCGGCTGGTCATTTTATTGCTCCAAAAGGTGAGGAGCGGATTGGCGATGTTTCAAATGTGGTATTCTCCAACGGTTGGATTAAAGATGACGATGGCAGGGTACTGATTTATTATGCTTCATCAGACACCCGTTTGCATGTAGCAGAAAGCACGGTTGACCAATTGGTTGATTACTGTTTGAACACGCCTGAGGACGGTTTGCGTAGTATTAAATCGGTGCAAAACATTTACAATTTAATTAATGAAAACTCTTAATTCTTAATAAAAGCGGATAATATGAAAAAATCACTATTCATTAAAATCTTTCGCTTAGTGTGGCTGTTCCTGTTGCCTGTTGGAGTATTTGCCCAAACAGGTAGTATTTCAGGTAACGTTGTCGATGCCAATGGCGATCCTTTGATAGGGGTAAACGTTGTTGTTAAAGGTACTACGAATGGCACTGTAAGCGATATTAACGGAAATTATATGATTTCCAATTTAAAACTTGAGCCGGTAACTCTTGAAGTCAGTTTTATTGGTTACCTCACCGAAACGTATAACATCGATTTATCGAAAACACCCAATGCGGTTCAAAAAATTGTTTTGACCGAGGATATCAAAGAACTTTCGGAAGTAGTTGTTATTGGTTATGGAACCCAAAAGAAATCGGACCTTACCAGTGCCGTGGCATCGGTATCGGCTGACGACCTGGAACAATCGCGTGCCGCAACCATTCAGGAGGCGATGCAGGGAAGAGCTGCCGGGGTGCAGGTTTCATCAAACACCGGGGCACCGGGTTCTAACGTAAGTATTAAAATCAGGGGAATTACCTCAATTAATGGTACCGACCCTATCTGGATTGTTGATGGTGTGGGTGCCGATCCTAATTCAGTAAATGCAGCCGATATTGAATCGATGGAGATACTTAAAGATGCCTCCTCTGCTGCTATTTACGGAGCCAATGCCGGTAGTGGTGTGGTACTGATCACCACTAAAAAAGGAAAAGCCGGTGACACCAAAGTTACTTTTAATTCATACTGGGGCGAGCAACAGGTAGCCAACAGTGTTCAAACTACAGATGGACCAGAATTTGCAAACATGTACCACGAATATCAGGTATTGGCAAATACCCGTGCCTCAAAATATTTATCTACAGAACCGGATACTTTTCAAACCTATAATTATCAGGACATGATTTTTCGCAAAGCAATGATGGAGAATTATGATTTAGGTGTGTCGGGAGGTAATGAAAAATCGACCTTTTATATGGGTTTGGGCTATACCAAACAAGATGGTATTTTAAAAAGCAGCGGTTACGAAAAAATATCTGTCAGGATAAATGGAGAACATAAAGCAAACGATTGGTTAAAAGTTGGGTTAAATACGAATTATACCCATCAGGTTTATGATGGTTTCCAGGAATGGGAATTAAAGGATGAGTATGCATCTCCCATTTTGGCTGCTTTGGCTTATCATTCATGGGTACCACCTTATGGGATAAAAAGTACCGACTCAGAATACGACGATGGCTGGTCATATTCTCCACTGGGTAATATTAGTAACCCGGTAGCTACGGTTAGTTTAAAAAACCGCAAATCCATTAATCAAAACGCAAGTGGAACTTTTTACGGAGTAATTACTCCCGTTGATGGGTTAAGTTTGGAGAGCCGGTTGACCGGAAATGTTTCGTTCAGCAATGATTACGAGTTTTCACCTATATTTTTTATTACCAACTCAAATAAAAACAGCGTTAGTTCTATTAATAAAGGGGTTGGCTTTTATGAAGGCTGGAACTGGCAAAATCTATTGACTTATAACAAGACATTTTTTGATGATCACAATCTGAGTTTACTGGCTGGTATGGAGTCAGGCTATGGAAAAAGCGAATGGACAAGAGCTACTCGTTACAGCCTGATAAATCAGAGTCCTGAAATGTGGTATTTTAACGCATCGACCAATGATACCCTGGTGGCACAAATGCCTGATGGTTCCGGGAGCGAATCAGCCGGATATTCTTATCTGGGTAGGATTAGCTACGATTATAAAGGGATGATTTTAGGGCAGTTTAATATCCGCAAGGATTATTCCTCAAATTTTGGTCCGAATAACAGGTCGGGTATTTTCCCGTCATTTTCAGCCGGATTTAAATTTAGCGAACTTGATATTATTCGGAATACGCTGCCTTTTATGAATTTTGGTAAAATACGCTATGGCTGGGGTAAAGTGGGTAATAATTCAATTGCACCTTATCAGTATTATTCAACTGTTGCTTTCCAGAATGTATATAATTATTCCTACAATAACGATCCGGTATCAAGCACCGGTGCTGCTCCCAATTTATTTGTAAACAGGGCAATACATTGGGAAGAGGTGGTAACTTCAAATATTGGAATCGACCTGGGTTTCTTAGATAACAGGTTATCAGCATCTGTCGATTATTTTGAACGCCACAACAATGGTATGTTAATGACTGTGGAATCACCATGGATGGCTGGTTGGATCGTGACCGACGCATACCAGGAAGGTGGAGTATCTGACCCGATTAAAAATGTTGGGGAATTCAATAACAGTGGTATTGAAGTATCAGCAGGATGGAAGGAAACCCGGGGCTTAATCAGTTACGGTGCCGATGTAAACTTTACATTTATCAAAACCACCGTGGGTAATATTCAGCCCGATACCTTATACCAGGGTAATACACAGGGGATTGGTTCGAATCTTACCAGAACCATAGGTAACCAGGCATTTGAACCATTTTATGGTTATGTTACCGATGGATTATTCCGCTTGTCGGATATGCCAAATGCTGATGGAGTTTGTACTAATCAGCCTTTTACCATCAATCCCGATGGAGATACACTTTATGCTCAGCCGAATGCTCATCCCGGCGATTTTAGATTTAAGGATGTAAATGGTGACGGAAAAATAGATGAAAACGATATGGTTCAGTTGGGAAGTCCGCACCCGAAATTCACTTTTGCGTTGAACCTGTATGCTGACATCAATCTGCCCAATAATCTGGGAACCTTTGATATTAAGGCATTTTTACAGGGAACTGCAGGCAACAAAGTATTCAATGCCACCAAGTTTTACCTGTTTAATACCGATGGGGCTTTTAACTGGAGTAAAGATTATTATGATAATCATTATACGGTAGAATTATATGACAGGAATGACGTATTAGTAACCAGCCTAAATGATGGCGCTATATATCCACGTATCGATCCAAAGGCAGAGAATGCCAATTTTACCACCCTGTCTGATTTTTACGTTGAGGATGCATCCTATCTGCGTTTAAAAAATCTTGAGATTGGATATACACTGCCAAAAACGGTTACAAAATTTGCAAAGATTGAAAGCGTAAGAGTTTATGCTGCTGCCAAAAACCTGTTAACCTTCACTAAATATTCAGGTCTTGATCCGGAAGTGGGTTCAGCCAGGAATGCACAGGGATTTTCTGACCCAAGAACTGCCGGTATTGATAAAGCAGCTTACCCTACTGCCCGGATGTATACCGTTGGATTGAATGTAACCTTTTAATTAATCTTTAAAAAGAACAAATATGTTAAAATCAATTAAATATCCATTAACAGCATTAATTATTTTCCTGTTAGTGGCCTGTAACGATGATTTTCTTGAATTGAAACCCATCGCTATGGATACAACAGAAACTTTTTATTCAGACTTTGATGCTCTTGATTTTACAGCTACTTCGGCTTACGGGATGCTTTGTGCACGCGATGTTTATGATATTATGTATTCCATCGGTTATCAAAGTGCTTCTGATGATGTGGAAACCGGAGGGCAAAATGTGAACGACTGGCCTCAGTTTCAGCGTATCGACCGTTTAACCCATACTCCGCAGGAGGCAAATATTCATCGCACCTGGGGTTATCCTTATAAAGGAATCAGGATGACCAATGAAGTATTGTCCCGTATTAATGATATTAAAGAAATTGAAGTAAATAATGCAAAGTCAGAGACAGATGCCGAAAATATTGCTGCATTAATTGACTTGCGCGGGGCTGAAATGCACTTTTTAAGGGCATTTTATCACTTTGTTCTTATGCAGCTTTATGGGGGCGTACCCATTGTCGATTATTTAATGGATCCTGAAGAATTTAATGTACCCCGTAATTCTGTTGCTGATGTATTGCATTTTGTCGAAAATGAATTGTTAATGGCCATTCCACTATTGAAAGAAAAAAGTCAGCTGGGTGCAGATGTAGGGCGGGCTACAAAAGGTGCTGCCAAAGCTTTGCTGGCTAAAGCTTATTTATATGAATCATCTTATGCAAAAAATTATCCTAATGACAGTCGTTTTGCCGGGTGTACTCAAAAATATGACCTTGCCCTGAAATATGCTGAGGAAGTAATTAATTCAGGTGAATACGGATTGGTGGGTATCAACGGTGAGCGGTTTAATTCCTGGCGGGCTCCTGCGGGGGGAACCATAGGTGGTTTTCGCTGGATTTTCACTCTTGATGGTGATAATAGCGATGAATCGGTTTGGGAAATTGAAAATGTAAAAGATGGTGCCGGATGGACCTTAAGCCGTGGTAACTATATTACGGTTTATACTACCGTACGTTTTTGTTACGATGCAAACGGTAACCCGGGACAAACAGCAGGTGGATGGAGTTTTAACCTGCCTACCAAATATATGGTTGATGCCTTTGGAAATGCTGATACCCGCGAAACCGGGTTGAACTCAGCAGCTGTTGACCCCAAACTTGATCCGCGCTTTCAGACCACTATTGGTATGGAAGGAGATTCCGTTCTGGTTGACGGGCCGGGAAGTAATGATGTTTGGTGCCGTATGGATTTTCAGAATCTTCCTACAGGAACCATCAGCCGGAAATATGAATGTTCACCTGCCGAATATTGGGCCGATATGGCGAACTTCCATGACGGGCCTATGAATATACGATTAATTCGCTATGCCGATGTGATTCTGATGGCAGCTGAGGCAGCCTACGAAACCGGCGATAACCCCAAAGCACTTGATTATGTGAACCAGGTTCGTACCCGTGCCCGCATGTCTGGTGATACCGGGTATCCAAAAGATTTAACAGCTATTTCATTTGAAGATATTGTTCATGAACGTCGCCTGGAGTTTGCGATGGAATCGAGCCGGTTCTTTGACCTGGTTCGCTGGGGACTGGCAGAGAAGTATATTAATGGAATTACTCTGGCTTCAATGGGTGACGGCTTTGTGGTGAATTTTGTAAAAGGTAAACACGAGTTTTTCCCAATTCCTGATCAGGAAGTGCAAAAATCGCCCGGATTAGTACAATACGACGGGTGGAGATAATTATATGTGTATTTGCATAACAGCTTCTTTTACAAGAAGAAACAAATAGAGATAACGTTTTATTATTAACTAAATTTTAGTCAAAATGAGAAAAAAGATTTTTACTTTGCTTTTAGGCTTAATAACCTTTGGGCTGGTAAATGCTCAAACAGTAATTTTTGATCCGGCTACATATAGTGGCGATCTTCTTGAGGGTATGACTGTCGTTCAAATTGATGGAGTATCCTATTTACAGGTAGTTGTTGATGGATGGAACTCAACCATTAACATTCCTGAAGTTTCAGAGATTTTAGGTACCCAAATTGCAGCTGATGTGAAATTTGCTCAAGGTACACCAACCATTAATGATGGTTTAACCCTTGATAAAATTTCATCGGTAGTTCAATTAATGGATACCGTGAATAAGGTTCCTGCTTCGTGGGATGCAAGCCAGATGATTCCTGCTAATACAGGGTTAATTCAGAATCCAACCCTTGAAGGATGGAGCTATCGCAAAGCTGATATAGGAACTGGTATGAAAATGGTTCACCAGGTACAGTTCTTCGGACAAGAAACTGTGGGCTGGCAACCAACAGTTGGTGATACTATTTGGGTAGGTAAAATTATGTCTGTTGATGCAAGTGTATTGATGGATCCTGCAACCCTTGATGTTTCAACACTGCCTGATGGAATGGAAGTGGTTGATTTGAATGGTGAAAAAGTGCTTAAAGTTACATTGGATGGCTGGAATACTACCTTGCCTATTCCTGCTTTTGATATGGGTAAAAATAACACAATGACTTTTAAAGCAAGTTATGATCCTGGCACATCAGGAATAGACAATGCTAACGGACAACTATTTGTTCAGGCTATGGGAGAGTCTGGGGCTTTATGGGCTGTAACCGAAAATCCTGCTCCTTCTGACCTGACTGAATTATCGGGTGATGCAAAATCGGGTTCAACGGTTACCGGGTTACAACTGGCAGTTCAGGAAACTTCCGGAAACTGGGATGCTGTAATTGGTGGTATAATGTATTTAGGTAAAGTAACGGTTTCATACGAAGAGGCTCAATTAGCTGATCCTCCGGCAACCACAACATTAGCATTCTCAAGTATTGCCAAAGATATCGATATTGATGGATTGTACGATGATGCTTATGATGCTTCACCGGTTAATGTTGTTGATCGCGTAGCTGTTAACGATTTGGGTGGTGATATCTCAAAAGATGACAGCTATGGTGAATGGATGGCCGTGGGCGACCTTGATAATTTCTATTTCTATATTGAAATTAATGATGATGATATGATTGATATGGATCCTTCAAGTACCCAACCATGGATGAATGATGGTATTGAATTATTCATGGATATTCAGGATCGTCGTTATGTTGGCGGAGCACGTATTTCAGGTGAACAACATCAATTCCGTATTAATTTAGGTACTAAAAGCCCGTTACATGGTGATGCCGGCGATGGTGTAACTAATGGAATGGATGCATTCTTTGGTGATAATGATACCACTGATATTGAGTATGCCATTGTAAAAGGTTCATTGAGCTACACTATTGAAGCGCGTATACCATGGGCAACCTGGTTCAGAACTAACAGTAACACTTCACAGGAAGCTCTGGATGCAGTTGCCGGTGGATTAACCAAAGACAAAAAAGTTGCTTTCGAAGTTTCAATTCTTGATGCTAATGCTCCTGACGGACGTAAGTCAATTTTGAACTGGGCAAATAATACAGGTACCGATGTGGCTTACCAAACCAATGAATATTGGGGTGAAATTTCATTCACTGGTGATTGGCCTGTTGGCATCAGAGAAAAATTTGACAGGAATGAACTGGGATTGTATCCTAATCCTGCCAGTAATCAGATTACAGTGACCATGAATAATGCCAGCAATATTCAAATTTATAATATGTTGGGTTCAAAAGTTATGGATAAAGAACTTAACGGATTAAGCACTGTAAATATTTCAGACCTGATCAATGGAGTTTATATTGTCAGGGTAACCGATATAAACGGAAAAGTAGCAGTGAGTAAGTTTAATAAAAAGTAGTAGGTAAATTAAAATAGTGCAGGAATCTTTTCCTGCACTATTTTTAATTAAATTGATCCATAAATTATTTGAAACAACATTTAGTTAACTTTCATGAAGCACATTTTACTATCAGCTATTATTATAACAGGGATAACCTTATTTTTTTCAGAGTGCAAAACAACAGAGCAAAAGGCTGATTTTATTAAAATAGAAAACGGAGAATTTATTAAAAACGGTTCGCTGTACCATTTTGTAGGAACCAATTATTGGTATGGAGCCAGTCTGGCAGCAGATACTATTGGAGGCAACCGGGCAAGACTGGCCAGAGAGCTTGACTTTTTAAAACAAAACGGTATTGATAACCTTCGGGTACTGGTGGGTGCCGAAGGTCCCGACAATCAACCGTTCAGGGTAACACCGGCCCTGGTAAAACAACCGGGAATTTATAGTCCAAAATTACTTGAAGGGCTCGATTATTTTTTAAATGAACTTAGTAAACGCGACATGGTCGCCATACTTTATCTCAGTAACAATTGGGAATGGTCGGGCGGATTTGCCCAATATCTGAACTGGAACGGCTATGGCGAATTTGTGAACCCGAATCTTGATAAATTTACTTGGAATGATTTTAGTAAATATCAAAAACAATTTTACAGCTGTGATACCTGTATTAAACAGCTGAATCAATACGTTGAAAGCATTGTTACCCGGACCAACTCGGTTAACGGTAAAAAATATATAAACGATCCGGCAATTATGGCTTGGGAACTGGCCAATGAACCACGTCCCATGACGGAAGATAATTTTGAAGTTTTTAAAAGCTGGATAAAATCTACATCGGAATTAATAAAAAAACTCGATCCCAACCATTTGATAACTACCGGAAACGAAGGGGCGAAGGGTTGTTCCGAATCTCTTGAACTTTTTGATACCATTCATAGCTACCCAACTATTGATTATCTTACCTTTCATATTTGGGTAAAAAACTGGGGATGGTACAACTATCAAAAGCCAGATTCAACGTTCCCGCTTGCTTTGGTTCAGGTTCAAAAATATTTTGACGATCACCTGGCAGTAGCAAGGAAACTGAATAAGCCCCTGGTACTTGAAGAATTTGGCCTGGCCCGCGATAACGAGAACTTTTTGCCGGGTACGCCAACTACATACCGTGATAAGTATTATGAATATATATTTGGCCAGGTAGCAAAAAGTGTTCAGCAAAACAATCTCTTAGTAGGATGTAACTTTTGGGCATTTGGTGGATTCACACATCCTATTGATGGACAAAAATACTGGAAACCCGGTGACCCATATTCTGGAGACCCTCCTCAGGAGGAACAGGGCTTGAATTCAGTTTATCCTACGGATACAACAACGATGAACATTATTAAAAAATACAATATAGAGTTTGGTAGGATTAATGAATGAAATAAATAAAAATAGATGAATAATATATTATACAGGCTAAATGAAATTACTTTTTTCCCTCTCTGAGGGAAAATGGCTACAGCTAAAAGGGTGATAAAATATATTTCATAACAATTTATCCCTCTGCCTGTAGGTATCTCCCATAATAAGGGGAGGAAGTCAAAATTCTGGGCCGGGATAAAACTCTAAAATACAATGAAGTTATTGTCATTATTACGCAATATTGTTTGGTTTACAAGACATAATGAATTGAAATATTCACATGAATAAACAACAACTCAAAGCAGAATTATCACTTGAATTAACCCATATCCTGAACTATTGGATGGAATATGCCGTGGATGAAGTAAACGGGGGCTTTATTGGAAAGGTGGACCATAATAACAATAAAATTCAGGATTCACCAAAAGGTTCGATACTCAACGCAAGAATTCTTTGGACTTTTTCGTCGGCTTACCGGTTGACTAAAAAAAGTGAGTATCTGAAAATGGCGTACCGGGCCTATCAATATATCTATGAGCATTTTGTGGACCGGGTTCATGGTGGGATATACTGGGAACTTGATGCTTCAGGAAAACCAAAAAACGGTCGTAAACAAATTTATGCCAACGCATTTGCCATTTATGGTCTGACTGAATTTTATAAAATTACGAACGATCAGGTAGCACTGGACCTTGCCCTGGATGTTTTTGAGTATATTGAAAAATACAGCCTCGATAAAATCTATAACGGGTATTTTGAAGCATTTACAGAAGATTGGAACAAGTTAGAAGATGTCAGATTAAGTGAAAAAGATGCCAATGAAAGCAAAACAATGAATACGCATCTGCATATTCTTGAAGCTTATACCAATTTGTACCGGGTGCATAAAACAGAACGTATTCAAAAGGCCCTTGAGAATTTAATAAACCTGTTTATCAATCAATTTATAAATAAGAATTATAACCTGAACCTGTTTTTTGATGATTACTGGAATCTTAAATCTGATATTATATCCTTTGGTCACGATATAGAATGTTCATGGTTGCTTTATGAGGCGGCTCATGTTTTGGGAGATAAAGATATTATCGAAAAAGTTAAACCGATATCGGTAAATATGGCCGAAGTTAGCCTGAAAGGTTTGGATAAGGATGGAGGACTTTATAATGAGTTTGAGCCAGGTAAAAATCACCTGGATACCGATAAGCATTGGTGGCCACAGGCTGAAGCTGTGGTTGGCTTTTTTAATGCCTGGGAAATAAGCAGCAATCCGGGGTTTTTGGATAAAGCATGGACCAGCTGGGAATTTACTAAAAAATATATAATTGATCATAAAAATGGTGAATGGTACTGGCGGGTAAATAAAGGAGGCAAACCGTATGAAACGGATGAAAAAGCCGGGTTCTGGAAATGCCCTTACCATAACAGTCGTTTGTGCATGGAGATAATGGAACGAATTAATTAACAAAAGAACTCACCAGTTGAGTCAGGAAATATAAGAAAGTATGACAGACACAATTAAACTGAAAGAAAAGATAGGCTATGGTTTTGGCGATGCAGCATCGTCCATGTTTTGGAAGATATTCACCTTTTACCTGGCCATTTTTTATACGGATGTTTTTGGAATATCGGCTGCTGCTGCCGGAACCATGTTTCTAATAACACGAATCTGGGATACTGCCAACGATCCTATTATGGGAGTAATTGGCGACCGTACCAACACGCGATGGGGCAAATTCAGACCGTATTTGTTATGGGTAGCTGTTCCTTTTGGTGTAATTGGGGTGCTGCTGTTTACCACGCCGGACATGACTGTCACAGGCAGACTAATTTATGCCTACATAACTTATACCCTGATGATGATGGTTTATACTGCAATCAATGTACCCTATGCCAGCTTATTGGGAGTAATGTCGGGCGATTCAAACAACCGGACCAGCCTGGCATCGTTCCGTATGGTATTTGCTTTTGGAGGTAGCTTACTGGTAGTAGCCATATATCAACCACTGCTCGACTTTTTTAAGCAGAGTGTGGCAGAAACCACAGCCTACCAGCTTACCATGGTTATAATAGGCACCATAGCGGTCATTTTATTTGTGCTGACATTTTCCTGGACCCGTGAAAGGATAAAGGTACCCACAAGTCAACAGAACAATTTAAAGGAAGACCTTAGAAACCTGATGAAGAATGCTCCATGGTTTGTATTACTGGGAGCCGGAGTAATGACATTAATATTTAATTCGGTTCGTGACGGGGTAGCTATGTATTATTTTAAGTATTATATTGGAGACGAATCAGCAGTTGCCATCTCGAAAATGACCTTTGCCTTCAGTACCTTGTATTTATTACTGGGTCAGGCTTTTAACATGTTTGGGGTAGCCCTGGCAAAACCGATTTCGGCCAGGTTGGGGAAACGCAAAACCTTTATGTATGCCATGTTTGGGGCTGCCATTTTAAGTGCCTTGTTTTACATGTGTAATAAGGAAATGGTAATATATGTTTACATTCTGCAGGCCCTGGTAAGTTTTTGTGCCGGTATTATATTCCCTTTGCTTTGGTCAATGTATGCCGACACAGCTGATTATTCCGAGTGGAAAACCGGCCGAAGGGCAACGGGTTTGGTTTTCTCAGCTTCGAGTATGACTCAAAAACTGGGCTGGACTTTGGGGGGTTCCATAACATTATGGTTGCTCGCTTTTTATGGATTCAAGGCAAATGTGGAACAAGCGCCCGAGACCATTAACGGGATAAAAGTAATGTTGAGTATCATTCCCGGAATAGCAGCCTTAATTTCCGGTTTGTTTATGTATGCCTATCAGCTTAGCGATAAGCATGTAAAACAAATTTGTGAAGAATTAGAGGTGCGTAGAGCCAAAAATAAGGAAATATAGATTATAATTATAAACTAGACCGTTATGAAAACTAAATTTGTTGTTTCGTTGTTGTTATTATTTTTGGCAAGTTGGGCCTGTCAAAATAATACATCCAAAAGTAAAACTGCCGATAATAATACGGAAGTTAAAACTGTTAACCCCAATGCTACTCCTGAAGCTAAACAGTTATTGAAATTCCTTTACAGCATTCAGGGAAAATATGTAATTACCGGGCAGCATAATTATCTGGGTAAAATGTCAGTATATACTGATTCTATGTATTTGCTAACCGGTAAATATCCTGGATTATGGGGTTGTGATTATGGTTTTGCAGATTCATCACACGACATAGACAATATTAAATACCGACCCTTACTGGTACCTGAAATTATTAAACAGCATAATAGGGGAAGTATCATTACCATGACCTATCATCAGGCTGATCCATATGTGGGAGAACCCTGTCCTTTTGTGGGAGGTGTGCAAACTAAACTTACTCCTGAGCAATGGAACGATATTTTAACCGATGGTACTGCAGCCAACACTACATGGAAAGAATATGTTGACCGACTGGCTGCTGAATTTAAAAAATTGCAGGATAAACACATTCCGGTTTTATTCCGGCCTTATCATGAAATGAATGGTAAGTGGTTCTGGTGGGGCGGCAAAACCGGCGAAAATGGTTTTCCAAAAATGTGGAAAATGCTTTACGATCGTTTTACCAATTATCATAAGCTAAATAACCTTATTTGGGTATGGAGCCCCGATAAGCCATGGCATGGACTAAAAGAGTATTATCCCGGTGATAAATATGTGGATATTGTTTCACTTGATATTTACCCGGAACCTGATACTAATGTGGTATTCCGAAAAGAGTGGTATAATGATATCAAAGAGATTGCTGGTAAACGACCATTTGCTATTGGTGAATGCAGTACCATACCAACATTGCAGGAAATGGACGATCAAAGTGGGTATACCTGGTTTATGATGTGGAGCGACCTGGGTTATAAAAACAATTCAGTTGAAAAACTTAAAGAGATTTTTAATTCCGAAAAATGTCTTACTGCTGACGAAGTGTTGAAAATGAGAGGATATTAATACAACCGGATTATTAATAAAGAGCAATAATGAAAAAATTATCAATTATTACATTGGCCTTACTGGCAACCATAGGCTTAAAGGCACAAAAATTTGAAGGAATGGCGCTGACACCACCTATGGGTTGGAACAGTTGGAATCATTTTGCCTGTGACATAAACGAAGAGATAATTCGCGAAATGGCCGATGCCATGGTTTCTACGGGTATGAAAGATGCGGGTTATCAGTATATTAATATTGACGATTGCTGGCATGGTGAACGCGATAGTCTGGGATTTATCCATCCAAACGCTGAACGTTTCCCGAATGGAATGAAGGCACTTGCCGATTATGTACACAGCAAGGGTCTGAAACTGGGAATTTATTCCGATGCCGGCTGGCAAACCTGTGGAGGACATCCGGGAAGCCGTGGGCACGAATACCAGGATGCCATGCAATATGCTAAATGGGGTATCGATTACCTGAAATACGATTGGTGCAATACCGACGGACTTAAGGCTGAAGGAGCTTATCTTACTATGAGGAATGCCTTGTACGCAGCTGGCAGGCCAATGGTATTCAGTATTTGCGAATGGGGCGATAATCAACCTTGGGAATGGGCACAACCTATCGGACACCTGTGGCGAATTTCGGGTGATATTTACCCTTGCTTCGATTGTGAGTATAGCCACGGAAGCTGGTCGTCGTGGGGTGTTACCAAAATTATTGATATGCGCGATAACGAGATGTTACGCAAAGTGGCCGGACCCGATCACTGGAACGATCCTGATATGATGGAAATAGGAAATGGAATGACAGTGAATGAAGACCGGGCACATTTTAGCATGTGGTGTATGCTGGCAGCTCCTTTGATTGCCGGTAACGATTTGCGTAAAATGTCAGACGAAACACTTGAGATTCTTACTAACAAAGATGCAATAGCTGTTAATCAGGATTCACTTGGTATTCAGGCTTACAAACAATCGGTTATCGATAGTGTTGATTTTTGGGTAAAACCTCTGCAACACGGAAATTTCGCTGTTTGTTTTTTAAATCGTGCTAAAGCTGATGCTGCTATCGATTATGATTGGCAGGCCAATCCATTAATCGATAAACTTTCAGGACGAAAAGCTGATTTTTCAAAAGAAGAATATGAACTGTACAATGATTGGACTCATAAAAAATTGGGAAACACAAAAAAGAGTCTTAAAACAACAGTTCCGGGACATGATGTTTTGATGTTGACATTAACCAAAAAATAATGAAAATAATGGGGGAAATTATGAAAAAAGTTATTCTTTCAATATTTGTTTTGTTTGTACTGATTGTGACATCCTTTGCACAAACAGGAAAATTTGAACCTGCACGTATCTATAAAGCCATGGACAAGGGCAGGCAGGGCAAACATCTAAAAATTGGAGTAATTGGGGGTTCTATCACCGAGGGTTATGCTGCGTCAACAGCCGACAAACGCTGGGCAAACTTAATGGCTGATTGGTGGCAAACTACTTTCCCCGACAGTACAGTAGAACTGATTAATGCCGGCTGGGGAGGTACCGGTTCCGATATTGGAGTACACAGAGCTTATGACGATTTGCTTAAGCAAAATCCCGATTTTGTAGTAATTGAGTTTGCTGTTAACGATGTGGAAGGAGACCTGGCAGAGAAAATGATGGAGGGATTGGTTCAACAAATCTTGTCAGCTGAAAACCATCCGGGGGTTATGATTCTCACACTTAAAATGGAAGATGGTACTACTGCCCAGGCAAGTCATAAACTGGTTGCAGATTATTATGGTATACCGATGGTTAGTTTTGCCGATAAAATTGATGATCGTGTGGCAGCCGATGGTGTTGATCTGAACAGCATTTTTGTGGATGGATTGCATCCCAACGATGTGGGTATGGCTTATGTTGCCGATTTTATTAAAGAAAAGCTTGATTCGTTATACAGCACTTTACCTGCACACGATAGCCTGCCAGCTATTGATACGGTTTTACCTACACCGTTGGTTACCGATACTTATTCACACACCTATCAGTTTTTTTCTGATAATATAATACCTTATGCAAACTCAGGTTGGAAAATTGCCAGTTCGGGTTGGATAAGTGAAAATGCAGGCGACCAAATTGATTTTCAGGTAATAGGAAATGCTTTTTCGCTGATTTTTACCCAAAACGATGATGCCAACCGCGGTAAAGCAGAAGTATGGATTGACGACGGTGAGAAAAAAATTATTGATGCCTGGATGAATGAAGATTGGGGTACAAGATATGCTTTTACACTCATTCAGGAAGGTTTGTCTGATGGGAATCACATTGTACATATAAAAAATATTGACCAAAGCAGTGTAAGTGGTCATTATGTGCATATAGCACGTTTGTTGACGGCCGGACATGTTGGATCGGCTGCACCATTTGCCATTACAGAAAGCACACAAAAAGGAGTTGTAGGCCGAACCTCAGAGTTTAATGGTTATAAAAGTTACGATCCCGACGGGGAAGAAATTACTTCCTACAACTGGACTATTGAATCAAAACCCGACGGAAGTACTGCTGTCATCCAAAAAGCTGATGAAATTATAGCATCTTTTAAACCTGATGTTGCAGGAAACTACACCATTAAACTCGTTGTTTCGTCAGGTATAAATGAAAGTGTACCAGCGTATAAAGCATTAAGTGTAAGGGCATTCAATACACCACCGGTTGCAGTAGCTGGCAATGATACTATAAGTGCACTGGATAAGTTTTTCAAATTTGACGGTTCAAAAAGTTATGATGCCGATGGTGATGCGTTGACTTATAAATGGGCATTGGAATCATGGCCCGAAGGTAGTACTACCGATTTATTAAAGGCCGATAGTGAAAAACCACAATGTAAATTTTATATAGCAGGCGATTATGTTTTTTCATTGGTGGTTTATGACAGTCTTGATTATAGTAATCAGAGCTTTATAACTGTAACTGCCAAAGAAGGATATACCGGTATTAAAAAAACACAAAGTGATGATAAATCATTAAAGATATTTCCAAATCCGGCAACAAATAAAGTTTCAGTTGAATTTTATCCGGAAAATAATCAGGAAGTTAAAATTGAGGTTTATTCAATTATTGGTACCAAAGTGGCTGAATTTAAACCTCAAAACACAGGCCCTGGATCAAACACATTTACCTTTGATTTGCATGATTATGCCTCTGAGTCAGGTATTTATCTGATCAAAGTTAAGTCAGGACAATACAGTCGGATTGCAAAGCTTACATTAAATTAAAAAGATAATTTTTAGGTGAGAATGAAATTAAAACTAATAATATTTGCATTCCTTTCTTTTGTAATATGGGCCTGTAAGGAATCGGCCGAGGCAAGTAATGAAAAAGAAATTTTATCTTTCTCTGTACCTGGACAAACGGAACCAGCCACTATTTTAAGTGATGCTGACAAAGTACAGGTTAAGGTTGGAGCTGAAACTGATTTATCAGCTTTAGTACCCCAGATTGAAATCTCGGAAAAAGCCACTATGACTCCTGCATCAGGAGTGGAAACGGATTTTTCGGCAGGACCGGTAATATTTACTGTTACAGCTGAGGATAATAGTGTTAAACCCTGGGAAGTCTCTGTCGAAAATGCAAAAAGTGATGAAACTAAAATACTTAGCTTTTATCTGAAAAGGCAAAAAAGTGAGGCAGTCATTAGTAATACTTCGGTTACTGTTGAGGTTAAGCTTGGAACGGACATTAGTAAGCTGGAATCTGAGATCACGGTTTCACCTGGTGCTACCATTTCGCCGGCATCACAGGAACCGGTTGATTTTTCAAATGGACCGGTAGTATATACTGTTACAGCGGAAAGCGGTAAAACGCGTGATTGGCTGGTTGAGGTAAAAAGTGAGAAAATATACGAGGCCAATATTTTGACGTATTCCATACCGGGCCAGGTAGGCGAATCGGTTTTTGACGGAAATAGTATATATATTGAAGTGCCGGTAGGATATGATTTAACAAACGTCGTCCCAACCATTACTTATACGGATGGAACTACTATTGAGCCACAATCGGGAGTTGCTGTAAATTTTGCAGAGAAAGGATATGTTGATTATGTAATTACAACCGAAATCGGATCGAAAACCACCTGGCAGGTTTACGTTACTGAGGAAGTCATTAAACCGGATAACCCATACATTCAATATATTGGAAGGGTAGATTTTTCAAATCCGTTGAAACCCAGGATGTGGGCTTCAGGTACAACCATTAAGGCAAAATTTAAAGGTACATATTGTCAGATTTTATTGAATGATGCAGTTCAATACGGTTCTTATCATAATTATCTGGAGATAGTAGTTGATGGCAAACCTACCCGGATTCAGACAACCGATAAACAAAACACAATTGATTTAGTGAGTGGACTTGCCGATGGAGATCATACATTGAGCATAGTTAAGAATACAGAGGCAAGTATCGGCTATATTGAATTTGTTGGCTTACGATGCGACGAACTACTGGAACCTGATCCGCTACCTGATCGAAAAATTGAATGCATAGGAAATTCAATTACCTGTGGATATGGTGCCGATTATAGCGAAGTTGCCTGTGGTACTGGCGAATGGTACGATGAGCATAGTGCTTATCTGGCTTATGGTTTGGTGGTAGGTCGTGCTTTAAATACCCAGGCCATGCTGACTTCCTATTCAGGTATTGGGTTAATTCATAGTTGTTGTGATATTGCCTATACCATGCCTGAGATTTACCAGCAGATTAATTTAATGCCAACAGGTGATGCATGGAATTTTTCAAATTATATTCCTGATGTTGTTACTGTTTGCCTGGGTCAAAACGATGGTATTCAGGATTCAACAGCTTTTTGTAGTGCTTATGTGAATTTTATTGGTATCATAAGGTCTAAATATCCTGATGCAGAAATAGTATGTCTTACCAGCCCAATGGCTGATAATACGTTGTTCGAATCCCAGAAAAGTTACCTGACAGGAGTGGTGAATAATTTAAATAATAGTGGCGATACCCTTGTTCATAAATTGTACTTAACTCATAATTTGAATTCAGGGTGCGATTATCATCCTGATGCCAGCGAACACCAAATAATTGCTAATGAATTAGAAATATTTTTAAAGCAATTAATGGGATGGTAAAATAAAAATGGAAGGATTTAAATTTCATAATTAGGTTTATTTTTGTTTGAAGTGCCGGACTTAGAGCCGGCATTTCAGTTTTCATAAATATATTCTACAAAGTAAAATGAGGAGTGATTTTTATAAGGCATCCTGAACAAAAAAGCGTAAATTTAAATGCAACAATTTTTAACAGCGAAATTATAAAACCAAAAATTAGTAAAATGAACAGAATAAGGCAGTATGGAATGCTAGGCATAATGCTGGCAGTATTTTTAAGTTGTACCAAAACAACTTTTATTGAAATGCCAAAGGTTTTCACCGATAACATGGTGTTGCAACAAAACACCGGAGTAAATGTGTGGGGAAAATCTGATCCGGGAGCGAAAATTGTAGTAACCGGCTCATGGGGAACAAATACCAGCTGTAAAGCCGGTGATGATGGTAAATGGATGGCAAGTTTACCTACAACTAAAGCAGGCGGTCCTTACGAATTGACCATTTCGTCAGGAACGATAAGCAAGACTTTTAAAAATGTAATGCTGGGTGAAGTGTGGATATGTTCAGGCCAGTCGAATATGGAGATGCCCTTAGTGGGTAACTGGGCTCATGTAAACAACGCTGAAGAAGAAGCTGCACAGGCTGATTATCCGGATATCCGCTTGTTTACCGTGGAACGAAATATTGCATTTACACCAGTCGATACTATAGGTACCATCGGCTGGGTTCAGTGCGATTCCAACACAGCTAAGCCTTTTTCGGCTACTGCCTATTTCTTCGGCCGGAAATTGTACCAGGAATTAAAAGTTCCTATTGGTTTAATTCATACCTCATGGGGTGGTACCGTAGCCGAAGCATGGACAAGTCGTGAAACCCTGATGAAAATGGATGATTTTGCAAAATTGGCTGAAAAGATTGGAAAATTGGCCGCTTCGCGCGATAGCCTGCAACAAAAGTACGAGGCCGATACCAAACAGATGAATAAGGAAATAAGAGTAGCCGATCCTGGTTACCAGGGGGATAAAGTTGTTTATGCCGAAGTAGATTTCGACGATAGTGGCTGGACTCCAATGGATTTGCCTAAAATGTGGGAAGAAACTTCACTGGGAAATTATGATGGTTCCACCTGGTATCGTAAAACTATCACCTTAACTAAGGATATGGCAAACAGTGATTTAACCCTGATGTATGGAGCACCTGACGATTGGGATGAAGCCTGGTTCAATGGAGTGAAAGTTGGTGAAGATAAAGTTTGGGACAAAATACGTGAGTATAAATTACCTTCAGGTTTAGCCAAGGTAGGTAAAAATGTAATCACACTCCGGGTTTATGATTTCGGTGGCGGCGGTGGATTTATGGGTAAAGCTGAAAGTTATAAGCTGGAATCCGGCAAAGGGAAATCTATTCCTATTGCTAAAGGCTGGCTGGTTAAAAAAGGATTTGATTTTAGAGATATTAAAACACGTCCGATAGCTATTGATGATCCAAATCAACCTACGGTATTATATAACGGGATGATCAGCCCATTAATACCATTTACTTTCCGTGGAGCCATCTGGTATCAGGGTGAAAGTAATGCCGGTAGAGCATTTCAGTATCGGGAGTTGTTTAAAAATATGATAACCGACTGGCGACAGCAGTGGGATCAGGGTGATTTTCCATTCTTTTTTGTACAATTGGCAAGTTACATGTCGCGAAATACCGAGCCGGTTGAAGATACCTGGGCCGAACTTCGCGAAGCTCAAACTATGGCACTTTTGCTACCCAACACAGGAATGGCTGTAACAATTGATATTGGCGATGCCAAAAACATTCATCCCGGCGATAAGCAGGATGTAGGGAAACGTTTGGCATTAAATGCTCTGGCAAAAGTTTACGATCAGGATATTCCTTATATGGGGCCTCTTTACAGGGCTTTCGAAATTAAAGGAGATACGGTTGAACTAATGTTCGACTATGTTTACGACGGGCTTAAAATTTCACATGGAGATAAACTAACCGGTTTTGCCATGGCTGGTGCCGATTCAGTATTTCACTGGGCCGATGCTCAAATTGTTGGTGATAAAGTAGACGTAACCTGTCGTCAGGTAAAAACCCCGCTGGCCGTTCGCTATGCATGGTCATCTAATCCTGAATGTAACCTGACAAATTCAGCAAATTTACCTGCATCACCTTTCCGAACCGATAATTGGAAAGGGATTACAGAATAAAACAACGTTGCAACTTAAATATTAAGAAATCCCGGAGTTTGCGCTCCGGGATTTTTGTTTAAAAAGAAATATGTTGGATAGGAAAAGTCTAATAACATTTGGCTTCTTGAAACGGTGTTTAACCAAATATTAAGTTGTGGCCCTATTTTATTGTGTTCTCCCCTGGGGGAGATGGCTACAGCTAAAGGGGGAATTTTGGTAAACACAGGATCAAAATTACGAGTCTAAAGAAATATAGAGCGTAAGCTACTCTTCAAAAATCCTCAAACCCTCAAAAAAACCCCAATCATTAAATTTATTCCTCTAAAAAGTCTATTTTTATTTAAACATTATATATAAAAGCATGATAATCTCAAAAATATAAACCGATGAAAAACCTGGTCTTCTCTTTTTTAATTGCACTTTTAATTTATGGATGTAATACTGATTTGCAAACTGAAAATGGTATGTTAAAACTTAATCTTGATTCAGGTTGGCAATTTAAACAGGCCGATACAAATAATTGGATGAAGGCCAGGGTACCTGGAACGGTGCACGAAGATTTACTGACCAATGGTAAAATTGAAGAACCATTTTACAGGCTGAATGAACATAAACAACAATGGATCGATAAGAAAGACTGGGAATACCGGAAAGAATTTAAGGTTTCTGATGAATTGTTGCAAAGTGATCATCTTGAATTATGTTTTGAAGGACTGGATACTTATGCCGACGTTTATTTGAACGATAGCCTGGTGTTGCAGGCTGATAATATGTTTCGCAGCTGGAAAGCAGAAGTGAAAAATCTGATTAAAGTTGGCAAGAATGAACTTCGCATTTATTTTCACTCGCCAATTAATAAGGGGTTGAAATTATTGGAAGAAAATGGCTATGCGTTGCCGGCGGTGAATGACCAATCGGAAAATGGTGAATTGGGCGACAAAAAAGTAAGTCCGTTTATTCGTAAAGCACCTTTTCATTTCGGATGGGATTGGGGTCCAAGGTTAGTCACTTCAGGAATTTGGAGGCCGGCTTACCTGCTGGGGTGGTCTGAAACAAAAATTAATGATGTATTTGTCGATCAGAAGGAGATTACGGAGGATTATGCAAAGCTCGATTTTGTTACTACCATCCAATCGGACAAACAACAAACTGTTAATATTCAGGTTACGAATAAAGCAACCGGAGATACCCTGTTAATTGCAACTAACAGGCAGATTAACCCGGGAGTTAATAAACTGGAATTATTTACAGGGTTTGCGAAACCTTATTTATGGTGGCCAAACGGGCTTGGAACACCCTATATGTATACGTTTCAGGTTGATGTCTTAAATAATAGTAAAGTACTGGCTTCCACACGGGTAAAAACCGGATTACGTAATATTCGTGTGGTTCGTAAACCCGACGAAAAGGGCGAGAGCTTTTATTTTGAGGTAAACGGGGTACCTGTTTTTGCCAAAGGTGCTAATTACATTCCTAATGATATACTCCTAACCCGCGTAACCGATGAAAAATACCTGCATATTTTAAAATCGGCTGCCGCTTGTAATATGAATATGTTACGCGTTTGGGGAGGTGGAATCTATGAAAATGACCGGTTTTATGAATTATGCGATTCGTTAGGCTTAATGCTTTGGCATGATTTTATGTTTGCCTGCAGTATGTATCCGGGTAACGATAATTTTCTGGAAAATGTGAGGCAGGAAGCTATTCAGAATGTTCAGCGTTTAAGGAATCATCCTTCCATTGCTTTATGGTGTGGAAATAACGAAATTGAAGCGGCCTGGGGTCAGGGAAATGATAATTGGGGTTGGGGTTGGAAGCAACGATATAATCCGGAACAAAGGGCTGAGATTTGGCATGCATACGATACGCTGTTTTATTCTATATTGCCCAAGGTTGTAAAAAGTGATGACCCGGAAGTTTTTTACTGGCCATCGTCGCCGGCAGCAGGTTTTAAAAAACTGGCAGGTTACGAAAGTACTTCAGGCGATGTGCATTACTGGGGAGTATGGCATGGTAAGGAAAAATTCGAACGCTTTAATGAAATTATTCCCCGGTTTATGAGTGAGTATGGATTTCAATCATTTCCCGATTTTAATTCAGTGAAAAAATATACTATACCTGAGGACTGGAATATTGAGTCGGAGGTGATGGCTTCGCATCAGCGTAGTGGGATTGGTAATTTACGCATCAAGGAATATATGGGGTGGGATTATCATATACCCGAGGATTTTGCAAAATTTCTTTATGTGGGTCAGGTGTTGCAGGCTGAAGGAATTGAAATGGGAATTGAGGCCCACAGGCGTAACAAACCCTACTGTATGGGTACACTTTACTGGCAGTTGAACGATTGCTGGCCGGTGGCTTCATGGTCGTCAATGGATTATTACGGTAAGTGGAAAGCTTTGCAGTATTTTGCTAAAAAAGCATATAAACCTTATTTGTTATCTGTTTTAAACGATAGTACAAATATTAATGTTTGGTTGGTGTCTGATGAATTGGATCCGGATGATGCCACAGTGGCAGTTACCCTGATGGATTTTGACGGTAAAGTATTATATGATAATAAGCTGGATGTACTTACACCGGCTAACACTTCTGAAAATATTTTTAGTATTCCGGTAAAGCAACTTTTGGGCAAGGCTAATAGCAAAGGGGTGGTATTACATTTATCACTTTCAGATATTAGAAAACAGGAGCTTGCTTATACTGATTTTTATTTTGAAAAACCAAAAGACCTTGAACTGGAAAGGGCAAAACCCATAATAAACTATATCAAAGGAAAACATTATCAGATTACAACTCAGCATCTTCTTAAAAATTTGTATTTATATACCGATGATGATGCAGTTTTTAGCGATAATTACTTTGATGTTCTTCCGGGGAAAACCTATGATATATGGATCAAACCTGGTAATTCCGGCAAAATTGTACCTGATGAAATTAAAACCATGTCGCTGGTGGATACCTACTAGCAGAAGTTTTCTTTGTAATATAAAACTCATCCGATGAGTATTTAAACAGAACTTTATGAATGCACAACTAGATTTTAATTTAATAACTAAAATTCCAATGCAATGAAAAGAATTGGCTTTTTTATCTCGATATTGGGTATAATTTTATCCGTTGCGCTCAATTCACACGCCCAGGAAAAAGTGATTTTTGATACCGATTTTGGTGGCGACGCTGATGATTTAGGTGCGCTTACCATGCTGAATTATTTTATCGACACCAAAGAGTGCGATTTGCTGGCTGTAATGGCCTGGACGCAGGAAAAATACGCTGTACCGGCCATCGATGCGGTCAATACTTTTTATCATCATCCGGATATTCCGATTGGCGTTAGAAAGGGAGGGTCGTTTCAGGAACCCTACAATTACACTAAACCTATAGCTGATTCATTTCCTTCTGATATAAACCAGGAACAGGCAGCTGATGCAGTTGTTTTATACCGTCAAATCCTGGCTAAAGCTGCTGACAACAGTATCATAATTATAGCGGTAGGGCCGTTGGCAAATTTTAAGAACTTAATGAACTCACAGGCTGATTCTATTTCTTCACTTAATGGTAAGGAGTTGATTGACCAAAAGGTAAAGGAGTTTGTGATTATGGGCGGGCAATATCCCTCGGGCAAGTGGGAATGGAATTTTAGCGGCAATATGCCCGGGGTCACCAAATTTGTACTCGGAAATATCACCAAACCCATTACCTTTTCAGGTTATGAAATAGGGCAACTTATAAAAACAGGCGAAGTTTTTAACGAAATTGATAGACACACTCCCTTGTATGTCGGTTTTATGCATTTCAGCCAAAATGCTCCCTGGATAAAAGCCGGTTTCAAAGGCAGAATTCTCGATAACTGCACCTACGACCAAACGGCGGTTTACTATGCTATTCGCGGGGGATTGGGTTCAGTTTGGGAAAAGGTAAATGGCATCTGCCTGCCCGATGATGAGGGCGGTAATCAATGGCAAAATACAAAGGATTCGAACCAGGCCTATTTAAAACTCCTGATCGATCCGGAAATAATGGCTGCCAACATTGAAGCGTTAATGCTGCATAAAGAACCAAAGGAATAGAGGGACTTTTAGGTATTGTATATTATCCTCCCAAACCCTTTAAAAGGTGGAATCGGATATTACTATCTGAAAAACATGGTATCTCAACTTAGGAAAT